>DATKIV010000051.1:0-51656 GCA_035543935.1 Allosphingosinicella sp.
CGAGGTCGTTGCCCTGGTTCTCGAGGTCGATGACCAGGTCGCCGAGATCGTCGATCGCATAAGTGTCGTCGCCGTCGAGGCCGATCATCACGTCGGCGCCGCCGACGCCGTTCAAGATGTTGTCGCCGGCATTGCCGATCAGGGTATTGTTATACTGATTGCCGGTCAGGAACAGGTCGTCCGTCCCCGCATGGGTCTGGGTCGAGAGCGTCTCGATCTCCTGGTTGGAAGAGAGCACGTAGCTGACATTGGTGACGATCGAGTCATTGCCCTGGCCAATCCCCTCCAGCACCTGGTCGCCGGCATTGTCCACGATGTAAAGATCGTCGCCGGCAAAGCCCGCCATCACGTCCGCGCCGCCGCGGCCGTCGATGACGTTGGCGCCGAAATTACCGTAAATGGTCTGGGCGAACTCGTTGCCGATCAGGTTGATCGCGGCGGTGCCGCCATGCGCCTGGGTCGACAGCGCCTCGATCGCCTCACCCGCCGCGAGCGCGTAGCTCACCGACGTGTAGACGAGATCCGAACCTTCGCCCGACAGCTCGTGGACGAGGTCCGATCCGTTGTCGACGATATAGGTGTCGTTGCCCCGGCCGCCCGACAGGTCGTCCGCCCCGCCGCCGCCGTTGAGCAGGTTCGCGCCATCATTGCCTCGGATCGCATTGGCTAGGCCGTTGCCGGTCAGGTTGATCGCGGCGCTGCCGGCGGCTGCTTCCAGCACTTCGACCGAGCTGTCGCCCAGCGCGTAGCTGACGCTGGCGACGACGCGGTCGCTGCCGCCGCCCTCCGCCTCGATCACGACGTCGCCGGCATCGTCGACATAGAGAAGGTCGTCGCCGCCAAGGCCGTTCAGGACGTCGATGCCGGCGCCGCCGTCAAGGACGTTGGCGCCGTCATTGCCGATCAGAAGCTGGTTGAACCGGTTGCCGGTAAGGTCGATCGGCGCGCTGCCCGCCGCTGCTTCGAGCGTCTCGACCTCGGCGAAGCTTACCAGGGCATAGCTGACGCTCGTCACCACCCGATCGCTGCCGGCGCCATCGAGCTCGTCGACATAATCGCCCGCCGCGTCGACATGGTAAGTGTCATTGCCGAGCCCGCCGAACATGCTGTCCGTGCCAAGGCCGCCGATCAGGACGTCGTTGCCCGATCCGCCGAAGATGAGGTTGTCGAGGCCGTTGCCGGTCAGCGTCTGGCCGGCGGCGGAAAGGCCGCTGAGCTTTTCGACCGAGTCGGCGAGGGTGTAGCTCGCCAGGCTGGCGCGAACCTCGTCGAAGCCCTCGCCGGCCAGCTCGGTGACGCTGTCCCCCGCATCGTCGACAAAATAGATGTCGTCGCCGAGGCCGCCGGTCATCGCGTCGGCTCCCGAGCCGCCATCCAGCAGATCGTTTCCGCCCGCCGTACCGATGACGTCGTTGCCGCCATTGGCATGGATCTCGTCATTGCCGCTTTGCGTGGCGATCGTGTCGGCGCCGGCGCCGGAATCGATCCGGTAGGTTTCGAAATTCGCCAAGGTGATCGGGACGTTGGTGGTGACCGCTCCGTTCGCCGCCACGGCAAAGCCGATGGCGCCGAAGGCGGTGAGATCGAGGGCGAGCGAATCCACTCCGCCGCCCGCGTCCAGCGAAAGCGTGGCGCCGCCCAGCAAGGGCGCGGCATCCACGGAGATCGAGTCCGCGAAGCCGACGGAGACGAAGTTCAAATGTTCGATGCCGCTGAACCGGTCATTGCCCAGAAAGCCGGCGAACGCCGCCGATCCGTCGGCATCGATGTCGCCGGAAAAGCCGCTCCCGGTGAGATTGAGCACATCCTCGCCGGCACCGGCCGTGACGGTCGTCCCCTCGGACTGGGCGAAGGTGAAGACGTCGTTGCCGGAGCCCGTCGTCAGGGCCGCGATCCGCTCGATCCCGGCCAGCGTCGTTCCATTGCTCAAAGTCGCGGATCCGGCTGCCAGATTGCGGGTGAAGCTGAAGTTCGCGCTGGACGAGCCATAATCTCCGGACCAGATGTCATAACCGGCTCCGCCGTCGACGGCGTCGAGGCCCGCGGAGGTGATCTGGTCGTCGCCGCCGCCCGCGTTCAGGCTGTTCGAGCCGCTGCCTCCGCTCAGGATGTCGTTGCCCTCGCCGCTGTTCAGCAGGTCGTCGCCGCCATTGCCGGTCAGCATGTCCTTCCCGGCTCCGGTGGTGACGTGGTCGGCGCCCGCCGTGAGGTTCAGCGCGAAGTTTTCGAAATTGACGATCATTCCGAAGCTGGCGGTGGTCCCGCCCGGGCCGACCTGCAGATCCACGCTCGCCAGCGCGGACAGGTTCACGTCGAGCGTATCGGTGCCGGCGCCGCCGTCGAGATTGATCGTCGCGCCCGACGCCAGGGCGCTGCCATCGAGGATGAACCTGTTATGCCAGAAATCGAGCTTCACCTGGAGATGTTCGATGTTCGTGAACATAACGTAATTGCCGCCGTCGACGGTCTTGACCGCGCCGCTGAACGAGCCGCCGTTCGAAGCGATGACGGAGGGCACGTCAGCGGGGGACGCGCCGGCATAGGGATCGATGGGCGCGGAGGAATAGTCGACGATCAGGGTGTCGTCGCCGCCAAGGCCGTCCACCTGGTCCCGGCCGAGCAAGGGGTTGAACGTGTCGGCGCCCTCGGTGCCGATGAGAATGTCGTCGCCGCCGGTGCCGGTGATGGGCACGGCGTGGCCATCCAGGTTGAAGGCGGTGAGCGCCGTTGCGGAGACATTCTTCAGGGTGATGAAGGTCGCCGCGCCCGCCGGACCGCCGGCGCCGTCGCGGTCCAGCCTGACCAGCACGTCGGCGACATCCTGGACGATGCTCAGATAGCCCCCCGCGAACAGGCTGCTGGTGCCGTTCCAGCCGGTGAGCCAGCCCGCGAGCAGGTCGCTCCATTCCAGCCGGTCTCCACCATTGCCGGCCTGGAAATCGGTGACGACGAGCGCACCGCCCGGAACGTAGTTCGAGAAAGCAATCATATCCTGTCCGGTACCCAATGTCAGAGTCGCGGCGCCCGCAAAGGCGCCCAATGTGATGGTGTCGCCGTCGGCGCCGCCATCGACCGCGATCGTCGCGCCGCCGCCGGATATGGCGACGATGTCGGCGCCCACCCCGCCCGAAAGGCTGTCGTCGCCGTCGCCGCCGAAGAGCCGGTCGTTGCCGTCGCCGCCGGTCAGGCTGTCATTGTCGGCCCCGCCGTCGAGCCAGTCGTCGCCGCCGCCGCCGGTCAGGCCGTCATTCCCCGCGCCGCCCTCGACATGGTCGGCGCCATAGCCGCCGTCGACATTATTGTTGCCGGCACCCATCAGGATCGTGTCGTCGCCGGCGAGACCGTAGACGGTGCCGACGACTGTGCCGGCCCGGGCGTCGAGCTGGTCGCTGCCGAGGAACAGGATGACGTTGCCGCCGATCGCCCCGGCATTGGCGAGGATGACGGACTTGGTCTCGTCGGCGGCCTGGATGAACGCATAGCCGGCCAGCGTGGTCGATCCGTTCGCCGCGGTGACCAGGTTGACGGCGCTCGTCGAGTCGATCGAGACATTGGCCTTGCCACCGAGGCTCAGGATCGCGTTCGGATTATTGGCCTGCTCGAGCACCGCCTTGCTGCCGGCGATGCTGATCGTGGCGAAGCCGTTCGCGTTCTGGACGCGTATGTCGCCGACCGTGCCGGAGCCGAGGTTGAGGGTCTCGAAGCCGGTCGCGCGCGTAAGATCATAGGCACGGCCGCCGGTAACGGTCAGGTTCAGGCTGTCGGTGCCGGCGCCGCCGTCCATATTCCCCTGAACCGCCGGCGCGGTGCCGGTATTGGTCCAGGAGATGGTGAGCCGGTCATTGCCGCCGCCCAGGCTTACATCGCCCGTCACCACGCCGCCGTTGGGGAAGGCCAGGTCGTTGAGGTCGACCATGTCGATGGCGGTGCTGCCGGTGACGCCGCGGAATCGCGACCGGTCGGCGACAACGATCGAGCCGCCGTCCAAGGTCAGGTCGACCAGCGGATTGGACGAATTCAGGAAGTTGTAGAAACCGCCGGCGGCGAGGAGGATCGTCTGGAAGCCGCCGAAGGAGGTCAGGTTCATCGAGCTGCTCAGGAGCTCGAGCTGCTCGAAGCCGTCGGTGCCGTTGACGATGCTATGGATGGCCGATCCGATCACGACGCGGTCCCAGTCGGCGCCGCCCGAGGCGAACATCGCGGCGCTCGAGGGCGTCTCGATCGTGAACAGGTCGTTGCCCGCGCCCATCAGCGCCCGATTGAGCTGGCTGGCGCTGCGCTGGGTGAAGCTGTCGGCGCCGCCGCCGAGATCGACGTCGCCGTCGATCCTGCCCTCGTTGACGATGGTGTCGGTGCCGTTGCTGCCGAGGATGGCGTCGCCGAAGCTGAAGGGGTAGCGCTGGCTGCGGATGATCCCGCTCGCCGCGTTGAACAAATAGGTGTCGGCGCCCTCGAGGATGACCGCCGCGAAGCTGTCGGCCGTCGACAGCAGGGTGCCGCTATTGGTGAAACGTACCCGGGCGCCGATGATCCGCACGGCGGGCGCGTCGCTGAGCGCATCGCTGTTGCTGACGACGGCGTCGTCCTGGCTGATGAGCAGTGTCAAGGAAATCCGCCTCCCCCGCGGGCCGCCACGCGCGACGGGGCCTCCTTACTAAACTTCTAGTAATTCTCAAGAAAAACCGTTCTGTCGTTCCGGAGTCGAACCAAAGCGTTCCGGGGTCGACGGAAGCAGGCCGGTCGCAGTGCGAGCGCTCACAAATGATTAGGTATGCGTTCAGAATGGCAGGATTGTTTGGCTTGTGGCCGACAACAGCCCGGCTTCACCGCCGACACGTCGACGGCGTTGTCGCGGGCCGCGCCGGCCCGTTTCCTTTGTTTCGCATGGATCGTCACTATGTCCGACGGGCGGGCAATGCCGCCTTCGTCAAGCCCCGGCCCTCTCATTAGCGGGGCGGAAACCGGCCCCGTGTTTCGTTCATTTCGCCATCGCGCGACGAACCTTCGTTCTGGCCCTCCTGAAGAAAGCGCCGCGCGCCTTCCCCGGCCGCGTCCCACTCCGCCTGCGTGTGGCAATAGCGGGTGCTGAGGCGCGTGCCGCTGCGCACCACGTTCCGGCAGACTCTGCGGCTGGGATCGGTGGCGGTCGCCTTGGGCGCCTCGGCCGGCGCGGTGACCTGGGATCCGCTGGTGAGGCCGGGGGCCGCCCACAAGGCGCCAAGGCCTATCGCCAATGCGGAGGCCGCGACAATCGGTTTCACGCCCATCTTTCCTTCTCCCATTTTCCGCTGCCGAGCGGACCGCCACGAAGCCTAATCTATAAGAGATTGATTGCAAAGGGGAGTCCGTGCTGCCAGCGGCAAAGCCGTCGCCGGTCCGCGGACCGGCGTCCGTTGCCGTCAACCTAGGGAGATGATGTGACTCAATCGGGCCTCGCTGCTTTTCCGCTTCGCGCGCTCGCCGCCTGGATGTTCTGGGCCGCGGCCCTCTTCGCGCTCGTCATGGCGCTGCTGCCGCACCCGCCCCAGGTCGTGAACACGTCCGACAAGGTCCAGCATATGCTCGCCTTCGGCGTCCTCGCCGGGCTCGCTGCTTTGGCCTGGCCGCAACGCCTGCTTATGATCGGCTCTGGCCTTGCCGCGTTCGGCGGGGCCATCGAGCTGCTGCAAATGATTCCGGGCCTGCACCGGGACGCGCAAGTCGCCGATTGGATCGCCGACCTGGCGGCGGCCACGGCGGTCCTGCTGCTGGCGGCCGCCCTTAAAGCGAGCTTCGGCCGGAGGACCGCTCCCGGCCGATAGCGCGGGAGCGGACCTTCGCCGGCAAGCGTCAGATCACCGCGAAGTCGCTCGCGGCCAGCGCCAGGCCGGGGCTCAGCGTGGCGAACTGGACCGCCGCGCCGGCGCCGTTTCCGTCGGCGTCATAGAAGAGCGCGCCGGTCGTGCTGTTGTAGATGATGCGGTCGTCGGCATCGCCGGCGGCGGTGCCGATCACGAAGGCGCTGGCATTGAGGCTGGCGCCGATCGCGGTGAAGATCGCGTCGTCGAGACCGATCTTGTCGCTCCCCGCCGCGAAGTCGCCGATCGTGTCGACATTGCCGGCGCCGAGCGCGGTGGTGAACGCGAACGTGTCGGCGCCGTACAGACCGTAGAGCACGTCGTTGCCGCCGCCGCCGTTGAGGAGGTTGGCGCCGTAATTGCCGATGACGGTCTGGGCATATCCGTTGCCGGTCAGGTTGATCGCGGCGGTGCCGCCCTGGACGGCGGTCGAGATGGTCTCGACCTCCTGCCCCGCCGCCAGCGCGTAGCTGGCGAAGCTGTAGAGGGAGTCGGCGCCGCCGTTCGCGACCTCCTCGACCAAGTCGCCGGCATTGTCGACGACGTAAAGGTCGTCGCCGTAGAGCCCGATCATGACGTCGACGCCGCCATTGCCGTTGAGGTAATTGGCGCCGTAATTGCCGATCAGCTTGTTGTTATAGTCGTTGCCGCCGAGATTGATCGCGGTCGTGGCCTCGTGGAATACGGTCGAGAGCGTCTCGATCTGATTGCCGTTGGTCAGCGTATGGCTCAAATAGGTGAGGACGAGGTCGTTGCCCTGGTCGACACCGTCGATGACCAGGTCGCCGAGATTGTCGATCGCATAGGTGTCGTCGCCGGCGAGCCCGATCATCACGTCGGCGCCATCGACGCCGTTGAGGATGTTGTCGCCGGCATTGCCGATCAGGGTGTTATTGTACTGGTTGCCGGTGAGGAAGAGGTCGTCCGTCCCGGCATGGGTCTGGGTCGAGAGCGTCTCGATCTCCTGGTTGGAGGAGAGCACGTAGCTGACCGAGGTGAAGATCGAGTCATTGCCCTGGCCGAACCCATCCAGCACCTGGTCGCCGATATTGTCGACCACATAGAGATCGTCGCCGGCAAAGCCCGCCATCACATCGGCGCCGCCATTGCCGTTGAGATAATTGGCGCCGGCATTGCCGTAGAGAGTCTGCGCGAACTCGTTGCCGATGAGGTTGATCGTCTCGGTGCCGGCGTGCGCGCGGGTCGAGAGGGTTTCGACCTCCTGGCCGAGCGCCAGCGCGTAGCTTGCCGACGTATAGACCAGGTCAGACCCCTCACCCGCAAGCTCGCGCACGATGTCCGATCCATTGTCCACCAGGTAGGTGTCGTTGTCCCGACCGCCCGACATGTCGTCGGCGCCGCCGCCGCCGTCGAGGATGTTGGCGACCGCATTGCCGATCAGCACGTCGTTGCCGCTGCCGCTGACCGCATTTTCGATGGTGACTCCGTTGGCGATCGTGAAGCCGCCGTAAATACCGGTGGCGTAGGACATCCATCCGGCGCCGCCATATTCATAGCGGAGCGTCGCGGCGCGCAGATCGATATTGGTGTTCCTGGCGCCGCTATAGACGATCTGATCGACCCCTCCGGCATCCCAGATCGACGAATAATAGGTGCTCTGGCCCTGATAATAGCCGTCGCGGGCCGTCGCCTGATTGGTCGCGTCGTGCACGGCCGGCTGCCCGGTCGCGGCATCGATATAGACTCCCCACTCGTTCACGTCCTTCAGGACATAGGTGTTGTTGCCGGTGGCCCAATCCTCGTTGACGCCATATTTGTCCTGGATGACGGCGATGTCGAGCGCCATCAGGCTGCCGAGCCAGCCATAGCCCTCGTTGTTGGTCTCGGCCTGGCCGTAGGGCGACTTTTCCCACCCGTCATTGTAGGACATCATCGTGTTGACGCCCTGATTGAGGTCGAAATCTCCGGCCCCGCCATCATCGCCGGGGACGCCGTTGGTCTGCACCCCGTGCATGACGCTCGAGCCGCCCCCGGTGTCGTGCGGGTGCGCGAGACCCATGCCATGGCCGAATTCGTGGATCAAAGTGACGAAGGAGAAGCCGCCCGGCTGAAGCATCTGGGCGCTCCAGCGCTCGTCGGCGGAATTGAACTGGGCGACGCCCTCGTCGCCATAATCGGGCGGGCTCATCGACCCAAGCAGAGAAATGCCCGGCCCGGGCGTGCCGGGATAGGAGAAGTAGAAGAAATCGGCGTCGAAGCCGTCACCGGCCACTCCGGTGGCATATTTGACGCCGGCCTCGGGCCCCAAAGGACCGGGCTTGTACTCGATGCTCTCGTCGCGCTCGTAGAGGTGGGTCGTCGTGTTCAATGTATAATTGGAGACAAAGACCACATCGGCGACCTTGGAGAATTCATTCGCCGCGTTCAGCATGGCCTGGATTTCGTACTGATACGGATTCTGGACCACGACCTGGCCCGGAATGGTCGAATCGGCATTCGCGTAGAGATCGCCCTCGCCGGCGAAATAGAGGTAAATGATGTTCTTGCCCGGATGGCCGAGGGCGTTGCCCTCGACGGTGGCGGGATCCGCCGCCGGTTCCCCGGTCGGTCGCGGGCCTTCCATGCCGTCCGGATTGCGCACCGCAACATGCTCGCGGTTGACGAGGACGCCGCCCCAGTCGATCGAGTGGAGCGGGCTCGAAATGTCATAATGCGTGGTATAGGTGGTTCCGGTCGCGGTTCTGGCGAAAATCTCGTAATCGCCGGCGAAATCCCCGACCCCGTCGCCGGTATTGTCGTAGGACGTGGCGTTGACATAGTAGGTACCCGAATAGGTCGCCTGGAACGTCATGAGCGCATCGAGCCCCTGCGGCGTGTTCGGCCCGCCGCCATCCGCGATCGAGAGCAGATTGCCGGCAGAATCGTAAATTTCGAGATAGGCATCGGCGAGCGGGAGGCCGTTGCCTTCCACGCCCGGAATGCCGCCGACATAGGCATATTGACCGAACTCGTAGGTTACGCCCGCCGTCAGCGTGACCGCGAACCAGTCCTTGTCGCCGGGCGTGTCGCACGCCGCTATGACGTGGTTGGGATCGTTGACCACCAGCGCCCCGGTGGTGTTCGGGGCGGGCGTATAGACGTCGATGAGGGCGGTCGGGCCGGGGAGGTACCAGGCCGATTCGACCGGCTGGTAGTTGTCGGGAAGCCCCGAGTCGCCGGCGGACGCCGTATCGAGCTGCGACCATGCCGCTTCGGCGCGAAAGCCGCCCCACAGGTTGGCAGCGGTCCAGGCTCGATCAGCCGCGCCGGCCTCGTCGGGGGTGACGCCGAGAATGGCGGTCGGCGAGGGGAGGCGGAAGTCGAACGGAACGAGAGCCCCGCGGTCGGAGCCGATCTGCTCGATCGAATTGGCATAAGCGGTTTTGCCGGCACGGTTGAAGGTTGCGCGCATTTGGTCAGCTCCCTGAGCGATCTGTGATGATTGAAAGGACAAGGACGTCGATGGTCATTCCCGGGCTTGGTCCGGGCGATCGAAGAGGCGAATGGATGGATGCGAACGGGGCGCACGAAGCGCCCAAGTGTTGAAGGCGCAAGCCATCAGGCCTGCGAACATGCGTTCCCAATCGGACAATAGGGTTATCCCTGCCGAGGCTCGGCGATCATTGCCGCCGAGCGATCCCTAACCGATCTTAACCGTAAAAGTTCCGTATCCGCGACGGCAGAAGATTTGCTAAGCGCGCTGAACTACACGCGATTTCGGGACCGGCAGATCTTCGGCCGCAGAGACGACCGGCGGCAGCCCCCAGAGCGCGGCGACGGCCGCCGCATGATCGTCGAACAGGAACGGGCTGCGGGCGAAGGCGGAGGCGATCGCTTCGGTGCGGTCGTCGCTCATCGCGCGGCTGACGGCATCCGACCAATCGGCGTCCGACGCGTCGAGCGGCACCAGATTGATCCCTTCCGCGGCCCGGGCGATCTCGCGCGTCGCGGGAATGTCCGAGGCGATGACCGGCGTCCCCACCGACAAAGCCTCGAGAACCACTCCGGGCAGGCCCTCGCGCTTCGAGGGCAGCAGCAAAGCGGCGGCTTCGCGCAGATGCGAGAGCGGATCGTCGGTGACCTCGTGCACGGCGATGGCATCCGCCATCGGAGACGCCTCGATGCGCGCCTTGAGGCGCGCCAGCTCCCGTTCGGTCCCGGCGCCGACGAAACGCAGCCTCAGCTCGGCTTGTGGGTCCCGGCGACAAAGCGCTTCGAAGATCGCCACGGCGCGGACGCCATTCTTGTTCCGGTCGATCCGCCCGAGCATGAGCAATGTCCTGGCGCCGCCGCGAGGCTCCCGCCGCCTGGCCAGAGCGAGGCGCGGATCCTCGCTCGCGACGCCGTTGTAAAGCGTCCGCCATCGGCGCGCCGGTATGCGCGGATAAAGACGGGTCGCCGCGCTCACCCCGACGATATCCGTGCCCAGCAGCCGCATCAGCCACACCCCGATCCGGCCGCGCGCCCGGCTGAAGATGTCGAACCTGTCCTCGGTCTCGGTGCGGAAATGGGATATTCTCGTCCCCACGCCCGCCAGGAAGGCGGCGAGGACATAATAGCCGCTCTTCATGCCGGCGTTGACATGGGCGATGGTCGCGCCGCTCCGGCGGCAATGCCGGTAAAGGTCGACCATGTCCCTGAGGCCCGGGCGGCCGCGCACGATGGTCACGCCGGCCTGCTCGAACGCGGCGTCGAGCCGGCCCGCTTCCTGCGAGGTCGAATGAACGATGATGCGAAGCCCGGGATAGACCTGCCTGAAATGTCGGAACAGCTGCAGCGAACGCAGCTCGGCGCCGCCATGATCGAGCTTGGGCAAGGTGTAGATGACGACCGGGGGCAAGCCTGACCTCTCGACGAGACTCCATCCTGGCGGAATCTCCAGCTTGGCTAGGACAAATTCCGGCTCGGCGTCCACCCGTTACGAGCGCGTTACGAGCGGTCGACCGCGACGGGGGCTTCGGCGAAGGCCTCGACGATCGAGGATGCCGGACGCAGCTTGCCGCCATCCAGCAGCAAAAGCCGGTCGCAGCGCGCCAGGGTTTCGCGGCGATGCGCGATCATCACGATCGTCGGCCGCGGCCGAAGCGACAGCAGGGACGCGATCAAGGCGCGCTCGCCGGCGACGTCGATCGCGTTGGTCGCCTCGTCAAGCACCAGCAGGCGCGGGCGCCGGACCAAGGCGCGGGCGAGCGCGAGCCGCTGGCGCTCTCCTCCGGACAGGAACCTGCCGCCTTCGCCGAGGAGGGAGTCGAGCCCGGCCGGGAGCTGCCTCACCAGCTGCTCCGCGCCGGCGGTCCGCAACGCATCCCAGAGCTGCGCTTCATCGGCCTCCGGATTGGCCCAGGCCAGGTTTCGCCGCACGCTGTCCGGGAAGAAATGGGCCTCCTGCCCGACATAGCTGAGCTGCCGCCGCCAGCCCGGCAGCATTGCGGCGTCGAGCGGGACGCCGTCGGTCCGGATTTCGCCCTCGTCCGGTGAAAGCAGCCCCACCAGCAGATCGACGAACGTCGTCTTGCCCGCGCCGGAGGGCCCGGTCAGCCCGACGAAAGCGCCGCAGCCGATCGCGACCGAGCATCGATCGAGCGTGGGCCGGGACAGCTCGCCGTCGCAATCGCCGTCGCCGGGATAGGCATAGGTCACGTCGTCGAACTCAATCCCTTCACGCAAGGTGAGAGGGACGGCAGCGGCGGGCGGCGCGGCGATGACGGGATCGCCGAGGCTTCCCTCCTCGAGCAGCTTCAGCTTTCGATAGGCCGGAAGCATCTGGGCGAATTGCACCAGGCCCTGCTGGAGGACCAAAGCCGGGCCGGTGATCCGGATCATGATCAGCAACAGGCCGACCAAGGCGGGCGCGGGCGCGGCGAGCAGAGTGAGCGCGATCGTGCAGGCCACGCCGCCGAGCAGGATCCCGGTCAGGCCGATCGCGATCTGGCGCCTGGCATTGGCGCGCACCACGCCAAGCTGGCGGTCCTCGACCTCGCCCAGCACCTGCCGCATCTCGTCGACATAGGCTTTCTGCAAATCCTGGCTGATGGCGAGCTTCAGGCCGCCGAAAAACTGGAGCAGGATCTGCATCGTCTCCATATTTGCATTGGCGATGGTCTCGCCGAGCGCGTGCGCGCGGGTCACCGTCACGCGAAGCCCGATCGCCACCAGCCCGACGAGCAGGAAGCAGATCAGCGCAAGCAGCGGCGACACCAGCAAAGCCGCCAGGCACTGGCCCCAGAGCATCACGGCCGCGACGATGATCTGCTGCAGGTAGCGCACGGCCATGCTGAGCCGCTGGGCGTCGCCGGCAAGGGCCTGGGCCGCCTCGGCCTGCTTCCAGCGCGACGCGGTCTTCCAGGGCGCCTGCGCCATCTTCTCGACGATGGCGAGCCGGCGGGCATCAACGAACCCGATCTGGATTTCATTCAAGAGCACATCGCGCCGCGTGCTGAATGCGAGCCGGAGCACGAACAGGAAAGCGAAGACCAGCAGAAGGAAGATGAGAGGCGAGCGCGCCCCCTGCAGCCCCGCATATTCGAATGCCGAAACGAGCAGCCGCGACACCCATCCCGATTCCGGCAGGACGCCGATGCTGAGCGCCACGAGCGGCACCAGCAGCACCAAGGCGATGCCTTCCAGCACCGCCACGCCGATCACCAGCGCCATCGCCTTGACGCCCCGCCATCGCGTGAACCGCGCCAGATCCGCGATCAACGCGCCGGCGAGCGCCCGGCCGTTCAACTCCCGAGCCTGGTGTGGGCACGGCGGCCGCGCAGGAACGTGGCGGCGATGGCGCGGTCGTCGCCCAGCACCTGCAAGGCGAACAGCCGGTCGTGCAGCGACGCGCCGGCGCAGCGGCGGGCGAGCAAAGGCGTGGCGGCCGAATCGAGCAGGATGAAATCGGCTTCCTGGCCGGGCAGCAGGCCGCCGACGCGATCGCCGATGCCCATCACCCGCGCGCCGCCCGCGGTGGCGAGATGGAGCGCGCGGAAGGGGTCGAGGCTGGCGCCCTTGAGCTGGCAGATCCGATAGGCCTCGCCGAGCGTGTGGAGAATGGAGAGGCTGGTGCCGGCGCCGATATCGGTGCCGATGCCGATCCCGACGCCGTGGCGGTCGGCCGAAGCGAGATCGAACAGGCCCGAGCCCAAGAAGAGGTTGCTGGTCGGGCAGAAGGCGATGCCGGCACCGGCTTGCGCCATGCGCGCCAAGGCCCGGTCGCTCATATGGACGCAATGGGCGAAGACCGAGCGCGAGCCGACCAGGCCGAAGCGGTCGTAGACGTCGAGATAGTCGGCGGCGTCGGGGAAACGCTCGGCGACGAACGCGATCTCGCCCGGATTTTCGGAGAGGTGGGTGTGCATCAGCACGTCCGGGTGCCCGGCGACGAGCGCGCCGGCGTCGGCGAGCTGCTCGGCGCTGGAGGTGGGCACGAAGCGGGGGGTGACGGCGTAGCCCAGGCGGCCGCGGCCGCGCCACCGCGCGATCAGCGCCTCGGTGTCGGCGCGGCCGGAGGCGATCGTGTCGCGCAGGCCCTCCGGCCCCAGGTCCATCAGCACCTTGCCGGAGACGATCCGCATGTCGCGCGCGAGCGCCGCTTCGAACAGCGCGTCGACCGAGCCCGCGTGGACGGTGGCGAAGACGAGCGCGCTGGTGGTACCGTGGCGGAGCAATTCGTCGAGAAAGAAGGCGGCTACCCGGTCGGCATGGGCGCGGTCGGCGAAGGCCTGCTCGGCCGGGAAGATATGGCGTTCGAGCCATAACATGAGCTGCTCGCCATGCGAGGCGATGCACTCGATCTGCGGATAATGGACATGGGCGTCGACGAAGCCGGGGACGATCAGGCCCTCCAGCCGCTCGGCCGGGACCTCGGTATATGTGTCGGCGAGGTCGGCATAAGGGCCGCAGGCGAGGACGAGGCCGTCCGCCACGACGAGCAGGCCGTCCTCGAAATGGCGGATCGCGGCGGCGCCGGCGACGGCCGGATCGTCGGGAACGCACAGAATTTCGCCACGGAACGCCTTCATGCGCCGCTTCTCAGCGCGAGCAATTGCGCGAGCGTGGCGATGGCGATGACCTCGGGCTCCTTGCCGTGGATTCCGGGCAGGCCGATCGGACAGGTCAGCCGGGTCGTATCGACGCCGTCGGCCGCGAGGCGCGAGAGGAAGCGGGCGCGCTTGGTCCTGGACCCGATCAGGCCGACGAAGCGCGCGCGGCTGCCGAGCGCGGCGGCGGTGAGACGGTAATCGAGCGCGTGATCGTGGGTGAGGATCACCACCGCCGCGCCTTCACCCGCCTGGCCCGCGCAGGCGACCATCGCGGCCTCGTCGGCGAGGACGACGCCGACGGTTTCGGCGGCTTCCGGGCGGCTGTCATGCCAGGCGAAGTGGAGCGGCAGGCCTTGCGCGCGCGCGGCGATGGCGCGGCCGACATGGCCGGCGCCGAACATGGCGACGGGGAGCAAATCGGTCTCGGCGGGCTCGAGGAAATGGGCGCCGGCAGCGGGCAGCGGGCCTCTCGCCTCAATCGTTCCCCGGCGAAGGCCGGGGCCCAGCGGCACGGTACAAGGAGCTGGGCCCCGGCCTTCGCCGGGGAGCAGCCTGCGCTCGACGCGATCGGACAGCGTGACTTCGAACGGGCCTTCGCCATCGGGCACCTCGTCCAGCCGCTCGACCATGAGCCGGACCCGGCCGCCGCAGCATTGGCCGAGCAGCGGCCCGAGCGGATAATCCTGGACGCGCCAGCTCCCCGGCGCGAGCGCGAGGATCGCGCGCGCCTGCGCCGTCGCCTGATGCTCGAGCGCGCCGCCACCGATCGTTCCCGAAAGGCCGGTCTGCGTCACGACCATGCGCGCGCCGGGGCCGCGGGGGGCGGAGCCCTCGGTGGCGAGGATGGTGACGAGCGCGGCGGGCCCCTGAAGCAGCGCTTCGCGGGCGTGGCTGGTCCAGTCAGCCATGCCGCGCCCTGAGCTCGTCGATCGCGGCGAGGATGCGCTCGGGCGTGGCGGGGGCGTCGAGCCTGGGCAGTCCCTTGCCGGGCGCGGCGGCGGCGACCGCCTGGGTCAGAGCCGAAAAGACCGAAATGGCGAGCATCAAAGGCGGCTCGCCGACCGCCTTCGAGCGGTGGATGGTGGGCTCTTCATTGCGTCCGCGGGGCCAGATCGCGATCTCCATATGCGCCGGGCGGTCGTTGGCGGTCGGGATCTTGTAGGTGGAGGGGGCGTGGGTGAGCAGGCGGCCGCGACCGTCATAGACCAGCTCCTCGGTCGTTAGCCAGCCCATGCCCTGGATGAAGCCGCCCTCGATCTGCCCCAGGTCGATCGCCGGGTTGAGCGAGCGGCCGACGTCGTGGAGGATATCGGCCGCGACGACCTTGTGCTCGCCGGTGAGCGTGTCGATGACGACCTCGCTCAATGCCGCGCCGTAGGCGAAATAGAGGAACGGGCGGCCGCGATGGCTGGGGCGGTCATAGGCGATCTTGGGGGTGGCGTAGAAGCCGGTCGCGGCAAGCGAGACGCGCCCGAGATGGGCGCGGCGGCAGAGCTCGGGGAAGGTCCAGCTCGCCGAGTCCGACTGGGTCGCGGCGAATTCGGCGAGGCGCTCGCGGATCGTCTCGGCGGCGATCCTCGCGGCCATGCCGTTGAGGTCGGCGCCCGAGGAGGCGGCGGTGGCCGACGTGTTGGGGACCTTGTCGGTGCGCGTCGCACTGATTTTCACGCTCTCGACTGGGACGGCGAAGACGTCGGCGACCACCTGGGCGACCTTGATCATCAGGCCCTGGCCCATTTCGGTGCCGCCATGATTGAGGTGGATCGAGCCGTCGGCATAGACCAGCACCAGCGCCCCGGCCTGGTTGAGATGGGTGGTGGTGAAGCTGATCCCGAACTTGACCGGCGTCAGCGCGAGGCCCTTCTTGAGGATGCGGTGCCCGGCGTTGAACGCCGCCACCGCCTCGCGGCGCGCGGCATAGCCCGCGCTCTCCGCCAGCTCGGCGATCAGCTCCGGCGCGACATTGTCCTCGACCTTCATGTGATAGGGTGTGACGTCGCGGCCGGGCCCGTAGAGATTGGCCTGGCGGACGGCGAGCGGATCGAGTTCGAGATGCGCGGCCACGTCGTCCATCACCCGCTCGATCGCCATCATCCCCTGCGGCCCGCCGAAGCCGCGAAAGGCGGTGTTGGAGACGGTGTGCGTCCTGAGCCGGTGCGAGACGATCTCGACCGCGGGCAGATAATAGCAATTGTCGGCGTGGAACATGGCGCGGTCGTTGATCGCCGGCGAAAGGTCCGCGGTGGCGCCGCAGCGCGACGCGAGGACGATGCGGATCGCCTCGATGCGGCCGTCAGCGTCGAATCCGACATCGTAATCCACCGCGAAATCGTGCCTTTTGCCGGTCGCGACCATGTCGTCGTCGCGGTCGGCTCGGAATTTGGCGGGGCGGCCGGTCTTCGCGGTGACGAGCGCGCAGGCGACGGCGAAGGCGGCGGCCTGGGTCTCCTTGCCGCCGAACGCGCCGCCCATGCGGCGGACCTCGACGGTGACCTGCGCGTGGCTGCGGCCGAGCAGCTTGGCGACGAGATGCTGGATCTCGCTCGGATGCTGGGTGGAGCTCAGGATATGGAGCTGGCCCTGCTCGCCGGGCGTGGCGAGCGCGGCCTGGCCTTCCAGGTAGAAATGCTCCTGGCCGCCCATTTCGAGAGCGCCGCTCAGGCGATGCGGCGCGGCGGCGAGACCGGCGTCGGCATCGCCGCGGGCCATGATTTGGGTCTTTTCGATCTGCGCGCCGGCGGCCTTCGCGTCCGCGATCGTGACCAGAGCGGGACGCGGCTCGACCACGGCCTTGCCGAGGCGCGCGGCGCGGCGGGCGGCACGGGTGCTGGTCGCGGCGACGAGGAAGAGCGGCTGGCCGGGATAGAGGATTTCGCCGTCGGCGAGCAGGCGATCGTCATGGACGACCGGCCCGACATTGTTCTCGCCCGGAATGTCGGCGGCGGTAAAGACGGCGACGACACCCGGCGCGGCCCGCACCGCGTCGAGGTCCAGCGAAACCAGGGTGGCGTGGCCATCGGCGGCGTGGCCGAAGGCGAGGTGGAGCAGGCCCGGCGGCTCGGGGAGGTCGTCGACATAGGCCGCCGCGCCCGAGACGTGGAGGTCGGCGCTGTCGTGCGGCAGCGGCCGATGGACGGCGCGCTCAGCCATGGAGCACGCTGACGGCTTCGCTTCGCTCGGCCCAGAGGCGACGCAGCAGATTGGCGGCGACCTTGCGGCGATAGGCGGCGGATCCGCGCATATCGTCGAGCGGATCGTAATCCGTCGCGAGCGCCCGCGCGGCCGTCTCGACATTGTCCTCGTTCCAGGCCTGGCCGGTGAGCGCGGCCTCGCAGCCGGGCGCCCGGGCGGGAATGCCCGCCATGCCGCCGAAGGCGATTCGTGCTTCTGTCACGACCCCGTCCCCGATGCGCAGCGCGAAGGCGCCGCAGACGCCGGAAATGTCGCTGTCGAACCGTTTGGAGAGCTTGACGATGCTGACCAGCATGTCCGGCGACGGGCGCGGGATGCGGACGCTCTCGACGAACTCGCCCGGCGCGAGATCCTGCCTGCCATAGCCCAGGAAGAAATTCTCGAGCGCGATGGTGCGGCGCTCCGTTCCACGGCGGAGCATGAGCTCGGCGCCGAGCGCGATGAAGGCGGGCGGCATGTCGCCGATCGGGGAGCCGTTGGCGATATTGCCGCCGATCGTGCCGGCGTTGCGGACCTGGACGCCGCCGATCCGCCGGACCAGCTCGCCGAGATCGGGGTGCAGGCGGGCCAGCGCTTCGCGGGCGTCGGAATAGCGGACGGCCGCCCCGAGCGTGAGCGCGTCCGGACCTTCATCGATCCGCTTCAGGTCGGCGATGTCGCCGACGAAGACAATCGGGCCGAGGTCGCGAAGCTGTTTGGTGACCCACAGGCCGACATCGGTGGCGCCGGCGACGATGCGGGTCTCGGGGTGCGCGAGGAGGAGGTCGGCCAGTTCATCGGCCGTGGCCGGATGGCCGTAGGCGGGTCGCAGGGCGCGCAGCGCCTCGGCGGTGGCCTCGTCCTGTTCGGCCGCCGGCGCCACCGCTTCGCCAGCCGCGAGGATCGGGCCGTAGCCCGTGCAGCGGCACAGATTGCCGGCGATGACGTCGCCCACCGGCACCCCTAAAGTCCCCGCCGCGCCGATGCTTCGGCCATAGAGCGACATCACGAAGCCGGGCGTGCAGAAGCCGCATTGCGAGCCGTGGCGCTCGATCATCTCGCGCTGGACCGGGTGGTCGCCGCCGAGGCTTTCGACGGTCCTCAGCGCCTTGCCGTCGAGCATCGGCAGGAAGAGGATGCAGGCATTGACGGCGCGCCACGCAACCGCGTCACCCGCCAGCTCCCCGAGCAGCACGGTGCAGGCGCCGCAATCGCCCTCGGCGCAGCCTTCCTTGGTGCCGGTGCGGCGCAAGGTGTAGCGAAGATGTTCAAGGACGGTGCCGGTGGGATCGGGATCTTCGATCTCGACCACCGCGCCGTCGAGGAGGAAGCGGATCATCTTGGGCTCCCCGCCGCGATCCAGGCGCCGAGCTTATCGCGCTCGGCCCGGGTCATGCGGGTGGGATTGCCGAGCGGCATCATCTCGCTATCGACCGCCACCGCCTTGATCCGCGCCGACTGGGCCCGGACATGCTCCCAGCTGTCCAGCGCCACGCCGCGGGGCGGCGGGGTCGCATTGTGGCAGCCCGCGCAATGGGTCGCCAGGATCGGCGCGATCTCGGCATAAGTCAGGTTCTGAGCCGGCGCCGGCGCGACGCGGCCTTTCTCCAGCGTGACATAGGTGACGCTGGCGAGCGCGAGGGCGCTCGCCACGACGATCGTCGGACCGGTTGCCTTGCCGCGCCCGCGCAGATTGAACACATGCCGGACGGCCACTCCGGTCAGCCCGAGCAAGGCGAGCACCAGCCATGGCCGATCGGCGCCGTAGGTCATCGGATAATGCGGGCTGATCATGATGAACAGCACCGGCAGCGTCATATAATTATTGTGCAGCGAGCGCTGCTTCGCCGCCGCGCCCAGCGCCGGATCGGGCGTCCGCCCGGCGACCAGATCGGCGACGACCTTGCGCTGGTTTGGGATAATGATGAGGAACACATTGGCGACCATCACCGTGCCGATGATCGCGCCGACGTGCAGATAGGCCGCGCGCGCGTTGAACAGGCCGTCGAGCGTGAAGGCGGCGAACAGCAGGATGATGAACCACCAGAAGCCGAGCATCAGGTTGCTGGACTTCAGCGGCGAGCGGCACATCAGGTCGTAGACCAGCCAGCCGAGCGCAAGCGCCGCCAGGCCGATCGCGATCGCCGCGGCCGGGCTCAGATTGGCCTTGGCGGGATCGATCAGGAAGTTCTGCGCGCCGACATAATAGATCAGCACGAGCAACGAAAAGCCGCTGATCCAGGTGAAATAGGCCTCCCATTTGAACCAGTGCAGATCCGCTGGCATCGCGCTCGGCGCGACCTGGTATTTCTGCTTGTGATAGAAGCCGCCGCCATGCACCGACCAGACCTCGCCCGACGCCTCGCCGGCGGCCGGCGGCTTCAGATGATTGTCGAGCCAGACGAAATAGAAGCTCGCCCCGATCCAGGCGATGCCCGCGACCAGATGCAGCCATCTGATCGCCAGGTTGAGCCATTCGCCGAGGTCGAACGCCATGGTTCAGCTGCCCCGGTAGGTCGAATAGCCGTAGGGCGAGACGAGCAAAGGCACATGATAATGCCCGCCGTCCGCCGCGATGCCGAACGCCACCGCGACCTCGTCGAGGAAGGGCGGATCGGGCAGCGCGACGCCCAGGGCGCGGAAATAGTCCGCCACGGCAAAGCGGAGCGCATAGCGCCCAGGCGTGAGCGCGCCCTGCACCAGATCGGGGCAGCGGCCGTCGGCGTTGGTGACGCCGCGCGCGATCTCGCCGTCGGGACCACTCAGCACCAAACCCAGGCCCGCGGCGGGCCGGCCGTGCATGGTGTCGAGGACGTGGGTGGAGAGTGTGTTCATGGCGTGTCCTCGAGGCGCAGGCGGACGATCTCGCCGATCTCGTCGAGCGCGGCGGCGATCTCGGTGTCGCGGTCGTTGGCGAGGCGGCGTTCCATCGCGGCGAGGATGCCCGCTTTGTCGGTCAGGCGCACGCAGATGATGAAGGGGAAGCCGAATTTTTGCCGGTAAGCGGCGTTGAGCGCGTGGAAGCGATCGAACTCGGCTTGCGTCAGCCGGTCGAGCCCGGCGCTCGCCTGCTCGGCGGCGCTGGCTTCGGTGAGGCTGCCGTCGACCGCGGCCTTGCCGCCGAGCTCCGGGTGCGCGCGGATCAAGGCGAGCTGCTCCTCGGACGTGGCCGCATGCACCACCGCCATCAGATCGGCATGGCTCCGCGACGCGGCGCGCGCCTCGACCCACGGAGAGTGCTCGAACAGGGCGCTCATCGCGCGACCCGCCCGATCAGCCGCAGCCGGCTGACGCCGCCGTCGGGGACGATGTTCAGCCGAACGAAGCGGATGGCGCCGAGATCGGCCAGATTGTCCCGGAAGATGTGGACCTTGTCGGCCTCGAGCTTCGCTTCGGGGAGCAGTAGCGGCCAGCTCTCCGAGGCCGCGGCGATCTCCTCGGGCGAGCCGGTCGCCGCTGAGGCCGCCTGGAGGAAGCAGCGGTCCGGATAATTGCCTTTGAAAAAAGCGGTGTCGACGACGACCTCCTCGATTCGCCCGGCAGCGCCCAGCTCCAGCACCGCCCAGTCATGGCCGGGCTCGCGCCGCCGCCGGGTCTCCCAGCCGTCGCCCATATTGACGCCGCGTCCCGGCGCGGTGAGGTTTTCGATGCAGCCATAATGCTCGTCGTTTGCGATGATGCCGCGGCCGCCATTCTCCATCGCCAGCAAATCGAGGCGCGCCTCCGCATCGACGGCCGACCAATCCTTGGCGACCCGGCCCCAGACACGCAACCGGGCCACGCCGCCGTCGGGGAAGATGTGCAGGCGCACATGGGTGACGGGCTCATCATGCTCGATGGGCACGTAGACGCGGTCGTCGCCCTTCAGCGCGAGGCGCGCGGTGACCTTGGTCCAGCCCGCCTGCTCGTCCGGCACGGCTTCGTCGCTCCGGCAGACCTCGATCTCGGCGCCCGGCGGGTAATTGCCGGTGAAATGGCTGGTGTCGATCTCGAAGCCGGCGACCAGCCCGGCAGCGCCGAGGCGGATCACGCACCAATCGTGGCCGGGGATCCGTTTGCGCCGGCTCTCCCAGCCGTCCATCCACTTGCCGTTCTCGTCATATTTGCCCGGTATGAATGCCGGCTCGGCGGGGTGGATCAGGCGCGCCTTGTCGGCGAAGAAATCGTCGGTCGCATAGACCACCTCGGCGCCGAGGCGGGGCTGGGCGAGATTGACGTAGCGCCGGCGCAGATCCTCGAACATGCTAGAGCCCCGCAAAGCCTGAATCGTCACGCCGGGCTCGACCCGGGGTCCACCTTCTTATGGCGATGTTTGAAAAGAAGGTGGATGCCGGATCAAGTCCGGCAAGACGAAATCGAGGAGATCTGGCGGACAATGTTCTAGCCGGCATGGGGGTGGGTGGCGCGCCAGTGCCGCGCAATGTCGATGCGCCGGCAGAACCAGACGTCCTGGTGGCCGAGCGCATGCTTGAGGAATCGCTCGAGCCCGGCGATCTTGCCCGGCCGCCCCGCGAGCCGGCAGTGGAGCCCGACCGACATCATCTTCGGCCGCTCCTCGCCCTCCGCATAGAGCGTGTCGAACGCGTCGCGCAGATAGTGGAAGAACTGATCGCCGGTCTGCATGTTCGCCGACGCGAAGCGCATGTCGTTGGTCTCCAGCGAATAAGGGACGATCAGGTGGCTGCGCCCCGCCGCGGTCGTCCAGAAGGGCAGGTCGTCCGAATAATCGTCCGCGTCGTAGAGGAAGCCGCCCTCCTCCGCCACGATCTGGCGCGTATGGGGGCTGGTCCGGCCCGTATACCAGCCGAGCGGGCGCTCGCCGGTCAATCGCCAGTGCGCCTCGATCGCCCGCGCCACGTCGATGCGCTCGTCGGCTTCCGATACGAGCTGATAGTTGATCCAGCGCCAGCCGTGCGACGCGATTTCGTGCCCGGCCTCCAGAAAGGCCTCCACCACCGCCGGATTGCGCTGCATCGCCAGCGCGACGCCGAAGACGGTGAGGGGAATGTCGTAGCGCGCGAACAGGCGCAGCAGCCGCCACACGCCGGCGCGCGATCCATATTCGTAAATCTGCTCCATGCTCATGTGCCGCGCCCAGGGCGTCGGCGCCGCATTGGGGATGTCGGACAGGAAGATTTCGGCGCCCGCATCGCCGTCGAGGACATTGGCTTCGGCGCCCTCCTCATAGTTGAGCACGCATTGGACGGCGATGCGCGCGCCGCCCGGCCACGCCGCATGCGGCGGCGTGCGGCCGTAGCCGGCCAGATCGCGCGGATAGCTTTCCTCGGTCAAATGCACCCTCTATCGAGCATGCTAGGGTGTGTACCCCTATCCGGCAAGCGAAGGAGGACCCATGCGCTTACTGACGCCCGAGCCGCTGACCGCCGAGGCCTTCTCAGCCTTCGGCAGCGTGATCGAGGCCAGTGACGACGCCGTGAAGCTGGACATCAACCAGGGCCACGCAATCCGCTACGACCGCCTCGCCGAGATCGACGTCGCGGACGAGGGCGGCGCCGGCGCGATCAGCCTGTTCCGCGCCCGGCCGCTCGGGGAGCTGGTGCTGCGGATGTTCGAGCGCCACCCGCTCGGCAGCCAGAGCTTCGTCCCGCTGAGCGGACGGCCCTACCTCGTCGCGGTGGCGCCGGCGGGGGACTTCGATGCCGCCAAGGTTCGGCTTTTCCGCGCGGAGGCCCACCAGGGGGTGCACTACAAAAAAGGCGTCTGGCACCACTTCCTGCTCGTCCTCGACGCGCAGAGCGATTTCCTCGTCGTCGACCGCGCCGGCCCCGGCGACAATTGCGAGGAGGTTGCGCTGGCGCCCGGCGATGAGATCCGGGTGCGGCGCTAGCGGAAGCCCTCTTGGACCAGGCGTGCGCTGACAGCTCGGAGAATTTCGCGCCAAATGAGTCGGGATTGGAAAAGGGGACAGTCACTGTGACTGTCCCCTTTTTCCGGTCCTGGAGCCGGGCCGACCTCGTCGGTGCGCTATGCGGCCAGGTCCGCAACCCATCCGACGTGCTTCTTCAGCCACGCCTTGATCAGGTCCCACTCCTTCTCGAGCACCGCATCGATCGGGTTGAAGTAGGTGCCGTCGCAATAACGCGGCTTCGAGCCCGGTCCGTCGGGGCTGCCATGGCCGGTGTCGATCGAATGGCGCCACTTTTCGGCGTGCGCCTTCCATTCGGCCCGATCGACGATCGTCGGCGCGTCGACCCAGACGTTCCAGGTCAGGACGTTGCCCAGCGACAGCAGATTGCCCGTCGCCAGGTTGAAGATGTCCATGATCATCGCGTTGAAGTCGTCGACCTTCGCATTGCCACTCGGCTGAATCGGACCGATCTGCACCGCGACGTTGGCGACCGCCCAGGCGTCTTCCTCATGGGTGGCGAAAGAGGGGATCGGGAAGTCGGTGCTGGCGCCCGACCGAACCGAGATGATCGGCTGCTCCGGGTCGGCCACGTGATGAAGATCGAGCTGGATCGCATTGGCTTTGTCGAGGGGGAAGGGCAGGCCCTCGGCCGCCATGATCAGCTCGAGGAGCTTGTACGCGGTCTTGTCCTTCGCGGCCGGACCGAACCAGATCTGGGCGCTCACGGTCATGTCGGCGGCGACCAGGTCGTACTCCCGGTCGGCCACGGTCTCGTCGACCCATCCGCGCTGGCTGGTGACCGTCACCTCGACGTTGAGGTCGCCGAGAGTCTGCGTATAGGCGCCCTGCTGCGGGCAGATGATCGAATAGACTCGGCCGAATTTGTTGTAGCCGGCGCGGGAAATATCGGGGGCGAACATCTGATAGCAGCGCGAAGACGGATCGCCGGGGACCGTCTCCCAGCTGAATTCCGGCCACAGCACGTCGAGTTGACGATCCAGCTTGAGAATATTGTCCATGTTGCCCAGCATCGGCAGCGAGGACAGGTCTGGATCGGGGTAAGCGAACTGGGGCTTGGACGTCGAAAATCCTCCGACCCAGCCGGGCGCCGGCGTCTTCGCTATGATGATCTTCATAGGGGGGTCGGATGCCATTGCTTTCTCCACGATCGCCGATCCATGGCGCATGCCGTGATTGGCATGCGGGCGGGAGGCGTGAAGTCGGGTATAGCGATGCCGCGGCTTGAGAGTCGATCCAATCGAAGGATTGAACCAAACTCTGGTTGAACAGCATAATATTGGTGACAGCACGAGCTTGGGAAATGCAATTGCAGCGGAGCGTGTCCGTCTGCCTTCCCGGGTTTCGCAACTGAAGCCCTCCGGTCCCCTAACGGCGATTTACCGCCAGTGGGTCAGCTCGCGCGAAAATCCATGCCCTTCACACCCTCCCGCTCCTTAATCACCCCGCCGACAGCCAGACGAAGCGCGCCACGAACAAAGCCGAAAGCACCAGCAGCAGCCAGTCGGCCCGCGTGATCCTGCCGCGCAAGAGCTTGAGCAACGCATAAGCGGTGATGCCGAAGGCGAGGCCGTTGGCGATCGAGAAGGTCAAGGGGATCATCGCCATGGTGAGGAAGGCGGGGATGGCGATTTCGGGATCGTCCCAGGCGATGTCGGCGAGCGGCGCCATCATCAGCGCGCCGACCAGGATCAAAGCGGGCGCGGTGGCGGCGAGCGGCACGAGCTGGGCGTAAGGCCCTATGAACATGACGAGCAGGAACATGAGGCCGGTGACGATCGCGGTGAGGCCGGTGCGCCCGCCCGCCTGCACGCCGGCGGCGCTCTCCACATAGGAGGTGACGGTGCTGGTGCCGGCGAGGCTGCCGAAGATGGTGGCGATCGAATCGGTGAAGAGGATGCGGTTGAGCTTGGGCACGCGGCCCTCGGCGTCGATCAGCCCGGCGCGGCGCGTGACGCCGACCAAAGTGCCGATATTGTCGAACAGGTCGACGAACAGGAAGACGAACAGGATTTCGAACAGGCCGAGGCCGTGGCTTCCGGACAGGCCGAACACCCCTGCGAGATCGAGCTGGAAGGCCGTCTGCGTGATCGCGGTGAGGTCGTAGGGCTGGGACGTCACGCTGACCTGGCCCGCGAGCCACGCGGCCAGGGTGGTCGCGGCAATGCCGATCAGGATCGCGGCCCGGACCTTCCAGGCGGCCAGCGCGGCGGTCACCACCAGCCCGAACAAAGCGAGAGCGGCGGCGGGGGCGTGAAGATCGCCGAGAGTCACCGATGTCGCCGGGCTGGTGACGACGATGCCGGCATTCTTGAGGCCGATCAAGGCGATGAACAGGCCGATCCCGCCCGCTACCGCCGCGAACAGATGCGGCGGGATGGCGGCGATGATGAGCTGGCGGATGCCGGCGAAGGTCAGCACCAGGAAGGCCACGCCCGAGATGAAGACGCAGCCCAACGCCACCGGCCAGGGCACGCCCATGCCCTGGACGACGGTGAAGCTGAAATAAGCGTTGAGCCCCATGCCGGGGGCCAGCGCGAGCGGGACGTTGGCGATGAGGCCCATCAGGATGCTGGCGAGGCCCGCCGCCAAACAAGTGGCCGCGGCGACGGCGGCGACGGGCATGCCGGCCTGCCCCAGGATCGCCGGATTGACCAGCACGATATAGGCCATGGTCAGGAAGGTGGTGACGCCCGCGAGGATCTCGGTGCGCAGCGTGCTGCCGCGCGCGCCAAGCTCGAAGCGCCGTTCGAGCAGGCCCGGGGTTTCAGGCTCGGGTGCAGCTTCCGTCAATCGGCGCCCCCCTTTTCGCTCCGCAGCATAGCGTGCGGCGACGGCAACGGAAGGCCCGTTCAGGGGGTACCGACAAGCCGCGCCAAGCCTTCGGTCCAGGCGGCCTCCTCCACGGGGCTGAAGCCGAGCCTGTTGTTCAGCATGTGAATTTGCGAGCGGGTCATCGAGTCGAGCGCACCAAGGAAGTCGTCGCGGCTCGTCGCGCTTCGTCCGGTGAGCGGCGAGACCAGCAGACCGCGTGAATGCAAATCCTCGAAACCGCCTCGCGCCTTCATGAGCGCGTCCCGCCAAATCTCGACCAGCGTCGCCGGCGGCGCATCACGCACCATCGCCTCGCGATGGGCCCGATAGCGCGCGCGCAGCGTCTCCGCCTCGCCAAGCACGCCCTGCCGCAAATCGAACCCCGCCACCGATCTCACCGCATCCCAGAATTTAGCGTAATCGTCGAAAAAAGCGCCCAGATCCTCGTAGGATTCGCTCACGATGCTCGCGGCCGCGATCGTCAATGCGACCGCGATCCTCGCGCGCCCGGCTTTGTCGTCCCGAGTCGCCTTGATCGCCGCGAGCGCAACCGCGGTCGAGGTCCGAAACAGCCGCTCATTGAGGGCGAGCGCCTGCTCCCCGCCATAACGCCGAGTCTCCGGGACATAGTCGATCTCGACGACCTGACCGGCCTCGAAGACGCGGCCCTGCGCGTCCGGAATCGTGCCCGCCTCCCACCAGCTCCGGTCGGGGTCGCTTTCGGCAAGCGCGGCGCATTCCTCCGACAGCCGGCTTCGAACCTGCTCGAACAAGGCGGGCGGCGCGTCGGCGAGACGCACCCTGATGTGCGGCCCTCCCTCGCCATAGCGGATGAAGAACCAATTGGCGGCATCCTCACCCGATGCGCGGAACAATTCGTCGACCGCCAGGATCGGCGCGTCGCCCAGCTGCGGCCGGGGAAGGAAGGCATGCAGCGAACGCCATCGAGAAACCAAGGCCGTTCCCCCTTTCAGGACAGACGGTAAGAGATGTTGGCGCGCCTGGAGCGTTCGATCTGTATCTGAAGAAGGACTCGCGCCTCCAGGGGCAGGAGCGCGTTTGCATGCTTGTCCGAATAAGAGCGAAGCGGCCGGGCGGTCAGGCCGTGAAGCGCCGCCGCCAGGCAGATGCACTGCGCCAGCGAGCCGGCGGCGACATGCGCGGCGGTGAAGCCGAACGCGCCGTGACTCTCCAGCGCCGCTTTGTCGTCGACGCCGATCGTGAAGATGCCGAATGAGCCGGGCGGAAGGCTATCGGCAAACTCCGGAATCCGACCGGCCGAAAGC
Source organism: Allosphingosinicella sp. (assembly GCA_035543935.1). Taxonomy (GTDB): domain Bacteria; phylum Pseudomonadota; class Alphaproteobacteria; order Sphingomonadales; family Sphingomonadaceae; genus Allosphingosinicella. The sequence continues at coordinate 27,029 of DATKIV010000051.1, forward strand.
GAGCATGCGGGCAGCGCGACTTGACGAGTCTGGAGGGAATCCCCTTCGGCGGTCCGCCCTGACAGGGAAAGGAACAGCGGGATGGCGGGGCGTGTCGCGCCGGCGACGCCGTCGAGCACCGCGAGATCGCCAAGCAGCGAATCGCGGGTAGCGCGATCCCACGGATCGGGCGAGCCGGCGGCGGGGACGCTCGAGCCGCTGCTCCTGCTGGCGAGGGCGGCCGGCAGGCCTCGATCCGCCGCCCAGGCCGGGAACGCGTCCTCCATCCCCGCGCCCGCGACGGCGGGTCCGGCCGGGCCGCCCCCGGCCTCGGAGGCCCGCTCGATCATGGCGCGCAGCCGCGGGAAGGCATCGGCGCGGGCGGGTCGCGCCACCGGCTTCAGCGTCCGGATCCGCGACGCCTTCAGGCTTGAAATCGCCGAGGAGGCGCCGTCCCCGGCCAGCCTCAGGCACACCATCGGCATGTCGCTCCAATGGCCGAGCCCCAGCGCCTCGCGGCAGGGCCGCCAATACTGCGCCGGCATCGCGCGGGCCCGCCAGCCGAGCGAGGCGGCAAGGAGGGCGATCTGGCCGGAGATCATGCCGGCCTCAAGCGCCAGCAGGGACGCGCTGAGCTCGCCATATTCCCGCGCGCAGACGCCGTGACAGCCGACCAGGATCAGGGTCAGCGCATCCGGGGCGCCGACCGGAGGGCCGGGCGCCGGCCTGCCCTCGTCCAGCAGCGCGAAGTCCGGCGGGCTGCAGCGCAGCACCCGCGCCCCGCCGGGGTGCGGCGCGATCACATAAGTGTCGATCGGGAAGGATCCGGCCGCGGACCCGACGCCCCGATGCTGGGACAGAAGGTTCAACGGCTCCCAGCGCAGCGGCATCGCCGCATAGCGCAGGATCAGCGCGAGCTTCTCGGCCGGCGACAGATCGACGGGCGCCTGTGCCGGGGCCGGTCGCGGCAGGTGATGGGCAATGGCGGCGGCCGGCTCATGGTCACGCTCGCCCCCGGAGAAGCTGGCGAAACCCGGCGGCGCGGCCTGCGCCGGCGTGGGCGCGCCCGCGGGGACGGGCCCGGCCCCGCGCCGCAGCAGATCCCATTTCGACCCGCCCAGCTCGGAACGGCGATCCGTGGTGGCGACGAAGAAGTCGCGGGCGATATCGGCGCCGGATGGCGGGAGCGTCTTCAAGGAAAGGGGTGCGGGATATAAGCCCGCCGGGCTTGGGACGGATCCGGCCGCGCGCCCGGAACCTTCGCCAGCCTCGCCTCGCAGACGCGCCGATATTGATGGCCGAAGGTGATCGGCAGCAGCCCGGGCGCAAGCACCTTGACGAAATGCAGGCCCTTGCCGGCGAGCGGCTCGAAGCTCTGATCGATGACGAGGACGTCGTCGCAAATGGCGCGCGCGGCCTCGACGGTCCGGGCGATGGCGTCCCCGAGCGTCGTCGGCCAGGGCCGATAGCGCTCCTCATAAGCGCTCCACGACAAGGGTGTCTCGGCCGCGGCCGTGAAGCGGCGGGCCTCGACGGACTCGAGCGGCCAGCCCTGCTCGACATGATCGTCCATGCGCTGGACGAGCGACGGATCGGCGAGCAGCGCTCGCCCTCGCTCGATCTGCGCCTCGCGGATGTCGGGCGGATGTCTCTGGATGAAGGTCGCGACCTCCACCAGCGCGGCCGCGAGCGCCCTGGCCGGGCAGACGTGGGCGCCCGCGGCATAGAGGGAGGCCGGACCGAGACGCTGTTCGGCATCGATCGCGCGGACCGCGATCGCCGGCACGGCCACGCCCGACGCTATGTCGTAAAGCTCGAGTGCGAGACCTTCCGCCGCGATCCGCGCGACCAGCGCCCGGACCAGCTCATCCGCGCAACCCGACGGATCGATCCGCCGGACGGGGACGCGGGAATACCATGAGGCCAGGAACGCGTCTCTTTCGACGACCTCGAGCAGCCCGGACAACATGGCCTCGGCTCCGGACGCTCCCGCCGCGCATCCGTTCGACGTCTCGTAGACGAACCGGCCGCCGGTCACCTTCCCTTTCCTGTCGAGCGCGTAATAGCCGAGCTGGGCGGGGACGAGGATCGAATCGCCGCGCCGCAGCGACCAGGCCCGGACCCAATCATATCGTTCCTCGGGATCGTAGCGAGCGAGCCGGAATCCGGGCTCCTCCTGCTGTTCCGTCCGGTGCAGGATGAATTGGGAGGGGTCCATCGCACGCTCACCGAGCTCGGCAAAGGACGCCGCGATCGCCGGACGGCCGCCCCGGTCGCTCATCGCGGCATAGCGCTCCAGCGCTTCCAGCACCGCGGCCGTCTGGCTGTCCCGCGTATCGCCGGTTCGGCCGTAGCCCTTCTCGACGTCCGTCGGCGTCCCGGTCGGACAAAGCGCGGCGACGGTCGCGGGGAGGACATGCGAGCTGACCCGGTGGCTGACATAGCGGACCAGGCCGCAGCGCGGGTCGACCACGAGCGGGAGCAGATCCGCGCCGATCTCCCGCAGCGAAGCCGCCCGCAACGGCGCGCCTTGCGCCATGCCGTCGAGCGGGTCGCCCTCGCCGGCGCGGTCGGCCGGACAAAGGTCGCACTCGGGATGACGGATGAAGCGATGTTCGGTCACGGAAAGCAGGTTCAGGCTCGCGTGGAGCATCGCCCCCGGGCGGCCCTGCGGCGCGGTCGCCCGGGCCGCCTGACCGAGGATCGCGGCGGACCAGGCCGCGAGCGCCGGAGCGAGCGGCGAGGGCGGCACGCGGCCAAGCTCGGTCGCCCGCCGGGCGGCCGCCGTCGACCAGCGGTTCGACCGCCAAAGCTGGAAGCAGCGGATGCAAAGGACTCCCCCTTGCGTCGGCCCAAGCCAGAGATGATCGTCGCCGGTGAGGAGAAAAAAGAGCCGGACGCCGTCGTTGCGCGCCTCCTCCCACGATCGGCGTTGACCGTCATGATCGCGGACGTGATGGATGGCGGTGCGGTGCGCCATGCCGGAGTCGGATGCGGTCACGACAGGAGCTTCGCGCGCCCGACGACATAGCCGAAGGCGCGGAGCGGATCGTCCGGATCCTCGAAATATTCGAACGCCGCTTCACCCTCGGGGCAAGAGGACAGATAGTCGGCCAGGGTCGACGGCTCGGCCTCGGGAAGCGGAAGCACGGCAAGATCGCCGCACGGCAGGAGCATCTGCCGGTCGGCGGGCACGCCCCGCTGCAGCGCGCTCAGCAGGTCGCCCAGCGCCTCGAACAACGCTTCCTGCTCGCCGGGCGCCGGGACCGCGCAGGTCGTCCCGCTCATTCTGGCCCAGCCGACGCATCCGCCGTTCCCGCGCGTGCCGCTCAGCCACAGGCGCGGACTTTCGCCCCAATAGAGCCGCGCCAGCCGGATCAGGACCTGCAGATCGGCATCGTCGAGAGATTTCGGGCAGACCGGCGCGATGCGGCGCGGCGACCCGGCCAGCGCATAGGCCGCGGCAAGGCCGCGCAGCCGCTCCTCGCCGCGCGCGGCGATGGTCGGCGACAGGCCCGCTTCTTGCCGTGGATCGTCCGCGAAGATGCCGAGCGCCAGCGCAAGGCATCTTTCCTCCGCCGATGCGAAGTCGATCCCCCAATGGCAGACCGCCCGGCCGTTGCTCGAAATCGCCCGGTGGGCGAGCGGATAGTCCGGCCCGCCGCCATCGACCCATCGCAGCGGGCCGACCGCATCGTCGAACAGGGGCCGCGACGCCTCGTCGAGCGGCGCCGGCTCGTGGTTCGGCGCCGGCGCCGTCGCGGCGAGCGGCCGCTTGCTGGCGAGGGCCACCCGCGCGTCATGGCTCGTCACCCGGCAATCGTTGCGCAGCACGCGGAAGGAATTCCGCCGCCGGACCGCCTCCTCGGGATCGTCGCTCCAGGGCGCCAGCCTTGCCTGAAGCGCTTCGAATGCGATCAGCGCCGACAGGACCGAGGTCGCCAGCGGGACCATCGGCTCGGGCGTTTCGGGGGCCAGCGCGAGCAGGTCCGGCCAGGCGCCCAGATCGCCCCCGGTCTCGGGCCCGATTACCGCCAGATCGCCGCAAACCGCGCCGAATATGCCGCGGCCGTGAAGCGCCGCGAGCGCGCGCAGGCCGTCGAGGACGGGCGGCGCGGGGCGCTCGTCATAGGCGCAGATCAGGAGGGCGTCGGGGTCGGCGCCGCGCGCGACGAGCGATGCCCGCGTCGCAAGCTCCGCTGCCAGGGACGCCGCCGCCGTCGCGTCTTCGGCGCCGAGGTCGTCCGTCAATATCGTCAAATTGGCGGCACCGGACGCCAGCAGATGGTTCAGGATCGCCAGGATCTGAGCGGACGATCCGGCCACGGTGATCGGCAGGCGCGACCAATCGGCATAGCAGGCTTGCGCGTCGCTCGAAGCCTCCTGCAAATAGAGGAACACCTCTCGAAACGGGTGCGCGTCGAGCGCCGCGCCGCCTGGGCCGGTGGTGAGCATCCTGAACTCTTCGAGATTGTCGAGAAGCCGGTCGAAAAGCGGATGGACCTTGGCCGGCAGCGCGGCGCGCACCTCTTCCGGCGCCGCGCGCCCGTCCAGATTGGCCAGGATCCGGTCGATGACGGGAAACAGCTTCCTGTTCCTGATGAGGAAGTTGTTCGACCCGGATTCAATGTAGGTGCCCTCGTCGACCTCGACGCAGAGCACGCTGGGCTTGATCATCCGCGGCATCCCGCCTCTCCGGTCGCTAGAGCTTCAGTCCGTCGGACGTCGCGCGGCTCATGACCTCCGGATAATGCGTCTCCAGCATGTGAGTCACGAGATAACAGGCGAAGAAGCGGCGGCTGGCGGAGAAACCGACGCTCGGAAGCATGCCGTAGATGAAGTTGATCAGCATCCGGAAGGCGAAGTGGGTCGGATTCGAAAGGAGCCGCGCCATGCGATCGGAGCCCATGCCCAGCACCTCGCTCGAGTAAGAAGGGCCGCCGCGCCTGGTTTCGAGGTCGATGGCCTCGAAGAAGGACGGATCGGCCCGGTCGACATAATCGAGCAGGCGATCGTAGCTCTCCTGCGCGGTCGCGAGCCAGCGCCGGCTCTCCTCCGACAGCCGCGCCTCGCCGCGAAGCAGCCCCTCTTGTTCGACCATCGCGACCAACAAGGGCTCGAGCCGCGCGGCCAGCGCCGGAAAGTCGCGCGCGGCCTTGCCGCTGGTGCGGGTGACGAGAAGCGACTGCCCCTGCGGCGACAGCGGCCAGAGGCGAAGATCGCCCCTCCACTTCAGACGTTCGAGGCACACCACCCGCCGCACCCAGCCCAGCAAGGCACGCTCGGGATCGGCCAACCGCTCCCCGACGAGGGCGAAGACGTCGTCGAGCGCGCTCGCGCTGAAGGCGTCGCGAAGCGGCGCGAGGCTCGGCACGTCGAGCGGCGCCGGGACGGCATAGGAGCCGCGTTCCACCATATTGTCCGCGCGAAGCGAAAGCGGCGCCTGGGCAATCGCCTCCTGCTCGGCCAGCGACCGGCTCAGGCGGTCATAAGCGTCCGGGTCGAGCGGCGGCGCTGCCGGCTCGTCGTCCAGCCAGCTTTGGATCTCCGTTTCCAGGATCGACCAGGCGCGCTCCGCGGACGCGTCCGGCGGCAGTTCGAGCCCGATGAGCAGGTGGGGACCGTCGCGCCAATGCGGGCGAAGGGCCGCGGGCACCGGGCCGCACGCGGATCGCATCCTGGCGAGAGCCGGCCGGATGCCGTGATAGATCAGCCGGCCATGGTCGTCGGCATGGTGGTTGACCCGCAGCCCGTAATGCATCCTGTCTCCTCAGCCGCCGACGGTCATCTCGATGCCGAGCTCGCCGGCGACCGGCTCGCCCCCCATCCGGAAGCAATCCTCGTCCGGACCGGGGAGCGCCTCGACGAGCACGACATCCATTTCCTTGGCCGCGAGGCTGCGCTGGAACAGTAGGACGGACAAGGGGCAATGCCGGTCCAGCGGCATCGGCTTGATCGCGGCCGTCGGCGGCGGGCCGCCCGGCTCGGGAGCGACCGGGAGCTTGGAGAGCCCGCCCGATATCGCGCGGTGCTGGAAGAAGAGGTGCCTCGGGAGGCGCCGGTCGTCGGCCCAGGACAGGAACTGGCGGAAGAAGAGGGCGGGCTCGAGGTCCGCCAGGGGAAGCGCGCTCCTTTTCGCGGCGGTCATCGCGCGGACGATGACCAGGCCGCCGACCTGCATCCGGGGCAGCGACACCGTGCCGTCGTCCCCGACGCCGAGTCTCGCGACCAGCAGCGGCCACAAACTCTCCGCCCGGTCCGCGCCGAAGCTGATCGCGTAGATGATCTGATGCGGCTTCGGCAGCCATAAGGGGGAAACGATGCCGAGGTAGACGAGGTCGACATCCTCGCCCTCCGGATCGACCAATGCCAGGTCGCCGCAGTCCGGCCGGTGCCGCAGGCGCATGTCGGCAAGGTCGAGCGGCTGCTGGTCCGGCGGGCTGTCGAAGGGCGGAATGTTGAGGACTTGACCGGTCAGGGTCGGATGCGCGCTGGCGTTGAACCCGAACAGGCCGGGCAGCTCGACAGGTCGCTTATGCGGCGAAGCGGCGACAAGGTAGCGGGCGACATTTTCGGCGGACTGATCGCTTCGGGACAGGAATCGCGACACCATCCGGCTCGTTCCCGGATAGATCCGGTTCAACGCCAGCGACCGCCCCTCGCCATCCGCGAAGACCTGGCCGAAGGCGATCCCCGAAACCGGCTGCGCCTTGAGATGGGCGGGAATCCGCGCGGCGAAGCCTTCCAGCTCGCCAACGTCCATGCGGACCGGGCCGGGAGACGAGGCGCGGTCGAGGAGAAAGGCGACAAGTTCTTCCCGCAGCGCGTCCTCGTCCGGCGGAGCCTTGAATTTACGGGCCCCCGCCTCGTCTGTCGCCGCTGAAGAAAGCATCACGGCATCGATGTCCGTCCATATCTCCTCCAGGAAGGTGCGCACGTCCGTGCAGACGCCGCCGGCGCCGAAGCGCTCGATAAAGGACGCTTCGATCAGCCTGCGCAGGCGGGACATTGGAGAGTCGAGCGAGATCAACCTGGTCAACCGAAAATAGGCGGTCAGCTCGGGCAGGAAGGGGTCGAGCGTGGCACGCGGGATGGCGACCCGCCCCGGCGGTACGACGCAATCGTCGAAAATCAGCGGCCGGAACGTCTCGGCGGGCAGGTCGATGCCGGCGGCTTCGAGCAGCGCGGCGAAGCGTGCTTCCAGCGTCTCCACATCCTCCGCCGGCTCCTCCGCCGAGTGGGCCACGGCCGCGAGAAAGCCCCGGGCGCACTGCTCTACCTTCGCGCGCAAGGGCTCGCTCAGGCATGCGCAGGCGGCCTCCCACCAGGCGTCGAACAAGTCCCTGTCGGGCAGATCCGGCCGGATCAGCTTATTCTGCCAGGCCGCGGCAAGCAGGGCCTCCACGCGCGCTTCGCTGTCCGCGCCGAGCTTGCCGACCAGAAAGGCGCTGATCGCCCCGATCGGGACCCTTTCCCGCGCCGCGAAAATGCTCTCCATGACCCTGACGATGGTGCCGTCGCTGCTCATCCGGCTCAGGCGGACGCCGCGGGTCCGCGCGCGCGGGTGGTCGTCGTCCTCGGGCTTCATCCACTCATAATCGCCGCCGATCCTGCGCACGCTGCTGTTGAGACGCACCAAAGCCGATGGATCGACATGCTCCATCGAGGCGAGAAGATGATCGAACACATATTGGAGGGCGGCAAATCTCGGCGCCCGCCGCCGTTCGAAGTCCGGCGGCAAATCGGCGAGCGGCCCGCCGGCCGCTTGCCCGTCGGACCAATTGGCCAAGGCGACGATCCCGAACGACGAAAGCGGGCTGGTCTTGCGGGCCGACCGCAGGACGTAGCGCGCCAGGCTCAGCCGCGTGGAATTGAGCTCCTTGGTCGACAGCCGGACGCCGCCGCTCATGCGCAGGAGCTTGCGATAGAGGGGAACGTTGGTCGCCGCGATGGCTGAGCGCAGGTTCGGATGCCGGAAAGCGGATTCGACACGCTGCAGCGCTTGCTCCTGTTCGGCGGCATAGGCCCTCGGGGCCAGATCGGCGGCCTCGTTGAGGGCCGAGATCAGCGCGCCGAGATGCTCGACCTCCGCGGACAGGTCGCCCGGCAGATCGCCGAGGCCGGCCCACGCGGCGGACGCGGGCGGGCGGCCGTTGAAGAGATCGCGCTTGAGGCGAAGCAGCGAGCGTCCCGATTCCTGTCCCCGCGCGTAAGCTTCGGGCAATAGCTCGGCCAGGCGCTGACAGACAGCCTCCCGCGCCTCGAGGAATGAGGTTTTCGCCGCCTCCTCCGCGCGCACCGCGCGAACATAGTCGCAGTCGGAAAGCCTGGCGCTGCGTGCGGGCAGGCCGCCAACGCGAATGACCGCATAGGGATGGAGAACGGGCGCATCGCGCCCGCCCGGCGCATGCTCCGGCAAGCCCGCGGCCGGGCGCGACGTCAACGGAGCGCCCACCCGGCCCTGAAGCGATATGGAAAACGAGGCCGCGCGCAATGCACGCATCATGCGCAGCCTCGTTTCGGGTTCACTCAGTAATCGTCGGGAGCTGCGGACAGCTGCAGCTGCAGGAGTACCACGGGGTCCACGATGCGCCCGCTTCGGGGAGCGCAATCGTGTCCGCGCTGTTCAGGACCTCGACCTCGAACGAATCGATGTCGCTCAGATCGATATCGTCGAGACTGATCGAAAGAGCCTCATTTCCTTTCAACATGACCCCACCCTCCTTTGTGATTGATTATTCCCAGAAAGTCGGCAGCTGCGGACAGCTGCAGCTGCACGAATGCCAAATGCTCGACGCGCCGGCTTCCGGAAGCGCGATCGAATCGGCGCTGTTCAGGACCTCGACGTCGAACGAATCGATGTCGCTCAGATCGATATCGTCAAGGCTGATCGAGAGCGCCCCATTCTCTTTCAACATGTCCCCCACCCCTTTTGCGCGGTGATTATCCGATGATGTCGGTAAGGCTCGGACAGCTGCAGCTGCACGAATGCCACACGCTCGACGCGCCGGCTTCCGGAAGCGCGATCGAATCGGCGCTGTTCAGGACCTCGACGTCGAAGGAATCGATGTCGCTCAGATCGATATCGTCGAGACTGATCGAGAGGACGGCGTTCTCATGCAGCATGCGAGCCTCCATTGTTGGACCGGATCGTGTCCGTATCGAAGGCTAGCCGAGGCCGGGAAACGGGTCAACGGTAGAAGCGGCGATATCGCGCGATCCAACGCATAAGACTAAAAGGGACGCGTTCGCTGTATTGGACCAGTGGTCGACACAGTTTGATCGAACGCCAAAAACGGCCCGTTTCCACGCGGCCTTGGCGCGCCTGCGGCGTAACGGAACCCAATGGGAGTGAATGGCGGAGAGGGAGGGATTCGAACCCTCGGAACGCTTGCGCGCTCAACGGTTTTCGAGACCGCCCCGATCGACCACTCCGGCACCTCTCCGTAGGGATATCCATGCCCGCTCGAGAAGCGGACCCGGTCGATGAGCCGCGCGCTCTAGCCCAAGGCGCCAGCCTTGCCAAGCTTGTCCTGAGCGGCGCCGAAGGGCTTGTCCTGAGCGGCGCCGAAGGGCTCGTCCCGAGCAAGGCCGAAGGGCTCGTCCGAGGCTCGTCCCGGGGCTCCTCCGTAGGACGCCCGCTTGCCGCCCGGCGCGCGCCGCCCTACATGAGGAGGCGTGACCCAGCCGGACAACCTTCCCATGGACCGGGGCACCGCCCCCAAGCCCAGCGCCCCGGCGATCGCGCACGCCCGCTTCTCGATCGGCGAGGTGGTCAAGCACCGCATGTTCGATTTCCGCGGCGTCATCTTCGACATCGACCCGGTCTTCGCCAATAGCGAGGAATGGTATCAGGCGATCCCCGAGGACATCCGCCCGTCCAAGGACCAGCCTTATTATCACCTGCTCGCGGAGAATGCGGAATCCTCCTACGTCGCTTATGTCAGCCAGCAGAATCTGCTGGCCGACGACGAAGGCGAGCCGGTCGACCACCCGGCCATTCCCGGCATGTTCGAGGATTTCGCCAAGGGCCGCTACCAGCTTAGGCGCGAACGCCGGCATTAGGACGCGCGCAAGGGGACAGTAACTTTCCGCGCGGCATCGGAGGGGACAGTCGCTTTTCCGCACGACGATAGCAGGCTGGACGATGCCGTTCGTAAAAGTGACTGTCCCCATTTCCACCGCCGCGCGGAAAAGTAACTGTCCCCATTCCTGCGTCCGTCCCCGTCCCCCCGCTCGGTTGACATCCCCGCCCCCCCTCTGTAGCAGCCCGTCTTCCCGCGCGGGGCCAGCCCCGCGCGCCAAGCAATTTTGAGTTATTGGATAGGCCCATGTTCGCAATCGTGCGCACGGGCGGCAAGCAATATCGCGTCGCCGCCGGAGACAAGATCGTCATCGAGAAGATCGCCGGAGAGGCGGGCGACACGATCTCGCTCGACGACGTCCTGCTTGCCGGCGAGGGCGGCGACCTCAAATCGACCGACGGCCTTGTCGTCGCGGCCGAGATCATCGCCCAGGCCAAGGCCGACAAGGTCACCGTCTTCAAGAAGAAGCGCCGCCACAATTACCGCCGCAAGCGCGGCCACCGCCAGCAGCTGACGATCCTCAGGATCCTCAGCATCGGCGGCAAGAAGGCGGAAACGAAGAAGGCGGCCCCGGCGTCCACCGAGAAGGCCCCCGCCGCCGAGAAGCCGGCCAAGGCCGCCGCCAAGCCTGTCCCGAGCAAGGCCGAGGGGCCGAAGCCCGAGGCTCCGGCCAAGGGCGGCGCCGAGGCGGCTCCCGAAGCCACGGCCGAGGCGCCGAAGAAGGCCGCCGCGACCAGGAAGGCGCCCGACGCCAAGGCCGATGCGCCGAAAAAGTCGACAAAGAAGCCGGCCGCTGGTAAGGCCGAATAAACGGATTCAAGGCTAGAGAAGAACCATGGCACATAAGAAAGCAGGCGGCTCGTCGCGTAACGGCCGCGATTCCCAGTCCAAGCGCCTCGGCGTGAAGAAGTTCGGCGGCGAGAGCGTCGCCGGCGGCAACATCATCGTGCGCCAGCGCGGCACCAAATATTATCCCGGCCAGAATGTCGGCATTGGCAAGGACCATACCCTCTTTGCGCTTACCGCCGGCACCGTTGCATTTCGCGACGGCAAGCTGGGGCGCAAGTTCGTCTGCGTCGACATGCCGATTACCAGCGCGGCGGAATAGGGACAGTCGAGGAAGGGCTGTCCTGGGAAGGGCGGCCCAAGGTTCTCGAAGCAGAACCAAGTGAGGGAGAGGGTCGCCCCTTCTCCCTTTTCTTTTGTCTCCCTCAGATCGACATGTCGCCGGTCCGCAACCCGCAAGGGCCAGGGCCGGCGCAGCGTGAGAGGAAGACGGCGATGTTCGCGAGAACGGAAAGACTCACCTTGCGTCCCGGCTGGCCCGAGGACGCGCCCGCGCTGACCCGCGCGATCGGCCAGGAGCGCGTCGTGCGGATGCTGGCCCAGGCGCCCTGGCCCTATGCGCTTGCCGATGCCGAGCGTTTCCTGGCGCGCCCGCGCGCGCTCACCGAGGTCTTCCTGCTCATCCTCGCCCATGAAGGCGGGCCGCCACTCATCGTCGGCGGCATCGGCATCCAGCCCGAGGCGGAAGGCGGCCACGAGCTCGGCTATTGGCTGACGCCCGGCGCCTGGGGCCGGGGCTATGCGACCGAGGCGGGCCGGGCGATGGTCGCCATCGCCCGCCACGCGCTCGGGCTGCGCCGCCTCGTCTCCGGGCATTTCGTCGACAATCCGGCCTCGGGCCGGGTGCTCGGCAAGCTCGGCTTCCGGCCCACGGGCCGCACCGTGCCGCGCTACAGCGCGAGCCGTGGCGAAGCGGTGGCCTGCCGGCTGTTCGCGCTCGATCTCGCCGGGGAGGAGGACGCGGCGGCGGAGCCGCGTTCGATGGCGGCGTAACGTGAAAACCCCCTCTCCCACTTGGGGAGAGGGAGGGGCCCGCCGCGAAGCGGTGGGAGGGTGAGGTCTTTTCCTCGCCCGCCGTTCCCTCACCCTCCCATTGCTGACGCAATGGGCCCCTCCCTCTCCCCTGAAGGGAGAGGGGTCTAGGCCGTCGCGCCGACCGGGAGCCGCGCCGCTTCATACTCGCTCTCGGCCTTGGCGATCAGCGCGCGGTCGTCATGCTTCCAGGGGTGGAAGCGGGGCAGGAAGAAAGCGAGCCAGGCGCCGAGGATCTTCCTGAGCATGCCGGGCCGCACCCAGCAGAACCACAGCATCCGGCCCCAGGCGCGCATGCCGGTGATGCCGTCCTGGCGAAGCAGCTCGATCGTGCCCTTGCTGCGGTCGACGACGAAGTTGCGGGTGACGAACAGCATCACCTTGGCCTTGATCTTCCAGCGCCGCCAGCGCGACAGCTCGCGGGTCGCGTGCAGCCAGGTGTCGTAGGCGACGCCCTTATGCTCGATCTCCTCGATCGCGTGCCAGCGCCAGAGCGCGGCGCTCTCCGGATCGGCCCGGTCGAGGTGGCGCGGATTCTTGAGCAATTGATGGGCGAGGATGGCAGTAAAGTGTTCGAGGCACATGGTCGCGGCGAGGTTGACGATCGGCGGCCGGTCCCTCGTGATCGAGAGGCGCCATTCGACCCGCTGCTCGAGCCCGGACATGTCGTAGCCCGCCTCCAGCGCGCGCTTGTTGAACTGGACGTGCTCGCGGCTGTGCATCACCTCCTGGGTGACGAAGGCGCGGATCTCGGCCTCGAGCTTGGGCGGCGTGCCCTCGCGGAAGTTGCGCACGCTCTCGACGAAGAAGGCCTCGCCCTTGGGGAAGGTCGCCGACAAAGCGTTGTAGAAAGCGGTCGCCACCGGGTCGCCGCCCATCCACCAGCGGTCCTGCTTGAGGCCGCGCCCGAATCGCCGATCGCGCGGCGTGATCGTCAGGTCTTGCGGTGTGGTCGAACGCGCCATGTTGTATTCCTTGGCAAAATGTCGTGAACCGGTAGCGCGAGAAATTCGCGCCACTTTATCCGCCCGTCAGAAAGCACGTACTGACAATTATGTCAATAGCCCCCGCCCCCCGCGAACGCCTGTCCCCCGGGGAAAGCCGCGCGGTCGCGCTGGAGGCGGCGCGCGGGCTGCTGATCGACAAAGGGCCGCAGGCGGTGACGCTGAAGGCGGTGGCCGCCGAGATCGGCAAGACCCACGCCAATTTGCTCCATCATTTCGGCTCGGCGGCGGGGCTGCAGGCGGCTTTGGCCGGCCTGATCTCAGACCGGGTCGTCGCCGGCATCGCCGAGGCGGTGCTGCGCGCGCGCGCCCACGAGGCCGACCCGATCGAGATCGTCGACCGCACCTTCGACGCCTTCGGCCGCGAGGGCGGCGGCGCGCTCTGCGCCTGGATGATCCTTTCCGGCAATCGCGAGGCGCTGAACCCGATCCTCGACGCCATCCACGAGCTGGTCGACCAATTGGGCGAGGGCCATGAGGACCGGCCGGTGCACGAAACCACGCTCTGGCTGGTCCTGCTCGCCGCCGGCGATTCGCTGCTCGGCACCGAAATGGCCGGCGCGCTCGGCCTCGACCGCGGCAAGGCCCGCGAGATCGCGCGCCGTCAGCTCATCGCAACCACCGGTCTTGGCAAAGGAGAGGAGACATGATCACGGGCGTCCACGGCATGATCTTCACCAAGGATGAGGCGGCCGACCGAGCCTTCCTCAAGGATGTGCTCGAATTGCCTTACGTCGATTCGGGCGGCGGCTGGCTGATCTTCAAGCTGCCGCCGGCCGAACTGGGCGTGCACGGCCACGATGCCAACGATTTCCACCAGATCTATTTCATCTGCGAGGATGTCGACGCGGCGATCGCGAAGCTGGCCGAAAAGGGCGTGACCTGCGGCGAAGTGCAGCAGGCGCCCTGGGGCCGGATCACCTCGGTGCCTTTGCCCGGCGGCGGCAAGCTCGGCCTCTACGAGGCGACCCATGCCCGGCCCTGATCGTCAGCGCCGGCAGCGCGTCATCTGATAGGGCAAACCTTCGCCGCTGGCGGTGAGGGTGTCGCCCGACAAGGCATAGGTGCGGCGCCCGGCGACAACCAGGCTGCCGGTGGCGCTGGTGATCGGCGCAACGCCCTCCTCGCCCTGGAAGTTGGTTCTGAGCCAACGCCCGTCGACCGCGATCCTCACCGGGATCGAACAATCGCCGGCAATGCCCCATCGCCCATTTATCCAGAGGGCGGATGAGCGCGGAAAGTGGACCCGCAGCACGATCGGACGCGATGCGCCGCCGCCGCAGGCCGGGTCCTGGCGCGGGCTCACGATCACGGTCTGCATCGCGGGAAATTGCGCCAGCCAGCGGGTTGCCTGCACGGAGAGCCGGAAGGCGGCGGCGCGGTCGTCCTCGCCGCAATAGACGGCGTCGGCGGCCCCGGCCGTCGCGGACGACGGGCCCGCGGCGACGGGGCGGTAGCCCATTGCGGCGAGCTCAGTGGAGAATTCGGACGCCGCGCTGGCGGAATCGCTGCCGAAGTCGAGCTGGACGCGCGGGGCCGGATCGGACCTCAAATCCACCCTCGCCCAATGTTGGGATTCCTCTCCGGACGAAACGGACCGGACTTCGACGATCCGCACCGGCGTGGCGCGGACGATCAGGCCGATGCTGGGGGGAAGCTCCTCGCCCGCCGCCGGGAATGACGCGCGCAGCACGCCATTGCGCAGCAGCGCGACACGTCTGCCGGCGCGGGCGATTGCCAGGAAATTGCCCCCGTCCTGGAGCAGGTTGGTGATGGTCGGCTGGCCGTTGCGGTTGGTCGTGCCGATCCAGACATAGGCCTGGGTGACGTTGGAGTCCGTCGCCACGCCGGCCAGGCCGGCGGTCGTCTGCGCCGCCACGCTCTCGTCGACATGCTCGGTTTCCAGCGCGGGCCGGCCGGGACTCCGGTCCTGGTTCGTCGTCAGGATGAATTCGCGGGTGGCCGGGATGCTTGCCGCAATTTGCGGCCTGATCGCGTCTTGCTGCTGCGCCGCCGCCTGCTCGGCATTGTCGGCGCTCTCGTCCTCCGTGAACCGGCGATTGAACCAGGTGACGGCCAGCACCGCCGCGACCGCGAGCAAGGCGATCAGGACGAGGCCGGACCAGCCGAGCTTGCGCCACCTCTTCAGCATCGTCCGGTCGAGCCAGGTCTTGTCGTGGCTTTCCTTGAGCAGCCGCGCGACCGCCTGCCATTCGGGCTCGTCGGTGACGGCGTCCTTGCCGGCCGGGCGGACGAGATGGGCGCGCGCCCAATCCGGCCGCTGCCGGATCCGCTCGAACCAGGCGCCGAGCCGCTCGGTGGTGGCGCCGTCCAGATAGGCCTTGCGGTTGGTTTCGAAGAACAAAGCGTGGACCGACAGCCAGCGCCACAGCATCGCGTCCTGGGCCTCGCGCTCGACCCAGCCGACCGGCTGCGCCGTCTCCGCCTCGATCGCCTTGTCGCTCATCCTGGGCCAGGCCCGGATCAGCGCCTCGTGGCTGATGTCGATGACGGTCTCGCCGTCGATCGTCTCGGCCATCTCGGCATAAGGGGTGAGGAAGGAGACGCCGTCGCGGCGGAAGCCGTCGACGATCGCGACCGTCTCGTCCCACGAGACGCCGCTGAGGCGGGCGAGCCGCCAGAAACGCTGGGGCCAGCGTATCGCCCGGCTCTCGCTGTCCTTGCGGGTCAGCGCGCGGAAGATGAACTCGGCCGCCGTTTCCCGGGCCGCGTCGCCGCCGGCAACCTCGGCGAGGACGCGGTCGGCATGGCCGGCGAGGATCGCGCTCAACGGCGCCCGCGTCCGCGCCTGCTCGCTTTGCGCGCATTCCTCGAGCGCTCGCTCATAATCGGCAAGGCCGAGCCTCCTCTCGTCGGCCGCGCGCCACATCTGCATCAGCGCATGCTGGACCAAGGGCAAAGCGTCCTGCTCGCGCGCGGCATCGTCGGCCATGCGCTCGGCGAGCGCGTGGTCGACCGAGCCTTCGAACACCTCGGCCGGCTCGCGGATCGCTCGGATGAGGTCGGCGCGGGCCATGTTGGGGAGCAGATATTGAGTATGGTTGATTGCTTCGGCGAGGCCGCGATAGCGCGCGCAATTGCCGAGGAATTCGGAGCGCATGGTGAGGATGAAGCTGATTTCCGCCGCGGCCGCGTCGCCCCCAGCCGCCTCGCGCTCGCCGGCCTCGCCTTCGGCCTCCCACCAGCCCGCCTCGCTCTCGTGGCAGCCGCACAATTGAACGAGCAATTCGGCGAAAAGCTGCGCCTCCTCGAAGCCCTCGTCCTCGGCGAAGCGGAACAATTCCTCGAACTGGTCGACGACGATGCAGAGCTGGTCGACGCCGGCCTCGGCGGCCAGCCGCGCGACCCCGGCGCGCGCCTCCGGGCCGTTGGCGATGGCGCGGTAGACCGATTCGAGGCTGGCCGGGCCGGCCTCGGTCGCGCACAATTCCTGGAGCAGGCCGACCAAAGCCTGCATCGGCTTGATGCCAGGGCGGAAGGTGCCGGTCCTGAGGACGAGGCCGCGCCGCGCCCGCCGCCGCGCCAGCTGCGGCAGCACGCCGGCCGCGATCAAGGAGGATTTGCCGCAGCCCGAGGCGCCGTGGACGACGACCATGTGGCGCTCGTTGAGGCGGACCAGCACCTGATCGACCATCTGCTCGCGGCCGAAGAAGATGTCGCGCTCGCGCGGCAGGAAGGGCCTGAGGCCCGGATAGGGGCTGTCGGCCATGCCTTCGAGCGGGTCCGGCTCCAGCGCCCGCCAGGCCTTGTTCACGCCGGCCGCTCCAGCCCGTAACGCTCCCGCACCTTGTCCGCCGACGAGCGCAGCCAGGTCCGGACATAATCGGGCCAGTCGCACGATCCGGCGTCGATCCAGTCGATGTCAAACCGCCTCGCATTGCTGAGCCGCGCCGGCCGGTTCAGCATTCCGGTCCGGTCGACCACCGCGCAGGGCAGGTATTTCTTATATTTCGACGCGATGAAGTTGCGCCGCTCGCGGCCGATCACGTCGAGGTCGAAATCGAGCTTCACGCCGTCGCCGCCGACCATGATCATCGCGTCGCAGCGGCTGGCGAGCCTGGCATATTCGAGGCGCTTGGCGCTGTCGTCGTCGGCGTCGAGCGGCTCGGGCTCGGAGGGCGTGACGACGATGCCGAGATCGTCCATTTCCTTCCAGGTCGCCTCCCACTCGCTGACTTCGTCGCAGCGGCCGTAGAGATAGACCTTTTCGATGTCGCCGCTCTCGAGCCAGCCGACCAATTCGGTCTTGCGCGCTTTCTCCTCGATCGAGGCGTCGAGCGCGCGCAGCGCCCGGGCGATCTGGTTGGCCAGCTCCATCAGCGACGGCGCGATCACCGCCGGCACGTCGCCGCCCCAATTCTGCAGCCAGCCGTGCGGCAGCGGGCTGCCGCGCTCGTGAAATTCCCAGCCGACCGTCTTGTTGCCCTCGCCGTCGCAGAGCGAGGCCGGCCAGGCGAGATCGTCCGTCTCCATCGCCTTCGAGATGAAGACTCGGCCGCCTATCCCCTTGGCCTGCTCGGGCAAGGCCTCGACGAAGGTCGCGAGCTCGCGCTTGCACCAGTCCGAATTGAGATAATGGGGCGACATGACGAGGTGGAACAGCGCCGAGGCGCGCACCTTATGCTCGAGCTCGGGGCCGAGATGCGCGGTCTTGTTGAGCCCGTCCGAGCTTTCGTCGAAGAAGATGCGGGGCGGCGGGCTGAGCAATGCGTCGAGCGTCTCGCTCAGCGCCTCGTTCAATTGCTTCGACCAGCGCTTGAGCGGCGAATCCCCTTTTCCGCGCGGATCGCCGTGCGAATAGGAAAAGAACATGTCATATTCGAAGCCGTGCTTCTGCAAATAGCAGGGCTCCGCATCATGCGCTTCGCTCATCACTTCCCGATCTTGTTGCTGTCCTCTGCCCCGAATGTCGCAGCATATCATCGAATCGGGGGGCGTCCTAACGGGAATCGGGACGAAGCCGGCGCGGCCCGGCCGGGGCCCGCCCTTCCCTCCCCGCCTCCGGCGCACTAAGTGCCCGCCATGCATTTCCTCGACCAGGCCAAGATCTTCATCCGCTCGGGCGCCGGCGGGCCGGGGGCGGTCAGCTTCCGGCGCGAGAAATATGTCGAATATGGCGGGCCCGACGGCGGCGACGGCGGCAAGGGCGGCGACATAATCTTCGAGGCGGTCGAGGGCCTCAACACCCGGATCGACTTCCGCTACACCCAGCATTTCCGCGCCCCGCGCGGCAAGGGCGGCGCCGGCCGCAACCAGACCGGCGCCGGCGGCAAGGACCTCGTCGTCAAGGTCCCCGTCGGAACGCAGGTGCTCGACGACGACAAGGAGACTGTCCTCGCCGACTTCACCGAAATCGGCCAGCGCGTCATCCTCCTCGAGGGCGGCGACGGCGGCCGCGGCAATGCCAGCTACAAGAGCTCGACCAACCGCGCCCCGCGCCAGCACGGCACCGGCTGGCCCGGCGAGGAGCTCTGGGTCTGGCTGCGGCTCAAGCTGATCGCCGATGCCGGCCTCGTCGGCCTGCCCAATGCCGGCAAGTCGACCTTTTTGAACGCGGTCTCCAACGCCAAGGCCAAGGTCGGCGATTATCCGTTCACCACCTTGCACCCGAAACTCGGCGTCGTCCGCCACCGCCAGGTCGATTTCGTCCTCGCCGACATCCCCGGCCTGATCGAGGGCGCGGCCGAAGGCGCCGGCGTCGGCGACCGCTTCCTGGGCCATATCGAGCGCACCCGAATCCTCGTCCACCTCGTCGACGCCAATCTCGACGACGTCGCCCAAGGCTATCGCACCGTCCGCGACGAGCTCGAAGCTTATGGCGCCGGCCTCGCCGACAAGGTCGAGCTGGTCGCGCTCAACAAGGCCGACACGATCGACGCCGAAATGGCCGAAGCGCTCGCCGCCGAGCTGCACGCCGAATCCGGCGCCCCCGTCTTCACCGTCTCCGGCGCGACCGGGGCCGGCGTCGACGAGATCCTCGACGCGATCGTCGCCGAATTGCGCACGATCAAGCAGGCGGCCAAGGCGGAGGCGGAAGAGCCCGGATGGTCGCCGGTATGAGACGATTCCCGGAGCTCGTTCGTCCCGAGCGAAGTCGAGGGGCGCTGGCGCGGACTCATCACACACGCCCCTCGACTTCGCTCGGGACGAACGGATAGGGCAGAGACATGGCGTCCGGCCCCGCTTCCCCCCTCCCCATCCTCGCAATCACCGGCGGCACCGGCTTCGTCGGCGGGCACCTGATCCGCGCCGCGCGGACGGCGGGCCACCCGGTCCGCGCGCTGACCCGCGGCTGGCGCCCGGCCGAGGAGGGGATCGAATGGATCGAGGGCGCGCTCGACCGGCCCGAGAGCCTGGCCGCGCTCGCCGAGGGCGCCGACGCCTTGATCCACATCGCCGGCCTGATCAACGCGCCCGACCGCGCCGGGTTCGAGGCGGTCAATGTCGGCGGCACCGCGGCGGTCGTCGACGCCGCCCGGGCCGCGGGGGTGCGCCGCTTCGTCCACATCTCCTCGCTCGCCGCGCGCGAGCCCGGGCTCAGCGATTACGGCTGGTCCAAGGCGCGCTCCGAGCGAGTCGTCGCCGCCTCCGGGCTCGACTGGACGATCGTGCGGCCGCCGGCGGTCTACGGCCCGGGCGACCGCGAGACGTTCGAACTCTTCAAGATGGCGCGGCGCGGCCTCGCTTTGCTGCCGCCCAAGGGCCGCTTCTCGGTCATCCATGTCGAGGATCTCTGCCGGCTGATCCTCGCCCTGGCCGACGCGCCCGCCACGTTCGGCGCGACCTACGAGCCCGACGACGGCACCGAGAATGGCTGGGAGCACCGCCATTTCGCGCGCACCCTGAGCCGCGTCTTCGGCAAGCGCGCGGCGACCGTCGCCATGCCCAAGGCGGTGGTGAAGGGCGCCGCCCGGCTCGACCGCCTCGTCCGCGGCGCGAAGGCCAGGCTGACACCCGACCGCGCGCGCTATTACTGCCACCCCGATTGGGTCGTCGCCGCCGTCGCCCGCCCGCCCGCTTCGCTCTGGACCCCCGCCATCCGCACGGCCACCGGCCTCAAGGCGACGGCCTTATGGTACCAGGAGCAGGGCTGGCTCCGTTGACCTCCAGCTCGTCCTGCCGGACTCACTCGCTGAAAAGGGGACAGTCACAGTGACTGTCCCCTTTTTCAGACGATGAACTGCTGGATGACGAAGGCGGCGCAGCTCGCCACCAGGCCGAGCAGGAAGATGCGGTAGGCCCAGCCCAACATCCTGTATTTCTTGGTCGCCAGCACGGTCCCCGCCTGGTGGACGTCGCGCGCCATCGTCCGGTAGATGCTGTCCTCGGTCCTGAGCCGCGCCGTCACCTCGTCGATGAACGCCTCCTCCTCCATCTGGCTGAACGTGCCGAAGAAGAGCAGGTTGGGGGCGCCGCCCGGCGTCTTCGACCTCGTCATCGGCAGCACCGCCAGCACCGCGAAGATCGCCGAGAAGAAGGCGGCGGCGCCGAGGATCAGCAGCGGCAGCGGCGCCTGGCCGCCGCGCGCCTGGCCGATGGTGATGGTGAAGATGACGAAGGTCGCGCCCATCAATATGCTCGCCTTGGCGTCGGCCATGGCGGAAAGCTGGATCTGGGCGAGCTGCGCGGTGCGCATCATGTGCGCGGCATTGACCGGATAGGCTTGCTGCTCGTTCTCGTCGACGGGCATGGTTCCCCCCTTGCGTCCGCGGCCCAGGCTAATTCCGCCCCCCGCGCACACAAGCACAAATTTCCCGTGCAATTGCAACACTATCCTGCGCCAGGCGCCGGCGACTTTCATGACGATGCGGGCGGCCGGTCGGCCAGTGGAACATTGAACCCGGGCGGCGGTTTCCACTCCAGTCGACCAACCTGTTGAGCGAACTAGGAAAAACATGCCCACCATCCTTGGCACCCCGGGCGACGACGTCCTGATTGGAACCTCGGGCGACGACCGCATCGAAGGCTTTGCGGGTAGGGACATACTCTACGGCGCCGGCGGCGCGGACGAGATGTTCGGCGGCGCGGACGACGATGTCTATTCCGTGGACAATGTCGGCGACCGCATCCGCGAGCTCAGCAACGAGGGCAATGACATCGTCTATTCCTCGATCAGCTTCACGCTCATCCTGCTCATCGGCCAATCCTCGGTCGAGACGCTGTCGACCATTCAGCACAGCGACACCACGCCGATCGACCTGGAAGGCCCCGTCACCACGATCCTCGGCAATTACGGCAACAATGTCCTGCGTGAGGGCCGCAACCTCTACGGATTTCTCGGCGACGACACCTATGTCTGGGATCTCACCTTCGCCGGCGCGGTTTTCGAGGCGGCGGGCGAGGGCAATGACCAGGTCCTGACCAACACCGATTTCACGCTCGGCGCCGGCCAATCGGTCGAGAGCATCGCCGGCTTCAATCCGGCCCGCACGATCGGGATGGCGCTCACCGGCAATGCCTTCGCGCAGACGATCACCGGCAATGCCGGCGCCGACACGCTCGACAGCGGCGTCGGCGCGGCCGACGTGCTGACCGGCCTCGGCGGCAACGACATCTATCGCATCCGCAATCAGGGCGATCAGGTGGTGGAGGCCGCGGGCGGGGGCACCGACACGATCGTCGCCAGCTTCAGCTTCGACCTGAATTCGGTCGCCAATGTCGAGAATCTCTCCGCCGAAGCCGGCACCGCCGCCATCGCTTTGTTCGGCAACGCGCAGGACAATGTCCTCGCCGGCAATGCCGGCAACAACACGCTCGACGGCGCCGGCGGCGTCGATACCCTTCGCGGCGGCGCGGGCGACGACATCTATATCGTCCATAGCCAGCTCGACAGGGTGCTTGAGACCCCGGAGGAAGGCAATGACATTGTCTACACGTCGGTCAGCTACACCCTCCAGACCGCGCCGTCGCAATCTGTCGAGACCCTCTCCACCCGAGTCCATGCCGCCACCACCGCGATCAACCTTGGCGGCAATGATTTCGCCAACACCCTGATCGGCAATTTCGGCGACAATGTCCTGAACGGATTGGGCGGCGCCGATACAATGATCGGGCTCGCCGGCAACGACACCTATATCGTCGACCTCGATTATGACGCGGTCATGGACGATCCCGGCGACGCGATCGTCGAGGCCCAAAGCGGCGGCAGCGACATCGTCTATGCTTTGGTCAGCTACGCCCTGACCGCCGGCGCGGAGGTCGAGACCCTCTCCACCTCGGTGCACGGCGCCACCGGCGCGATCAATCTCACCGGCAACGAGTTCGGCCAGGCGATCTACGGCAATTTCGGCGCCAACAGCCTCGACGGCAAAGGCGGCGGCGACACCTTGTTCGGCTTCAACGGCGCGGACATCTTCGCCTTCACCACCGCGCTCGGCGCCGGCAATGTCGATACGGTCGCGGATTTCAGCGCGGCGGACGACACGATCGCGCTCGACGACGCGGTCTTCACCGCGCTCGGCGCCCCCGGCGCGCTCAATCCCAATGCGTTCGTCACCGGCGCCGCGGCGGCCGATGCCGACGACCGCATCGTCTACAACAGCGCCACCGGCCAGCTCTTCTACGACGCCGACGGCAATGGCGGCGGCGCGGCGGTGCTGTTCGCCACGCTGACCGGCGCGCCAGCCTTGGGCGCGGGCGACTTCACCGTGATCTGACCCCCCGGCGTCGCGCCGCAGCCCCTTTCCTGCCGCAATCGCTTGGCAGGAGGGCCGCCCGCACCTAAAGGGCCACCATGACCGACAGAGACGAGACCTATGACAAGGTCGCGCGCCTGATCGCCCCGTTCAACAAGAAGGGCGCCGCGCTGACCGAGACGACCAGCTTCGCCGGCGACCTCGAATGGGATTCCCTCGTGGTGATGGACTTCGTCGCCAACGTCGAGGACGAGTTCGACATCCTCATCACCATGAACATGCAGGCCGAGATCGAAACCGTCGGCCAGCTCGTCGACGCGGTCGAGACGCTGAGGACGGACGGGTGATGAGGGACGGGGGGACGAAGTTCCTCCCCGGAACGGGGAGGGGGACCATGCGCAGCATGGTGGAGGGGTCGGAGAACCTCCATGCTCGCTGCGCTCGCGACCCCTCCACCACGCCGCTTCGCGTCGCGGTCCCCCTCCCCGTTCCGGGGAGGATCTTATTGTGACCGAAGCCACCGACCTCTTCTCCAAGTTCGATCCGCTGATCGCCGAGCGCCAGGCGCTGCTCGACACCGGCGTCAAGGATCCGTTCTCGCTGGTCATGGAGAAGGTGCTCTCGCCCACCCGCGCGATCTGCAACGGCAAGGAGACGATCCTGCTGGGCACCTACAATTATATGGGGATGACCTTCGATCCCGACGTCGTTGCCGCCGGCAAGCAGGCGCTCGACGAGTTCGGCTCGGGCACCACCGGCAGCCGCGTCCTCAACGGCACCTATGTCGGCCACAAGGCGGTCGAGCAGGCGCTGAAGGACTTTTACGCCATGGACCATGCCATGGTCTTCTCGACCGGCTATCAGGCCAATCTCGGCGTGATCGCGACCATCGCCGGCAAGGGCGATTATGTCATCCTCGACATCGACAGCCACGCCTCGATCTACGACGGCTGCGCAATGGGCAATGCCGAGATCGTCCCCTTCCGCCACAACGACGTCTCGGCGCTGGAAAAGCGCCTTGCCCGGATCCCCGAAGGCGCCGGCAAATTGGTCGTGCTCGAAGGCGTCTATTCGATGCTCGGCGACGTCGCGCCGCTGAAGGAGATGGTCGCGGTCTCCAAGGCCGCCGGCGCGATGGTGCTGGTCGACGAGGCCCATTCGATGGGCTTCATCGGCCCCAACGGCCGCGGCGTCGCGGAGGAGCAGGGCGTGCTCGACGACGTCGATTTCGTCATCGGCACCTTCTCCAAGAGCGTCGGCACGGTCGGCGGCTTCTGCGTCTCCAACCATCCCAAGTTCGAGATCCTCCGCCTGGTCTGCCGCCCCTACGTCTTCACCGCCTCGCTGCCGCCGAGCGTCGTCGCCACCGCCGCCGTCTCGATCCGCAAGCTCATGCACGGCAACAACAAGCGCGCGCACCTCTGGGAAAACAGCAAGCGGCTCCACGCCGGCCTGAAAAGCCTGGGTTTCACCCTGGGCACCGAGGCGCCGCAATCGGCGATCATCGCGGTGATCATGCCCGATCTCGAAAAAGGCGCGGCGATGTGGGAGGCGCTGCTCGCCGAGGGCCTCTACGTCAACCTCGCCCGCCCCCCCGCCACCCCGGCCAACATGACCCTGCTGCGCTGCTCGCTCTGCGCCGAGCATAGCGACGCTGAAGTGGGCGAGATC
Organism: Allosphingosinicella sp.; assembly: GCA_035543935.1. Taxonomy (GTDB): domain Bacteria; phylum Pseudomonadota; class Alphaproteobacteria; order Sphingomonadales; family Sphingomonadaceae; genus Allosphingosinicella. The sequence continues at coordinate 51,302 of DATKIV010000051.1, forward strand.
CTCGCCATGTTCGAACGGGCTGGGAAATCGGTCGGCGTGATCGGCTAGGCGGCGGGCAATATAGCTCCTGCCGATCGCATCGCCGCGGCGGATCGGAGCTGGCCGGAGCGGCTGCCCGCCGATCGTCGATATCTGCCCGGCCGGGTTGCGGTCGAGCGTGATGCGCAGGTCCTCGACATAGCCGGGGAAGTCGTGGCCCATCGCGATATAGGCGGGCCGCTGCAGGCCGTCATAACCATAGATCACCATCGTCGTGTTGTTGCGGATCACGCCGATCGGGCCGCCATGCGGCGCGTAGCCAAGGATGAACCTCACCGACGCCGGATCGGCGATCGAGGTCGTGCGGCCGAGCCCG
>DATKIV010000052.1:0-133113 GCA_035543935.1 Allosphingosinicella sp.
CGCGATCAACCTTGGCGGCAACGATTACAACAACACTCTGATCGGCAATTACGGCGCCAATTACCTCAACGGCAATGGCGGCGTCGACGTCATGATCGGGCTCAACGGCGACGACACCTATGTCGCGGACAATGCCGCCGACGTGGTGCAGGAGGTGGCCGGAGGCGGCGCCGACCTTCTCTACAGCTTCGTCAGCTACACGCTGGCGGCCGGGCAGGAGGTCGAGATCATCTCCACCGCGGTCCAGGGCGGCGCCACCGCGATCAACCTCACCGGCAACGAGTTCGCCCAGACCATCGTCGGCAATGCCGGCGCGAACCTGATCGACGGCAAGGCCGGCAACGACGTGCTGTACGGCCTCGGCGGCGCCGACACCTTCGCGTTCACCACCGCATTGGGCGCCGGCAATGTCGACACGCTCGCCGACTTCGTCGCGGGCACCGACAAGATCGGCCTCGACGACGCCATCTTCACCGCGATCGGCGCCAGCCTCAATGCCAGCGCCTTCGTGATCGGCACCGCCGCCGCCGATGCCGACGACCGCATCATCTACAACAGCGCGACCGGCGCTCTCTTCTACGACGCCGACGGCAATGGCGCCGGCGCGGCGGTCCAGTTCGCGACTCTGAGCCAGGGCCTGACGCTGGCCGCGAGCGACTTCGCAATGGTCTAGCGTCGCCGTCAAATGGGGACGCACAATCGTGTGCCCCAGCCCCAACGCCCCGACTGGAGGAAAAGGGGACAGTCACTGTGACTGTCCACTTTTTTCACCGCTGGCGCCGCCGCCGCTTCGTCGCCTTGCTCGAGGAGAGCCGCAACGTGCGGGTGGCGTGCGCGCTTTCGGGGACGGGGCTGGGGTGCGCCTATCGGCCGGGGCGAATATTGCGGTCGTTCATCTCATGAAGACCCGTCAACCGCATAGCAGCTGGCGATATTCGGCGCGCATCTCGCCAAGCGTTTCGCGCGCGCTTGACGTGCACCGCGGCGAAACGAGCTCCCGGTCGATGACCGCCGCCTGCGCCGCGATCAGCGTCCGCAACGTCTCGGCGCCGATCACGCCCGTCTCGGCGGCGACCTGCCAGGCGACGCGCATCGACACCGTGGTGGCCCCGAACGGCGCATCGGCCTCGATCTCGCGCAGGCTGGGGAGGGAGTCGTCGCCGGAGCCGGTCTTCAGCCGGCGCAGGATCGCTTCCTCCCAGCGCCGGTCGCGCCCGGCCCGTTCGAGGGCCTCGCCGCGCGCCCGGCGCGCCTCGGCATCGACGATCCGGCCCGCTTCGAGGACGACCGGCGCAGTCGCGCCGGTGTCGCAGCCGAAACCGGCGGTCCCGACAAAGGCCGCCAAATCCCGTTCGGCCGCAGCTTCGGGACGCGAATAATGGAAGGGGACCGTCCGGCAGGCAAGCGGGCGGCGCGCATAGATGGTGCAGCGTCCATTGGCGAGCGCGGCGCAGGCGCCGGCGCCGGCATCGAGGGTGAGCGCCGAGATGGTGAGGTACCGCGTATAATCGACCGTCTTGCCGCTTTGCCTTCGCTTCGCGGCATATTTGCGCGCGGCAAAGGCGGCGAGCAGGCGCTTCGATTCGTAATATTCCCCGCCCGAACCGGCGCCCGGACCGGCGCCCGGATCGCCTGGCGCGGCGCCGGACGCCAGATAGCCGGCCAGGGTCCGGGGCAGCTCGTAAAGCCGGAACATCAGGCGAAAGACGAACACGTCCGCCAGCGCGGCGGCTTCGGACAAAGCGACCTCGGGCGAGCGGTTGCAGCATGCGCCGCATGACGTGCAGGCGAAGCGCAGCGCGCGACTTGTCTCGGAAGCCGTGACCATTAGGCGATCTTGTCAGATCGCGCGGCCGAGCGAAACGCCGGCAATGGCCGAAAGGCGTCGAATGCGGCGTGGCGGAGCTTGCCGCCGGATGTTATGTCCGCGGCGGTAGAGCATGAAAGGCGCGGCGATGGACAAGGCCTGCTGGAAGAACGGGGCCTGCTGGAAGATCGGGCTGCTGGCGGCGGCCGCGATGATATTCGGAGCGATGCCCGCCGGCGCCGCCCAGGGCGAACGCGACGGGCGTTTCTATGTCGATGGCGACGGCGCCGCCTGGGCGTTGCGGGAGAATCGCCACGGCGCGGTGCTGCGCAACCGCGCCACCATTATCTATCTCGGCCGGGGCTGCGATGCCGTCTCGTCCCGGTTCGGGCGCGGGCGCTGGGGCTGGGCCAATGGCGGCGTCCTCATCACCTTTCCGCGCCGCAGGATCGGCTTTGCCCGGCAGGACCCGCCGATGACGAGGACGAGCGCGCGCTGCGATTTGTGAGCGCGGACAGTCATCGAAGGCAGCGCGCCACGTCCGGACGCACTTATATTGCCCTGCGTCCGTTCGCCCGCAAGTCACGCGCGGCGATCATCGTCCCGTTATGGACGGGCAACGCGAAGCGCGTCTCCGAGCTCATCCGTTTTCCTCGAAAGCCGGCGTCGTAGGCGCCGTTCCGCTTGACTGCGACAGACTCAATTCGAACGCCGGCCGGCAGCATGCCGCGGACGACTTTTGCCATGATTTGAAGACTTTGCACCGTCGCGCCGGCAGTCTATAGGGCCTGCGAGCCGCGAGGAGAGCGAGATGCCGACGATCAACGGAACCCCCAATGACGACGTCCTGATCGGGACGTCCGGCGCCGATGAAATCTTCGGCTTCGGCGGCAACGACATCATCGACGGCGGCACCGGCGACGACGACATGCGCGGCGGCCTGGGCGATGACGTCTATGTGGTCCGGGATGCCAACGACTTCATCGTCGAAACCAACAATCAGGGCAACGATATCGTCTATTCCGCGATCAGCTACCTGATGGGAACCTTCGTCGACGGCGATTCGATCGAGACCCTGAGCACGATCCAGCATAGCGACACGACGAACATCAACCTCGAGGCGACCGGCGACGGCACCCGCAACATCATCGGCAATTACGGCAACAACCTCCTGGCGGGGCTGATTGCGGGCCAATATTACGGGCTGTTCGGCGACGATATTTTCGATGTCAGAACGGGCAGCGGCGTCCTGGTCTACGAGAATGAAGGCGAAGGCAACGACATTGTCCGCATCTTCGGAAACAGCACGGGCTACACGCTGAACGCGGGCGCCTCGGTCGAGACGATCACCGCGCGCGACCTCAACGGCACGATCGCCTATGCGCTGACCGGCAACGAATTCACCCAGACGATCATCGGCAATATCGGCAACAACACGCTCGACGGCGGCTCCGGCGGCAACGACATCATGATCGGCGGCGACGGCAACGACACCTATCATGTCCGTCGCAGCGGCCAGGTGGTGACCGAGACCGCCGGCGGCGGCACCGCCGACAAGATCATCGCTTATTACGATTTCGATCTTGGCACCGTCGCCAATATCGAGGACCTGCAGGCGGCCGCGGGAACCGCGCCGATCAACCTGCTCGGCACCGCGCAGGCCAACCGCCTCACCGGCAATGACGGCAACAACATCCTCAACGGCGGCGCGGGCGCCGCCGACATCATGGCCGGCGGGCTCGGCGACGACATCTACCGGGTGAATCAGGCGGGCGACGTCGTGCAGGAAACCGGCGGCACCGACGCGATCTACGTCCATTTCAGCTATACGCTCAGCGAAAACGGGGTCGAGAACCTGTCGGCGGCCGACCAGATCGGCACCGAAAACCTCAACTTCACCGGCAATTCGCTCAACAACATCATCGTCGGCAATTACGGCGCCAACCTGCTCGACGGCGGGCTGGCCGGCGGCGACGACACTTTGTACGGGCTGGCCGGCGACGACACCTATGTCATCCGCAATGCCGGCGACCAGGCGGTCGAGCAGGCCGGCCAGGGCAGCGACACCGTCTATTCCTATTCGAATTTCGCGCTCCAGGCCGGAAGCGAGATCGAAGTGATCTCGACCGTCAGCCATGCCGCCACCAACGCCATCGACCTTACCGGCAACGAATTCGCCCAGACCGTGGTCGGCAATAGCGGCGCCAATCTGCTCGACGGCAAGGGCGGCAACGACCTGCTGGCGGGCCTCGGCGGCGCCGACACGTTCGCCTTCACCAGCGCCTTGGGCGCCGGCAATGTCGATACGCTCTTCGACTTCAGCGCGGCCGACGACACGATCGCGCTCGACGATGCGGTGTTCACCGGACTGACCCCGGGCGCGCTCCCGGCCGGCGCCTTCGTCACCGGCGCCGCGGCGCAGGACCTCGACGACCGCATCGTCTACAACCAGGCCACCGGCCAGCTCTTCTTCGACGCCGACGGCTCGGGCGCCGGCGCCGCGGTCCATTTCGCCACGCTGTCCGGCGCGCCAAGCCTCACGGCCGCCGACTTCCTGGTCATCTGAACCGACCGCAGGCGATTTTCGCCTGGATTTGACGCCGCCGTTCCTCGGCCCTTCGGGGCCGGCAACCAAGGGATATTCACCATGCCCACGATCACCGGAACATCGAATGACGACGTCCTGGTCGGGACGGCCGGCGACGACCTGATCGAGGGCCTGGAGGGGAACGACACGATCTACGGCGGCGGCGCCGTCAACGGCGACGACCTGCGGGGCGGGTACGGCAACGACTCCTATATCATCCAGCATCCGGGCGACCGCGTGAACGAATATGGCGGCGAGGGCGAGGATATCGTCTACGCCTCGTTCAGCTACACGCTGATCGCCTTTTCCGGCTTTCCCGGGGGTGTGATCGAGACCCTCAGCACGATCCAGCATAACGACACGACCGCGATCGACCTGAGGACGAACTCCGAGTTCACCCGCCTGATCATCGGCAATTACGGCAACAACGTCCTGTCGGGGCTGGTGGCGGGGGATTATATCGGCTTCCTCGGGGACGATATTTTCGAGGTGACGGCGACCAGCACGGCCCGGATCATCGAAAATCAAGGCGAAGGCAACGACACCGTTCGCGTCTCGGGAAACGCCCCCGCCACGTTCACGCTGAACGCGGGCGCCTCCGTCGAGACGCTTACCGCCGCCGACGTCAATTCGCTGACGGATTATGGACTGGTCGGCAACGAGCTCACCCAGACGATCATCGGCAACCGGGGCGACAACGTCCTGGACGGCGGATCCGGCGGCAACGACATCATGATCGGAGGCGAGGGCAACGACACCTATCATATGCGGCACGCGGGCCAGCAGGTGGTCGAGGCCGCCGGTGGCGGCAACAATGACCGGATCATCGTCTATTTCGATTTCGCCCTCGGCAGCCTCGTCCATATCGAAACGCTGCAGGCGGCGGCCGGGACCGCGCCGATCAACCTCCTGGGCAACGCCCAGGGCAACATCCTTCGCGGCAATGACGGCAGCAATATCCTGAACGGCGGTCCGGGCGCCGCCGACTTCATGGAAGGAGGGGGCGGAGACGACATTTACCGGATCAACAATGCCGGCGACATCGTGCGGGAATCCAACGGTGGCGGCACCGACATCATCTATGTGGATTTCAGCTACGTTCTCCCCGATAGCAGCGGGTTCGAAGCCGAGTTCGAGAATCTGTCGTCGGCCACCCACGCCGGCACCGCCAATCTCAATTTCGGCGGCAACCAGCTGAACAACATCATCATCGGCAATTACGGCGCCAACCAGCTCGACGGCGGGCTCGGCGGCGAGGACACGCTCTACGGCCTTGCCGGCAACGACAGCTTCATCGTGCGCAGCGCCGGCGACCGGGCGGTCGAGCAGGCCGGCCAGGGCACCGATTCCGCTTATTCCCTGGTGAGCTGGGTGCTCGAGGCCGGATCGGAGGTGGAGGTGGTCTCGACGATCCAGCATGCCGGCGTCACCGCGATCAACCTCACCGGCAACGAATTCGCCCAGACCGTGGTCGGCAATAGCGGCGCCAATGTGCTCGACGGCAAGGGCGGGAATGATCTGCTCGCCGGCCTCGGCGGCGCCGACACCTTCGCCTTCACCAGCGCATTGGGCGCCGGCAATGTCGACACGCTGTTCGACTTCAGCGCGGCCGACGACACGATCGCGCTCGACGATGCAATCTTCACGGGGATCGGCGGCGCGCTCGACGCCGGCGAGTTCGTCATCGGCGGCGGCGCGGGCGACGCCAATGACCGCATCATCTACAACAGCGCCACCGGCCAGCTCTTCTTCGACGCCGACGGCAATGGCGCCGGCGCCGCGGTCCACTTCGCGACGCTCTCCGGCGCGCCCGTGATCACCGCGGCCGATTTCACGATGATCTGACGAGATGGGGACACATGGCCATGTGTCCCCATTCTGTCCGCGCGAGCGTTCTATAGCGATCAAGCGAGAGGAGACGTACCATGCCGACGATCAACGGAACCGCCAACGACGACGTCCTGATCGGGACGGTCGACCATGACGACATTCACGGCCTGGGCGGCAACGACGTCATCGACGGCGGCGGCGGCGGCGACGACATGTATGGCGGCGAGGGCGACGACATCTATGTCGTCCGGCACCTCAACGACTTCATCGTCGAATTCAACAATCAGGGCGCGGACATCGTCTATTCCGCGATCAGCTATTCGATGGGGGTGTTCAGCAACGCCCGTTCGATCGAGGTGCTCAGCACGATCCAGCATAACGACACGACCCCGATCAACCTGACCTCCTTCGCCGACACCCATACGATCATCGGCAATTACGGGAACAACATCCTGGCGGGCGCCTCGTCCTTTTATTACGGGCTGCTCGGCGACGATACCTTCTTCGTGGGGCCCGGCAGCTCGCTCCAGATCATCGAGAATGAGGGCGAAGGCAACGACACCGCCAGCGTCTCGGGAAGCGGCATGTACACGCTGAACGCGGGCGCCTCGGTCGAAACGATCACCGCCCGCGACGTCGACGGGACGCAGGGCGTCTGGCTGGTCGGCAACGAGCTCACCCAGACGATCATCGGCAACAAGGGCGACAACAGCCTGGACGGCGGCTCCGGCGGCAATGACATCTTGATCGGCGGCGACGGCAACGACACTTATCATATGCACCGGACCGGCCCGCAGATCGTCGAGACCGCCGGCGGCGGCGTCGCCGACAGCGTCGTCGCCTATGTCGATTTCGTCCTTGCGCCCGCGGCCAATATCGAATTCCTGATCGCGGCGCCCGGAACGGCGCCGATCAGCCTGGTCGGCAACGAGCAGGCCAACCGGGTCGTCGGCAATGACGGCAACAACGTCATCGACGGCGGCGCCGGCGCCGACGATCTGCTCCAGGGCAATTTCGGCGACGACACCTATCGGGTCCGCAATCCGGGCGACTTCGTGCAGGAGTTCGCCGGCCGGGGCACCGACATCATCTACGTCCATTTCAGCTACGTCCTGCCCACCACCGAGGAGATCGAGAATCTGTCGGCGGCCGACCATATCGGCACCGAAAGCCTCAATTTCAGCGGCAACAATCTCGACAATCTCATCATCGGCAATTACGGCGCCAACCAGCTCGACGGCGGCTTCGGCGGCAACGACACGCTCTACGGCCTGGCCGGCAACGACACCTATATCATCCGCAATGCCGGCGACCAGGCGGTCGAGCAGGTCGGCCATGGCAGCGACACCGTCTATGCTTATGCAAGCTTCGCGCTGGGCGCGGGAAGCGAGGTCGAGGTGCTCTCGACCGTCAGCCATGCCGCCACCGACGCCATCAACCTCACCGGCAACGAATTCGCCCAGACCGTGGTCGGCAATAGCGGCGCCAATCTGCTCGACGGCAAAGGCGGGAATGATCTGCTCGCGGGCCTCGGCGGCGCCGACACGTTCGCCTTCACCAGCGCATTGGGCGCCGGCAATGTCGATTCGATCTTCGATTTCAGCGCGGCCGACGACACGATCGCGCTCGACGATGCGGTGTTCACCGGACTGACCCCGGGCGCGCTCCCGATGGGCGCCTTCGTCACCGGCCCCGCGGCGCAGGACCTCGACGACCGCATCATCTACAACCAGGCCACCGGCCAGCTCTTCTACGACGCCGACGGCTCGGGCGCCGGCGCCGCGGTCCACTTCGCCACGCTCTCCGGCACGCCAATCCTCACCGCCGCCGACTTCATGGTGATTTGACTCCGGGAGCCTTCGCCAAGCGGCCGGCGAGAGAGCCGGATTCACGTCCGTCGAGGACAATTACTACAGTAATTCTAATACTATAGTAGTTTGAAGCCTGTGCGCCGTTACAAAGGAGGTCTATACGTGCCGCAGCCGAGAGGGTGCGCGCGATGCCGACGATTCTGGGAACAGCGAATGACGACGTCCTGATCGGCACCGTCGACTTCGATCAAATCTACGGCCTGGGCGGCAACGACATCATCTTCGGCGGCGGCGGCGGCGACGCATTGCGCGGCGGCGAGGGCAATGACAGCTACGTCATCCAGCACCCCGACGACTTCGTCGTCGAAGGCTATGACGAAGGCCAGGACATCGTCTACGTCTCGTTCAGCTACGTGATGCGCAATTTCATCGGCCTCGATCACGTCGAGACCCTCAGCACGATCCAGCATGACGATAGGACGGCGATCGACCTCAGGGCGACCGGTGGCGGGACCATGACGATCATGGGCAATTACGGGGACAATGTCCTGTCGGGATTGCGCTCGGGGCGATATATCGGGTTTTTCGGCGACGATACGTACGACGTGAGCACGTTCTCGACGGCGATCTTCACCGGCCAGATCATCGAGAATGACGGCGAGGGCAACGACACCGTCCGCGTCGATGGAAACAACCCATTCAGGCTGAATGAGGGCGCCTCGATCGAGACGATCATCGCGCTCGACGTCGATGCGACAATGCCGGTCCAGCTGACCGGCAACGAATTCACCCAGACGATCATCGGCAATAAAGGCGAAAATACACTGGACGGCGGTTCCGGGGGCAACGACATCATGATCGGCGGCGAAGGCAGGGATACTTATGTCGTCCGGCGAATCGGCCAGCAGGTGATCGAGACCGAAAGTGGCGGCAACTTCGACAGGATTATCGCCTATTTCGATTTCGATCTTCGCACCGTCGCCAATATCGAAGAGCTGTCCGCGGCGGGAACCGCGCCGATCCGTCTGACCGGCAATGAATTCACCAACCTCCTCTTCGGCAATAACGGCAACAATATTCTCGACGGCGGTGAAGGCGCGCCCGACGATTTGTACGGCATTGGCGGCGACGACATCTATGTCGTGCGCAATGCCGGTGACCTCGTGTGGGAGACAGTGAGCCAGGGGAGCGACCTCGTCTACGCTCACATAAGCTTCGCGCTCCGCGCGGGAAGCCTGGTGGAGGCGCTCTCGACCGTCACCCATGCCGCCACCGACGCTATCGACCTCACCGGCAACGAATTCGCCCAGACCCTGGCCGGCAATTTCGGCGCCAATCTGCTCGACGGCAAAGGCGGCAACGATCTGCTGGCCGGCCTGGCGGGCGCGGACATTTTCGCCTTCACCAGCGCATTGGGCGCCGGCAATGTCGACACGCTCTTCGATTTCAGCGCGGCCGACGACACGATCGCGCTCGACGATGCCGTGTTCGCCGGCCTGACCCCCGGCGCCCTGCCGGCCGGCGCCTTCGTCATCGGCGGCGCGGCCCAGGATGTCGACGACCGCATCGTCTACGACAGCGCCACCGGCCGGCTCTTCTACGACGCCGACGGCTCGGGCGCCGGCGCCGCAATTCCCTTCGCCACCCTGCAGGGCGCGCCCGCAATAACGGCCGCCGACTTCATGGTGATCTGACCCAGACCTTCGCCGGCGGCCGATCAATGGGCTGGAGCCCGCGCACCATCACAAGGGGCGGCCCATAGGCGACATGATCGAGAGGATGCACGCGATGCCAATTATCCAGGGAACAGCGAATGACGACCTCCTGATCGGCACGCCCGAGTTCGATCAGATCTATGGCCTGGGCGGCAACGACATCATCTATGGCGGCGGCGGCGGCGACGGATTGCGCGGCGGCCAGGGCGACGACACCTACACCATCCAGCATCCCGACGACTTCGTCGTCGAAGCCCGGGACGAAGGCCAGGACATCGTCTACGTTTCGTTCAGCTACGTGATGCATAACTTCCTCGACCTCGATTATATCGAGATCCTCAGCACGATCCAGCATAACGACACGACGGCGATCGACCTCCGGGTGACTGGCGACCATACTCGCACGATCATGGGCAATTACGGGAACAACGTCCTGTCGGGATTGCTCTCGGGGAATTATATCGGATTTCTCGGCGACGATACGTACGACGTGACGACGACCTCGTCGGCGATCTTCATGGGCCAGATCATCGAGAATCAGGGCGAAGGCAACGACACCGTCCGCGTCGATGGAAGCTACCCATATACGTTGAATGCCGGGGCCTCGGTCGAGACGATCATCGCGCTCCACGTCGATGCAACGATACCGCTCCAGCTGATCGGCAACGAACTCACCCAGACGATCATCGGCAATAAGGGCGGCAACTCCCTGGACGGCGGCACCGGCGGCAACGACATCATGATCGGCGGCGACGGCAGGGACTCTTATCATGTCCGGCACATCGGCCAGCAGGTGATCGAGACCGCCACCGGCGGCGACGACGACAGGATTATCGCCTATTTCGATTTCGATCTTCGCACCGTCGCCAATATCGAACATCTGTCGGCCGCGGCCGGAACCGCGCCGATTCGCCTGACCGGCAATGAGTTCACCAACTTCCTCAGCGGCAATGACGGCAAGAACATTCTCGACGGCGGCCAGGGCGCCCCCGACCGCATGTACGGCGAGGGCGGCGACGACATCTTTGTGGTGCACAACGCCGATGATTTCGTGTGGGAGTATCTGGTCCAGGGCAGCGACCTCGTCTACGCTTACGTAACCTTCGCGCTCAGCGCGGGAAGCAGGGTGGAAGCGCTCTCGACCGTCACCCACGCCGCCACCGACGCCATCGACCTCATTGGCAACGAATTCGCCCAGACCCTGGCCGGCAATTTCGGCGCCAATCTGCTCGACGGCAAGGGCGGCAACGATCTGCTGGCCGGGCTGGCGGGCGCGGATACGTTCGCCTTCACCTCCGCGCTCGGCGCCGGCAATGTCGATACGCTGTTCGATTTCAGCGCGGCCGACGACACCATCGCGCTCGACGATGCGGTGTTCACCGGACTGACCCCCGGCGCGCTCCCGATGGGCGCCTTCGTCACCGGCGCCGTGGCGCAGGACCTCGACGACCGGATCATCTACAACCAGGCCACCGGCCAGCTCTTCTTCGACGCCGACGGCTCGGGCGCCGGCGCCGCGGTCCACTTCGCCACGCTGCAGGGCGCGCCAGTGATCACCGCCGCCGACTTCATGGTGATCTGAACGAGATGGGGACACATACGTATGTGTCCCCATTTTATGCGCCGTAGCGGCCGTCCACCGGCAATATCGAACGGCGCGACTGAACGGGCTCGTAATATTCAGGCTGGGCGACGACCGGATTGGGGGTCGTCGCGCCGATGCCGCGCAGGAACATCAAAGCGCTCCCGAACAGGAATAGGTCCTCCATGCTCCTCTCCATGATGCTGGATGAAAGAATGAGGTAGCGGCGGGCGCCCGGTATCGCGCCGAACCCCTTGAGGACGACCTCGGTCAATATCTCGGCGCAAGCCAGCCGCCGCCCTCCCACCTCGCAGGTTCTGTGCTCGCCGAGCCTGGCGACGACGACCAGGTCGGCTTGGGCGTGCTGCCTGTCGAGCGCCATCGGCGGCACGGCATTGGCATGAGCCGGCGCTGCGGAGAGGCCTGACAGGCAGGCGAGCCAGACGAGCGGCGAGAGCTTCAAGGGACACCTCATTCGATCCGGGACGGCAGCGCAGGCTGGCAGGTGTCGCGCCGGTCCGCAATGGGGGCAAAGCGGCAGGCCGCGCGGCCGATGCCGGCTATTCGCCGAGATACTGCCAGCCCTCGCCGGCACCTTCCGGAGGGATGATGAAGATGCGGTCCTGTATTCCCGGCGGGTGCGGGCCGCCGGTCGGATCGGGCTGTCCCGGCGGAGGCTGAAGCTTCGCGAACTTCACCCTCGCCACGGCGACCGCCTCATCGCGCGTCGGATAGGTTCCGATCAGGTGCCAGCTATGCTCGAACACGTCGAGCAATTCCACTTTCCAGGTCATACCGCGTCCCGCCTTGCCCGCCCGGTCTGGGTGAACGGCGGCGGGACATCAAGCCCGTTAACCTGAAAGAGAAGGCGCCGGCCTAGAGAGGCACGCTTCAGGAGGTACAGGCATGAAGTTCGTTTTGCTCAAGTCGCGCGGCGGCGATTATCTGGTGGTGGCGCAGCAAATCGCCTGGCTGCGCACGCATGAGAACGGCCAGACCAAGGTCGGCGTCGTCGGCGGGGATTCGCTGCTCGTCGCCGGCAGCATCGAAGAGACGGCGGCCGCGATCCTGGCGGGATAAGGGCGCCGGCCCGGCGCCCTTCGACGGCAGCGCTTTGGCGCCGCCCGATTGGAGCGCGGGCGAGGAGCCAGGTCCCCGCCCGCGCGCCGTGCCTGGACTTTGCGCCGGCGACTAGGTCGACCGCCGCACCAGCCCGACCAGCAGCAACAGCACGACCGCGCCGATGGTGGCGTAGGCGATCGCGGTGACGATCGTGCTGCCGAGGCTGAAGCTGACGCCGATCTTCGGCAGCAGCCAGCCGGCGATGAACGCGCCGAGGACGCCGACGACCACATTTCCGACCAGGCCGAGGCCATAGCCCCTGACGAGGGTGCCCGCCAGAAAGCCGGCGACGGCGCCGACGAGGATGAAGATCAGGATTTGTTCGGTGGTCATATTGCTCTCCCTGCCTTGGCGTCCGAGATCCGGATCGCCCCGCGACGGGGGTCATAGCAGGCGGCGACCGGAAGGGCGCGCCTTTTTCCTGCGCGGGCGGACAATCTCCCGACGGCGCGGCACGCCGACGACGCACAATTCCGGGCCTGATTGATCGAGCGGACGCCTAAGCCTCGGCCGGCGCGGCGTCGCGGTCGCCTTGGAAATGGAGATAGGCGGGATCGAAATCGCCTTCCTTGGCGAGGCGCGGCCAATCTTCGATCCGGACCGCGCGCTGGGCGCGGCTGATCAGACCCTCGCTTCCCAGCGCCATCAGGGTGCGGTTGACGTGGACCGAGGTCAGGCCGAGCGCGTCGGCGAGCTGCTCCTGGGTCATCGGCAATTCGTAATTGCAGCGGTCGCCGAGGCCCGCCGTCACGAGTCGCAGCGAGAATTCGCACAGCATGTGGGCGGTCCGGGTGCGGGCATCGCGGCGGCCGACGTTCAGCGTCCATTCGCGGAAGATCGAGGCATCAACCAGGGTTTCGTACCACATCGCCCGGCCGACGGCGGGGCGGAAGAAGGCGATGTCCTGGATCGCGTCGACCGGGATCAGGGCAACCCTGACATGGGTCAGGGTCTGGAGATTGTGGTCGGCAACGCCGAGCAGCGAATTCTGGAGATCGGCGAGATCTCCCTTCATGTGGATCGAGAAGATCTGGCGGCCGCCATTGCCGGCGACCTTGTGGCGGAAGGCGAAGCCCGACAGCATCAGGCAGCAATGTTGCGGCTTGTCGCCCTCGCGCACGATATATTCCTGCGGCCGCAGCGTGATGATGCGGTGGGGGAGCGCGCGCAACGCCGCCTGGTCGTCCTCGTCGAGCTTGCGCCAGCCCATGAGCTTGCGGATCATGGGTTCGAGGGTCGCGTCGGGGATCGGCTCCGAGGAATGCGACATCGCGGCTCTCCACCTAGGCGGGAGCGCGGTCTCGTCTCTCAGCCACCAGTGCGCCAGGATAGGGGACCGGTGATGGGCAAGCTTTAAACCAATTGAGAATGAAACGCTAATCTAAGTTGAACTTTTTGGCGTCATCGCGCATTTAACACTTACCACCGGGAGTCTTGGGCATCGGCGGCTGAGAGACATCGCGCTCCCGCCCCATGCGGAGACCAGCCGATGCATGCGCTCATCATCGAAGACGAGCCCTTGATCGCCCTGCTCATCGAGGATCATCTGCGCGCGATGGGCTATCTCAGCGTCGACTTCGCCGTCACCGAGGCGGACGCGGTGACGGCGGCGCGGCGGCGCTGCCCCGACCTCATCACCTCCGACGTGAGTCTCGAGGTCGGCTGCGGAATCGATGCGGTGGAGGCGATCTGCGAGGGGCGCACCATCCCGGTCGTTTTCATCACCGCCAACCCTCAGGAGGTGCGCCAGCGGGCGGCGGACGCGGCGGTGCTCGCCAAGCCGTTCGTCGCCGGCGACCTCAAGCGGGCGCTGGCGATGGCTTGCAGCGCCTAGTGAACGGTCGGCAGCATGCGCGCTCGCGCTTCGAAGATCTCGGCCAGGCGCAGCCGGGCGCGGCGTTCCGCCTCGCATTCGGCCTGCTCGGCCTTGCGCCGCTCTTCCCGCGCGCGGCGCAGGTCATAGGATTTGGCTGACATTGGCCTGTCCGCCTTTTCCGTTTGTTTTTGAACTCTTATCGGAACCGGGCGCGGACGCCGGTCTTGCTCCTAACCGAAACGGACCGACCGGGCCAGCCCCTGCCGGGACCCGCTATTCGGGCTTGCGGCGGATGTCGACGCCGGCGATCTTGCGGCCGGCGGCGCAGTCGGCGATCAGCGTGGCGAGGCGGCGGGCGCGGGTTTCGGGCTTCTTCGCGCTGGTGACCCAGTGGAGCACAATCTTGCGGTAGCCGGGCGGGCGCTTGTCCCAATCGGCCCAGGCCGCCTTGTTTGCGCGGAACAGCGCGGTCTCGGCTCCGGTCAGCCTGGCCAGCGCATTCTCATAAGCATAGACGCCCTTGCGCGCGGTCTCGTCCTCGAAGGCGCGGACGCCCGCCGCCTTCATCTGCCCCGCGGCCGTCAGCGCCTGGTAGCGCGCGACGTTGACGTCGGACCAGATGCTGCCCCTGCGCCGCGGGGTGAAGCGGATCGTGTAGCTGTCCTCGCCCAGGGATTTTGCGGACGCCGTCGATCCAGCCGAAGCAGAGCGCCTGGTCGCGCGCCTGCGGCCAATCCACGCTCGGCCTGCCGCTGGCCTTCTTCCAGAAGCCGACGAGGAGCTCTGCGGCGGTTTCGTGATGGGCGGCGAGCCAGACGCGGAATTCGGCGGAGGTGGCGAAGAAGGTCGGGGTTGGCATGCTGACCTCCTTATCACGCGACGGGCGTGCCCTCACCCTCCCACCGCTTCGCGGCGGGCCCCTCCCTCTCCCCAAATGGGAGAGGGGTTTTGCGCAGCACGGGCCTCAAGCCCCTCTCCCATTTGGGGAGAGGGGTTGGAGTGAGGGACTTCTTCACTCCGCCGCTTGCGGCGCCATCTCGCCCGGCCCCCGGCGCGCCTTGCGCTTGCTGGCGAGCTTGCGGCGCCAGCCGCGGCTCCTCAGCCACATGATTATGCCGGTCACGGCGAGGATCGCCGGGATGATGCCGCCGAGGAAGATGACCGTCTGCCAGATCGGGCCGAGGCCGGTGCCGTCGTGGAGACGGCGCATCAGCTGACGATTGGTTTCAGCGCCCGGCGGCGGCGGCGGCGACGCGCGGCCGCTGGCGTCGTCGACGGCAACCTCCGCCGGGCCGCCTTCCCGCGCGAACTGGAATTTCCATTCGACCTTGCGGGGATTGGCGACGGGCCAGGTGATGGAGATCAGCCGGCCGCCGCCCGACAGCGATTGTGCGGCAGCGAGCGCGGCGTCGGCGCTGGTGGCGGGGTTGGCGAGCGGGGCCGGCGGCGCCCGGCCCGGTCCGCCGGGGGCGCCCTCGCCTTTCGCCTTGGGCTGGCTCGCCTCGAAGGTGTTGAACACGCTCGGGAAGGAGATCCAAAAGCCGGTGAAGCTCAGCATCGCGAGCGGCAGGAGGATCCAGAAGCCGAGCCGGTGATGGAGATTGGCGTTGGTCGAATTCTGGCGCTTCCAGCGGAAGCCGCGCCTGACCGAGCCGGTGATCGGCCACCACAGCCAGATGCCGGTCAGGCAGGAGACGAACATGAAGACACCGACCCAGCCGACGATCGTGCGGCCCCAGACCGGGACCATCATCGAGCCGTGGAGGACGTGCATGACCTGGACGAGGCCGCTGCCGCTCGACGCGCTGTCGAGGACGTTGCCGCTGGCGGGATCGAGCCAGACGTTGGTGCGGGCCGGCCGGCCGCCGCCGTCGCCGGGCTGCGGACGGGTGCCGGAGACGAGGACCGGCCCGTCGCCACCCTCCGGATAGCGGATCTGGGCGACCTCGCCGGCGGGCGCGGCGGCCTTGATCGCCGGGCGGGCGGCGGCGGCATATTGGCCGGGCGTGAGCAAAGCCTCGCTCGAGGTCGCCGCGTAACGCTGCGGATTGATCTGCGCGTCGAGCCAATCGTGCCAGACCAGAGCCGCGCCGGTGATCGAGATCGGGATGATCAGGATGGCGAGGCTGAGGCCGATCCATTTGTGGACCTGCAGCCAGAGCGCGCGCAGACGCATAGTCGTCGATCGGGCCACGAAATTCTCCCTGCTTTTGCCGCAGCCTAAACGCTAATGAGAATGGATTGCAACACTGCGCTTTGCCGCGACATGGGGTGGCGGCAGGTGACCCTCACCCTCCCACCGCTACGCGGCGGGCCCCTCCCTCTCCCCAAGTGGGAGAGGGGTTGGCGCAGCGCCGACGCAAAGCCCTCTCCCACTTGGGGAGAGGGTTGGGTGAGGGCTCTTCTTCTTTCAGCTGTCCGCCCAGCGCCTCAGCAAATTATGGTAGACGCCAGTCAGGCGGATCACCTCCGGATCGTCCTGGCCGCGGTCGGCCGCCACCGCCTGGATGGCGCGGTCGAGGTCGAACAATATGGCGCGGGCGCCGTCGTCGCGGATCATCGACTGGACCCAGAAGAAGCTCGCGACGCGCGCGCCCAGCGTCACCGGCTCGACGCGGTGCAGGCTCGAGGCGGGATAGAGGAGGAGATGGCCGGCCGGCAGCTTGACCGCGCCGGCGCCCAGATTGCCCTCGACGACGAGCTCGCCGCCCTCATAGAAATCGGGGTCCTCGAGGAAGAGGGTCGCCGACAAATCGGTGCGGACGCGGAACTCGCTGGCGCGATGGATGCGCATCGCATTGTCGATATGGGTGCCGAATGCTTCGCCGCCCTGATAGCGGTTGAACAGAGGCGGGAAGATCTTGAGCGGCAGCGCGGCGGCGATGAACAGGGTCGAGCGGCCGAGCGCGTCGAGGACGATGCGGCCCGCCTCCTTCGCCGCCGCGCTGTCCTCGGCGAGCTGCTGGTTCCGCTTGGCCAGCGCCGACTGGTGGCCGGACGTGGCATTGCCGTCCCGCCATTCGCCCGCGTCGACGATCGCCCGCACGCGCGCCACCTCGGCGGCGTCGAGAAGATCGGGGATGGCGAGCATCATAAGAATCACCTTGCGCGGACGAACGCGCATTCTGTTCCCCGGCGAAGGCCGGGGTCCAGTCCTAAGTTGGCGCCGCTGGACCCCGGCCTTCGCCGGGGAACGGAAATCAGAACGAGTAGAACAGGCTGAGCACCGCCGACCTGTCCTCGCCCGGCGCCGCCCAGCCGCCGCTGACCGCGCCGGTCGTGGCGTTCACATTGTTGCGGATGTTGGTGAAATAGCGCTTTTTGGTGAAATTCTGGACGTTGAGCTGCACCGTCATGCCGTTGCTGAACGCATAAGACAGGAAGGCGCGGTGGATGAGGAAGTCGTCGGTGAAATATTGGATGCGCTGCAACAGGGTGCGCTGATAGGTCGCGAAGCCGCTCTGATAGGTGAGGCCGTAGCCGATCTGGAGGCCGAAGGGCAGGCGGTAGGTGGTGAACAGGCTGGCCGAATGGCGCGGCGTCTGGATCAGCCGGTCGCCGGCCTGGGGATCGGGAATGGCGGCGCTGTTGAGGCAGGTCCCGCCGGGATTGGCGAGGCAGAAATCGGAGACGCTCTGAAGCACCTTGTCGTCGAGCCAGGTGTAATTGGCGAAGATCTGCCATGCCGGCGTGATGTTGCCCGAAAGGCCGAGCGCCAGCCCGTCGACCCGCGAGCGGCCGTCGACGACCTGCGCCGTCGGCGCGATCGGATCGTTCGAGGCGACTCGGAAATTGCCGCGCTCGTTGCGGAACAGGGCGAAGGTCGCCTGGAGCCGGCGGCCGAACAGATCCGCCTTGGCGCCGATCTCGTAATTGACCGCGGTCTCCGGCGCGGCGGCGCAGGGATCGGGCGCGGTCGCCGAAGCGGGCGTGCCGCAGCCGAGCCGCACCGTCGTCGAGCTCGGCGTGCGGGCGTTGCCGTAGGCGATGTAGATCGCGGTGCGCGGCGTCGGCTTGAAGACGGCGCCGAAGCGGTAGGAGAAAAGCTGCTCGTCGCTGCGCTGCGGCAGCAAGGCGAGCGCGGTCGGCGGCGTCGTGCCCGGCGGATAGGTGCCGAGGTTGACGATATGGAAGCTTGCCTTCGCCCATTCGTAGCGGAGGCCGGCATTCAATTCGAACATCGGCCCGATCTCGAACGTGTCGAAGGCGTAGATCGCCTGGTTGTTCGACTCCGCGACCGAGCGGCCGGTGACGCCATAATTGACCGGGCCGGCATAGACTCCGGTCGGGTTGGAGATGCTCTCCTGCGGCAGCAGGATCGGAGCGCCGGCGGCGTTGCGCGCGAAGGTGCCGGTTTCGAAATCATAATCCTCCCAGGTGAAGGAGGCGCCGACCACCAGGATGTTGCGAAGCGCGCCCGCCCGGCCGGCTTGGTAGCGGAAATCGGTCTGGCTGTAATAAAGCTCGTTCGACTGGTCGCGGAGCAGGCCGCGGGGCCCGGACGGCTGCCAGAAGCCCGGCGGAACGGGAACGTTGATCGTGCCGACGGCGGGGCCGTTGCCGGCCGTGACCAGGGTGACCGCCGTGCAGAGCGCGCCGACCGCGTCGTCGGGGCCGGCCGAGACCGGCTGGCGGCCGGTGCCGGTCAGGCAGAAGGTGCCCTGCGGCGCGCTGGTCTGGCTGTGCTGATCGACCTGCTGCCAGCGGGCGAGGCTGCGCACCGAGAAATTGGAGGTGAATTCGTGGCGCAGGGTCGCGGTGATGCGGTCGACGATCGTCTCCTGCTCGTCGAGGTTGCGATAGCCGAAATAGTCGCTGTCGTCGGCCTCGGGCAGCGGTCCGTCGTTGAGCTGGTTGAGGAAATAGGGGATTCCGTAAATCGGGATATTGTCGTCGCGCTGGTGGAAATAGGCCAACGTGAGGCTGGTCGGGCCGCCGATCCCGAAAGTGATGGCGGGCGCGACGCCCCAGCGCCGATAATGCTCGACGTCGCGGCCGGGCACGTCGTTGCGGTGGACCATGACGTTGAGGCGGACGGCGACCTCGGGGCCGATGCGCCAGTTGGTGTCGACCGTGCCGCGGACATAATTGTCGGTGCCAAGAGCCGCGGAGAAGATGGTGAGGTCGTCGTCCTGCGGCACCTTGGAGACCAGATTGATGGTGCCGCCGACGCTGCCTGAGCCGTTGAACACCGAATTGGCGCCGTTGTAGATCTCGATCTGCTGCAGGTTGAACGGGTCGGTGCGGCTGTACTGGGCCGAATCGCGGACGCCGTCCTGGGTGATGTCGTTGCTCGCCGCATAGCCGCGCAAATTGATCGCATCGCCATAGCCGCCGCCGCCCTCGCCGGCGCCGAAGGTGATGCCCGGAATGGTGGTGAGCGCGTCGCGCAGGGTGAGCAAATTCTGCCGCCGCAGAACCTGGTCGCTGATGATCGTCACCGTCTGCGGCGTGTCGAGCAAATCGGCGGTCGCCTTGGGCGATTCGACGCGGCGCTGCTCGCGCTCGCCGGTGACGACGACAATGCGATCCCTCTGCTCGACCTCGTCCCGCTGCTCGACATCGTCCTGGGCGGCGGCCGGGGCGTGGTCCTCGGCCAGCGCTGGTGAGGACAGAAAGCCGACGCAGCCCAAAGCGAGATAGAGCGGCGCGCGGGAGGCGGCGCTCTTGGCGGAAACGCGATCGGTCATCTGAAGCCCCTGCAAGGCCGGGTTTTCCCGGTCACCAGAGGCTATTGCAATTCATTCTCAATAGTGTCAAGAGCTGCGAACGGTTCGCAAAAGGACGGGCATTCCTCTTCCCAGGGCCCGTCGGCGCCGGCGTGGCCGCAGCCCCCACGCCGGCGCTTTTTCCGATGGGGACAGTTACTTTTTTCGCCAAGGCAATCGTCACTCGGCCCGTCGTGCGCGAAAAAAGTAACTGTCCCCTTTCCCTCCTGTCCCCTTTGCCTCTTACGACGGCGCAGGTGCGGGCCTCGCCGGCCTCGCCCGGAAAAAGTAATCGTCCCATTCAGCGCGCCAGGAATTGCTGCCGCTTGCACCGGCCGCGGCGCGCCCGCGCGGGGCGGAGAATTGCCTCGGCCGCAGCCAAGCGTGAGCGGAATCACACCCGATCGAGCGAAGCGGGCCTAATTTGAGCGCCGACTCGGTCAATCCCGAGGATCAGGAGGAGTCTCGATCATGGCTATCGATCTGCAGATACGCGCCGACCTGCTTGCCTCGATCATCGCGAACGCCGTCCAGGAAAAGCTTCTGGAAACCTGCTTCCCGCAGATCGGCACGAACTATATCGATCACGCGAACGTCGCGCCGCTGCCGGTCAAGCTGCTGGCCGTCGGCGGCCAGGTCCATGCGAGGGTTCCGATCGAGCTGTTCGTCGTCGAGCGCGCCAAGCTGCTTGCCGCGCCGAACACGGTGCCGGATGGCGCCGCGACCGCGGCCGGGATCGTCACGCTCGTGCTCGAGATCGCGGCCGCCGGCGCCGCGATCGCGCTTCGCTGCGTCGATGTCGAGCCGGGTCCGCTTGCCGGGGGCCTGGGCGGGACCGGGGCGACCGGACGATGCGGTTTGCTCGGGGCCGCGTCCGCTCCGCTGACCCTGAACCTCGCGCCGATGTTTGCGGCGGTGCGCGCGCCGGTTCCCGCGGTCTCGCGCGTCGAGCTGCTTGGCGGGATCGTCGCCATCCGCTTCGACCCGGTGGGTCCCGGGGTCGACCGCCTGATTCCCGGGCAGCCTTGGGGCCTGTTCATCGACGCTCCCGCCGTCGTCCGCCTCGCCTCCGCGCAGATGCCGGCCAAGGCGCTTCAGCGGCTGCAGTCCTTCGCCCCGGGATTGGCGCCGAGATGGAGCCCGGACGCCGGGCTCGCGCGGGTCGAGATGACCACCAGCGCGTTCGTGGAGTTCGACTTCCTCGGCATCGAGGTGCTGACCGTCGACTTCACCGGCGGCATTACGATCGACCTGCTCCTGATCCCCGGCGTGACCGGCTTCCTGAAAATCGTCCTGCGCCGCGCCGCCCATATCGACGCCGGCGCGCTGGTGCCGCGGGCGACGGAACGCAAGGCCGAGCGGTCGATCAAGGCGCTCATGGACCCGACCAAGACCGGTGCCCCGAAGACGCCGAAGGACTTCGTGAAGACGGGCGAGGACACGTTCGAGAAGCTGATTCCGCTGCCGCCGATCGCGCTCGGCAAGGCGCGGCTCCGGTACGACGTCATCCTCGGCACGGCGCCGGGAATGGCCATTGGCGGCGCGGTGCTGCCCGGCGTCGCGGCGTCGCGCGAAACGCTCCGCGCGACGGTGCGGCCGTTCGGGCTGCCGAGCATCCTCTTTACCTGCCGGGAGCTGGCCAAATCCGGTACCGGCGACCCGCCGCGGCACGTGTCGATCGACCAGACCAGCACCAGCGGCTGGATCAACCTGACGGATGGGGGCGCGTTCTGCGGCTTCGAAATCCTTCAGCCGCCCGGGCTGGAGCCCTATGTCTCGGCCCCATCGCTCGGGACGGGAGCGGATCCGCGCGCGATCGTCATCACCATTCCTTCGGGCGCGGCGCTAACCGTGACGAAGCCTGTCCAGCTCATCGTGCGAACCTCCCGCGGCGTGCGGTTCCTCGATCTCGGCGTGCCGCCGAGGGTCGCGGTGGACGCCGAAGGGAATGTGCTGAACGCGATTGTGAACTACATAGACAATTGCTTCTATCTCACCGCGGATTCGCCGTACCGGATCGACTGGGGCGCGCGCGTCGACCGGAGCCTGTTCGTCCCGCCGCTGGAGGATCCGAGCTGGTCGCGCTGGATCGCGGGGCGCGGCGAGATCGACACCCAGCTCGTCAGCCTGGCCGGGCTGCAGCCGGGCGAACTCCTGCAATACAGGTCGGCCGATCATCAGGTGCACGTCACCGCCGACGCGCAGGGCCGCGCCGTCGTGCCGGTGGTGCTTCCGGCCGGCGCGGCGTTCCTTGCGAGCCTGACGCGCACGAACCGGCTGCCGGTCGGCCGGGACGTCAAAGTCCAAAGCGCGCTTTTCACACGCGCCGGGACGCTCGCAGCGGCCTCCGGAGAGGCGGAGCTCAATCCGCAGCCGCTGCCGCCGGTCGCGGCGCGCGCACTGCGGCGCGCTCTGCGCGGTCAGGCCGAGGGCGCAAGCGAGGCCGCGCTCAATCCCCAGCCGCTGCCGCCGAACGCGGCCGGCGCGCTGGAGCGCGCGCTCCGCCGGACGCTGCCGGACCTGACCGGGATCGTGCGCTTGCCGGGCTTCGAGGATTCGCCGATCGCCATCGCGATCATGGCGGACGGCGCCAAGCTCATCGTGGATGTCGCCGATCGCCGGCGCCCGAGAGTGTCGGGAAGCTTCGAGGGTCCAATCGGGCCGCTGGCGATTCACGGCGACTGGGCCGCCGCGCCCCAGCCGGGCGGGCTCGCCATTTTTCGCGTGAGACGCAGCTAAAGACCGACCGCATTGGGGGCGATTGCCGGTCATCGTCCCCAATACCGCCATGGCGGAGCAATGATGGGGACCGGCTAGTTCGCGAGGAACGCGCGCAGTTCGCGCTGGAAGGCCTCCGGCTGGTCCAGCATGATGAAGTGGGCGCTGTCCGGGATCCGTCGCACCACCGCCTGCGGCGCGGCGCGATAGGAAAGCCGGTAATAATTGTCGATCTGCTCCGGGGTCAGCGGGGCGCCGGCCGGCTGGACGTAGAGCACGGTCATCGGCACCCTGATATTGGCGACGTCGGGGACGAGGTTGGCGACGATGAGGTCGTACATGCCCTGCGCCGCAACCGCCGAGTCGCTGGCCAGGCTGGCGGCGAGGACGGCGGGGCGCTCGCTTTCGGTCTTCACCATGCTTGCGACCATCGTCGAGGTCTGGATCCGCCGCATCTCGCCATCGGCGCCGGCGAGCATGCCGCGAAGCCGCCCCGCCATCTCCTCGAGCTGCGCGTCGGTGCTGCCCGGCTGGCGGAACATCGCGCCCAGATAGGGCATCATATCGACCACCATCACCTTGGAAACCAGGCCCGGATTGCGGCCGGCGACCAGGATCGCCAGGCTGCCGCCCATCGAATGGCCGACCACGGCGGGATGGCTGAGCCGCGCCTCGCGGATATAGCGGGCGATCTCGCCGGCGACGGGGATGAGCACCGGCCCCTCCGCATTGGCGCCGGCCGGCCGCCCGGCAAAGCCCGAGACGTGGATCAGATGGTAGCGATAGCCGGGCACGGCAGCGATCGTGCTCCGCCAGACGCCGGGCTCCGAGGCGAGGCCTGGGATGAGCACGACGTCGGGGCCGGAACCGGTGACGGTGACGCCGATCCGCTCGGAGGCGAAGGCGGCGGGCTGGGCGGCGGGCTGGGCGGCGGGCTGGGCGGCGGCCGGGACGGCGGCGAAGCCAAGCAGAAGGAACGCGAAGAGAATGCGGAACATGGTGGTCTCCCCAAGGGTCGGGAGACTGCTACTCCGTTTCGTCATTCCAGCGAAAGCTGGAATCTCACCGCCTTCAGCCAAAGTTCGCAAAAGAAAAGGGAATCCAGCTTTCGCTGGAATGACGGGATCGCTCAGATTCCCTGCATATACCCCTCGCAGGCCGCCAGCGTGCCGCCGCGATAGCCGCGCATCAGCGCCTCCTGGCGCTGGGCCGCGCTGCCGTGGGTGAAGCTTTCCGGGACCACCTCGCCGCGGCCGGCGCGCTGGATATTGTCGTCGCCGATCGCGCCGGCCGCGGTCATGCCCTCCTCGAGGTCGCCCGCCTCCATCGCGCCCTGCTCGCGCGACGCCCAGACGCCCGCCAGGCAGTCGGCCTGCAATTCCATCCGCACCTGCAGCGCGTTGGCCGCGGTTTCGGAGACTCCGCTCTGGGCGCGGCGGATGCGGTCGGAAATGCCGAGCAGGGTCTGGACATGGTGGCCGACCTCGTGCGCGATGACATAGGCCTGGGCGAAATCGCCGGGCGCGGCGAAACGCCGGGCCAGCTCCTCGAAGAAGGCGGTATCGAGATAGATCGACCGGTCGGTCGGGCAGTAGAAGGGGCCCATCCGCGAATCGGCCTCGCCGCAGCCCGAGACGGTGCCGCGCCGGTAGAGCACCATGCGGGGAGGCTCGTAGCGCCGCCCGGAGGCGGTGAGGAGCGCCGCCCATTGTTCCTCTGTCGAGGCGAGGGTCTGGCAGGCATAGCGATAGGTGGGATCGGACTGGCAGACCTGGGCCGCGCTCTGCCCCGACGGCCGGGCGCCTGCGACCGTCTGCTGGCCGCCGCCGCCGCTGAGGCCGAGGCCGAGCGGATCGCCGCCGATCAGGAAGCCGAGGCCGACGAGGACGACCACGCCGAGGATGCCGAAGCGGCTGAAGACGAAGCCGAGCAGCATCCCGCTCCCGCCGCCGCCGCCGCCGCCGAAGCCGAAGCGGCCGCCGCCGCTTTCGCCGCGAAACTCGACATTGTCGCTCGTCCTGCGCCCGCCGAACCGCATCCGTCTTTCTCCTCGCAACCCACGCTCAATGCATCGGGGGCATGCATGGTTGCGCCGTCGTCACTTGCATGAAGCGGCCGGGCGCGCGAGAGGGCGGCGATGGCCACAATTCACAGCCGGCGGCGCGCGCTCACGCCCGAGCGGCTGCCGCTCCCCGATCAGGTCGCGCTCGTCCTCCAGGGCGGCGGCGCGTTGGGCGCCTATCAGGCCGGCATCGTCGAGGGGCTGGAGGCGCGGCGTATCGAAATCGACTGGGTGGCGGGCATCTCGATCGGCGCGGTCAACGCCGCCATCGTCGCCGGCAATCCGCCCGAACGAAGGGTCGCGAGGCTGCGCGGCTTCTGGGAGGAAATGACCGCCGCTTTGCCCGCTTTGCCATTCGCCGGCGGCGGGCAATGGCGCGAATGGATGCACATGGCCTCGGCCGGCTTCGTCGCGGCGCAGGGCGTGCCCGGCTTCTTCGCGCCGCGGCTGCTGCCGCCCGCTTTGGCGCCGGCGAAGAGCCAAAGCGCGCTCAGCTTCTACGACAGCGCCCCGCTGGCGGCGACGCTCGACAAGTTCGTCGACTGGGACCTGCTCAACGACGGGCCGGTTCGGCTGTCGGTCGGCGCGGTCGAGGTCGAGAGCGGCAACCTCCATTATTTCGACACGCGCGGCGCCCGCGGCGACCGCATCGACGCGCGCCACATCATGGCCTCGGGCGCGCTGCCGCCGGGCCTGCCGCCGGTCGAGATCGACGGCGCTTTCTGGTGGGACGGCGGCATCGTCTCCAACACGCCGCTCGCTTACGTCCTCGACAATCAGAGCCAGGACCTGCTCGTCTTCCAGGTCGACCTCTTCCCCGCGCGCGGTGCCCGCCCGGCGACGATCATGGACGTCTATACCCGCGAGAAGGACATCCGCTATTCGAGCCGCACCCGGCAGGTCACCGACCAGCTGATCAAGTTGCGCAAGGAACGCGAGGCGATCCGCAAGGTGCTCGCCAAGCTGCCCAGGACGCTCGCCGGCGATGCCGACGTCAAGGCGCTCGCCGCTTTGGCCGCCGAGCATGCGGTCAACGTCGTCCACCTCATCTACCGCAAGCATGGCTGGGAAGGCGGCGCCGCCGATTTCGAATTCTCGCGCGACACGATGGAGCATCACTGGAGCGAAGGCCTCGCCGCCCTCGCCGAAACCATGCGCCACGACGCCTTGCTCGCCCGCAACATCGTCGACGGCAAGACCGCGGCGTTCGACCTCGCGCAATAGAAAGGAAGCGTCCCCATGTTCCTCCAGGGCAAGACAGCGCTCGTCACCGGCTCGACCTCGGGCATCGGCCTCGCCATCGCCCGCGCGCTTGCCGGCGAAGGGGCGAAATTGATCCTCAACGGCTTCGGCGATGCGGCCGAGATCGAGGCGCTCCAGGGCGAGCTCGGCGCGGGCTATAGCGGCGCCGATCTGACCAACGCGGACGCGATCGCGGCGATGATGGCGGAGGCCGGCACCATCGACATCCTCGTCAACAATGCCGGCACCCAGCATGTCGCGCCGGTCGACGAATTCCCGGTCGACAAATGGACCCTCATCATCGCGCTCAACCTGACCGCCGCCTTCCACACCACGCGTCTCGCGCTGCCGGGGATGAAGGCGAAGGGCTGGGGCCGGATCGTCAACACCGCCTCGGCGCACAGCCTCGTCGCCAGCCCCAACAAATCGGCCTATGTCGCGGCCAAGCACGGCATAGCCGGCTTCACCAAGACGGTGGCGCTGGAGGTGGCGACTTTGGGCATCACCGCCAATTGCGTCAGCCCGGGCTATGTCTGGACGCATCTGGTCGAGGGCCAGATCCCCGACCAGATGGCGTCGCGCGGCCTGACCCGCGAGCAGGTGATGAACGACGTCCTCCTCGCCGCCCAGCCGACCAAGAGATTCGTCACCGTCGACCAGGTCGCGGCTTTGGCCTTGTTCCTCTGCCGCGACGAGGCCGCCTCGATCACCGGCGCCAATATCTCGATGGACGGCGGCTGGACCGCGGCGTGATCGGGGGCCGTCGATTTGAGCCTTGCCCGCTCATCCTGCCCTAGAAATCCCCCCAATAAGTGCGCGCCAAAGGCACGCTGAGCACCCGGCCGACTCGGTCCAAGGCGGCGCGGACGTCGGCTCGCTCGCGCAGCGACAGGAAGCGCTCATGGAGCGGGCCGGTCTGACCGCGGCCATGGCTCAGCCGGTAATCCTGAAGCGCCAGGATCGCCGCCCCGGGATCGTCCCTGCCGAGCCGCTGGACGAGCAGGGCGGCGGCCGCGTCGAGGTCGCCAAGGCACAGATAGGCACGGCTCAAGGCGGGCGCGTTGAGCTCGCTCCACCCGCGCAGTCGCGCCAGCGGCGCCGCCGCCTCCGCCGTCCGGCCCAGCGCGGCCAGGGCGCAGACCCGGGTCGAATCGATCCAGGCCTTGCCATATTCGCTTGCGAAACTTCCGCCGTCGGCCTCGAGCCGCGCCGCCCGATCGAGCGCCTCGGCATGGCGGCCGACCGACGACAATATTTCGAGATGGTTGATGCGGGCGCTGACCAGGTGGCTGTTCTGCGCGAGCGGGAGCGCGGCGATCCTGTCCATCAGCCGCACCGCCTCGTCATCCCGGTCGAGCGCGATCAGCGCATAGGCCGCCTCGTTGACCATCCACATGCCGGGCTCCTCGGCGGCGGCGGCGGCGACGTCGCGCGTGGCCGGCGCGAGCACCGCCAGCGCGTCGGCATTGCGGCCGACGCTGCGCAAATGCTGGGCGCGGGCGAGCAGGCGCTGGCGGTCGCCCGGCGCCGCGGCCAGCGCCGCCGCCGTCTCGCGCTCGTGCCCCTCGATCGCGCGACCGAGCATGGCGAGGCGGTCGGCATCC
Organism: Allosphingosinicella sp.; assembly: GCA_035543935.1. GTDB lineage: Bacteria > Pseudomonadota > Alphaproteobacteria > Sphingomonadales > Sphingomonadaceae > Allosphingosinicella. The sequence goes on from DATKIV010000052.1 coordinate 27,605, forward strand.
GCGGGCAGCAGCGGGTCGTAACGCTTGCGGACCAGCAGCGGCAGCACGTTGGCCGGCGTCGTGACCGTGGCGGCGAAGCCGGTCGCGCCCGGCACATCCCGATGGTCGAGCCGGTCCTCGATCAGGATCATGCGCAAATCGTCGCCGATCACGTTATCGTCGCCGGGCCAGCCGATGTGGAACAAAGCCTCGGCGAGGCGCACGCGCAAGGCCCGGTCGCGGTCGGCATGGAACTGGCCGAAAATCGCCATGACGGTTTCGCGCGCAAGCATCTCGCGCAGCTGGGGCCGGGCGATTCCGGGCACGGTGCGGCTCGCCGCCTCGATCACCGCCAGCGCGCCAGCGCCGTCGTTGAAGGTTAAGGCGGCGACCCACGGCCCGAAATAATGGCTGGGGTCGGTCGGCCGACGCGCCAGGACCGACTCGGTGACGGCGCCGGCCTCGGCGCGCCGCTCGAGCTTCGCCAAAGCCAGCAGCCGCAGATTGTCGAGCGCGAGGCCGGCCTCGGCATCGCCGGCAAGGCTCGGCGCGAGCCGGTCGAGATGGCGCAATGTCTCGGCGGCATAAGCGGCGTCGGTGAGGATGCGCCTCGTGTCGGCGGCGCCGATCGCGGCGGCCGATTCGGCGATCTCCGCGGGCGTCGGGGCGCGGGTCGGGGCCGGCGCCCGTGCGGCGGGCGGAACCGGTGTCGGCACCGGCGCCGGTACCGGCGCGACATCCTGCGTCCACAAGGAGGCGAGCAGCAGCAAAACGGAATTCATCATTTTCCCCCGTGTCTTGGCGACGGCTTAGAGCAGCGCGGCGCCAAGGCAAAAGCCTTTCGGAGGCGCCGGCCTTTTGCTGTCGCCTTGGCGCCCGTCTTTGCTAGAAGGCGCCATGGCCCGCCCGCCTTTGCTCCTCGTCCTGCTTGCCGCGGCCGTCGCGCCCGCGGCCGCCGCGCGCGAGGAGGTGGTCCCGGCCAGCGCCGGCTCCGACTGGCGCGCCGCCGCCACCCAGCATGACCGCGATCGCCTGCGCCACTGGCGTGACGCCTGGATCGACGCATTGGCGCAGGTCAATGGCGGCGCCAGCGCGGCCGAGATCGCGCGCGGCGGCGCGCTGTTCGATCCCGACGCGGCGCTGCCCGGCGCCGAGCCGCCGCCCGGCGACTATGATTGCCGGACGTTCAAGCTCGGCCACGCCAGGCAATCCACGCTCGATTACGTCGCCTACCCGGCCTTCCGCTGCCGGGTCGCGCGCGCGGGCGGCCGGCTCCATTTCACGAAGCTGGCCGGCTCGCAGCGCCAGGCCGGCACCATCTTCGCCGACAATGGCCGGCGCATGATCTTCCTCGGCACCCTGATGCTCGGCGACGAGACCCGCGCCTTGCGCTACGGCCGCGACCGCGAGCGCGACCTGATCGGCGTGGTCGAGCGCGTCGGCCCGAACCGCTGGCGGATCGCCTTCCCCCGCCCTTATTACGAATCCCTGCTCGACGTGATCGAGCTTGTCCCGCGCGGGCGCTAGGCCGTGGCCAGGCTCGTCATTCCAGCGAAAGCTGGAATCTCATTGCCTTTGCGGGGGCCGGATGAAGAGAAGAGAGATTCCAGCTTTCGCTGGAATGACAGATAGGGTTCACGTGCAGCAGATCGTCACCAGAACGGAGTCCCCATGCGACGTAAAATCCTCGCCGCCATCTTCTTGGCGTCGGTCATGAGCACGCAAGCGGCCGCGCAGGACCGCAGCCTCAACCAGGCGATTGCAGGCGACATGCCGGCGCTGATGACGCTCTACCGCGATCTCCACGCCAATCCAGAGCTCAGCATGCAGGAGACGCGCAGCGCCGGCCTGATGGCGGTCGAGGCGCGCCGGCTCGGCTTCACCGTCACCACCAATGTCGGCGGCACCGGCGTCGTCGCGGTAATGGCGAATGGCCCCGGCCCGGTGCTGATGCTGCGCGCCGACATGGACGCATTGCCGGTCGAGGAAGAAACGGGCCTCGCCTTCGCCAGCCGCGTGCGCGGCCGCACCCGCGAAGGGCTCGAGACCGGGATCATGCACGCCTGCGGCCACGACACCCATATGGCCGCCTGGGTCGGCACCGCGCGGCGGATGGCGGCGCTCCGGTCGCAATGGTCGGGCACGCTCGTCATGATCGCCCAGCCCGGCGAGGAGACCAGCCAGGGCGCCAAGGCGATGCTCGAGGACGGCCTCTTCACGCGCTTCCCCAAGCCGACCCACGCCATCGCCTTCCACGACAGCGCCACCCTCCCGGCGGGCATTATCGGCTATTCGGACGGGCCGGCTCTGGCCAATGTCGATAGCGTCGACATGGTCGTGCGCGGCGTCGGCGGCCATGGCGCGGCGCCGCACACGACGCGCGACCCGATCGTGCTGGCGAGCCGCATCGTCACGTCGCTGCAGACCCTGGTCAGCCGCGAGCTGGATCCCCTCGATTCGGCGGTCGTCACCGTCGGCAGCTTCCAGGCCGGCACCAAGCACAACATCATCTCGGACGAAGCGCGGCTGCTGATCACCGTGCGCAGCTACACGCCGCAGGTCCGCCGCCTGCTGCTCGACGGCATCGCCCGCATCGCCCGCGGCGAGGCGATCGCGGCGGGCGTGCCCGAAGACAAAATGCCGACCGTCACCGTTCGCGAGGCCGAGGCGACGCCGGCGACGGTCAACACGTCGGGCCTGACCGCCAGCGTTATGGCCCGCTTCCGCGCCCATTTCGGCGAGGAGCGGGTGCAGCTCACACGCCCCGTCATGGCGGGCGAGGATTTCGGCCGCTTCCTGGTCGCCGAGCCCCGCCTCGAAAGCCTTATCTTCTGGGTCGGCGGCGTGCCCCAGGCGCGCTGGGAGGCCGCGAACGGCAACATGGCCAGCCTGCCCTCGCTGCACAGCCCGTTCTGGGCGCCCGACGCCGAGCGGGTGATCGCGACCGCGACCGAAGCGATGACGGTGGCGGCCTTGGGGGTGCTGGCCCGGCGCTAGCGTCGCTTTATTTTTTCACCGCCTCGACGAGCTTGGTGACCGCTCCGGTGAGCTTGCCCGCCGCGGTGATCCTGGCGGCGAGGCTCTGGGCGCCGGCGAGCGCTTTCTTGAGATCGGTTTCCGCCGCGACGGCGTCGGCGCGGAGCTGATCCCAATTGCCCGACGCCGCCTCGAAGCCGGCGATCAGCGTCTTGAGATAGGCCGCCATCGCCTTCTCGTAATTCTCCTCGATGTCGAGCGCTTCCGTGGTCGTCTTGGATGCGGCGAGCTCGACATGCTTCCTGGTCTTCACCTCTTCAAAATTGCGCCGCGCAAGGTCGCGGACCTCGGACCCGGTCACCATGGCTCAATTCTCCCCTCCGGAGGCGGGCGCCGCAGCCGTCTCCTCATTCTCCAGATCGGCCCTGGCGGCGGTGACCAGCTCGGTCAGGCGGGCGACGGCGGCGGTCAGATCGGCGAGCGATAGCCCCCGCCGCGCCTCGAAATCCTGATGCTCCCGGATCAGCGCGTCGAGCACCTGAATCGACGCGGCGAGCGCTTCGTCCGCCCCGCCGGGGCGCCCGGCCAGCCCGGCGACCAAAGCGGCTGCCGTGAGCCGCTGGTTGCGCTGCAGCGCGGCCTGGAGCGCGGAATCGCCGGGCGACGGGAAGCCGGTCGCGGCGACGACCTCCTTGAGCGGCGGCAAGGGCTGCGCCAGACCCGCTTCGGCGAGATGGCGGCGCGCCTCGATGTCGATCTCGCCGACCACGATGTCAGCCTCCTGGTGAAGCGCCTGTTCGGCCGCCAGCGCCGCGCGAACACGCTCTGCGATCACCCGCAACTGCGCGCTTCCCCTCACCAGCCGTCGCTGCTGCGCGCTGGTCGCGAGCTGGCCGCCGCCGATCCGCAGCACCTCGCCGGCCAGCTGAGGGAGCGCGCCGAGGCCGACCGCGGTGCCCAGCGCGCTGGCGCTTTCGGTGGCGCCGGCGATCGCCGTCTGGAATTGGCCCTGCGCATCGAAATCCGCCTCCGCGCTGAGCGCGCGGTAAGCGGCGGCCAGCCGGTCGATCGCGCGCGCGCGCAGCCGCACCACCTGACTGAGCCGCGCCAGCTGCTGCGGGACCTCGGCGGTGCGCCGGGCATCGGCCGTGCTCAGGACGTCGCAAGCCGCCGCCTCCCTGGTCGCCGCGGCGCCGGTCGTGGTGATTGCGGAGCAATTGCGCATGCCGGAATAAGCAAAGTTGAAGTTGCGGACGACGACCCGGTCGGCGATCCGGTCGGCACGCAGATTGACTTCGCGCGAGATCGCGCCGGTGGCGGTCACGCCGGCGCTGGCCAGGGTCCGGGCGCCGTCGCGGTCCGCGCTCGCGCAGGCGGTCAGGCCGGCGAGAATCGCCAGGGCCGCAATGAGATGCGGCGGCGGACGGCGGCGGCTGGCGACGAAAGCCATGATCTTTTCTCCCCTCGATCCGGATACGCAAGAATCGACGTGAGAGCGAGTCGGAACGATGCCCGGATTGCTAGTGCGCCGCGCCCTGCGCGCCCCAGACCGCGCGGATGCGGGCATCCTTGCCGCAGCCGGTCCGGTAGCGGTTGTAATGGCCGGGGTTCCGCCGCGCGAAATCCTGGTGATAGGCTTCGGCGGGGTAGAAAGCGGCGGCGGCGCGCACCGGGGTCACCACCCGGCCGCGCAGAATCCGGTTCGCCTCGGCGACCGCGGCCAGCGCCTCGCGCCGCTGGCCCGCGTTGAGCGCGAAGATGGCGGTATGATATTGCTCGCCCCGGTCGCAAAACTGGCCGCCGGCATCGGTCGGGTCGATCGTCCTCAGGAAGCGCCGCGCCAATTGGCCGTAGCTGATCCGCGCCGGATCGTAGACCACCCGCACCGCCTCCAGATGCCCGGTGCCGCCGCGCACCACCTGCTCGTAGCTCGGATTGGCGACGCGGCCGCCGGCGAAGCCCGACACCGCCTCGATCACGCCGGGCACCGCCTCGATGTCCCGCTCCGCCGACCAGAAGCAGCCGCCCGCGAACAAGGCGGTCTGGGCGTTGGCCGGGCGGCGCGGGCGCTGGGCGGCGTCGGCGCTGTCGGCGCTCGACTGCCCGCAGGCGGCGAGCAGGAGGGCGGCGAGGAGGAAGCGTCTGGTCATTCCTGTCCCCATAGCAGCCGCCGGGATGAAGCGCTGCTTAATTAGGCCCCCGGAGCTCCGACCTCGCGCGCGAATTGCCGCATCAGGGCATCGTAGCGGGCGCGAATCTCAGCGGGCTTGGGTGCGGATGCCGCGGCGACGAAGCCACTGGCCCATGCGTCCTGCCATCCCGGCCCCCATTCGACTTTCAGCCGGTCGACATTGGCCGCGATCAAGGCCGGCCGGCCGGCACCGCCGGCGAACGCGACGAAGGCCAGTTTGATGAAGCGATCGTAGCGCGCCCGCAACTCACGCGAGAAGAGCATCCCATAGACCTTGATCATGCGATCGAGCTCGCGCTTGTGGGCAATGACCGCTTCGGGCGGAAGGCTCCTGAAGCGTCCGATGCACAGGAAGACGCACAAGAGATCGTTGAGCCGGGGCGCGAGATCGTCATAAATTTCCAGTCGCTTCCGGATCAGCTCCTGATTGACGGTCTTTCGCCTGTCGAATGATATGGCGATCCACGCCACCGCCAAGGCGAGCGCCGCGCCGAGAACCGAATTGGCCCACCATGGCATCGTGCTCGACATCGATCGCGCGCCTCCCAAGAACCGGCTTATACATCAAGGGCCGGCCTTGTCAGGCGGCGATCAGGCGCTCGCCGACGTCAGCCGCTCGATCTGCTCGCCGCTCAAGTCCAGAGTCAGCACGCCGAGCAATTCGTCGAGCTGGGCGCGGCTGGTGGCGCTGGCGATGGGGGCGGTGACGCCCGGCTGGGCGGCGAGCCAGGCGAGAGCGATCTGGGCGGGGGTGGCGCCGGCCTCGGCGGCGACCTCGTCGAGCGCGGCGAGGACCGCGCGGCCCTTGCCGGTGAGGCAGGCCGCCATCCGCCCGCCGCGGACGCTTTTGGCGAAATCCCGCTCCGAGCGGTATTTGCCGGTGAGGAAGCCCGAGGCGAGGCCCGAATAGGGCAAGACGCCGATAGCCTCGTCAAGGCAGAGCTGCTGCAGCGGCCCCTCATAAGTATCGCGCGCCATCAGATTATGCTCGGGCTGAAGCACCTCGTAGCGGGCCAGTCCCTCGCGCTGCGAGATGGCGAGCGCCTCGGCGAGCCGCCGGGCGGAGTAGTTGGAGGCGCCGAGCGCGCGCACCTTGCCGGCCTTGACCAGCGCATCGAAGGCGGCGAGCGTCTCGGCGAGCGGCGTCTTCTCGTCGTCCTGATGGGCGTAATAGAGGTCGATATGGGTGCCGAGCCGCTTGATCGAGGCCTCGGCGGCGGCGGCGATCCGGGCCGGCTCCAGCTTGGCGCCGCCTTCGCCGCGCAGCATTCCGACCTTGGTCGCGATCAGCACGTCGTCGCGCTTGCCGCGGCGCCTGAGCCATTCGCCGATGAACGTCTCCGATTCGCCGCCTTCGTGTCCCGGCGCCCAGATCGAATAGACGTCGGCGGTGTCGATCATCGTGCCGCCGGCTTCGACGAAGCGGTCGAGGATCGCGAATCCCTCCTCGCCGGCCGCGGTCCAGCCGAACACGTTGCCGCCGAGAACCAGCCGCGGCGTGGCGAGCCCGCTTGTGCCCAATTGCCTCATATCCATCGGTCGCGTCCCTTCGCCTTCAGCGCCTCGACCGCGTCCCGGACCTTCTGGCTCTGCGTCCGGGGCACGATCAGCACGGCGTCCGGCGTCGCGATCACCACCAAATCCTCGACCCCGATGGCGGCGACGAGCGGGCCTTCCGAGCGGATCAGGCAGTTCCGGGCATCCAAAGCGAGGACGTCGCCGGTCAGCGCGTTGCCGGCCTCGTCGCGCGCGAGCAGATCGAGCAGGGCGTCCCAGCTGCCGACGTCCGACCAGCCGATCGCGACCGGCACGACCGCCACCTTGTCGGCTTTCTCCATCACCGCATAGTCGATCGAAAGCGAGGGCGAAGCAGCGAAGGCGGCGGCGTCGGGCAGGACCCGGCGGCCCTTGCGCTTCGCGCCGGCCATCGCCCCCTTCGCGGCTCTGGCGATCTTGGGCGCGTGCGCCTGGAGCGCGTCGAGATAGGTGCCCGCGCTCATCAGGAAGATGCCGGCATTCCAGTCGTGGCGCCCGCTGGCGGCATAGCGGCCGGCGGTGGCGGCGTCGGGCTTCTCGACGAAGCGCACCGCCTGGTGGACGCCCTCGCCCAGCGCCGGCCCGCGCTCGATATAGCCGAAGCCGGTTTCGCCGCGCTCGGCCTTCATGCCGAAGATGACGATCCAGCCCGCTTCCGCGAACGGCCGCGCCCGGCGGACCGCATCGTGGAAGCCGGCGGGATCGCCGACGAGATGGTCGCTGGGCAGCACCAGCAGGAGGTCGTCGCGCGCCGCGGTGAGCGCCGCGAGCGCGATCGCCGGCGCCGTGTTCCTGGCCTCGGGCTCGAGGATCAGCGTTCCCGCCTCGGGCAAGGCCTGCATCACCGCCTCGGCCTGGTCCGCGCCGGCGACCAGCACGGGCGGCGCGAACAGGTCCGCATCCTCGACGCGGGCGACGGTCAGCGCCAGCATGGTGCCGCCGCCGGCAAGATCGAGCATCTGCTTGGGCCGGGCGCGGCGCGACAAGGGCCACAGCCGCGTGCCCGAGCCACCGGAAAGGATGACGGGGACGATCGGCTTGACGGGGTCGGCGCTCATGCGGGGCGACCCTAGCGGCGCCGCGGTCATGGGGACAGTTACTTTCGGCTGCCCGGGAACTGGGAATGGGGACAGTTACTTTCGGCTGCCGGGCCTGAAATCCTGCCCGGGCAGCCGAAAGTGACTGTCCCCTCTCAGTCCCGCCGCGCCAGGAGCAGCGGCAGGCCGCCCGCGGGTCGCAGGGTGATCATGCCGGACGGCCGCACCTCGCGCCCGGGCGTCGGGGCGAAGGACCACGAGCGCAGCCAGTGCGCGAGCACGGCCAGCGCCTCGATCGTGGCGAAGCGCATGCCGACGCAGAGGCGCGGGCCGCCGCCGAAGGGGAGATATTGGAAGCGGTGCCGGCCTGCCTTGGCCGCGGGCAGGAAGCGATCGGGATCGAAGACGTCGGGATCGTCCCACAAGGCGCGGTGACGGTGCAGCAGCCAGGGCCAGATCGAGACGATGTCGCCCGGCGCGACCTCATGGTCGCCAAGGCGGTCGGCAGCCGCCGCCTGCCGGTCGAAGCGCGGCGCCGGCGGATAGAGGCGCAAGCTCTCCTCCAGCACGCGGCGCAGCAAAGGCAGCCGGTCGGGCAGGCCGGGATCGGCCTCGCCCGCCGCCAGCGCCGCCTCCGCTTCGCGCGCAGCCTCTTCCTGCAGCGCCGGCTGCTCGGCGAGGAGGAACAGCGTCCAGGCCAGCGCATTGGCCGTGGTCTCATGGCCGGCGAGATAGAAGGTCGCGGCATTGTCGACGGCGAGCGCGAACGCCTCGTCGGCTGCGAACTTCGCGTTGAGCGCGCGGATCAGGCCGCCGAGGAAATCGTCCGCGCCGCCGTCCGGGCCCCGGTCCTTCACCACCTGGCCCAAGGTCTCGCGCAGATAGATCTGGCCGGCTTTGGCGCGCTTGCCCCTGAGGCTCCAGGGCATGATCGGCAGGCCGAGCAGCGCCTGTATCCGCGCCTCGCTCACTCCATCGAGGGCGGCCTTGATATGATCGACCGCCGCCTTGGTGGTGAGCCTGGTGTCGCATGCGAACAGGCTGTCGGCGATGATCCGCATCGTCGTCGCGGTCGCGGCGGCGGCCATGTCGACCTTTCCCTCCTGCCAGGGCGCCATCACCGCTTCGGCCGCGCCCGCGAAGACGGGGATCAGGCCGTCGACCGGCGCCGGCGCGAAATTGGCGGCGACGATCCGCCGCTGATCGCGCCAGAGCTCGGCATCCGACGACAGCAGACCGCGCCCGATCGTCGCGCGCAGCAATTTCTTGACGATGTCGGGCTTCACATAATTGGCGGCATTGTCGAGCAGCACGTGCTGGACGAGTCCGGGCTCGAGCGGGATGTGGACGTTGTAGCCGAACACGCGGCGGCGCATATAGGGCAGCTCGAACGCCCGCTCGGACCAGCCGTAAACGGCGGTGCGCGCCCGCTCCCCGAAAAAGCCGCGCCAGACCGGCACCGGCCCCAGCCCGCGCGGCGGGAAGGGCGGCACCAGCCGCCCGGCAGGGTCAGCCCTGGCCATCGGCAATGCGGGTCAGCCTCAGGATCATCTTGCTGGGATCGGCGGGGTCCGGGCGAAGCTGGCGCAGCGCATTTTCCAGCCCTGCGCGATCGTGGAAGCGGCAGAGCTTCGGCCCGTCCGTCGGCGCCTCGACGGCCGCCCCGGCGGCGCGGGCGGCGGCGTCGGTGTCCTCGCAATTGGGCACATAATAGATGAAGTCGCCATTGTCGGCGCGCTGCAGCAGGCCGTAGAGGCTGCCGTTGCCGGTCCGGCCGGGGATGGTGGCTTCGGCGGTCCAAACGACGAAATTCCGGCCGCTATCGTCGAGCGGCGCGAAGCCGATCGTGGCCGGCGCCTGGCCGGGGATGCCGGCGATCCGGGTCATGCCGTCGGGCAGGATGGTGACGGCGAACGGCGCCGGCGCCGAATCCCCGTTCGAATGGACGCCGCGATAGCTGCCGGCCGGAATCGCCGGGCGCGCATCGGCCGCGGTGTAGAAGGAATCGCCGAGCCAGCATCCGGAAAGAAGCAAGGCGGCGAGAGCGGCGACGAGCGTGCGCATGGCGCCATCATAGCCCAGATTGGAGGCTTGGCATCAGCCTTTCAACCGCCGGGGGACCGGCCCGCGCCAGCCGGACCACCGCGCCGAGCGATCCCGCATCGGCCGGCAGGCTGCGCGGGGCCGACCCGGGCGCGACGGCCAGGCGGGCGTCGGCAGCGGTGTTCAAGCCGTCGCCGAGCCGGCATCCGGAGAGCAGCGAGGCGGAGAGGGGGCGAAGATCGTGCGCATGGCCGATCAGAGCCCGGCTTGGGCGCCTTGCGTCAGCCGTTCGGCGGCGGCGCGGATACGCTCGGCCCGGCCCGGCGCCATTTTCTCCATCCGCGCGCGGTAGACGGCGAGCAGATCGGCGCCGGCACGTGCCGGGCTCCCCGAATCGAAGGGCGGGGCCGGGTCATATTCGAGCGCGAGCTGGATCAGGCGCGCATGCGCCTCGCCGCGGATCGCCGCGGTCAGCGCGAGTGCGAAGTCGATGCCCGCGGTGACGCCGCCGCCGGTGACGCGGTTGCGGTCGAAGACGACGCGCTCCGCGACCGGCTCGGCCCCGAACAGCGCGAGATGCTCGCGCCACGCCCAGTGGCAGGCGGCGCGATAGCCCTGGAGGAGGCCGGCGGCGCCGAGGATCAGCGAGCCTGTGCAGACGCTGGTCACCCACCGCGCGCCGCCGCCGACGCGGGCCACCCAGGCGAGCGTCTCGTCATCCTCGATCATGTCGACGCAGGCGATGCCGCCGGGAACGCAGATGATGTCCGCCTCCTCCATCTCCGCGAAGGTCGCGGTCGGCAGGATCGAGAAGCCGGCGTCGGTCGGGACGGGCTCGCGGCTCTTCCAGACATAGTCGACCCTGGCGTTGCCGAGCCGGGTCAGGACCTGGGCGGGGCCGGTGAAATCGAGCTGGGTGACCTCGGGGTAGACGAGGAAGGCGACGCTGATGGGGGTGGGCTCGGGCATTTGGCGCTCTTAGGGGACAGTTACTTTTTTCGCCACGAGCCGGCGCGCGCCACAGCGTTTGCAGCGAAAAAGTAACTGTCCCATTTCTACTCCGCCGCCAGCAATCGCTCCGCGCCGCCGAGATCGACGCTGACCAGCCGCGACACCCCCTTCTCGATCATCGTCACGCCGAACAGGCGATGCATTCGGCTCATCGTCACGGCATTGTGGGTGACGATCAAATAGCGCGTGTCGGTTTCGCCGGTCATCCGGTCCAGGAGGTCGCAGAAACGCTCGATATTGGCGTCGTCGAGGGGGGCGTCGACCTCGTCGAGGACGCAGATCGGGGCGGGATTGGTGAGAAAGAGGGCGAAGATGAGCGCGATCGCTGTCAATGCCTGCTCGCCGCCCGAGAGCAAGGTGAGCGTGGCGAGGCGCTTGCCGGGCGGTTGCGCCATGATCTCGAGCCCAGCCTCGAGCGGATCGTCCGATTCGACCAATTCGAGATGGGCCTGGCCGCCTTCGAACAGGGTGGTGAAGAGGCTGCGGAAATGGCGGTCGACCTCCTGGAAGGCGGTGAGCAAACGGGCCCTGCCCTCGCGGTTGAGACTGCCGATCGAGCCGCGCAGGCGGTGGATGGCGACGCCCAGCTCCTCGCGCTCGGCCTGGCTGGCGAGCCGGCTCTCCTCGAGCTCGTTCAATTCGGATTCGGCGACGAGGTTGACCGGGCCGAGTCGCTCGCGGTCCTGCATCTGCCGCTCGAGCTGCGCCGATTCCTGCGCCACCGGCGCGATCCTGGCCTCGTCGAAGCCGATCTTCTCGGGCAGCATTGGCGGCGGACATTCGAACTTCTCGCCCGAGATGCGCGCCATCTCGACGCGGCGGCTGTCCTGCGCCTCGGCGCGGGCGGCGGCGCCGGCGCGGGCCTCGCGCGCGCTGGCCTGGGCCTCGCCGGCCAGAGCCAGCTCCGCCTCGGTTTCCTTGAGCGCCTCCTCGCCGGCGCGCTCGTGGGCAGCCGCGGCCTCGGCCGCTTCGGCGGCGGCGCTCGCCTCGGCGGTCAGCGCCTCGATCTGCGCGTCGAGAGCCTCCGGCGCTTCGGCAAGCCTCTGCGCCTCGGCTTCGGCGTCGGCGATGCGGCTGCCGAATTCGGCGTGGCGGGTCTCGGCCTCGGCAGCGCGGGTGCGCCAGTCGCCCTGCTCCTTGTGCGCGGCCTCGGCGCGCTGGCGGTCGGCGCTGACCGCGCGGGCATAGGTCGCCGCTTCGGCGCGGACCTCGGCGAGCGCGGCCTGGGCCCGCTCCGCCTGGCCGCGCAAATCGGCGACGAGGGCCTCGGTCGCCGCCGCGTCGGGCAGCACGCCGGCGACGCTTTGCGCCTCGGCCAACGCCTTTTGCGCGTCGGCGAGATCGGCGCCGGCCAGAGCGGCGCGCTCGGCAAGGCCGCTGCGCCGCACTTCGAGCCGCTCCAGCTCGACCCCGGCCTGATCCTCGGCGCGGCCGGCCTCGCGGCTCGCGGCGCTCGCTTCCGCTTCGGCGCGGCGGCCGGCGTCGGCGGCATCGCGGGCGCGCTCCATCTCTGCCCGCGCTGCGGCGGTGGCGACCTCGGCCCCTTCGAGCGCGGCGGCGGCGGCGGGCATCGCCGTCTCGATCTCGGCGAGCCGGTTGACGCGGATCAGCCGCTCGGCCGCCGCCGCGCCCATGCCGGTCGCGACATAGCCGTCCCAGCGCCGCAAGCGTCCGTCGAGCGTGACCAGCCGCTGGCCGACCGCGAGGGCTTCGTCCCCGTCGCTCTCGGCCACCGCGATCTGCTGGAGGCGGCGGCGCAGGGCCGACGGCGCCTCGACATGGCCGGCCAGCGCGGTGGTGCCGGCGGGCAAAGCGGGATCGCCGGGCAGAGACGCGGCACCGGCCCAGCGGCGCGGGCCCTCGCCATCGAGAGCCGCGTCGAGATCCTCGCCCAAAGCGGCGGCGAGCGCGCGCTCATAGCCGGGCGCGGCCCTGATATGGTTGATCGCGCGGTCGCCGCCCGACGTCTCGACCGCCTTCAGCAGCGCCTTGGCCTCGGACTGGAGCGCGGCCAGAGCGGCGCGGGCCGAGGCGGCCTCGCTCTCGGCGGCGTCGCGCGCGGCGGCGGCGCGCTGGCGCCCGGCCTCGGCCTCGGCGATCTGGGCGGCGGCGCCTTCGAGCGCCGTCTCCGCCTGCTCGCGCCGCGACCGCGCGGCCTGCAAAGTCGCGGTCAGATCGGCGTCGCCGCCAAGCTCGGCGACCTGCTCGGCGATCCGCGCCGCTTCGGCCTCGGCCCGGTCCAGCTTCAAGCGCGCCGCCTGCAGGGCGGCCTCGGCGACTCGCGCCTCGGCCTGCTCGGCGGCCTGGACCGCGCGCGCCTTGCCCAAAGCGGTCTCGGCGGCGCGGGCGGCATCCTCCTGTTCGATCGTGCGCACGTCGATCGTGCCGCGCCGGCTTTCCGCCTCGGCGAGCCGCGCGGCGATCGCCGCCAGTTCCTCCTCGAGCCGCACGGTGGCGGCGGCCGCGTCGGCCTTCAGCGCCTCCTCGCGATGGCGGTCGGCGGCCAAAGTGCGGCGGCGCTCCTCGAGCTCGGCGATCCGGCGGCGGACGCCGTCGCGCTCGGCGCGCAAGGCGGCGAGCTTGTGGCCGAGCGCGGAGGCGGCCTCGCGCGCCGCTTCGGCGGCCTTGCGCCGGGCGGCGAGCGCGGCCGCAGCCTCGTTCTGCCAGGCCGCCGCGGCGCGCTGCGCCTCGGCCGCGGTCTCGACCGCCGCCGCCGCCGTCTCGGCTTCGGCCCGGGCCGCGTCCGCCGCCCGCGCCGCCTCGCGCCAGCGCGCGAAGACCAGGCGCGCCTCGGCGATCCTGATCTGGTCGGAGAGCTTGCGATAGCGCTCGGCCGCCCGCGCCTGCCTTCTCAGCGCGCCCTCGCGCAGCGCCATGTCGGCGAGGATCTCGTCGAGCCGGACCAGATTTGCCTCGGTCGCGCGCAATTTCTGCTCGGCGTCCTTGCGGCGGACGTGGAGGCCGGCGATGCCGGCCGCTTCCTCGAGCATCAGCCGGCGCTCGGTCGGCTTGGCGGCGATCACCGCGCTGATCTTGCCCTGGCTGACCAAAGCCGGCGAATGGGCGCCGGTGGCGGCGTCGGCGAACAGCAAGGCGACGTCCTTCTGGCGGACGTCGCGGCCGTTGACCCGATAGGCCGAGCCCGCGCCGCGCTCGATCCGCCGAGTCACCTCGACCTCGCCCATCGGCGCGACCTGGACCTCGCCCTCGCCGTCGCCGGTCTCGCGCTCGACCAGCATGGTCACCTCGGCGAAATCGCGCGCGGGCCTCAATGCGGTGCCGGCGAAGATGACGTCGTCCATGCCGCCGCCGCGCATCGATTTGGGCGAGCTCTCGCCCATCACCCAGCGGATCGCCTCGAGCACGTTCGATTTGCCGCAGCCATTGGGGCCGACAATGCCCGTCAGCCCGTCCTCGACGCGCAGCTCGGCGGGCTCGACGAAGCTCTTGAAGCCGGAGAGTTTGAGCCTCTTTACCCGCACCTGATCGTTCCGGCCCCCTTATCCTCGCCTAGCGGCCGCGCAGCAGCGGCTCGATCCCCGCCCATGTGTTGGTATCGAGCGCGCGGCCGTTGATGAAGAAGGTCGGCGTGCCGCCCACGCCGAGGCGCTGGCCGCCGGCGTGGAGCGCCTCGATCCCGTTCAGACTGGCCTGGTTGATGCAGGTCTGCCGCATTCGCGCGGTGACTCCGTGGCGGGCGGCGATCGCATCGAGGCCGATCATGGTGATCAGCCGCTGCGCGGCCGGCATCCCGCGCAGCCCGTTGAGCTCGGTGCGCTGCGCTTCGCTCAAATTCTGCATCCGGCCCATCCATTGCCGCTGCGAGGCGAAGAGATCGTGGGTCAGGCTGAAATAAGCGCGCGGCGCCGCGCAGCGGCTGAGCATGGCGGCGGCGACATCGAGCCCGTTCAGGTAGAAATTGCGATATTCGACGCTGACCCCGCCGCCGCGGACATAACGGCTGAACAAAGGCCCGCTGCTGTCATGCGCGAATTCGGCGCAATGCGGGCAGGTCAGCGACAGATATTCGACCAGCTTCACCCGGGCATTGGGATTGCCGATGCGAAAGCCGCCTTCGGGCGTGCGCGCCGCGACCGTGGTCCAGTCGCGCGCAGCGGCCGGCCGGCCCCGTTGCGCGGCCGGCGCAGCGGCGGGCACCGCCAGCAAGGCGGCGGCGGCGAAAGCGGTGGCAAAGATGAGTCCGGTCTTCATATCAGCCTCCGATCGCGGCGCGGAGCCGCAGCTCCACCTCCGCCCAGCCGCTCGGCTCCATCTTCACCCCGTTGATGACGAAGGTCGGCGTTCCCGTGACATCCTGCTCCTCCACCGCGCGCAGGGTGCCGTCGGCGAGGCGCTGCAGGTTTCGCGGGTCGGCGAGGCAGGCGTCGATCCGGCTCTGCGACATGCCGCGGCGGCGGAAATATTGGTCGAGCGCGGCACCGCGGACCAAAGCGGCGGCCCTTTGCGGCCCCGTCATGCCCGCCAGAGCGGCCTCCCGCCGGCTGACGAATGCCATGGTGCGCTGCATCCAGGCCGGCTGGTCCCGATAAAGCTGCGCGACCGACTCGAAGAAGCCCTCCGGCCCCTGGCATTGCAGCAAGGCGAACAGGCCGGGATCGGTCGGGAACAGCAAATGGGGCCGATATTCCCAGCTGACCTGGCCGCTCCGCACATAGAAATCGCGCAGCCGCGCCGACGCGGTGCGCGAGAATTCGGCGCAATGCGGGCAGGTGATCGAGGAAAATTCGACGAACTTCACCCGCGCCGCGGGATTGCCCATGCGAACGCCGCCTTCGGGCGTCGCGGCCACCGCCTGAGTCCAATCGCGCGCCGCGGCCGGCGGCCCGACTCCACCCGCCTGCGCCGCGGACGCCGCGGCGGGCAGCGCCAGCGCCAGAACCGCGGGGGCGGCCGCAAAATGGGCGAGCAGGCGGCCCGGCTTCACGTCAGGGCGCCATTTGCGCGCGCAGCAAGGGCTCGAGCTGCTCCCAGCTGCCGACGCCCTCGGCCTTGGTGTCGTTGATCATGAAGGTCGGCGTGCCGGTGATCCCATTCTCCCTTGTGCCGCGCTGAGTGAGCTCGGAGATGCGCAGGAGGTTCTGCGGATTTGCCAGGCAGGAATCGATCTGGCTCTGGGGCATGCCGCGCTGGCGGAAGAACTGGTCGAGCTCGCCTCCGCGGATGTAGGCGGCGGCGCGCTCGGGCCCGCCCATGGCGTTGAGCGCGGCCTCGTTCGCCTGCGCATATTGCTGGATTCGCCCAATCCAGGCTTCCTGGTCGGCATAAAGCTGCTCGACCAGCTGGAAATAGGGCTCCGCGCCGCGGCATTGCAGCAAGGCGAAGATGGCGGGGTCGGTCGGGAACAGCATGTGCGGGCGATATTCCCAGCTGACCTGGCCGCTCTTGACATATTGGCTGGTCAGCGGGCCGGCGCCGTGCGCGAATTCGGCGCAATGCGGGCAAGTGATCGAGGCATATTCGACGAGCCGCACCGGCGCGTTGGGATTGCCCATGCGGAAGCCGGTCTCGGTCGCGGTGACGACCTGGGTCCAGTCGCCATTGTTGGGCGCCGCGATCTGCTTGAGCGGCGCGCCGGGGGCGAGGCCGCCGGCGCTGGTGTTGGAACCGCCGCCGCCGCACGCGGCAAGAACCAGAGCGAGCGCCGCCGCGCCTGCCGTCAGAAATGCTCTCATCTCTTCTTCTCTCCACCAATTCGGCCGACGACCGGGATCGCCGGCACAGCTGGCGCTCCATCACCGGAGGAAAGGCCGCGCGCAAGCGATTCCAGACACAGTCTGAGCTCCGGATCGACGATTTCGCGCAGCGAATCCCCCAATTCGGCCGGTATCGGCCGCAGCGACGGCGGCGCCTTGCGCGCTTTCGCCTTTCCCGCCTGGACCGCGCCTTGCCGGATCGCGACGCGCGCGACCGCCGGATAGCCGAAGAAATGGTTGACCCGCTCCTGGATGGCCGGGGCGACGTGCTGCATCATCGGCGCGTGCGCGCCCTCGACGATGAGGGTGAGCACGCCGGCGCTCTTCTTGCCGACCGGGAAGCGGATCGATTCGGGCGAGGAGACCGCGGCGTAGCGCACGCCGACGATCTCGGCCCAGCGGCTGACGATCGAGGATTGGACGAAGCCGAAGCGGCGGAAGGCGGCGCCGCCGGCGGCCGGCAGCAGGTCCGCCATCGCGCGCATGCGCCGGGCGCGCGCCGGCTCGGCCGCTGGCTTCGCGGCAGCGCCTTTCGCCCCGGTCCTGGTCACTTTGCTTTCCACGCTTTGGCGAGCATGGCATAGCCGGCATATGCCCGTCGATGCCGCCCAGGCGCTTTTATGTTGGTATGTTGTGGATAAGCGCCGGCTGCCCTGGCGGGCGGAGGGCGGCGAGCGCGCCGACCCCTATCGCGTCTGGCTGTCCGAGGTGATGCTCCAGCAGACCACGGTCGCCGCCGTGAAGCCCTATTTCGAGAAATTCACGAAGCGCTGGCCGGGCATCGCGGCGCTGGCCGCGGCGCAAGACGGCGAGGTGATGGCCGCCTGGGCGGGCCTTGGTTATTATGCCCGTGCCCGCAATCTGCTCGCCTGCGCGCGCGCCGTCGCGAACGAGCGCGGGGGTCGCTTCCCCGAGGAAGAGGCGGCGCTGCGCAGGCTGCCGGGCATCGGCGCCTATACCGCCGCCGCCATCGCCGCCATTGCCTTCGGCAAGCGCGCCGTGGTCGTCGACGGCAATGTCGAGCGAGTGATCGCGCGCCTGCACGCGCTCAAGGACCCGCTGCCGCAAGCCCGTGCCGAAATCCGGGCGCTCACCGACGCAATGACTCCGGGCGACGATGCCGGCGACTTCGCCCAGGCAATGATGGACCTCGGCGCCACAATCTGCACCCCGCGCAACCCCGATTGCCCCCGCTGCCCGCTGCAGGAGCATTGCGCGGCCTATCGCGAGGGCGCGCCGGAGCTCTATCCCGTCAAGGCGGCCAAGGCGGCGCGGCCGCGCCGGAAGGGGAGCGCTTACTGGCTCGAGCATGACGGCGACGTCCTCCTCGTCCGCCGCCCCGCCAGCGGCCTGCTCGGCGGCATGCTCGGCTTTCCCACCGATGCCCCGGTCGCCGCCGCGTGGCGCGAGGCCGGCGCGGTCGACCACGTCTTCACCCATTTCGCGCTGACCATGACGCTCAAATGCGCCGAGGCGGGGGAGCGGCCGGAGGGGATCTGGTGGCCCGTCGCGCGGATCGGCGAGGCGGGGCTACCGACTTTGTTCGCCAAGCTGGCGGCGCGCGGCAAGGTCTGGAGCGATGAAACCGCAAACCCCTCTCCCACTTGGGGAGAGGGAGGGGCCCGCCGCGAAGCGGTGGGAGGGTGAGGGCATGAGGCATCCGCCCGGCAAGGAAATGGTGCAGCGCGCGCGCCGCCTCCGCGGCGAGATGACCGACGCCGAGCGCCTGCTGTGGTCGCGGCTGCGCGCCGGCCAGCTTGGCGTGAAGTTCCGCAGCCAGATGTGGCTGGGCGGGGCCATTGCCGACTTTGCGTGCATTCAGGCCAGGCTCGTGATCGAGGTCGACGGCGGCCAGCATGACCGCGACCGGCGCAAGGACGAGCGTCGGGCGCGCGCGATGGCGGCTTTGGGCTATCGCACGATCCGCTTTTGGAACCACGACGTGCTGGAGAACATCGACGGCGTGCTTAGGGTGATTGAGGACGCCCTACCCTCACCCTCCCACCCCGCTGCGCGGGGCGGGCCCCTCCCTCTCCCCGGAACGGGAGAGGGAAGATGAAGCGGCGTCCTTCCTTGAACCCCTCTCCCATTTGGGGAGAGGGAGGGGCCCGCCGCGAAGCGGTGGGAGGGTGAGGGAATGACCGCCCCCGGCTTCACCGGCGCCGGGCTCGACCGGGCCGATCATCTCCGCCTCGATCCCGAGCGGATCGCGGCGATGATGGCGGATGGCGACGCGCGGCTGCTGGCGCTCGACGGGCTCGATCCCGTGCTCGACGAGGCCGGCGCTTTGGCCTGGGGGCCGCTGGCCGGCGGCGGCGAGACCCTGTTCCTGGGCTTCGACGACGGGGTGCCGTTGTTCGCGCCTTTGATCCGCACCGAGGCGCTGGGGCTGCGCGCCTGGGGCGTGTTCCGCCTGCTCGCGCTGATGAGCGGCAGGGACGCGGCGATCTGGGGGGCGGCGCGGGCGCTCAACGAATGGCACAACCGTCATCGTTTCTGCGGGCTGTGCGGGACCGCGACGGCGAGCTTCCGCGCCGGCTGGGGACGCAAATGCCCGGGCTGCGGCGCCGAGCATTTCCCGCGCGTCGACCCGGTGGTGATCATGCTCGCCGAGCATGAGGGCCGCGTCCTTCTGGGCCGCCAGCCGGGCTATCCGCCGGGCCGCTATTCGGCGCTGGCCGGCTTCGTCGAGCCCGGCGAATCGATCGAGGAGGCGGTGGCGCGCGAATTGATGGAGGAAGCCGGCGTCGCGGTCGGCGACGTGCGCTACGTGGCGAGCCAGCCCTGGCCCTTCCCCGGCTCGCTGATGATCGCCTGCATCGGCCGCGCCGCCTCGGACGCGATCACGCTCGACACCAGGGAGCTCGAGGACGCCTTCTGGTGCGATCGCGCCGGCGTCGTCGCGGCCCTGGCCGGCGATCCGCAGGCGCCGTTCCTGGCGCCGCCCCCTTTTGCCATTGCCAACACGCTGCTGACGCGCTGGAGTGAAAGCGGAGAAGAGGGAGGATGAGGATGCGAGCTTCGATATTCGGCGTGGGGGCCACATTGCTCCTCCTCACCGGCTGCATGGCCGGGCCCGGCAATCAGCGCGCCACCCTCGCGGTGACGATGAACGGCATCCAGGAGGTCCCCGGCCCCGGCGATCCGGACGGCTCGGGGACGGTCGAGGTGAGGGTCGTGCCCGCGACGGGGGAGGTCTGCTGGAACCTCTATGCGCGGGGCATCGATGCCGCCACCGCCGCCCATCTTCACCGGGGGGCCGCCGGCGTCGCTGGGCCGCCGGTGCTCATTTTGACCACCCCCGACGCCGCCGGCCGCAGCCAGGGCTGCGCGACCGTCGACCAGGCGCTCGCCCGCCAGCTGTCGCTGCGCGCGCACGATTTCTACGTCAATGTCCACACCGCCTCCCATCCGGCCGGCGCCATTCGCGGCCAGCTCCGCGGCGGCCCCGAGCGGCCCCAGCGCATCAGGGAGCCGGGGGATTAGGGGGAAGAGGGGAGAGGACAACCAGATCCGCTCATCCTGAGTAGGGACTGAGCGAAGTCGAAGGCCCGGATCGAAGGACCGCGCGGAGAGTCATTGCGTCCTTCGATACGCCGGTTCGACAGGCTCACCGGCTACTCAGGATGGGCGACTGTGGGTTTGTTGCGCGGCCTCCTCGGTTTCGCCGCCGGGGCTTTCGCCGCCGGCTTGGCTGCCTCCTCCGCCGTGGCCGCGGCGGCGGCTTCCTCGAAGCCCTGGAGGAAGCGGCGGGCGCCTTCGGCGACGGCGGCGTGGACGACCTCGCCGAGGTCGAGCCCATTGAGCCCCGTCTTGCGCGTCCCCGGCGCGGTCGCGGCGCGGCCCCGGTCGAGCATCGCCTCGGCGGCCAGGGTCAGGCCGGCCAGAGCGAGATCGCGCACGGCGCTCGATTCGGTCAGCTTCAACGCCTTCTTCGCCTGCTTGCGGACCTTCTTCGGCACCTTCACGCCGCCGACGCGCTTTGGAATCTTCACCTTGCCCATGACCGGCCTCCTCGTGTATTAATCTAATAATACACTTGCGCTGTTTCAAGCCTCACTCGACGATGATCTCGGCGCTCATCCCCCGCAGCCGGTGCAGCAGGAACGAGCTGCGCGCGCGGTAGCGTCCCGGCGTCGGAACGAGCGCGATCGTCCGCCGCTCGCCCGGCGCGAGATGGAGGCGGCCGCCGCGCACCCAGCGCGCGTCGCGCCGGCGCACGTGCGCGGCGCGGAAGAAATCGGGCGCGCTGAAGCTGAGGTTGGCGCGGCCGTTATTGACGAAGTGGAGCTTGACCGGGACGCCCGCCGCCAGCCTGATCACCCTGGGCTCGTAGCGAAACGGATGGAGCAATATATCGGCCTCGATCGCGATCCGCCATTCGGGCTCGCGCTGCGCGGCGGCCGGCGCGGCGAGCAGCAGCAAGGCGGCGAATGCGAACAGCAGGCGATGCATATCATCCTCCCCATGCTCAGAACCTGAGCGGCTTCACCTTCTTCACCCCGGGTAAAGCCTCGAGCCGCCCGACCAGTTCCCCGTCGATATGGCCGTCGACCGCGACCAAAGCCACCGCCTCGCCGCCCGCCTCGCGCCGCCCGAGGTGGAAGGTGGCGATGTTGACGCCGGCCGCGCCCAAGGTCGTGCCGAGCCGGCCGATGAAGCCCGGCGCGTCCTCATTGACCATATAGATCATTTCGCCCTGCAGCTCGGCCTCGATCGCGATGCCGAACATGTCGACGAGGCGCGGCGCCGCATTGCCGAACAAGGTGCCGGCGACCGAGCGCCGCCCGGCCGGCGTCATCACCGCGACCCGGACTAGGGTGTGATAATCGCCCTCGCGGTCGTGGCGGACCTCGCGCACGTCGAGCCCGCGCTCCTTGGCCAGGAAGGGCGCGTTGACCATGTTCACCGTGTCCGAATAGACCTTCATCAGGCCGGCCAGCACGGCGCCGGTGATCGGCTTCTGGTTGAGCGCGGCCGCCGCGCCCTCGACCTCGATCGAGATGCCGGTGACGCCGAGCCCCTCGACCTGGCCGACCAGGCTGCCAAGCTTCTCGGCCAGCTCCATATAGGGCCTGAGCCGCGGCGCCTCCTCGGCGGTCAGAGAGGGCATGTTGAGCGCATTGGTGACGCCGCCGCGGACCAGATAGTCAGACATCTGCTCGGCGACCTGGATGGCGACGTTGACCTGCGCCTCGGTGGTCGAGGCACCGAGGTGCGGAGTCGCCACCAAGCCGGGCGCGCCGAACAGGGGATTGTCCCTGGCCGGCTCCTCGACGAACACGTCGAGCGCCGCGCCCGCGACCTGGCCGCTGTCGAGCGCATCCTTGAGCGCCGCCTCGTCGATCAGGCCGCCGCGCGCGCAATTGACGATGCGCACGCCCTTCTTGGTCAGGGCCAGATTCTCGCGGCTGAGGATGTTGCGGGTCTGGTCGGTCAGCGGCGTGTGCAAAGTGATGAAGTCGGCGCGGGCGAGAAGCCCGTCGAGCTCGACCTTCTCGACGCCGATTTCGACCGCCCGCTCCGCGGTGAGGAAGGGATCGTAGGCGATCACCTTCATCCTGAGGCCGAGCGCGCGGTCGGCGACGATCGAGCCGATATTGCCGCAGCCGATCAGGCCGAGCGTCTTCGAGGTCAGCTCGACGCCCATGAAGCGGTTCTTCTCCCACTTGCCGGCCTGGGTCGAGACGTCGGCGGCGGGCAGCTCGCGGGCGAGCGCGAACATCAAGGCGACCGCATGCTCGGCGGTGGTGATCGAATTGCCGAACGGCGTGTTCATCACCACCACGCCGCGCGCGGTGGCGGCGGGGATGTCGACATTGTCGACGCCGATGCCGGCGCGGCCGATCACCTTGAGCCGGGGCGCGGCGTCCAGCACGTCCGCAGTGACCTTGGTCGCCGAGCGGATGGCGAGCCCGTCATAATCGCCAAGGATCGCCATCAACGCCTCCCTGTCGAGGCCGGGCCGCTCGTCGACCTCGACGCCGTTGGCGCGGAAAATCTCCGCGGCTTTGGGATCCATCGGATCGGAAATCAGAACTTTTGGCATCATCTTTTCCTTGTTCCCCGACGAAGGCCGGGGTCCAGCCTGGGCCCCCGCCTTCGCCGGTGAGCTAGTCGGCTTTCGCCTCGCGATACGCCCAGTCGAGCCACGGCCCGAGCGCTTCGATATCCGCAGTGTCCACGGTGGCGCCGCACCAGATCCTGAGGCCCGGCGGGGCGTCGCGATAGGCGTTGATGTCGTAGGCCGCGCCCTCGAGCTCGAGCAGGGAATCGATCTCCTTGGCCAGCGCGCGGGCGTCCTCCTCGGCGAGAGACTCGTCCGCGAACTTGAGGCAGACGCTGGTGTTGCTGCGCGTCGCCGGGTCTTCGGCGAGATGGGCGATCCAATCCGTGCGCTCGACCCAGTCCGACAGCGCCGCCGCATTGGCGTTGGCGCGCGCCATCAGCGCGGCGAGCCCGCCCTGCAGCTCGGCCCATTCGAGCGCCCAGATATAATCCTCGAGCGCGAGCATCGAGGGCGTGTTGATCGTCTCGCCCCTGAAGATGCCTTCGATCAGCCTGCCCCCCTTGGTCAGGCGGAAGATCTTGGGCAATGGCCAGGCGGGGACGTGGCTTTCCAGCCGCTCGACCGCGCGCGGCCCGAGGATCAGCATGCCGTGACCGCCCTCCCCGCCAAGCACCTTCTGCCAGGAGTAAGTGGCGACGTCGATCTTGTCCCAGGGCAGGTCCTGCGCGAACGCGGCCGAGGTCGCGTCGCAGATTGTGAGGCCGCCGCGATCGTTGGCGATCCAGTCGCCGTCCGGCACCCTGACGCCGGAGGTCGTGCCGTTCCAGGTGAAGACGATGTCGCTCGCCATATCGACCGAACCGAGATCGGGCAGCCGGCCGTAATCCGCCCGCGCGACACGGGCGTCGAGCTTGAGCTGCTTGACGACGTCCGTCACCCAGCCCTCGCCGAAGCTTTCCCACGCAAGCAGGGTTACCGGCCGCGGGCCCAGCAGCCCCCAGAGCGCCATCTCGACCGCGCCGGTGTCGGAAGCCGGCACGATGCCGATCCGGTGGCTGGCGGGAACGCGCAGCACGTGCCGGGTCAGCTCGATCGCATGCGCGAGGCGCGCCTTGCCGAGCTTCGAGCGGTGCGAGCGGCCGAGCGATCCGATCGCCAGCTTTTCGGGGGCCCAGCCCGGCGGCTTCGCGCAGGGGCCGGAAGAGAAAGAGGGGCGCGCGGGGCGCGTGCCCGGTTTCATGATCGTCACTGTACAACTCTCCTCGCAGAGAGCACGCGCCGCGTTGGGACGGCGTGGCCCGTCGACGGGGATAGAGGCAAGACCCAAGGTCGATCAACTTGAATCGCCGCCCCGGACTTGATCCGGGGTCCACCTTCTTCACGACCGGCACTGGAAGAAAGGTGGATGCCGGATCAAGTTCGGCATGACGAAAGTGGAGATGCACGAACCCGATCGAATCCAAGTCTGGCCCCTTTTGCCGCAGCCCGCCCACGCTTCGACTCGTCCGGCGTTGACGCCGCGCCGCTGCTGGCCGACCAGTCGCCGATGCGGTGGGGGATCGCTCTTCTGGCCATGCTGGCGCTCGGCGCCTGCATTCCGCGCGCGGACGTGCGGCGCGAGACGCCGCGCGCCGGGACGCCGCCGCGCGCCGAGCGCGACAGCCCCGATACCTTGCAATGCCATATCGACCTCGCCCGCGAGCATATCCGCTTCCGGGCCCTGCCCGACCAGCGCTTCGCCGGCGGCTGCTCGGCGCTGGGCGCGGTCCAGCTCGTCGACATGGGCATCCCCGCGGCCGGGCTGCGCGCGATGACCTGCCCGACGGCGCGCCAGTTCGCCCGCTGGGCGCGCGAATCGGTCCAGCCCGCCGCCGACCAGTGGTTGCGCGGCCGGATCGTCAGGATCGAGACCTTCGGCACCTATGCCTGCCGCACCCGCAACAGCCGCCCCGGCGCGCGGCTTTCCGAGCATGCCTTCGCCAATGCGGTCGACGTCTCGGGCTTCGTCCTCGCCGACGGCCGCCGGATCACCGTCGAGCAGGGCTGGCGCGGCGAGGACGAGCGCGTCCGCCGCTTCCTGCGTCAGGTCCACCAGGGCGGCTGCCGCCGCTTCGCCGTCGGCCTCTCGCCCGATGCCGACGCCGATCATTACAACCACATGCATTTCGACATGGGGCGCGGGCCTTATTGCCGGTGACCGGGGACAGAATGGGGACAGTCACTTTCCGCACGGCGGCGCCGGATCGTCTCCGCTTATGCGTGAAAGTGACTGTCCCCGCTCACCGCCGTGCGGAAAGTGACTGTCCCCTTTCAGCGCCCGGCAATCCGCTCTAAAGCCCCCCGATGACCGACCCCGTCCCCCCCAAGCGCGTGTTCGAGCCGGCCCGCGCCGAAGCCGCGACCGCCGCCCAGACCGCGCTCAGCCCGCAGACCATGGACAATGCCTATCGGCTGGCCTTCCAGGACATGGATTTCCTGCTGCGCGAGGATCTGCGCCCGGTCCGCTTCCAGCTCGAATTGTTGAAGCCCGAGTTGCTGCTCGACGAGGCCAGGATCGCCTCGACCTTCGTCTTCTACGGCTCGGCCCGGATTCCGGAGCCCGCCAAGGCCGACGCTTTGATCGCCGCCGCCTCGACCGACAGCCAGCGCCGAACCGCCGAGCGGCTCAAGGTCACAAGCAAATATTACGACGTGTCGCGCCAGCTCGCCCGGCTCGCCAGCCGCACCGAGCCCGGCGCGGACGGGCAGCGCCATTTCGTGGTCTGCTCGGGCGGCGGCCCCTCGATCATGGAGGCGGCCAATCGCGGCGCGCAGGACGAGGGCAAGGAATCGATCGGGCTCAACATCGTGCTGCCGCACGAGCAGATGCCCAATCCCTATGTGACGCCCTCGCTCAGCTTCCAGTTCCACTATTTCGCCTTGCGCAAGATGCACTTCCTGCTGCGCGCCCGCGCCGTTGCGGTCTTCCCGGGCGGCTTCGGCACGTTCGACGAGGCGTTCGAATTGCTCACCCTGATTCAGACCGGCAAGGTCAAGCCGATCCCGATCATCTTCTTCGGCCGCGCCTTCTGGGAGCGGGTGATCGATTTCGACGCGCTCGCCGAGGAAGGGGTGATCTCGGCCGACGACCTCAAGCTGTTCACTTATTGCGAGAGCGCCGAGCAAGCCTGGGATTTCGTCTGCGATCATTATGCCGAGGCGGAGAACGGCCCGAACTGCGCGGCCTGAGGGCGCCGGGGGATGGCGACGCGGGGGAATGGGGACAGTTACTTTTCCCCGCCGACGCACTCCAGAAGAAACCGCCGCGGGGAAAAGTAACTGTCCCCTTCGAGCCCGGAAAAAAGTAACTGTCCCCCTTCGAGCCTCAGTGCGCGGGCGCCGCCGCGTTGGCCGCCGGCGCGGCCGCGTTGCCGGCGCTCGCATTGCCGGCGCTGGCATTGGCGCCGGCCTCGTTGCCCGCCGCCTGATTGCCCGCCGCCGGCTCGGCCGCCGGGGGCGGGGGGACGGTCAGCGTGCCGCCATGATTGTTGAGGTAGAGCATGACGTCGGCGCGGTCCTGCGGGCTGCTGAGGCCATTGAAGGTCATCTTCGTGCCGGGTATGAAATCGGTCGGCGAGAGCAGCCACTGGTTCATCGTCTCCCAATCCCAGCGCCCGCCATGATTCTTGACCGGATCGGAATAGGTATAATCCGCGCGGTGGGCGATCGCGTTGCCCATCGTCGACCACAGATTGGGGCCGATGCCGTTGGCGCCGCTTTGGTCGGCATTGTGGCAGCCGGAGCATTTGGCGAAGACGCGCTCGCCGCGGCCGGCATCGGCGGTCTGCAGGTAGAAGGCGATCGGCCGCTCGGCGGCGGCGGCGCCGCCATGGCCTTCCTCCTCGACGCCGTTGATCGGATAGCCCATCTTTTCGGGGCGCTCCTCCTTGAAGATTTCGTGGGTGACGAGGTTCGCGCCGAGGAAGACGATGCCCGCGCCCAGCACCCACCCCGCAATCGTGTTGAACCGACCGTCCATGCCGCCGAGACCCTTCAGAAGGAGCGTCGCGCTCCGAATGGCGCTTCCTTTATGCGGGCGGCGCGCCCGGGGCAAGCGGTCCGTGCGGGGGCTCGGGCGCGGCGGCGCGCGGTGTTTCGGGCGAAATCGGGAACGGCCAAGTTATGCACGTTATCCTCATTATCCACAGGTCGAATCCTCTTGGATCGCCCGAACAATCATGACAGGTCTCGGATGTGGCCGAGACGATCTTCCGGCAACGGAGGATAGCCTTCCCAGCCACAGCCCAAGCGGAAATCGGGCCGGTCGCCTTCGGGCGGCAAGCCAGGTGGAAGCGGAAGGCGGGGCGGCTGACGAAGCCGCCGCCAGGCGGAAGCTGCGGGCTTGCCCTTTGGCTTATGCGAAAGCGGCATGCTTCGTGAAGCGCCCATCGGAACCAAGGGTCTTCGGACCGGCGGAACCGTCAGGCCGGACACCGGACCTTCGGGTCCAGGACCAGCCCGGCAGAAAGCGGGACTTCGGTCGGCGCGCTGCCACCGATCCGAGAGAGGCTTCGGCCTCGACAGGGTCGGGCAGGACCGGGCTTCGGCCCGGGAGCTGCGAACCCGGCAATGACCCAGGACTTCGGTCCATGGACTTGCCAGGCGGAACCGGGGCTTCGGCCCTGGATCCTGCCGGACGCGGACCCGAAGGCTTCGGCCGGAGGTGCCCGCCAAAGCGGGAATAGAAGCTTCGGCTTCGACTTCGCCAACGGCGAACCGCCAGGGCTTCGGCCCTGACGGGGAGCCCGCGGGGAAACCGGAAGAGGCTTCGGCTTCGGATGGACCCCGGAGGACGCGGGACCCTGGTTTGGCCTTTCGGGGCTTCGGCCGAGGTCTCCGCCCCTCGAAACCGCCCGTCGCGGGAGAGACTGCTTCGGCAGGATCGAGCGCGAAGGGACAGTGGGGGCCGGCAGCGATGCCGGCCCCCATTATTTTTGGGCGATCGCGGCCTTTGCGAATATGGGGCTAGGGACTGTCCGTTTTGGGTGGAAAGCAGCCGTTCGCGAGACCGGCTTGACAGGACCCGACCACAAGCGTGTAATTGGTACATGGGGCCTGCGATCGCCCCATGAGGCGACAGCCGAAGCATCGCGTCCTGCATATGAAAGGGACGCCGCATGCCTGCATTCAATGCCATCTCACATGACAAATTGTTCCGGCTCCTGGGAACGCCGACCTGCCCGATGATCATCGATGTTCGGCCGGACGAAGCTTTCGACCTGGATCCGCGTCTCATCCCCTCCGCGGTCCGCCGGTCGCAGACCGACCTTTCGCGTTGGGCGCCGGAGCTGAAGGGCCGATCAGCGGTCGTGATCTGCAAGAAGGGCGAGGAACTCGGTCAGGGTGTCGCCGCCCTACTGCGCCATGAGGGCGTTGCTGCCGAGGCCCTGGAAGGCGGCGTGTCGGGCTGGGCGGCCGCCGGTCTGCCGATGGTGCCGGTAGCCGTTTTGCCGCCGCGCGACGCGCAGGGCCGCACCATCTGGGTCACGAGGGCGCGGCCCAAAGTGGACCGGATCGCTTGCCCCTGGCTTATCCGCCGCTTCGTTGATCCCAATGCCCTGTTCCTGTTCGTGTCCCCATCCGATGTGCTCGGTGTGGCCGAGAGGTTCCAGGCCGCGCCCTTCGACATTGAGGGCGACGGCGTGTTCTGGAGCCATCGGGGCGACTTTTGTACCTTCGATACCATGGTCGCTGAGCTCGGCCTGGGCGACGTCAAAGCCCTCCAGCGGCTGGCTCCGATCGTGCGCGGCGCGGACACGGCGAGACCCGACCTTGCCCCGCAGGCGTCGGGGCTGCTTGCCGTCTCCCTTGGCCTCTCGCGCATATATGCCGACGACGTCGCGCAGCTCGACGCGGGCATGCTCGTCTATGACGCGCTCTTCCGCTGGTGCCGCGATGCAGTGGACGAGACCCACGATTGGGTTTCGCACCAGCCGCGCCAGACGGTGCGCGCATGAGCGCGCCGAGCAGCGTCGCCGCCCACCCACGCAGCCTGATCCTGACCCGCACCGAGATTTCGGCTTTGATGCGGCCAGCGGATTGGCTCGCGGCCGTCGAGACGGGTTTCCGCGCGGCGGGGGAGGGCCGTGTCGACGCGCCGCCGCCGCTCGCCATCCCCGGCTCGGGAGGCGTTTTCCACGCCAAGGCGGCCGGACTTCGCGGCCAGAATCACTATGTGGCGCTCAAGCTCAACGCCAACTTTCCCGGCAACCCGCAGGGACCCGGGCTGCCGACCATCCAGGGTGCGATCCTGCTCTGCGACGGGGAAACCGGCGCGGTTCTGGCGATCATGGACTCGATCGAGATTACGTTGCGCCGGACGGCTGCCGCGACCGCCGTCGCGGCGCGGTATCTCGCCCGGCCGGACTCGGCGAGCATCCTGATCTGCGGTTGCGGGGCGCAGAGCGGAGCGCAGCTCGAGGCCCTGCGCGACGTCCGCCCGCTCGCGCGTTGTTTCGCCTGGGATCGCGATTGCGCGCGGGCTTCGGCATTTGCCGCGACGGTATCGACGGAAGAATTCCGGGCGGAGGTCTCAGAGGATTTGGCGACCGCGGCTTTGGCGAGCGACATCATCGTTACGTGCACCACCGCCCGTCAGGCATTTCTCGATCCCGGCATGGTGCGCGCCGGCACCTTCGTCGCTGCGGTGGGCGCGGACAGCCCGGAAAAGAACGAGATCAGCCCGGCGCTGATGGCAGGCGCCAAAATCGTCGCCGACGTCCTGGATCAATGCGCCGTGATGGGCGACCTCCGGCATGCCATCGCCGCCGGCGCGATGACGCGCGAGGCGGTTCATGGCGAGCTCGCCGAGCTCGTCGGCGGCCTCAAGCCGGGCCGGACGTCCGTCGACGAAATCATCATTTTCGATTCGACCGGAACCGGCCTGCAGGACGTGGCGGCAGCGGCGATCGTCTATGAGCGCGCCGCCGGCGGGCGCCGGCGGAGCGTCGCGCTGGCGGCATGAGCATGGACAAACGGCCGGCCTCACCGTCGCAGACCACGCTCCAGATATTCTGGCGCTTCCTGCGTTTCGGCATGCTTGCCTGGGGCGGGCCGGTCGCCCAGATCGCAATGGTTCGAAGCGAGCTGGTGGACGAGGAGCAGTGGGTGACGAGCGGGCGGTTCAATCGACTGCTCGCCATCTACCAGGTGCTGCCCGGACCGGAGGCGCACGAACTGTGCGTCCATCTCGGCATCGTCGCCGGCGGCAGGCGGGGCGGACTGGCGGCGGGCCTGGGCTTCATGCTTCCCGGCTTCGTGCTGATGCTGGCGCTCTCCTGGCTCTATTTCCGGCTCGACCTCACCCAATCCGCTTTGGGTGCCGTCTTCCTGGGCGCGCAGATCGGCGTGATCGCGCTCATCATACGCGCTGTGCACCGGATCGGCGGCCATGTGCTCACCGACCGCGGGCTTTGGGCGATCGGCATCGTCGCGGCGGCCGCCGCCTATGTCGGCGTCGGCTTCTGGATCGTCCTCCCCGCCGCAGGGCTGACCTATCTCTCGCTGACACAGCGCAACTCCTGGCTCGCGGCGGCGGTGGCTGCGTTGGCCGCCTCGCTGGCCCTCCTGTCCTTGCAGGCCCAAAGCGGGGGCATTGCGACCCACGTGGCCGCCGCGCCGCTGATCGAAGCCGGCAGCGTCACTCCGGCCCTGCTCTTCCTGTCAGGGCTGAAAGCCGGGCTGCTCACCTTCGGCGGCGCCTATACGGTGATCCCGTTCGTTCGCGGCGACGCCGTGGCGCGCGGCTGGATGACCGATGCCCAGTTTCTCGACGGCGTCGCGCTCTCAGGCATATTGCCGGCGCCGCTCATCATCTTCTCGACCTTCGTCGGCTATTATGCCGGCGGTCCGATAGGCACAGTCGCGATGACGGCGGGCATCTTCCTGCCGGCGTTCGCTTTCTCCCTCTTGTTCTACGATCGGCTGGAGCAAGTCGTCGAGAATGAGCGGTTGCGCGGCTTTCTCGAAGGCGTGGCAGCCGGCGTTATCGGCTTCATCGCGGCGACAACCATCCAGCTCGCGACGGCTTTGACGGGACGGGTTCCGTCGCTTCCCCTGGCGCTGCTCATATTGGCTGGCGCGTTGGGCCTGCTCTATCTCTGGCGCTCCAAGCTCAATCTGGCGGCGGCGATCATTTTGTCAGGACTCGCGGGCTACTTCGCGATGGCGTAGGGCAGATATCCGCGATAGCCCTCCCGCCGAACGCCTGGAGCGGCGTCTCCCGCTTGACTCCCCCGGCCCCGCCGCCACAATCCGCGCTGATACGCTGAGGAGGCGCCGCCCATGTTCTCACGCGACAAGACCGCCGCAATCACCTTGCCCAAGGGGAGCCGCGCCGGCCCGCCGGGCCTCTCCTTCATCGGCCCCGAAGTGCTGGTCAGCGGCGATCTCGCCACCGACGCGCAGCTCCATGTCGACGGCCGCATCGACGGCAACGTCCGCTGCGCCCAGCTCGTCCAGGGCCAGGCCGGCACCATCGCCGGCGACATATATGCCGACGAGGCGCGGCTCGCAGGCACGGTCGAGGGCATTGTCAACGTCCGCACCCTGTTCGTCGAGGCGAGCGCGCGGATCATGGGCGACGTCGCCTACGAGACGATCTCGATCGACGCCGGCGCCCAGATCGAGGGCCGGCTCGCCCGCCGCTCCGCGCTCGGCACGGCCGACGAATCCGGCGCGCCGCTAATCGCCACGCCGGTCTCCTTCTCGCCGGCGAAAAGCGAGAAGGCGGCCGGCGCCGACGCCGGCGAGGCGAGCCCCCTCTTCGCCAAATCGGGCGGCTGAGGCGCGGCGTTCGATGAGCCGCCACATCGCCGAGATCGCCTGGACCTGCGCCGGCGGCTTTGCCGACAATAGCTACAGCCGCCGCCACGAAATAAGCTTCGACGGCGGCGCGACCCTGATCGGATCCTCCTCGCCCGCGGTCGTGCCCGAGCCGATGTCGGACCCGGCCGGCGTCGATCCCGAGGAGGCGCTCGCCGCTTCGGCCGCCGCCTGCCACATGCTCTGGTTCCTCAACCTCGCCCAGGCCGCGGGCCTGGAGGTCGCGTCCTATGCCGACCGGGCCGAGGCCGAGCTCGGCCGGGTCGGGCCGGGCAAGCTCGCGATCACCCGGATCACCTTGCATCCCCGCATCGCCTTCGCCGGCGCCGCGCCCGAGGCCGCCGCGCTCGAGCGGCTGCACCACGAGGCGCACGAACGCTGCTTCATCGCCAACAGCCTCAAATGCGAGATCCTGATCGACGGCTGACGGCAGGGAGGAGGCACGCCGATGCGCAAGGTGACCTGGAGCGCCGCGGTCAGCCTCGATCTTTATCTCGCCGCGCCGGACGAAGCGCTCGACTGGTTGCAATGGAGCGACGACGCCACTTCGATCGTCGCGGAAAGCTGGAAGGGCGTCGACACCTTGTTGATGGGCCGCAAGACCTATGAGTTCGCCGCCAGCAGCGGCGGCGGCGGCGGCGGTGCCGGCGCCTCCGGGATCCGCACCTATATCTTCTCGCGGACCATGACCGAGGCGCCCGCCGGCGCCGCGCTCGTCACGAGCGACCCCGCCGCCTTCGTCGGCAAGCTCAAGCAGGAGGATGGCGGCGACATCATCGTCCTCGGCGGCGGCGAGCTCGCGAGCGCGCTGATCGAGGGCGGCGTCGTCGATGAGATCGGGCTCAACGTCCATCCCTTGCTGCTCGGCGGCGGCATCCCCTTCTTCCGCCCGATGGCCCGCCGCGTCGCGCTCGCCCTCGTCGAGGCGAGGCCGATCGCGAAGGATTGCGTCTTCCTGCGCTACCGTCTTGCCTAATCCGGCGCGCCGGATAGTCTCGCTCGGAGGCAAGGGGAAATCGGACATGGCATCAGGCAAGGCCGACCATGCGCTGGAGCGGCTGGTCTTCTTCTCCGACGCGGTGTTCGCGATCGCGATCACCCTGCTCGTCATCGAGATCCACCCGCCCGAGCTCAGGCGCGGCGAAGGCGCGGCCGGCCATCTCGCGGCGCTCGCCCGGCTGACCCCCAATTTCATCGGCTTCGCGGTCAGCTTCGGCGTGATCGGCGCCTTCTGGGCCGGCCATCACCGCGCCTTCACCTTGGCCCGCCGCTATCATGGCGGCGTCGTCATCTGGAATCTGGCGCTGCTCGGCGCGATCGCCTTCGTGCCGTTCGTCACCGCCTTCATGAGCGTCAATTACAACATGGTCGTCCCGGCGCTCTTTTATTGGGGCTGGATCGTGCTCACCGCCTTGCTCAACCTCAAGGTCAATTCGATCGCGACCGGCCCGGCGATGGTCGGCGAGGACGGCGGCGCTGGCGGCGAGGCGGCGCGCGCCGTGCCCCGGCGCAGCCGCGCCGTCCTGCTCGGCGCCGTGGCCGCTC
Organism: Allosphingosinicella sp.; assembly: GCA_035543935.1. Classification (GTDB taxonomy): domain Bacteria; phylum Pseudomonadota; class Alphaproteobacteria; order Sphingomonadales; family Sphingomonadaceae; genus Allosphingosinicella. The sequence goes on from DATKIV010000052.1 coordinate 60,509, forward strand.
TGCTGATCGCCATGCTCGCGCCGCTCGCCGCGCCGGCGGGGATGGCGACCATCCCCTTGTGGATCCGGCTGCAGACACGAATGTCCCGGCCCCCCGCCGCCTAGACCATGATCGTTTCAGGCTGAATCAGCCTGAAACGTGAATCATGGTCTCGATATAGTGAGAGCCTGATTCACGCCCTACGCCGAAACGCCAAGGGCGTTTCGTCATAAGACGATCAGGCTCTAGACTCAGGACCGCCGGCCCGCGCCGGGCGCGCCGCGGCGGGAATGCAAACGGCATTGCCGCGCCGCTCGCGGACCCATGAGCGCCTTTCGTCCGTTGAGCCGCCCGACAGGGGTCGACCAGGGAGAATGAGATGAGACTCATCAAGCTAGCCATCGCCGCGGCGCTCGCCTTCGGGACGTTGAGCGTCGCCAGCACGCCCGGCGCCGCCGCCAGCGCCGCCGCCGCCAGCACCGACCAGCGCGGCGACTGGCGCCGCGACGACGACCGCCGCAGCGACTGGCGCGACGATCGCGGCCGCCATCGCGGCTGGCGCAACAATCGCGGCCGGCATCGCGGCTGGTACAACCGCCGCGTCTGCCGGACCTACTGGCGCCACGGCCACCGCCAGCGCGTCTGCCGCATCATCCGCTACCGCCGCTAGCGCCGGCGCATGCGCCCCGCCTCCCGGCCCCGGCCGGGGGGCGGATCGCGCGCTGCCGACTTTTGACTCCAGCCTTCTGGCCGGGTCCCCATCGAAGTACCAGTTGATGGGTATTGCAATGTAGGATTCGTTCCGGCTTCGTTCCGCTCCTGACCAAGGAGCGATGCCATGCCGAGTCCGATCCCGGTCGTCCGCGACCGCTGCCGCGCGCAAGGCAATGCCGGCGAGGACGCCTTCGCCGGCCTCGGCGACCTGCTCGATTTCGCGCCAGTCCCGCGCAAGATCCGCCGCGTCGACGGCTGGACGGCCGACCGCCAGCGCGCCTTCATCGCCGCTCTGGCCGTCACCGGCTCGCCGCGCCAGGCCGCCCGCGCGGTCGGCAAGGCGCAATGGGGCGTCGACCGGCTGCGCGAGGCGGAGGGCGCCGAAGGCTTTTCCGCCGCCTGGGACAAGGCGATGGCGATGGCCGAGGAGAAGGGCCGCCACCGCCTCGCCGCGGGAATCAGCGCGGTGATCGAGGCGGACGCCCCGCCTGGCCGGATCGCTGCGGAAGCGGAGCCGGCGGAGCCGACCGGGGCGGATCTCGCTTCGGCCGACGCGGAGGCGGAGGCGTTCTTCCGCGCATTGCTCGACAAATATCTGAGCAAGCTCGAACAGGAAAGCCGGGCGCGGCTGGACGGGCGGATCGCCGAGGCCGATTTCTACGTCCGCCAGATCACCTGCCTCGAAGTCTCGCTCGACATGGTGAGCGGCGACGGCATGAAGATCATGCGCGACTTCCGCTGCCGGGGCCACGATCTCCTCCACATCGCCGAGACCGACATGTCGAGGCTGCTCGACGCGGCCCGGCGCCTGCACTGGGAGCAGGCCGGCGAGCCGCCCCGCCCCGAGCATCCGCCCCGGCACCTGCTCGTCGCGCATGACGGCTTCAGCACCGAGCCGCTCGAATGCACCGAGGGCGGCCAGACGCTCACCCCCAAGGAGCAGCAGAGGATTTTCGAGGAGCGACACGCAAGCGACGCCGCGGCCCACATCGAATGGGAAGCCGAAGCCCGCCGCGATTATGAGCGCCGACGCGAAAGCGGAGCCTATCCTGAGCCCGGTCGAAGGGCCGCGCATAATCAAGAGCCGGGCCCGCCTGTCCTGAGCGATGCCGAAGGGGCCGGCCAGCCTGCGCCCTCAGGCGACAGGACTGACGTCACGAATTCAGTTCGTGACGGCCCACAAACCTCGCCGATGGGGCCCGCCAGCAAAGGGGACAGCTCAGGCAGCGAAAGCGGGGACAGTTGCTCGCAACTGTCCCCATTTGAGGAGACCGAAAAATGAAATTCTTCATCCCCCGCGCGAAGGACGCCGCCCAGGCGGAACGGGTCTGGACGAGCGTCCGCCGCTTCCTCGCCGACCAGGGCTTCCGCACCACCGAACGCCGCATCCGCCGCATCGCCTTCTGGAACCGCGGCGATCATTTCGACCTGGAGGTCGGCGGCCATCATCCGGGCATGGAGGACGAAGAGCCCGTCGACGGCCGCCAGGAGAATGACGCGATCCGCTGCACCGTCTTCGTCATCCTCGAAGGGGTCGGCGGCGACTGGTTCTACGTCTGCCTCCCCTATCGCGGCGTGCTGCGCAATTATCCGTGGCTGGTGCACCGGGACGAGATGACGCTGATCCAAGACTTCGACTAGCCCCTCCGCCGGGGACAGTTACTCGTAACTGTCCCCATTCAAGCGTTCGCCAGCCGACGTGCATCGCGCCGAAGCGCCGCCATGCACGCCTCGCCCTCGTTCAGCGTCGCCACCTCATGCGCGACGACGATCTCGATCTTCACGGCCAGCGCCGCGACATCGGGCGCCGGCACGCGAAACAGCCGCCGCAACGCCGCATAAAGCCCGTCGAGCGCATCGCCATATTCCGCCTCGACCGCGTGCTGCTCCTCCCAGGGCGTCCCCGCCGTCCGCCGCTCCACCTCCGCGACCGTCGCCTCGGCGCGCTCATATGCCGCGAACGCGCGAGCCCATCGGCCGTCACGCCGAACCCGCCGGTCGTCACCCCGGACTTGATCCGGGGTCCACCTTTCTTCGGAACCGGCGGGGAAGGTGGATTCCCGCTTTCGCGGGAATGACGAAGGCAAAGACGCCCCAATCAAGGGCAGCGCAACCGCCGCGCCTAGCAGCGCGCGGCGCGAGGGGTTATGCTCGGCCACGGACATGATGTTTCCCGGTACCAGGTAAAAAGGAGCAAGGCAATAGCCGGTACCGAAAAAAGAAGCAGAGGCCGGCCGAAGACGGGCATCGGCCCGAACATCGGCCTGCGCCTCTACCCCGAGCTCGACGCCGCCCTCGACGCCTGGATCGCGAAGCAGCCGGACCCGAAGCCGTCGCGGCCGGAGGCGATCCGGCGGATCTTGCGAGAGGCGCTGCTCAGCTAGCTGTCTGTTAAAATTCAAGGGCTGAGCCGTCGCTGGTCTGACCGATGAGGTACGCACCTCGGACGCGGAGCGAGCGGGGCTGCCGCGATTTTACGAGGCTGGAGTAAGAGAGGTCCACGCGATGCCGTTATCAAGCCTGCTCTGAGCCTGGATCAAGACATAGCGCTCCTAACCAGCAAAGCCACGGCGGAGAGAGCCAGCGAGCCACCACATATGAGAGAGATATAGGCAATTATGAAAAGGCTTTGCGCCAAGCCGCGCGCCGACCGGGGCCAGATGACGTCGGGATTGTTGGCAGCCTTCGACAGCATCGATTGAATGTCGTGTCCCTGTCGACGTTTCGCTCGCGCCATGGGAGAGAGCCACAGCCCGCCGATGATTCTCACCTTCCTGGTCTTGCTGTCCGAAACCGCCTCTTGGCGCTCGTAGACGAAGACGGTCGTTAGAAAGACGTAGACGAGCAGCCCGATCACCGCGCCGATCGCGGCGATCAACGCAGTCTGTTGCAGCGGGGGCAAGCCGACGCTGCGGCCCGCGTCGAACCACAAGATGCCTAATAGGACCGCTGTCAGTAGGCCTGCGACTTTTTCGGGTGCCTTAGGCACGTCCGAAATATCCGGCTCCCATTTTGCCCGTCGCCGCCAAGTGAAGCCAATCGCTACTGCCGCCGTTACGAGGAACCCGGCGAGCTTCACGATATCGACGAAAGGGTCGGCAATCACAGATTCACCAGATGTATTGTGGTATTGGGCGGTATCGGCTCCTCCGTGGTCTCCCAGCGCGTCCCTCCGAGCGCCGGGCCGGTGGCTCCGAAATAGTATATGCCGGGATGGAGATGGCAGCTGACAGGAGAGGAAAGGGTCGATCCGAACGCTGCGTGCTGATTGAAGAAAAAGGCCGGGGAACAGAGTATCTTAACGCCGTGGGTCCGTGAGTTCACAGTAACGTGCAAGCCGGGGTGGGCCGGATCAGGCGGTGCGGGTCCGGCAACGAACCGCCGGGCGGCCGCGATCCTGACTTTGAGGAAGCTCGCGAGGCCCCTCACGAATTCAAATTCCATCCATCCCGGGGGCCATGTCATCACCCGAAGACCGGAATCTTTCAACTCTTGCCCGATATCGCGCAAAGCGGTGCCGATGGACTGAGGATGATCGTGCGACAATATAGCCCTGTCGCCCGCGATCGCCAGCGCATCCGTAACATTAACCAGAGTCTCGCCGGCCGAACTTCCAATGCAGAGTTCGGCTGCCCCCAATGCACTGAGCAGCTCGGTCTGATAAGAATATTGCGCTACTTCGCGTTGAATGTCGGCTACATGGATATGTTCGGCGCCCCGCACGTCAGGGAGTTCCAACCTGCCTGTACAAGCGGCTGCATAAGCGGCGTCCCGAATCCGGCTCGCCTCCTTCTCCGACAATTTGTCGCGTGACTTATGCCCAAACAGGATTCGGCGTATCATGGCCCCTCCGCCATCGATATGGCTCGATTGGCACTGAACTGCAATTCTTCGCCCTCGAAATCAGGCGAAGCTGGTTCGCCAGCTATCGCGGCCCCGATAGCGCTGCGGTAGGTGAAGGGCCCGTTACACCCCGGCGTGGCGCTGGCGCACGGCGGCGTCGTCATGGACGGGCGGCTGCTCTAGAATTTTAACCCACTGAGCAAAACGCCGCCGGAGCCTCCGACCTTCTCGTAGGTGGCAACTGGGAGCCGACAGCCATTGGCAGACGCCGCCATTCCTCTCCCATCCGCAACGCCGATAAACGCCTCCTGCGGAATGCTCACGCTCCCCGCTCCGGGCTGCGTCAGCGCCCCGCGCTGACGGTCCCTGCCCGTCCCGCGTCCGCGAGGGCCTAAGGATATTCCTGTCTGGCATGCACCACGGCCGTGATCTCCACGGCATCGGCGGTCACGCGATAAACCACGATGTAATTGGGATGCACCACCGCTTCGCGCGTCCCCTCCACGCGGCCGGGGCCGTACATGAAGGGCCGGTCCCTCAGACCTTCCGCGCACGCCTCGATCGCGCCCTGCAGCCGTTCGGCCGCGGCCGCATTCCGCTCGGCGATGTAGTTGAAGATGGCGGCGGCGTCGTCCCGCGCGCTTCGGCGCCAGATCAGCCTCAGCACGGCCGCTTTTTTTTCGCCTTCTCGATGATCGCCCGCATTTCCGCCATCACTTCGTCGTGCGGCACAGGCGGCCTCGGATCGGCCAGGGACTCCGCGACCTTGCGCTTCAGCCACTCCAGGTAGGAGGCCTCCTGCTCGGGCGTCTCGAATTCCGAGACGATGGGCGAATGCTCGTTCACGGACCGTGGCTTACATCAAAAACCGGTGGACGGCAAAAATGCGCTCATTCCTGTCCCATCCGAAGCCCCGCGATCGTCTCGCGCGCGATGACCTTGCCGAGCCCTATCGTGAGCCTACCGAAGCGGCGGCCGATCAGCATATTCCCGCTGCAGGTGGACAGCCTCGCCGACCTCGTGGCCGGCATGCTGGACGATGATGTCGACTTCGCAATCGAGCCGCTGGAGCATGCGCAGCAGCCGCTCCACCGAGACATCGCGAAAGCGCCCGGAAAGCAGGCGGGAGATATCGGGCTGGCTTACGCCGACCAGGGGTGCCGCGGCATTCTGGCTCAGGCCGCGCTCGGCCATGACGGCGGCGATCTTGCGCACGAGCTCGGCCTTGGCATGATGGCCCGCGGCATCGGCAAAGCCCAAATCGGCGAACACATTGCCGCTGCTCCGTTCGACCTTGCTCATCTTTTTTCTCCGCCCGCCCGATGGTGATTTTCCGCCAGCTTCAGGCGGGACCTGATGGTCTTGCTCTCCACCGCGGGTGTCGCGATCCCGCGTTTCGACTTCTTCTGGAAGGCGTGAAGCACGTAGACCGAGTTGCCAAACCTGACCGTGTAGACGGCGCGGAAAGTGTCGCCGTCATGATCGTCGACGATCTCGAGCACGCCGGCGCCGCCGAACCCCTTCAGCGGCTGGCGGCGGGGCTCTTCTCACCCGCCTGGGCCAGATGCAGCGCGTAACCCATGACGTCCTTCACATCCTCGGGAAAGCCGCTGAGATCCTTGCGGCTTCCACCGATCCAGAATAGCGGCTTCACTTCCTCAGTCATGGCAGGTTATGGTAGTTCCGACATAGGATGTCAAGGCCAATCACTCCTCCCCCATCCTGAGCGCCGCGATAAACGCCTCCTGCGGAATGCTCACCGAGCCAAATTCACGCATCCGTTTTTTCCCGGCCTTCTGCTTTTCCAACAGCTTCTTTTTTCTCGAAATGTCGCCGCCATAGCATTTGGCGGTGACGTCCTTGCGCAGCGCCGCGATGGTCTCCCGCGCGATGACCTTGCCGCCGATCGCGGCCTGGATGGGGATCTTGAACAAATGCCTCGGGATGAGGTCCTTGAGGCGCTCGCACAATTGCCGCCCGCGCGCTTCGGCGGCGGCGCGGTGGACGATCATCGAGAGCGCGTCGACCGGCTCGCCGTTGACCAGGATGTTCATCTTGACCAGGTCGCCCTCGCGGTGGCCGATCTGGTGATAGTCGAACGAGGCGTAGCCGCGCGAGATGCTCTTCAGCCGGTCGTAGAAATCGAACACCACCTCGTTCAGCGGCAGCTCGTAGGTGAGCTGCGCCCGCCCCGCGACGTAGGTGAGGTTCTTCTGGATGCCGCGCCGGTCCTGGCAGAGCTTGAGGATCGCGCCGAGATGCTCGTCGGGCACGTAGATCACCGCCTCGATCCACGGTTCCTCCATCGTCTCGATCCGGTTGGGATCGGGCATGTCGGCCGGGTTGTGGATCTCGATCGTCTTCGCAGGCTCCTCCTTCGAATGCGACAGGTGGATCTTGTAGACGACGCTGGGCGCGGTCGTGATCAGGTCGAGATCATATTCGCGGGTCAGCCGTTCCTGGATGATCTCGAGGTGGAGGAGTCCCAGGAAGCCGCAGCGGAAGCCGAAGCCCAATGCCGCCGAGGTCTCCATCTCGAAGGAGAAGCTGGCATCGTTGAGCCGCAGCTTGGAGAGCGAATCCCGGAGCTTCTCGAAATCGTTGGCGTCGGTCGGGAAGAGGCCGCAGAAGACCACCGGCTGGACCAATTTGAATCCGGGCAGCGCCGTCGTCGTCGGCCGGCGCGCATCGGTGATGGTGTCGCCGACGCGGGTCTCGGCGACGTCCTTGATCTGGGCGGTGATGAAGCCGATCTCGCCGGCGCCCAAAGCCTCGAACTGCTCGATCTTGGGGCGGAAGACCCCGACGCGATCGACCAGATGGGTGGTGCCGGCGGCCATGAACTTGATCTGCTGGCCCTTGCGGATCGTGCCGTCGATGATTCGGATCAGGATGACGACGCCGAGATAGGGGTCGTACCAGCTGTCGACGAGCATCGCCTTCAATGGCGCCGCGGGGTCGCCCGCGGGCGGCGGGATGCGCTGGACGATCGCCTCGAGCACGTCGGGGATGCCGAGGCCGGTCTTGGCGCTGGTCAGCACCGCCCCGCCATCCTTCCAGTCGCCCGCGGCGGGCAGGCCGACGATATCCTCGATCTCGCGGCGGACCTTGTCGACGTCGGCGGCGGGCAGGTCGATCTTGTTGATCACCGGCACGATCTCATGGTCGTGCTCGATCGACTGGTAGACATTGGCCAGCGTCTGCGCCTCCACCCCCTGCGCCGCGTCGACCACCAGCAGCGCGCCCTCGCAGGCGGCGAGGCTACGGCTCACCTCATAGGCGAAATCGACGTGCCCTGGCGTGTCCATCAGGTTCAGGACATAATCCAGCCCATCGCCGGCGCGATAATCGAGCCGCACCGTCTGCGCCTTGATCGTGATCCCCCTTTCCTGCTCCAAATCCATATTGTCGAGCACCTGGCTCGTCATCTCCCGCGCGGTCAGCCCGCCGGTCGACTGGATGAGGCGATCGGCCAGGGTCGATTTCCCATGGTCGATGTGCGCTATAATACTGAAATTGCGTATTTTTTTGAGATCGGTCATCTGGCGCTTTTCTGGGCGGTGCGGGCGCGCCCTAGCATTGAGGGCGCGGGACGCCAACCGGAGTTGATGCGGCTTCGCCTACGCTGCCTGCCTCTTGTCGTAGCCTTCGGTCGCCAGCATCACCGTCTTGGGCACGGGCTGCTCGCCGCTGAGATAATAAGCGACGGTGCGGCGGGACAGGCCGAGCGCGTCCCCGGCGCGATCGAGGGTGAAGCCGTGACTCTCCATCCAGGCGCGGAAAGCCGCTGCAGGCATCGCCTCGCCCGCCTGCTCGTCGGCCCAGCGCCTGAGTTGCGCCGCGCCGAAGTCGATCCCGCACCGCGGCCACTCGACCGACCAGCCGTCCTCGGACCGCTGGGGGAAATTCGCGGGATCGGTGAGCGGACCCAATTGCGGGTGCGCCGCGATGATCGGGGCGAGATCGATGTCGGCACTACGCCCGTCATCCCAGGTAATTGCCACCCGCAATGGTCCGGTCACCTTGACGTCCTCAATCGTGCCGATGCTCATTGGCAGTCTCCGCTATATTCCGCCCATCTCGCTTCCAAAAAGGCGCGGTTCTCCGCCGCCCATGCCAACGCTTCGACCAGGTCGACCTTACCGCTCTCCGCGATCACCTCCAGCGTATCGATCCGCACCTGCGCCGCGCCCTCCTTGCCAAGCACGTGGAAATGCGGCGGATTGTGATCGGCGAAGAACATCGCAATCTCGGTCGAGGAGAAGCGCTTCAGTCGGGGCACGCGTGTGTTGTAGTGCAATAGTTGCACTATTCCAAGAAAAAAGGACGCGGGGGCCTACACTCCGGCAAAGGGGCGGAACCGGGACCGGGCCCGGGGATTGCCCGCCTCATGAGCGAGAAGGTCCGCGTCGGCACCGCCGGCTGGGCGCTGCCGGCGCCGGTGCGCGACGCCTTCCCGGCGGCGCCGTCCAATCTGGCGCGCTATGCCGGCCGCTTCGACGCCGTCGAGATCAACTCCTGCTTCCACCGCCCCCACCGCCGCGCCACCTACGAGCGCTGGGCGGCGAGCGTGCCGGAGGATTTCCGCTTCGCCGTCAAGCTGCCCAGGGCGATCACGCATGGGCTGAAGCTCCAAGGTTGCGAGGCGGAGATCGCCCGCTTTGCCAAGGAGATCGGCGGGCTCGGGGACAAGCGCGGCCCGGTGCTGGTCCAGCTGCCGCCGAGCCTCGCCTTCGACGCGGTGCTGGCCGCGGCCTTCTTCACCGGCCTCAGCGCCACACTCGGAGGACCGATCGTCTGCGAGCCCCGCCACCCGGCTTGGTTCGAACCGAAAGCCGACGCCCTCCTCGCGACCCACCGCATCGCGCGCGTCGCCGCCGATCCGGCGCCGGTGCCGGTCGCGGCCATGCCCGGCGGGTGGCCCGGCCTTGCTTATTTCAGGCTGCATGGGTCGCCCAACATCTATCGCTCGGGCTACGAGCCAGAGGCGCGGGCGCAATGGGCAGGGCGTATCCGGCCTCTCGTTGAGGCAGGTACGCCGGTCTGGGCGATTTTCGACAATACCACTCTCGGGCGCGCGACGCCGGATGCGCTGGCGTTCGTCGAGAAGGTCGCGGCATAGCTGATGGCGACCGACGCTCTACGCCTGGCAGCGAGCGCTATTGCGGCACCGGAATCGGCGGCCCCGCCTGCTGCGGCTGCTGCTGGACCCGCGGGCCCTGGCCCGGCGGGCGGAAGCTCCAGGTCAGGGACAGGGTGACGCGCTGGGGCGAGGGGGGAGCAAACAGGTCGCGCGACTGGCTGGTGAGGCCGGTGGTCACCGTTTCCCGTCCCTCCGACAGCCTCAGATTGGCGATTGTGAGCACGCCCGACAGCCGGTCCGTGAAGGCGTGCGACCAGGTGAAGGTGGCGAGGGCGAAAGCGTTGACACGGGTGAAGCCGGTGTCGGTGGGCCCGAAATAGCGCAAAGTCAGGTTGACCCGGTCGGCGCCGCGGCGGCCGTCCTGGCCGTCCTTATATTCGAGCTGGCCGGTTCCCGACCAGGTGGCGCTGTGCCGGCTCGGCAGCGGGCCGCCGGCGTCCTGATCGAGGCTCTGGTCGGAGACGTTGGCGGTGAGCACGTAGCGCAGGCCCTCGAGGATCGGCCCGCGCGCGGACAGCTCGGCGCCGGTCAGCGCCTGCGAGCCGAAGTTGAACGGGCGCGTGACCAGCACCCCGTCCGGATCGACCTCGCCGCGGAAGGACCAGATGTCCTCGGTCGTCCGCCGGAAGGCGGTGAGCTCGAGATTGTGGCGGGCGACATTGGCGCGGAGCCTGACCTCCCAGGAGTCGGTGAGCTGCGGCTGCAGCAGGGGATTGCCGGCCTGGGCGGTGGTCGCGTCCTGAAAGTTCAGCGCCGGGTTGAGCAGCTGAATCGGCGGATAGGTGATCCGGCGCGAATAGCTGGCCGAGCCGGTCAGCCACGCGGCGAGCGGCCGCTCCATGTGCAGGCTCGGGAAGAATCGGGTGGTCTTGAGGTCGGGCACTCCGGTGGTGCCGCCCAGATCATATTCGCGGCCCTCAAGCCTGAGGCCCGGCATGATGGTGACGCCGGCAAGCGCGAACTGGTAGGTGACGTAGCCCGCATATTCGAGCCATGAGCCCTCGACCAGCGAGCTGGCGGCGAAGGGCGCGCCCGACGGCAGGGTGCCGGTCGCGGTCTGGGCCAGCCGGTTGCTGGTGGTGACGAGCTGCGCGCCGACGGAGAGCCGGTTGGCGCCGCCGAGCGGCCGCACATAATCCGCCTTCGCCGTCCAGCTTTCGTCGGACATGGTCTGCACCTGCTGGAACAGGTTTGCCGGGCCGCCGAGGGGATCGGACGAGAACATCCGGTCGAAATCGCCGGAGAAGCGCGCCCATTTCACCGAGGCGGTCAGCATCTCGCCCTGCCGCGACGTGGTCGCACGATAGTCGAGCCCCAGGTCGCGATAGTTGAAGTTCGCCTCGTTGGTCGAGAGCACGTCGGCGCTGCCACCGGGAATGGAAGCGGCGGTCAGCAGCGAGTCCCGGGTTCCGACGAAGTCGGTATGGGCGAGAGTGCCGCTGAGCGTGAAGGTGTGGCGGTCGCTGGGCCGGTAGCTGGCCGAGCCGTTGCCGTAATAATAGCGGCCCTTGTCGACCTGCTCCCCATCCTCGCTGCTGATCAGCACAGGGCCGCCCGGCGTCAGCGCGAAGCGGTCGCGCTCGAAGTCGGCGCGCTGCTCGAAGCGGCCATGGCCGAGATTGCCGGTGAAGGTCCAGTTGCCGGCGCCGTAGGTGGGCGAAACCCTGACGTCGTAACTGCCATAGCTGCCGCCGCTGACGGTCGCCGAGCCGCCGAGGCCGTTCTGCGTGTTGCGCCGGGTGATGATGTTGATGATGCCGCCCGTGCCCTGCGCCGGGAATTGCGCGCCGGGATTGGTCAGCACCTCGATCCGCTCGATCTGGTTGCCCGTCATGTTGCGCAGCATCGTCTGCGGATCGGCGACCCGTCGGCCGTCGATCAGGATCGTCGCTTGGCCGGCGCCGATCAGCCGGGCCGTGCCATCCGCCTGCACCTCGACGGACGGGATGCGCGCGAGGATGTCGGTCGTCGTCGTGCTGCGCGCCTCCGGCGTGTCGCGGACGATATAGGTCTGCCGGTCGATCGAGCTCTGCTGGGTGGGCGCCGTCACCACGATGTCGTCCTGACCGGGCTGCGGCTCGGGCTCGGCCTCGGGCGGTGGACTGGGCGCTGGTGTTGGACCGGGCCGGGGCGGCGGAGTGGGCCCGGGGGGTGGATTGACCGCCTGTGCCCATGCATTCGTCGCCGGCGCCAGCAGGCCAAGCGCCACGCTGCCGCACAATAACAGCCTGCGGCTGCTTCCCCACCCTTTGGTCACGCTTGCGCTACTCTCACTGTTAAGACTGACCAAGGTGTATCAGTAATATCATACACCGCGCAATTGATTTGTCTTGCGAAATTGAAGGAGAATCCGTGCAGAGCCGGCAGCCGGCCCGGCTCGACCGCCGGTGAGGCATAGCGCCCGCCGCGGGGGCTGGTCGCGCCTACGGCCGAATCGACTGGGCGTGGTTGAAGACGTCGTGGGGGTCCCAGCGGCGCTTGACCCGCTGGAGCTTCTTGTAGCTGTCCAGATAATAAAGGCGCGCCCAGTCCTTCAGGTCGCAATCGGGATAGTTGACGTAGCAGCCGTCCATGACCGCGTCGGGCAGCGGCCCCTCCGTGCCGTACATCTCGTCGTAGAAGCCGCTGATCCAGGCGAGGTTGGCCGGCGTGTCCTTCTCGTGGACCCAATAGGTCTGATATTGCAGCTTGAGGATCGAGGAGCGCTGCGGGATGGCGGTGGCGCCGCTGGCGACGGCGTTGATCGCGCCGCCATAGGAATCGACCTGGAGCAGCGACTGGCTGTTCTGGAAGTCGCCGGTCAGCCAGCGCCAGATCGTGGCGATCTGGGCCTCCGGGAAGGGCTGCTTCATATAGGCCGACTTGTATTTGCCGCGCCGATTGGGTCCGGAGGGGTCGAGGCTCTGGGTCGCGTAGAGCCAGGGCAGGCGCTGGACATTGGTGGTCGGCAGCGGGAAGAAATTCTGGCCGACCGGGTGACGCTGGGCGACCGGCGCGCGCACGCCCGCGCCGCACATGAAGCGCACGAAATCGGCGAGGCGGCGGGGCCGGTCGCCGACATATTGGGCGGTGAGCACGATCTGCCCGGCCGCCTTCGCCGAGAGGTGGAGCAAGGCGAACAGGCCGTCGTCGGGGCCGCCGGGCCGGCTGTGCCCGGCGAAGAAGCGGCCGTAGCGGGCGATGATCTCGGCCAATTCGGCCTGCGTCATCCCGTCCCAGTCCCAGGCGAGGTTGACGAGGTGCGCCTCGGCGGGCGCCTCGGGGATCTCCTTGAACCAGAAGCGGGTGACGATGCCGAAATTGCCGCCGCCGCCGCCCTGGCAGGCCCAGAACAGATCCGCGGCGCGGCCGTCTTTCTCGGCGATCGTGATCCGCGCCCGCTTGCCGCTGTCGACCCGGACGATCTCGACCGCGTCGAGCCAGTCGACGATCAGGCCGTGCTTGCGCGACAGGAGGCCGTAGCCGCCGCCGGTGATATGGCCGCCGGCGCCGACCGAATAGCATGAGCCTCCGGGCAAGGCGCGGCCATATTCCTTGTAGAGCGTCCACACGACGTTCCACAAAGTCGCGCCCGCCTCGACGCAATAAGCGCCGCGGCGGTCGTCGAAAGAGACGCGGTTCATCGGCGCCATGTCGACGATGACGCCGTCTTGGTTGCCGACCGCGAAATTCTCGTAGCAATGGCCGCCGCTGCGGACGGTCAGCCGGCGGCCCTCGTCGACGGCGCGCTGCACCGCGGCGCGGACCTGGGCGGCGCTGCCGCACAAGGCGATCTCGGCCGGCGCGCCGACCCATCTGAGGTTGAAGCCGCGCGACAGGGTGTCGTAGCGCGGATCGTCCGGCCCGATCCGCGCGCCCGGAAAGATGCTGCCCGCCATTGCTGCTCTCCTTTGGGGAGAGTCACTAGCGCCTGAACGGGGACAGTTACAGTAACTGTCCCCAATCTGGCGCTGGCGGAGGGACGGTTAGCCGTAACCGCCGTTTCGCATCAGACGTAAGTGCCGCCGCAGGGGCTGGTCGCGCTGCGGCCGTTCGCGCCCCAGCGGCGGAAGCCGTTCGAATCGACGTGGAAGCGCATGCCCGTGTAGAAGCCGAGGCCGGTATTGTAGGTACGGCCGTCGCGGGCGTGGGCGGCGCAGATCGAACGGATCATGCCGACCCGGGTGATGCCCGGCGAGAGCGGGGTGAGATCGAGCGCGAAGAACAGGCGGTGGGCGCTCTGCGGGGCGCCCGCCGAGCAGCGGTTGAGCGCTTCGTTGCGATAGCCCGACAAAGCCTCGACCTCGCCGACCGCCGGCACGACCTCGTCGCGCACGAAGCGCAAGGTGGTGACGATATGATCCCATTTGTCGCGCGGCGCGACCTCGAACCGGTCGGCGGCGCACTGGCGCCAGGAGGAGGAGGTGCGGATCAGCTGCCAGATCGGCACCACGTCCTCGAGCCCCTGCGCGGCGAGATGGTCGCGAAAGGCGAGGACCCGGGCCCGGTTCTCGGGCGCCCGCGCCAGCCAGGCGTAATAATCCGCCTTGGACTGGCCCGGCGCGAGCTCGCCATGCGGCTGCAGCCGCGGCAGGCGGGGCGCCGCCGCCGCGCGGACGGGCGCCGTCTCGCGGACGAAAGCGGCGATCGACGGGGGCGCCGCGGTATCGGCTTGGGCCGCGTGCGGCACGAAAAGGAGCGTCACCGCCAAAGCGGCCCTACGAATAAATTGTAGCATTTCAGCCAGATAGGGGAGCAGCTGGAGCTTTCAACCGCGAAAATGCTGCACTGCGGCAAGCCGAGCCGAAGTCACGGCGGGCTGAGGAACATTGCCAGCGCAGCCAGGAGAGGTTCGGTCGCGCCACTCCCGTCATTCCAGCGAAAGCTGGAATCTCCCTGCCTTCGCGGCGGCCGGAAGGGGCAGTGGGATTCCAGCTTTCGCTGGAATGACGGTAGCTGATTATTGCGGCTGCGGCTGAACCACCGGCGGCGTCATGGGCGGCGGCGTGATCGGCCCCACCACCGGCGGCACCACCGGCACCGGCAGCGGCGGCGCTTCGGGATCCTCGCCGCGCTCGAGCACCGCGCAGGGGCTCTCATTGCCAGCCGGGCCGGCCGAGCCGTAGCGGCGGAAGCTGCGCGTATCGATGTGGAACCGGGTGAAGCTGTAGAAGCCCAGGCCCGCATTCGCCGCCCGGCCCTCGCGACTGTGCATCGGGCAGACCCGCTCGAACAATTGCCGGCGGGTCAGCGGCTGGCTGGGAATCAAATCGAGCGCGAAAAAATCGAGGTGGGCGCTGCGCTCGGCGCCGCGCGCGCAGGTGTTGAGCGCCGGGTTGCGATAGCCCGATACCGCCTCGACCTCGCCGACCGCGCCCTTCACATGGTCGCGGATGAAGCGGAGCGTGTTGACCATGCCGGGCCAGAGGCGAAACGGCGGCACCTCGAAGGCCGGGCCGTTGCACTCGCGCCACATCGAGGCGGTGCGGACGAGCTGGTAGGTCGGCACCACGCCGCGCACGCCCGCCGCCTCCTGCCAGGATTCGAACGACAGCACCTGCCCGCGCACCCCCGGCGACGAAGCGAGCCAGGCGTCATATTCGGCCCGCCCCTGGCCGACGGGGAGCTCCTGCGCGGCGGCGGGCGCGGCGGAAAGGAGGGCGAAGGCGAGGAGGGCGGCGCGCGCGATCGACGGAGTCATGGCACAGGCCTAGCAAAGCCGGCCCCATCGAGGGAAGCGCTCAAGCCGCCTGCCTCCTGTCTTAACCCCCGGCCGCCAGCATCATCGTCTTCGGCCGACCCATCCTTTAGCTCCGTCCTCGATGCCGGGCGCTCCCTCGCGCGCCTCCAAATGGCGGTATCGTGGCTAAGGCATCGGTAACCATTCCGATTGAGCGCGCCTTAGCTTTAATCTGGCAGATGCACGGTCAGCGAAGAGCCGAAAAGGCCTTTGGAGGACCAGAAGCATGAGTGAATGCGCCAGCCGGAACGCCGCGACGTCGCGTCTGCGATTCCTGGCACGGTTGTTCCGCGACCGCCGCGGCAATACGCTCGCCATCGTCGGCGCCGCCATGGTTCCGCTCGCCGCGATGATCGGCTCGGGCGTCGACATGAGCCGCGCCTATATGGCCAAGACCCGCCTGCAATCCGCCTGCGACGCCGCCGCCCTGGCCGGCCGACGGGTGATGTTGAACGACTCGCTCGGCACCAACGTCGAGCCGGAAGCCAGGCGCTTCTTCCACTTCAACTTCCCCAAGACGACCACCAACGGCGTCACCACCGGCCCCTACCAGACGGCCGAGATCGTCAACCCGACCGTGACCCGGCCCGCCCCCGGGACCGTGCGCGTCACCGCTTCGACGACGATCCCGACCTCGGTGATGCGGATGTTCGGCTTCACGACGCTGCCGCTCAGCGTGACCTGCGACGCCGCGCTCAATTTCGTCAACACCGACGTCATGCTGGTGCTCGACACGACCGGGTCGATGGACGACGACATCAACGGCAACAGCACCACCACCGATTCGCTGCGCAAGATCACCGCGTTGCGCGCCGCGGTGATGGCGCTCTATACCGAATTGCAGCCGACCCAGGCCCAGCTCGAGGCGAACGGCCTTCGGCTGCGCTACGGCATCGTGCCCTATTCGAGCTCGGTCAATGTCGGCCACCAGATCACCGCGGTGAACGCGGCCTATATCCGCGATTCCTCGCCCTATCAGACGCGCACCGCCAACTATAACAATTACGGCACGACCACGGTCAGCGACAATACCATTACCGAGACCTACGCCTCGTCGATCTCGCAGACCGAGTGCAACAATTATGCGGCCAATGCCGGCTATCCGACCCTGAACGGCCAGCCCGCCAATACCGGCGGCCCGGCACCCGCCCCGGTCACGGCGATCACCTATTCGCTGCGCGACTGGGGCGCCACCGGCGACACCTCCGGCACCACCCGCACCTGCCGGCGCTACAAGCGCACGCTCGTCACGCAGACCGGCTACAGGTCGTCGGGCTGGACCTATCGGGAGGCGCTGATCGACACCAGCCAGTACAAGCTGGGCACCGCCGTCACGCTGGGCAATTCCGGTAACGGCGTCATGGCGAGCCAGGACACCCAGGCGACGATGCGCGAGATCGCGGCCAATGCGGTCGGCGCGACCACCACGAGCGTCACCTGGAACGGCTGCATCGAGGAGCGCGATTCGGTCTCGACCATCGTCGAGTCCACGGATCTCACGATCCCGGCGGCCGCCTACGATCTCAACATCAACTTCATCCCCAACAGCGACGCCACGCGCTGGCGGCCGCACTGGCCGGACGTGCTTTACCGGCGCGACGTCAACCAGAGCACGACGACCAATTCCAGCGACGTGGAATATATGGGCGACCACACGGACGACAGCGTCGCCTGCCCCGCGGAAGCGCGCCGGCTCCAGGCCTGGACCCAGGCGAACCTGCAGACCTACGTCAACGGGCTGACGCCGCGCGGCTACACCTATCACGATATCGGCATGATCTGGGGCGCGCGGATGCTCTCCAATGCCGGCATCTTTTCGGCCGACAATCCGGACACGTTCAACTCCATGCCGGTCACCCGTCACATCATCTTCATGACCGACGGCGCGCTGCTGCCCCAGTGCAGCGTCTACAGCTCCTGGGGCCTTGAGCGGAACGACCGGCGCGTCACCGGCAGCTACACCTGCACCGATCAGTACGACCGTCACATGCAGCGCTTCCAGATGACCTGCAACGCGGCCAGGGGCATGGGCTTCTCGGTCTGGGTGATCGCCTTCGGCACCACGCTGACCCCGGAGATGGCGGCCTGCGCGAGCAATCCGAACCAGGCGGCGGCCTCGTCGAGCAGCGCCGACCTGATCGCCCGCTTCCGCCAGATCGGCTCGAACATCGGCGCGCTGAGGCTGACTCAATGAGGCGCCTCCTTTTCGCCGCGCGCCTCGGGGGCGCCTTCCGAAAAGCGCGCCTCGGACGCGACGCGCGCGGCGCGACCATCGTCGAGTTCGCCGTCGTGTTGCCGGTCCTGTGCCTGTTGCTGCTGGGCCTGCTCGATCTCGGCTACCGCTCCTACGCGACCTCCGTGGTCCAGGGCGCGCTGCACGACGCCTCGCGCATGGCGACGGTCGGCAGCTACTCGCTCGCGCAGATCGACGCGCGCGTCAAAGCGCGGTTGTCCAATTTCGCCGCCCGTTCGACGGTCACCACCACGACGACGAGCTATTACGATTTCTCCGGAGTCGCGCAGGCGGAGAAGATCGTCGGCGATACCGCGCCGCTCAACAGCTACAATGCCGGCGACTGTTTCGAGGACGCCAACGGCAACAACACCTACAATACCGACCGCGGCCGGGACAGCACCGGCGGCGCGGACGACATCGTCCGCTATCAGGTCTCGATCACCTATCCGCGCATCGTTCCGCTCGGCGGCTTCATGGGCTGGGGCAACACCCAGACGGTCACCCAGAACACCGTGCTGCGCAACCAGCCCTTCGCGGGACGCTCCATCAACATCAACCGGATCAGCGTTGCGGCGAACGGGACGGTGACACAATGCTGAGAACCAGGATCGGACGTGCCCGCGCCGGCGGCGCATCGCTGCGCGACTGCACGAGCGGCGTGGCGATGCTGGAATTCGCCTTCGCGCTGCCCGTGGTGGTCGCGCTCGGGCTGATGGGGCTGGAAACCGCCAATTACGCAATGGCGCACCTGCGCGTCAGCAACATCGCCATGCTCACCGCCGACAATGCCGCGCGCGTGCGCGAAAGCATCGACGAATCCGACATCGTCGAATTGTTCACCGGCGCCAAGATGAGCGGCGCCAGCATCAATTTCGCGCAGAACGGCCGCATCATCCTGTCGGACCTCGAGCCGACGGGGTCGGGGAGCGGAAATCCCCAGTGGATCCGCTGGCAGCGCTGCGACGGCGCCCTCAACTATTCGAATCCGACCGCCAATATGCGGCCGCGGACCGCGGCCGGCGCGGCGATCACCAACGGCACCGAAATCTACAATGCCGACCGGACGACTCCGAATACGACCACTCCGAGCAGCGCGTCCGCCACCCCGGTGATCTTGGGCATGGGATCGGGGACGTCGATCTCGGCGCAGTCCGGCAGCGCGGTGATGGTGGTCGAGGTCGTCTACAACTACCAGCCGATCATCCCGAACAGCTTCCTGGCCGGCCGCCAGATCCGCTACGAAAGCGCGTTCAACGTGCGCCAGCGCAGCGATCAGGTGCTGAAGAATGGCGGACGGATCACGCCGCGGAGCTGCAATTCCTTCGCGGCCTGAGGTTTCGCAAGCGTCCCCGCTCGGCTAGACTGGCGCGATGAGCGCGCCGATCGTCGTCGATTTGCCCCACAATCTCGGCGCCGCCGAAGCGAAAAGGCGGATCGCCGGCAATCTGGACACGCTCGCCGGCCGGCTGCCGGGTGGCGCCGAAGTCTCTTCGGCCTGGGACGGCGACCGGCTCAAGCTCGACGTCGGCGCGCTCGGGCAGAGGATCGATGCGCGGCTCGACATCCAGGACAGGCTGGTTCGCGTCACCGTCCTGCTGCCGCCGGCGCTCGCCTTCTTCGGCGGTGCGATCGAGGCCGCCCTGCGCCGGTCCGGCAGCGCCCTGCTCGCGGACGGGACGAAGCGCTAGCGGCGGCGGCGGCGCGGCGGCGGATCGGCCTGGACCAGCGACACGATCCGGCACCGTTCGCCTTCGACGATGAGGCTCGAGCTGTTGTCGAGCGTGCTCGAATAGCGCTGGTCGAGGCCGATGCGCAAAGCGTGCGGCAGATTGATGCACGGCCCGTTCAGCTGCGCCCGATACCAGGCTCGGCGGCGGCCCTGGAGATAGACCACATCGTCGCCGTCGGCGCGGAAGCCGCGGATCGCGCCGAACTGGACGAACGGGATCCGCACCTCCCGGCCGGCCGGCGGCTGGACGGCGAGAACGGGGACGGGAGCGGTCGCGGCGAGCGCGAGCAGTGGAAGGATGAGGCGTTTCATATCAACTTCTTGGCCGTATCAGGGTGAACCCGGCCTGACCGGCGGGCTTGCCTCCGTCTCAACGCGCGCTAAGCATCTTTCGCTCCGGGGAGAGGAGGCGGGATGCGGCATATCGCGGTGATCGGGTCGGGACCCGCCGGCTATTACAGCGCCGAGGCGCTCCAGAAACTCTATGGCGACGAGGTCCGGATCGACATGATCGACCGGATGCCGGTGCCCTACGGCCTGATCCGCTTCGGCGTCGCTCCCGACCACCAGTCGATCAAGGCGGTGTCGCGGCGCTACGAGAAGGTCGCGCTTTCCGACAATGTCCGCTTCATCGGCAACGTCCTGGTCGGCCGCGATGTCACCGTGCCCGAGCTCACCGCCCTCTACGACGCGGTGATCCTCGCCACCGGCGCGCCCAACGACCAGCCGCTGGCGATTCCGGGCGGCGACCTGCCCGGCGTGATCGGCTCGGCCGCCTTCGTCGGCTGGTATAACGGCCATCCCGAATTCGCCGATCTCGATCCGCCGCTCGATGTCGCGGCGGCGGCCGTGATCGGCAACGGCAACGTCGCGCTCGACGTCGCCCGCATCCTCGCCAAGACGCCTGGCGAGTTCGTCGGCTCCGACATCGTCGCCCACGCCTTCGGCGCGCTCGGCAACAGCAGGGTCCGGACCATCCATGTCCTCGGCCGGCGCGGGCCGCATCAGATCGCGATGACGCCCAAGGAGCTGGGCGAGCTCGGCCATCTCGACGGCGCCGTGCCGCGCGTCGATCCCGACGATTTCCCGCCGCTGCTCGACGACGCCTTGCTCGAGCCCGGCCAGCGCAAGTCGGTCACCCATTTGCGCGATTTCGCTTCGCTCGCGCCGGACAAGCCCAAGACCATCGTCTTCGATTTCTTCGCCAAGCCGGTCGGGATCGAGGGCGACGGCAGGGTCGAGGGTCTGATCGTCGAGAAGACCAGGCTCGACGACAAGGGCGCGGCGGTCGGCACCGGCGAGACCTATAAGATCGGCTGCGGCATGATCGTCACCTGCATCGGCTACAAGACGCCGCCGATCGCAGGCGTGCCCTATGAGGAGGATCGCGGCCGCTTCGCCAATGCCGAAGGGGTGATCGGCGGCGGCCTCTACGCGGTCGGCTGGGCGCGGCGCGGCCCCTCCGGCACGATCGGCACCAACCGCCCCGACGGCTATGAGGTCGCCGACAAGATCGCCGCCGATCTCGTTTCGGCCAGGGGCCGCAAGCAGGGCCGCGACGGGCTCGACGCCTTGCTGGCCGCGCGCGGCGTCGACGTCGTCACCTTCCAGGACTGGCAGCGCATCGAAGCCGCCGAAGCCGCGCGGGCGCGGGAGGGCTCCCCACGCGAAAAGTTCGTGGCGATCGAGGAGATGCTTGGCGCGCGTAAGCAATAGAGAACGGACTGTTGCTTTGCGCGTAGGTCGGGTGGATAGCTGCTTCGGTATATTCGGGAGTCGATGGGCGACATGGCCGCGGGCAGGGTCTTCATCAGCCATTGCGTAAGGGACCATGAAGGCGTCCACGACTTGGTCCGTTACCTTGAGGGGCGCGACATTTTCGTCTGGATAGCGCCGCGCGACGTGCGGCCCGGTCTTGATTATTCGGAGCAGATTCAGGAGGCCATCGAGCAATGCTCCGCCTTCGTCGTCATCGTGACCGAGGCGGCCAATGCCTCCTTGTTCGTTCGCGCCGAGACCGAGATGGCGTTCAGCTCGCGACGCCCGATCTTTCCCGTCCGATTCGGCGAGATGGAGCCGGCCAAGGGCCTGCGCCTGTTCCTCAACATCCATCACTGGACCAATGCCTTCGGAGCCGGGAGCGAGCAGAATCTGCACCGGCTGGCGACCGAGCTCGCCGCATTGTCCGGCGTCGCGGACGCGCCGGGGGCAGCGCCGCCCGCCATCGCCTTGGCAGTGCCAAAGACGACGACGCCGCCGGAGCAGCCGCCGAGCGACGCCGGGCCGGATGCCTTCGACGTGCCCCCCCTCTCCGAGCGCGAGCCATTTCTGACGCGGCCGCGTCTGGCCGCGGCGGCCGCAGCGGCGCTGCTTCTGTCACTGACCCTGGCCTGGTCGCTCGTGGCGGACCGGGGCGATGCCGCGTCGGCCATCGCAAAACCGGTAAGCCAAGGCGTGACGCCGCAACCGGGCGGCGGACAAAAGCCCGCCCCCAAGGCCGATGCTTGGCCGGCGGCCCGAAGCGCCCCCGCGCAGGTCTTGGGTGGAACGAGCGCCGCCGCGCCGCGTCGCGCCAGAGCAAGTCCGGTGGCCGCGCCGAGCCGACGAACCGCACGTCGCCCGGAACGGACGACCCCGCCCCGGACGATCCGCGTGAGAGCCCTAATGCGTTGCCGGACATTTACAGTTACAGAAGGGAGTTCATCCCGCAATAGGAGCTGCGCCGGCCCACGCGGAGCCATTCTCATGGGTTGAGACGTTTCGTGTCGAGTGCGGCCCGCGCGCATGTTCCGCGGCGCGAGGCTGCTCCTCCCTCACATAGGTTCGCCGCCCGGCGCCTTGCCCCAGCCGCCATGTTGGCTATAGCCTCCCCGCATCACAGGGGAGCCCATGGCCGGCCACGTCTTCATCAGCCACGGTTCGGAGAATCGCGACGAGGCGAACGATCTCGTCGCGTTCATCGAATCGCACGGGGTCAAAGCGTGGATCGCGCCGCGCGACGTGCGCCCCGGCATCGATTATTCGGAGGCGCTGCAGGCGGCGATCGAAGGCTGCGCCGCCTTCGTCGTGCTGGTCACCGAGATGGCGAACAAATCGCCTTATGTCCGCGCCGAAACCGAGATGGCGTTCAGCAATTCGAAGCCGATCTTCCCGGTCCGCCTCGCCGACATCAGTCCCGCGCCCGGCCTCGCTTTCTTCCTCAAGATCCGCCACTGGACCGACGCTTACGGCAAGGAGCGCGACGCCAGCCTCGACCGGCTGGCGCTCGAATTGCGGACGCTGAGCGGCCTGGTTCCGGCGGAAGCGCCGCCGCCGGCCGAGCCCGCCCCGGCACCGCCGCCGCCCCCTGCGCCGGAGCCGGCGGCCGCGGCGCCGCCGCCCGACCTCGCCAAGGCGCCGCCCGCCCCGAGCGCGCCGCCCGCCGCGCCGGCCGACGCCGAGCGGCTGGCCGCGGCGATCGGCCCGAACGCGTCCTGGTATCTCGAGCGCTGGCGGGAGATGGACGGCCGCAAGTCGCAGATCCAGTGGAACTGGCCGGCCTGCCTCGCCAACATCTTGTGGTTCGCCTATCGCAAGATGTGGGTGCCGGTGGCGGCGCTGGCGGTGTTCATCATCCTGCTCAACGTGCTCGGCCTGCTGTCGCGGCCGCTGGGCATCGCCGCCGCTTTCCTCTCGGTCGCCGCCACCTTCGCGACCGGCGCGCTCGGCACCTCCTTCTACCGCCGGCATGTCGGCAAGCTGGTCGCCGGCACCGCCGGGCTCGACCGGGAGGCGGCGATGGCGCAGCTCAAGGCGAGGGGCGGCGCCTCCCCGAAGGCGGTGCTCATCGTCGCGGCGGTCGCCCTGGCGGCCACCGCGGCGGCGATTGCGTTCGTGCTGCTGCGCGGCGGAAACATCCGTCCGGTCAGCGGCGATCCCTTCTTCGAGGGCGCGACCTCCGGCGATGAGCCCGCCCTCGGCAATGACAGCTCGACAACGGTCGACAGGAGCACGGCCTTCGGCACGACCGGCACCGAAACCAACGTCGTCACGCAGCAGCCGGTCATCGACGAGGCCACCGCCAACCGGCTCGACGAGCTGCGCAACCAGCTCGACGAAAGCATGTCCCTGCTGGAACAGGAGCAGCAGCAGCAGCAGACCCAGCAGGCGCCGCCGCCCGACGAGTGACGCGGCGCCCGAGAAGGCCGCTTGAACTCCCCCCGCCCCCTCCTTATAGACGCCGGGCCCCGCCGGCCCTCACAAGGCCGCGCGTATCGGTCGGGGAGTAGCTCAGCCTGGTAGAGCACTGTCTTCGGGAGGCAGGGGCCGGAGGTTCGAATCCTCTCTCCCCGACCATTTTCCTATGCCAAGGACGTCGGGCGTCCTTGGCATAGGAAAATCCGCCGGACTCGGACCGCGATCCGCACGGCGCGATCATCCTTACCGGGCCGTATACCGTAAAACCCGCAAGGCTCGGAAAAGCACAAGGAAACGCCTGTGCTCTAAGCAGAATTTCTGCCTGGTGTTTCTGGTCCGATCGGGCGGCGGCGGGCCTCGCGATGCGAGCCCGCCGCTTTTTTGCCCGGTCGCCCCGGCCGAGGCTGGAAGATCAGGTTTCCGACCCGCCCGGATGACGGACGTCCGGATCGATCTCCATCGGCAGCACCCGCGGATTGCCGTTGCTGTCGGGATCCTGATCCAGCTCGACATTGATGTTGAAGCCGTGACGATAGCTGCCCGCGGGCGGTGCCGCGGCGAAGTAGATCAGCCTGCAGTCGGCAAGCGGCCGGCTGCTCGGTCCGGCCGCGGTCGCGTGCCGCAGGTGACCGTAAAAAGGCCGGTGCTTGACCTCCTTGTGGGTCATCGCCTTCAGCGCCGCGCTGAACCGCATGTTGCCGGGTTCGGAGAGCATGTAGATGAGCCAGATCGGGCCTTTGGCCACGTCGAGGTCGAGCGGCGTCGTCGGCGCCGGCGGCGCGGCGAAGGCGGCGAAGACGCTCGCCGACATGACCGGCGGCGGAACCAGCAGGCCGGCAACGACCTCGTCGATCCCGCCCGCCGGCAGGTTCTGCGCCAGATCGTTGCTTTTGAAGGCGAATTGCAGCTTGCCGTTGATCATCGAAAAGCCGATTTCGCGGATCGCATAGCGGGTCGGCACCGCCGGCATGTTCGGGCTCAAATCGGCCCGGTCGTTGCGCGGGGCGGCGGCATTGCCATTGATATAGTCGAGATAGTTGAGCGCGGTAGCCATGTTCATTCCCTCCTGCTGGCTTCATTGTGCGCATACTGGATGGCGCGACTCTCGGGCCGTCGCGCCGACATTAGCGAGTCTCCCGGGCGGCGAGTGTGACCGTCGTCACGGTCGCGTATAAAAATCGCGGCGGCCCGCGCGCGCTCAGGCCAGCAGATGCTTCTGGATCTTGCCGGCCGAGGTGCGCGGGAATTCGGCGACGAATTCGAAGCGCCGGGGCACCTTGTAAGGGGCGAGTCGGGCGCGGCAGAAGGCGGTCAGCTCGGCGCCGTCCGGATGCCCGCCGTCGGGAGCGAGCTGGACGAAGGCGCGGCCGACCTCGCCCCATTTGGGATCCGCCTCCGCGAGCACCGCGACGCCGACCACGGCGGGGTGGGCCGACAACACATTCTCGACCTCGGCCGGGTAGACGTTCTCGCCGCCCGAGATGAACATCTCCTTGCGCCGGCCGGCGATGTAGAAGAAGCCGTCGGCGTCGCGCCGGGCGAGGTCGCCCGAGCGCAGCCAGCCGTCGGCGGTGAAGGCGGCGCGGGTCGCCTCCTCGTTGCGCCAATAGCCCGGCGTCACCCCCGGCCCGGCGAACTGGAGGTCGCCGACCTCGCCGTCGGGGAGCGCGCGGTCCTCGCCGTCGACGATGCGGGCGCTCACCAGCGTTTGCGGCTTGCCGACCGAGCCGATCCGCTCCCAGGCGTCGGCCTGGCCCATCAGGAAGGCGGTCGGGCCGGTCTCGGTCATGCCCATGCCATTGCAGATGCGAACGCCCAATTCGCGATAGCGCAAGGCGATCGCGTCCGGCAGCGGCGCGCCGCCGGACCCCCAGTGGCGCACCGCATCGAGCGGCGCCCCGGCGAAGCGCGGATGATCGAGCAGGTCCTGGTAGACGGTCGGCACGCCGAAGATGGTGTCGAGCCGTCGGGCCTCGATCAGCCGCACCAGCGCCTCGGCGTCGAACCCGTCCATGACGATCACGCGCCCGCCCGCGATCAGGGTCGGCAGCGCGTGCAAATTGATGCCGGCGGTGTGGAAGACGGGCAGGAAGCTGATTGTGGTGTCGGTCGAGGCGATGTCGATGCAGGTGCCGACATTGACATAATTCGCGACCGCCATTCGATAGGTGTAGATGACGCCCTTGGGCCGCCCGGTCGTCCCCGACGTGTAGAGCAGGTACCAGGTCGAGCCGGCCGGCCAGCGCGGGCGCCAGGCAATGATCGCGGCCTCGGCGAGCCCGGCCTCGTAATCCTCGTCGAAATCGATCGCCGGCAGCGGCTCGGCGAGCGCGCGGGCGGCGGCGGCCTCTTCGGCGCCGTGGAAGAGCAGCACCGGCGCGGCGTCGGCGACGAGGCCGTCGAGCTCGGCGGGCGGCATCCGCCAGTTGAGGGGCACCAGGATCGCGCCCAGTTTGGCGCATCCGAACAGGGTTTCGAAAAATTCGATCCGGTTGCGGGTGAGGATGGCGACGCGGTCGCCTTTCGCGACCCCGCGCGCCGCCATCAAGGCGGCGGCGCGGGCCGCGCGCGCGTCGAGCTCGGCGAAGGTCAGGGTCCGCCCGGTGGCCAAGTCCTCGAACGCGATCCGCTGCGGGGTCAGCTCCGCGCGCTTGGCGATCAGGTCGGGGATTTCGGCGATCACGACTCGCGGCCCCTCAGCCCCTCCGAGACCAGGTCGATGGCGTGGTCGGCGACCTCGGCCGGATCCATGTCCTTGTTCCAGATCGCGTAGCGCATCCCGAGGAAGACGCTCATCCCGATCAGCGCCCAGGCGCGCAATTCGTCGGGACCCTCGGCGATCTCGCCGCGCGCGGCGGCGGCGGCGAGGTTGCGGCGATAGCCCTCGACGAAGGTGAGATAATGTTCGCGATAGACGTCCTCGGCGACGAACTGGGCCTCCTCGATGATCCGGTAGAGCTCGGGATGGCCCCTCGTGAAGGCGATGAAGGCGGCGAGGCCGATCCGCTCCGCCGCCAGCCGGTCGGGCGCGCCGCGCACCGCCTCGGCGACATGGAGCCGGGTGGCATGGCTCATGTCGCGGACCAGCGCCCGGAACAATTCCTCCTTGCTCTCGAAATAGGTGTAGAAGGTGCCCAATGCGACGCCGGCGCGCTGGGTGATGCCGGTGATCGCCGCCTCGTGATAGCCGCGCTGCCCGAATTCCTTGGCCGCCGCTTCGAGCAATTTGCGCACGGTCTTGCGCCCGCGCTCGGTGCGCGGCGCTTTGTCGGCCGAAACCGCGGCTTGGCCCAGATCGCTCATCCATCCCCTCCGGGCGGGGAACTTGAACCGACTTTCAGCTCCGCGCAAGCCGCACCGGACAGGCGGTGAACCTGACAGGCACCTGCCGTGCGTTTGCGCGCAGCGGATCAAGAAGATGCGCGACGGCGCGCGTTCCAACCTGTTCGATGCGAGCACGGGCCTCAGCGACGGCCAAGCCCTTGAAGAAAAGGGGACAAGAAAAGGGGACAGTCACAGTGACTGTCCCCTTTCCACCCAATCTAGTCGACGTGCGGGCTGACCGCCGGGGGGTCGCTGGCCGGGAAGCTTTCGTCCGAGGCCTGGTCGGTCCGCTCCCAGGTCGCGGGCGGATCGCGCATCGCGTCGGGGCCGGCGGAGCGGGCGGCGCCGGACTGGCCGACCGGGCCGGGGGCGGTCTTGCCGCGCGCGGTGGCGGGCGCTGGGCGCTCCTCATTGTCGCCGCGCCACCAGCGGCGCGCGAACAAGGCGGCGCCGAGGCCGACGATTGCGGCCGCGCCGGTGGCGATGATCGATGTCTTGCGGTTCCAGGCCATGACGGTTCGCTTCCTGCTTTTGGCGGCGCGCGCCGCAGCGGCGACGGCCTCGTTGATTGCGCGTTTGGAACATTCGGAGCAAGCGACCGGTTCCCGTCTTCGGACAAGCGCCGGGACAAGAAATTTGAACGACACCGAGACGCTTTCGCCGGTGCTGCCGAACCGGGTCGAGGAAGCGACTCGGCTGCTGCTCGGCAAGGCCAGCGAGCGCGGCCTCGTCGTCGCCACGGCGGAGAGCTGCACGGGCGGCATGCTCGCCAGCCTGCTGACCGACGTCCAGGGCGTCGCCCACGCCTTCGATCGCGGCTTCGTCACCTATAGCGAGGAGGCCAAGACCGAGATGCTCGGCGTGCCCGCGGCGCTGATCGAGGACAAAGGCGCGGTTTCGAAGGAAGTCGCGGTGGCGATGGCCGAGGGCGCCTTGTCCCGCAGCCGCGCCAACATCGCGCTTGCCATTACCGGTTTCGCCGATACGGGCGAGGAGCCGGGGCTGGTTCATTTCGCCTGCGCGCGGAACGGACGTATAACCGCGCACCGCGAGGAGCATTTCGGCGGCATCGGGCGCGGCGCCGTAAGGGTGAAGGCGCTCGACGTGGCGATCGCGATGATGACGGAGATGCTGTAGATGGCGAAGGCCGGCAGGAAGGCGAAAGCGGAGACGCAAGCGGATGCCGCGGCGCGGCCCCCGTTCGGCGCCATCCACCGCCACGGCTTCGTCCGCGTCGCCGCCGCCAGCCCGTGCGCGTCGGCGGGCGACGTCGCCTTCAACGTCGCCGAGACGCTGAAGCTGGCGCGCGAGGCCGATTCGCGCGGCGTCGATCTCGCCGTCTTTCCCGAATTGAACATCTCCTCCTACGCGGTCGACGACCTCTTCCTCCAGGACGCCTTTCTCGACGCGGTCGAGGCCGGGATCGGCCGGCTGGCAGAGGCGAGCGCGGACCTTGCGACCGTGCTCGTCGTCGGCGCGCCGCTCAGACGCAACGGCCGGCTCTACAATACCGGGCTCGCCATCGCGCGCGGCCAGATCCTCGGCGTCGTGCCGAAGAGCTTCCTGCCCAATTACCGCGAATATTACGAGAAGCGCTGGTTCGCCTCGGGGGTCGGGCTCGAGGGGCTGAAGACGGAGGTGGCGGGCCAGAACGTGGCCTTCGGCACCGACCTCGTCTTCGCCGCCGAGGACCTTGTCGACTTCATCTTCCATATCGAGATTTGCGAGGACTATTGGGCGCCGCAGCCGCCCTCGACACTGGGCGCGATGGCGGGAGCCTTGATCCTCACCAACCTCAGCGCGTCGAACATCACCATCGGCAAGGCGGACGAGCGCAAATTGCTCTGCGCCAGCCAGGCCAGCCGCTGCATCGCCGGCTACGTCTTCTCGGCCGCCGGGCCGGGCGAGAGCACCACCGACCTTGCCTGGGACGGCCAGGGCTCGGTCTACGAGCTTGGCGAATTGCTCGCCGAAACCGGCCGCTTCGACCGCAATTCCGAGCTCGCTATCGCCGATGTCGACGTCCAGCGCCTCCGGCTGGAGCGGATGCGCAACGGCACCTTCAACGACAATATCCGCGCCGCCGGCCATCCCGAGCTTCGCTTCCGCCGCATCGGCTTCGAGCACAAGCCCGCCTTCGCCGACATCGGCTTCGAGCGGAAATTGCGCCGCTTCCCTTATGTCCCCAACCGGCCCGAGCAGCTCGATCAGGATTGCTACGAGGCGTTCAACATCCAGGTCCAGGGCCTGGTCCGCCGCTTCCAGGCGACGCAAGGGCAGCATCTCGTCATCGGCGTCTCGGGCGGGCTCGATTCGACCCATGCGCTGATCGTCGCCGCCAAGGCCTGCG
The DNA here is from genome assembly GCA_035543935.1 of Allosphingosinicella sp. Lineage (GTDB taxonomy): Bacteria > Pseudomonadota > Alphaproteobacteria > Sphingomonadales > Sphingomonadaceae > Allosphingosinicella. The sequence continues at coordinate 89,722 of DATKIV010000052.1, forward strand.
ACGAACTGGGCCTGCCGCGTTCGACCATATTGGGCTTCACCATGCCCGGCTTCGCCACCGGCGAGGAGACCAAGGGCAATGCCTGGTCGCTGATGAACGCATTGGGCATCGCCGGCGAGGAGATCGACATCCGCCCCGCCGCCAGGCAGATGCTCGCCGACATGGAGCATCCCTTCGCGAAGGGCGAACCCCAATATGACATCACCTTCGAGAATGTGCAGGCGGGCCTCAGGACCGACTATCTCTTCCGCCTCGCCAACCAGCGTTCGGGCTTCGTCATCGGCACCGGCGACCTCAGCGAGATCGCTCTGGGCTGGTCGACCTACGGCGTCGGCGACCAGATGAGCCATTACGGCGTCAACGCCGGCGTCCCCAAGACATTGATCCAATATCTGATCCGCTGGGCGATCGAATCGGGCCAGTTCGACGAGCCGACCGACCGCGTCCTCCAGGCGATCCTCGACACCAAGATCTCGCCCGAGCTGATCCCCGCCGACGGCGCGAGCGGCATGCAATCGACCGAGGACCGCATCGGCCCTTACGAGCTCCACGATTTCTTCCTCTACCACATCCTGCGCCACGGTTTGCCGCCATCCAAGGTCGCCTTCATGGCGCACAAGGCGTGGAAGGACGCGGCGGCGGGCGACTGGCCCTTCCATTATCCCGAGGCGCTGAAGCGCGAATACGACCTCCCCACCATCCGCAAATGGCTGGAGGTCTTCTGCTTCCGCTTCTTCCAATTGAGCCAGTACAAGCGCTCCGCCATCCCCAATTCGCCCAAGGTCTCCGGCGGCGGCGCGCTCAGCCCCCGCGGCGACTGGCGCGCGCCGAGCGACGGCAATGCGGCGGCGTGGCTGGAGGAATTGAAGGCGGCGTTCGAGGATTAGTGGGTCAGGTTGGAAACAAGCCGTCGGATGCAGCCAGTCGAATTCGATTGGTCCGCGCATGCTGTTCCCCGGCGAAGGCCGGGGTCCAGGAGCCGGAGGCTTCGCCATGTTATCGCGCCAAGATCCGGCCAGCGCCGGCCTGGACCCCGGCCTTCGCCGGGGAACAGCTGTACAAACCTGATCGAATCCAACTCTCGGATTTTCGACCGTGGCCCCGTGAACCGTGAAGCAAGGCTGAGGATTGGCGTGAACCTGTCAACAAAGGCGCCCTGCTGCCTCGATGAGTTCACCGATATTGATTCGGGTCGCGGGTGCTTCGCCAGCCCCGGCTTCCGTCATCTGACGGGCCATTTCTTCGTCGAAGGCCCATATTGATTCAATGTCCCTATAACCTCGCGCGGTCGTGGCGAACCCGTTTAGGCCATAGCGGACGCCATCGACCTCAATCCACCTCGCTTCGCCCGTGCACCCCAGTGTCCCTGAGGACACCGTGAGTGGCCATCTTTCGCCACGGGCTTCGAAGCCCGCTTTCGAAGCCACGGTCACATCAGGCACCGTCGCGTCAGCAGCACGATGGGATGACTGGTTGCTGGTTGGCGCATTGCATCCAATCAGCGCCAATATTCCCGCCAGACTGCAACTCGACAATCGCGATGTCATTCGCAGTTCTCCCGGACCACCGGTCTAAAGGCGCCCATCTGCATTCGTCTAGAGCAGCTTGACCTGTCTTGCCCGCATAGGGCCCCACAACCGTCCCGTTGCCCACATCCATCAGGGGTTCTTCGCCATGATCGCAGTTTCGCCGCGCTTTCGATTCTGCTCGTCTCGACCACCGCGCTCGCGCAGCCGCCGCCGCTGAGCGGTTGCTCTGGCAGCCCGGTAAATAGTGACAGTCACGGTTTTCCGAATGGCGCAACAGTTTCCGCGCACCCTTCTTCCTTCGCGCTTTTGCGGCTTCGCGTGAGCCAGCCTTCCTTTCTTGAAATGTAGGATTTCATCTGGCCTAAGCTCGTCGATGAGCAGGTCCCTCAACCGCCCCTCGGCAGCGTCTGAAGCAGAGCGCCCTCGACTATGACGACGGCTCCGCCCGCCCCGCCTCGCGCGTTGGGGAGCGCCGCAAGCGCCGGGGCGGCGTTTCGGGGAGGGGTCCCCCCGCGATTCCATGTGACATTCGTGCAATCGTGCCACTCGTGACCTTCGTGCCGTTCGCGTCGGTCCTGACGCGACGCTCGCCCCGGGGCGCCTTCGCCCCGGCGCGCGCCCGCTTTTTTTCGGGAGGATGACACGCCAATGGGAGCTGTCATCTTTGTCACCTTCACCCGGGCCGCCCGCCGGGCCTCTGGGCATGAAAAGGGGCCCCGTCGTGTAAGCTTGTATCGTTTCGCGCCGCCGCCCGACGAACGCCGCACGGGAAAATGCCCCTTGCCCCTTCATCGTCCTCGACGCGACCCGGCTCTAACGCATCTCCTGGCTCCAGCTCGCCGCCACGGTCATCGACGAACCGCATGTCGTTTCGACGAGCGTCCTCTCCGCGCGCCGGGCTCCCTTGCCTGTCTTGGTCGGATAGTGCACCACCGCGCCTTTCCGACGCCTGAGTCCCGGGGGTTTCTTCTCATGATCCGCAGCTTCGCCGCGCTTTCGCTTCTGCTTGTCTCGACCAGCGCGCTCGCGCAGCCGCGGGCCCGCGGCGGCGGCGGCGGCGATGCGCCGGCCTGGGACGTCAACGCGCCGCCGGGCGCGCGCGTCCGCCAGGTGCCGATCAACGTCAGCGAGGGCACCTGGATGAACGTCGACGACAGCCCGGACGGGCGGACGATCGCCTTCGACCTGCTCGGCGACATCTACACCATGCCGATCGCGGGCGGGCGGCCGACGCGGATCAGCTCGGGCCTCGCCTTCGACATGCAGCCGCGCTTCTCGCCCGACGGCCGCCAGATCGCCTTCACCTCGGATCGCGGCGGCGGCGACAATATCTGGGTGATGAACGCGGACGGGACGGGCGCGCGGGCGATCACGCGCGAGACGTTCCGCCTCCTGAACGCGCCGACCTGGAGCCCGGACGGGCAATATATCGCCGCGCGCAAGCATTTCACCACGGCCCGCTCGCTCGGCACCGGCGAGATCTGGCTCTACCACGTCTCGGGCGTCGGCGAGGGCGTGCCCCTGGTCGAGCGGCCGAACCCGCAATTCCAGAAGGAGCTCGGCGAGCCCGCTTATGCGCATGACGGCCGCTCCATCTATTTCAGCCGCAACGTCACCCCCGGCAACACGTTCGAATATGCCCAGGATTCGAACCAGCAGGTGTTCGCGATCGAGCGTTTCGACATCGCCACCGGCGAGCGCAGCCAGATCGCCGGCGGGCCCGGCGGCGCGGTCCGGCCGACGCCGTCGCCCGATGGCCGCTGGCTCGCCTACGTCCACCGCACCGGCGGCCGCGCCCGGCTCTTCGTCAGGGACCTGCGCTCGGGCGAGGAGCGCCAGGTCTATGCCGATCTGGACCAGGATTTGCAGGAAACCTGGGCGGTCCACGGCGTCTATCCCAACATGGCCTGGACGCCGGACAGCCAGGCGGTCCTGTTCTGGGCCGGCGGCAAGATCAGGCGGGTCGGCCGCGATGGCGCCGGCGCCGCCGAAATCCCGTTCCAGATCAGCGACACCCGCGCGGTCATCGATCCGCCGCGGCCCGTGGTCGACGTCGCGCCGGCGACGATCACCACCCGCATGCCGCGCTTCGCCGCCGTCTCGCCCGACCGCCGCTGGATGGTGTTCGAAACGCTCGGCCGGCTCTACCTCGCCGATGCGACGGGCGGCGCGCCGCGCCTGCTGACCGCGGCGGACGGCGATTTCCAGCTCTTCCCGGCCTGGTCGCGCGACGGCTCGCGGATCGCCTTCGTCTCGTGGAACGATGCGCGGCTCGGCGAAATCCGAACCGTCGCCGCGGACGGCTCGAACCCGCGCACGATCACCCAGAATCCGGGCCATTACCGCCGCCCGCGCTTCTCGCCCGACGGCGCGACGATCGTCTATGAAGTGAGCGGCGGCGGCGGCATCACCTCGAACCGCTGGTCGGCCGAAACCGGCATCTTCCGCGTGCCCTCGGCCGGCGGCCCGGCGACCCGGATCGTCGCCGAGGGCGGCAACCCGCAATTCGGCACCGCGTCCGACCGCGTCTTCGTCGAGATCGTCGAGCAGCAGAAGCGCAAGCTGATCAGCGTCGACCTCAACGGCGGCAACCGGCGCGAGCATGCGGTGGGCGAGATGATCACCGGCTACGAACTTTCGCCCGACGGCCGCGCGCTCGCCTTCACCGAGAATTACAATCTCTTCGTCACCCCCTTCTTCGGCGCGGCGCGGCTGCTCGAATTGTCGGCGCGCGGCGCGCAGATGCCGGTCACCCGCGTCTCCACCGGCGGCGCCGTTTATCCGGGCTGGGCCGGCAATCGCCTGTCCTGGAGCCTCGGCCCGACGCTCTACGGCGCCAATGTTTCGGACCTGCTGCGCAACGCGCCGGGCGCCGCCGCCTACAGCCCGCCGGCGACCGGCATTTCGCTGTCGATGACCGTCCCCGCCGACGTCCCGGCCGGCTGGACCGCTTTGGTCGGCGCGCGCATCGTGACCATGGCCAATGCCGAGGGCGGCATTATCGACGACGGCGTGATCCTGATCGAGGGCAACCGCATCCGTGCAGTGGGGCCCCGCGCCTCGGTCGCCATCCCGGCGGGCGCGCGGACGGTCGACGTCGCCGGCAAGACCATCATTCCCGGCCTGGTCGACGGCCACGCCCACGGCGCGTACGGCGAGGACGACCTCATCCCGCAGCAGAACTGGTCGGCCATGGCGCACCTGGCGATGGGCGTCACCACCGTCCACGACCCGTCGAGCACGGCGACCGAGGTTTTCCCGGCGAGCGAGATGCAGCGCGCCGGCCTGATCGTCGCCCCGCGCACCTATTCCTCGGGCGAGATCGTCTACGGCGCCCGCTCGCCGGGCCGCTATGCGTTGATCGATTCCTACGAGGATGCGCTCAATCACGTCCGCCGGCTCAACCGCGAGGGCGCTCATTCGATCAAGAATTACAACCAGCCGCGCCGCAACCAGCGCCAGCAGATCGTCGCCGCCGCGCGGGCCGAGAACATCCTCGTCGTGCCCGAGGGCGGCTCGCTCTTCCAGATGGACATCACCCACATCCAGGACGGCAATTCGACGCTCGAGCACAATATCCCGCAGCAGCGCTTCTACGAGGACGTGATCAGCCTCTTCGCGCAGACCCAGGTCGGCTACAATCCGACGCTCGTCGTCACTTATGGCGGCCTCGCCGGCGACCCCTATTGGAGCCAGGCGACGCCGGTCTGGAACCACCCCCTGCTCACCCGCCATACGCCGCCGTCCGAGCTCGCCGCCCGAGTCCGCAACGTCAGCGCGCCGGCCGACCAGTTCGTCGACCAATATAGCGCGCGCGAATCGCACCGCCTCGCCCAGCGCGGCGTCCTCGTCACGATCGGCGGCCATGGCCAGCAGCCCGGCATGGCCGAGCATTGGGAGCTGTGGAGCCACGTCCGCGGCGGCGCGACTCCGATCGAGGCGCTCGGGCACGGCACCGTCGATGCCGCCCGTGTCTACGGATTCCGCGACATCGGCACGCTGGAGCCGGGCAAGCTCGCCGACCTCGTCATCCTCGACGCCGACCCGACCCAGGACATCCGCAATTCGGACAAGATCGCCCAGGTCATGCTGAACGGCCGCCTCTACGATGCCGCCACGCTCAACGAAACCGTCACCGGCGATCGCCGCCGCCTGCCTTATTTTTGGGAAGCGGACGGCGATGGCGGCGGCGCCCCGGCGGCGACGATCGGGCAGGACGAGGATTGAATTGCAGCGCAGTCGATTGACCCGCTTCGTCATGCCGGACTTGATCCGGCATCCACCTTCTTCCCAATGCCGTCGAAAGAAAGTGGACCCCGGGTCGAGCCCGGGGTCACGGCCTCGTTCCTCACCTTTCGGTAACCTCTCTCTGCGATCCTCCCCTCCCAACGATCGGGGGGATTGGCCATGGCGACTCAGCCCGTACTGCGCGAGGAAACGGCACCCCGCCCCATCGAGCGCCGCCGCGAGCCGCGCCGCGAGACCGCGGGCGAATGCTCGACCCTGCTCTTCCGCGGCGCCTCCTACATCGTGCCGGTGATCAATATCTCCTCGCGCGGGACGATGATCGAGAGCGACCTCGCACCCCGGCTCGGCGAAAGCGTGATCATCCGCTTCGAGGGCTGCAGCCCGATCCACGCCTTCGTCCGCTGGGCCAGAGACGGCCGCGTCGGCCTCAATTTCGGCTGCGAATTGGTGATCGGCTGAACCGCGGTTGCGGGGACAGGTACTTGTACCTGTCCCCATTCTCGTTGAGGGCTGGAAATGGGGACAGTTACGAGTAACTGTCCCCGGCTGGAGGCCCCGCATGATCCAGCTCTACACCTCGCCGACGCCGAACGGCTACAAGGTCTCGATCACGCTCGAGGAGCTCGGCCTGCCCTACGAGGTCCATGCCATCGACCTGTCGTCGGGCGCGCAAAAGGAGCCCTGGTTCACCGCGATCAACCCGAACGGCCGCATCCCCGCCATCGTCGACCAAGGCAATGGCGACTTCCCCATCTTCGAGAGCGGCGCGATCATGCTCTATCTCGCCGAGAAAGAAGGCAGGCTGATCCCGGCCGACGGGAAGGGGCGCAGCCGCGTCGTCCAGTGGCTGATGTTCCAGATGGGCGGGCTCGGGCCGATGATGGGCCAGGCCAACGTCTTCTCGCGCTATTTCCCCGAGGCGATCCCGGCCGCGATCGACCGCTACCGGCGCGAGAGCCGGCGGCTCCTCGAGGTGCTCGACGGCCATCTCGCAAACCACGAATATCTCGCCGGCGACTATTCGATCGCCGACATCGCCAATTTCGCCTGGGCGCGGATCCACGAATGGCCGGGCGTCTCGATCGAGGGCCTCGACCATCTCGTCCGCTGGATGGACGCGATCGCCGCCCGGCCCGCCGTCCAGCGCGGCCTCGTCGTGCCGCCGCGGCCCGAGGTGGACGAGGCCGCCTTCGTCGCGCGGGCGCGCACCATGCTCGCCTGAGCGTTGCCCGCTTGATCGCCGCCGCGCGCCGGTCCAAGGCCGCGCGGCCAATATCGAGGATCAGTGCATGCGTCTGGCTCCCCTCTTCCTGACCGCGTCCGCCGCGGCCCTGCTCGCCGTCAACGCGCTCGCGCAAGACGCCGCGCCGCCGCCCGAGAACGGCCTTTCCGGGCTCGGCAACACGATCGAGGGCCTGGAGGACAGTCCGTCGCCCGAAGCCGCTGCACCGGCGCCTGCGCCGGCAACGGAGCCCGAGCCGTCCACCGGGGTGCGCTTGCCCCCGGTCCCGCCCCAGCCCCGCCCCGTCCTCACCGGTCCGCCGCAGCCGCTGAGCCGGGCCGATCTCGCCGCGCTCGACGCCGCCGTGCAGCGTGGCCGGCTGCTCGGCCTGATCGACCGTTCGGGCCGCTTCGCCACCCAGGACATGCTGAGCCGGATCTCCGACCCCAGCGCCGCCGGCATCAGCGGCTGGATCGCCGAGCCCGAGGGCAATGGAGTCGCCGTCACCTTCTACGCCGACGGCGATGCCGGCCCCGTCACCGTCTACCGGGTCAATATCCTTGGCGGCCGCGTCGTCTCGCGCGACGTCCATGTCGCCGTCGCCTCCCGGCCGCCGCTCAACCCGCTCCAGGCGCGGATGGCGGCCGCGCGCGCCGCCACCGGCCGGCTCGACAACCGGCCCTGCGCGGGCGAGGATTTCAACGTCTTCGTGGTCCCGCCGATGACCGCCGACGGCCCGATCGACGTCTACCAGATCAGCCCGCAGACCCGGCGCGGCTTCTATTTCCTGGGCGGCCATTTCAAGACCAGCATCGCTCCCGACGGCAGCGTCGCGGCCCGGCGCTCCTTCACCAACGCCTGCCTCGACACCGCGGTCGCCGACCCGGTGGCGGGCGCGCGGCCGGCGCCGATCGCGGTCACCCACCTGCTCGACCCGCTGCCGCAGGACGTCCACGTCTTCCTGTCGATCTGGACCGGCCACCCGCTCGTCGTCGTCGCCGGCGACCCTCAGCGCCTGTTCGCGGTGACGCCCGACCGCATCGCCGAGGTGCCGAGGTAATCGGGAAGGGTTACAGCGATCCAACCCGTTCGGGCTGAGCTTGTCGAAGCCCTCTCCTTCCTTTTGGCCGGAAGAAGAAAAGCCCTTCGACAGGCTCAGGGCGAACGGCGTTTCTAGAGTAATCTCTCCTAGCCAGCCCCCGCCATCATCGCCGCCAGCGCTTCCGTCCGATAGGGCTTTTCCAGCCGCGGTTTGCCGCGGAAGCGTTCGGGCAGCGCGTCGGCGGCGTAGCCGGTGGCGATGACATAGGGGATTCCGGCGGCCTCGAGCCGCTCGGCGATCGGGAAGCTCATCTCGCCGGCCAGGTTCACGTCGAGCACGGCGCGGTCGATCCAGTGCGTGGCGACCGCGCGATAGGCCTCCTCGAGCGTCGCCGCCGGCCCGATCACGATCGCGCCCCGGGCGCGCAACGCCTCGGCGAGATCGGCGGCGAGATAGGCTTCGTCCTCGACGATCAGGATGCGGACGCCATGGAGATCTTCAGGGCCGAAGCGGAACAGCATCGCGGGCTTTCTCGTCTCACGCCCCCCCGCGCCGCTATCGGCCGGTCGCCACGCGCCGCGCAATAACATGGATGAACGCGCCGCCGGTTGCGGCCGTCCGCCCGGCGCATCGCACATTTGTGGCCGGCGTGAATTTCGCAAGACCGATCAAGCGTTTCGTCGAAAAAGGGCTTGCGTTCATTGCTGGCCGCGACAACGGCGATGCCGGGAACACTTTATCGGGAAGCGGCGCGCCTGGGGCCACGCCGCCTGGAGGCAATTCTACATGGCAAAGACTCGCTTCGCGCTGATTTCGGCGCTGCTCATGGCCGGCGCGGCGCCGCTCGTCGCGCAGACCGCCGCCCAAAATGCGCGCGCCCCCGCCGCCAAGGCGCCGGCGGCCCGGCCGCCCGCCGCGTCGCGCTACGGCCGCTGGGGCGTCGATCTCGGCGCCCGCGATCTGGCGATCAAGCCCGGCGACGATTTCTGGCGCTACGCCAATGGCCGCTGGTTCGCCGCCAATCCGATTCCGGCCGACCGCCAGGCCTGGGGCGTCGGCACCGTGCTCAGCGAGGATGTCGAGGCGCAGCTGCGCGCCATCGTTGAGAGCGCCAATCGCGGCACCGACCCGGTCAGCCGCCAGGTCGCCGCAATGTATGCGAGCTGGATGGACGAGGCCGGCATCGAGGCGCGCGGCGCCGCCGTCCTCACTCCCTATCTCGACCGGATCGCCGCCGTGCGCGACCGCGACGACCTCATCCGCCTGTTCGCGACGCCGGGCTTTCCGGCGCCGATCGGCGTCGGCATCACGCCCAATCCGGCCGATCCGACCCGCTATGTCGCCGGCGCCGTCCAGGGCGGGCTCGGCATGCCCAACCGCGATTATTATCTGCGCGAGGGTGCCACGTTCGACGCCTATCGCACCGCCTATCGCAATTATGTGATCACCATGCAGCGCCTTGCCGGCATCGCCGAGCCGGAGGCCAAGGCGGACGCGATCATCGCGCTCGAGCGGCGCATCGCCGAGGCGCATTGGGCGCCCGAGCGCAGCCGCGACGTCACCCAGTCGATCAATCCGATGACGCCGGCCGCGCTCGCCCGGCTGGCGCCGCAGTTCAATTGGCCGCTGCTGCTCCAGACCCAGGGCCTGGGTGACGTGCAGACCATCGTCGTGCGCCAGACCACCGCCATCCAGGCCGAGGGCCGGCTGCTCGACGAGGTGCCGCTGCAGACCTGGAAGGACTATCTCGCTTATCATTTCATCCGCACCTATGCCCAATATCTGCCGCGCGCCTTCGATCAGGCCAATTTCGATTTCTACTCGCGCGCGTTGCGCGGGGTCGAGCAGCAGCGCGACCGCTGGAAGCGCGGCCTCGGCGTGCTCGACGGCACGCTCGGCGAGGCGCTCGGCGAGATCTATGTCCGCCGCCACTTCCCCGACAGCAGCCGGCGGCAAATGACCGAGCTGGTCGGCGACCTGCGCGCCGCGTTCGGCGAGCGGCTGCGCGCCAACGCCTGGATGGACGAGGCGACCCGCACGGCCGCGGTCGCCAAGCTCGACGCCTTCGATCCGCGCATCGGCAATCCGGTCCGCTTCATCGATTATTCCTCGATCCGGGTCGATCCCGCCGACCTGCTCGGCAACATCGTGCGCGCCAGCGAATTCCAGCAGCGCCTTGCGCTGTCGCGGCTGCCCAATCCGGTCGATCGCTCGCTCTGGGCGATGACCCCGCAGACGATCAACGCTTATTACAGCGCGCTCTCCAACCAGATCACCTTCCCGGCCGCGATCCTGCAGCCGCCTTATTTCAACCCGAGGGCGGACCCGGCGGTCAATTACGGCGCCATTGGCGCGATCATCGGCCATGAGATCGGCCACGGCTTCGACGACAATGGCCGCCGCTTCGATCCGCAGGGGCGGCTGCGCGACTGGTGGTCGGCGGATAGCGCGACGCGCTTCACCGAGCTGGCCCGGCGCCTCGGTGCGCAATATGGCGCCTTCCAGTCGGCCGGCCAGAATATCAACGGCCAGCTCACCATGGGCGAGAATATCGGCGATCTGGGCGGGCTCGAAATGGCCTATGCCGCCTATCAGCGCTACCAGCAGAGGCACGGCCGGGCGCGGACGATCGGCGGCCTCACCGGCGATCAGCGCTTCTTCCTCGCTTACGCCCAGTCGTGGCGCAACAATGTGCGCGAGGGCGCGCTCAGGCAGCAGGTGCTGACCGACCCGCACAGCCCGCCCGAATGGCGCGTCAACGGCGTCGTGCGCAACATTGACGCCTGGTACCGCGCCTTCAACATCCAGCCCGGCGACCGCCTCTATCTGCCGCCCGAGCAGCGGGTGCATATCTGGTAGCCGGGCGGGATCGCCGGCGCGCGCGGCGCTGACGTCGCGGCGCGGCGCTCAGCGGGTGCTCGGCAGGAATTGCGGCCGGCGGCGTTCCGGCTGGCGCGCGGTGTCGCGCTTCCAGTTTCTGCGGGCGCTGGAGATCGCCCGTCGCGGCGCCGTCGCGGCGGAGACTTCGTCGCTGAAGAGATAGAGATTGCCGAGCGGAGACACCGCTCCATAGACATCGCCCTCGATCTCCACCACCCGGCCCGGCGCGTCTCCCGCCAGCGCGAGCGTATCGTAGCCGCCGAGGCGCGGGATATAGCGGTTCGGGTTTCGCATGAAGCTCCGTCGATTTTCGCTGCTCTCGAAGAGCCAGACCCGACCCTCAAACATTGTCGAGAGGAGGTAGAAGCCTCGCCGTAGCGCGCACGTCTGCAAGCCCCATCCCGACGGGTCCGCCCGCGCCCCGGGTAGTCCTGACGGCTCGGCGTCGTCGCTCAGGGCCCGCGCTCCCCCGCTCCCGCGCCGGTCCGTCGATGACGATGCCAGGGCGGCGCAGCTTACCGGATCGAAACCGGCGAGAGCGATGCCCTGCTCGTCGACCCAAAGGCCTGGCGCGCGGACTGGCGCCACCATCGCGGCCAGGGCGTCGCGCCTTGCGCCCGCCGCAGCCCTGAAGCTGTCCCCGGCCGTGATGAGATCACGGCATTCGGGCACTTCGAGCGCCCCTGCCGGGCAAAGCCGGGATACGAAGTCTTCCACCTCGGCGGGAAGATCAAGCAGGCCGGGATATCTGATCTTGTCGATGTCGATCACCGCGAACAGGCCCAGCGCCTGCCGCCGCAATGCGCCGCGCATCCCCTCGACGCCAGCGCCCGACAGCGGCGCAAGGAATCTGCGGTGTCGATCCATCACGTTGATCGCGCTCAGGACTTTCGACCAATCGAGATCGGTCGCGCGTGCGATCATCCTGGTCCGATTGGCGGCGTCCAGTTCGAAGACCTGGGATACTCTCGCCGCGGCGCGGCGATCTCCATTCTGACCGAAATTCGTCTCCACGACCGCGAGCAAGGCTTCGGACCTGCCCAGCAGAATTTGCTGGATCGGCGAATCTTCCGATTCCATCTCCAGGAACCTGCCGATCACGGCGGCCTGCTCAAGCGCATCCTTGATGTACATCCGGTTGCCCGACTCCGGCACGGGGGAAGGGGTTGGCACGCTCAGGCCCGGAGATCGGGACGAGTTCATGGCGAGCCCCAGCATCAGCATCTCGAGGTTCCGCGTCGGACCCGAATAATCCGCTCCCCGCGCGAGGATCGCGTTATATCTCGTGAGAAACCGCAAAAGCAGCTCGGACCTGGCCACGGACATTTGGAACGGGTCGACATTGGCCGGAAGATGGACCATCGCCTCGGCGGCTTCTTCCATCACGCCGATGGCCTGCTCGTCGGACGCCGCTGCCGCCGACGAAAGACTGAGGCATTGTGCCCTGGCCAGGCTGAGATCCGGGCTGATCGGGCCCTGGCCGACGCCCGCGACGCAGGACGCGGCCTCCGCGGCGGCAGCGGGATTGTTCAGCTCGAGGAGGGCCAGCGTGCGGCCGTAACGCGCATTGGCAACGACATGCCGCGGATCGGCCATTGCCGATGCATAGCCGCCCGCCCCAGCCGTCCAATTCGCCGCGGTCGCCCCATCGGGTGCGCTCGCCGCGCTCGCCGCGTTCGTGAGCGTGCCCAATTGCTCGATCGCCGCGCGGAATGCGGCTTCCGCCGCCCCCGGCTCATTTTGAAGCAATTGCGCGCGCCCGAGCAGGATATTGGCCCGGCTGAGCCACAAAGCCCGGTCCACCGAGGGGGGTTGCGCTTCGGCTTGATCCTTCACTTGCTGCGCCAGGCTTTGCATGGTGGCGACGTTCAATTCATTGGCTTCCATCTCCGCCTGCTGCAGGCGCAATTCGATGTTGGCGGCCGCGAACGCGGTGGAGTCCAGGTTTTCGAGAACCTGAATCTCCCCCTGCAGGCTTGGAAGGCGCTGTCTGAAATTGGGATCGCCGGACGCCTGGCGAATTCGCGGCGCAAGGCGATCGGAATAGATCATGCCGACCGCCATCTCCCGCATCCTCGCGGTTTCTGCGCGTGTCTCCACGTTTTCGATCCGCGCCTGGGCGACGCTCGCGGCGGCAGCTTGCATCTGCCCGCGGGCCGAGGCCGCAGCCACCCGCGCCGCTTGCTCCGCCCTACGCGCGGCCGCGGCATCGTTGCTCGCCATTGCGAGGCGAGCCTCCGCCCACCTTCTGACTCGGCTCGCCGCCGCGGCTTCCGTTCGGGACTTGGCCGCCGCGGCCAGCGACATCGTGGCTTGATTGCGCGCGGATTGCGCCACGCGCCCGGCGGCGTCGGCGTCGCGCCCGGCCGCCAGGCTCAGGAAACCGGCGACGCCCGCGATAAGGACGAGGCCGCCCGTTCCTCCATATTGAAGGCGTTTGCGCCAGCGCTCGGCGCGAATGCTTCGGTTGAGGAAATTGTCGACCTCCTCGAACCTCCCCTCATAGCGATCGGCCCATCCCGGTTGAGGCTGGCTCCTCTCCCACCATCGGCGCCGCTCGGACAGCTCCAGTCCGCGCAGCAGCTCGGCTTCCTTCTTGTCCTCCTGCTCGACGTTGCGGACCAGCTCGAGCCAGCTGCGCCCGCGCTCGCCTTCTTCGCGGATCCACTCGCGCAGATCGGTCCATTGCCGGATCAGGCTTTCATGCGCGATGTCCACCTCTCTGCCGCCGGTCAGGGGGGTGTCGCGTCCGGGCGTCAGCATCGACACGCCCTCGGTGCGAAAGGCATCGACGACGCCGCGGATGCGATCCTCGTCGGCGCCGGTTTCTTCCGTCAGCTGGGCGAGGGATCTGGGGCGGCGGACGGCCGAGGATTCGGCCGATCCGGACGTGGCGACGCTGGGCTGGTCGGTCAGCGCCCGGAAGATGCGCTCGGTGAGGTCGGGATCTCCCGTGGAGTCCATGACCTCCCGGGCATGTTTGGTGACGGCGCCGCGCAAGCCGCCGAGCGCGACATAATCCTCGAGAGTGAGACGGACCGGCTCGTCCTCGCTGCTCCGCCTTGCGTTCGCGCGCCGCCACATCCAGTTCAGCACATGCTGCATCAATGGAAGCTGGTCGGCGCGGCGGGAGATCAGATCCGCCTGCCTGAGCACGGCGATGGTCGGATCGTTTCCGGCGGGGTGGACGTCCGCGGCGCTGTCCGGGCCGTCGTCCATCCACCGCGCCAGCGCGTTCATATCGTTGAGCAAGGTCGCGATCAGCAAGGGCTCGAGCAGCAGGTTTTCGCCGTCGGCGGGGCCGACGATCGCGTCCTCGCATTCCTCCCGCGTCATCCGCGGCAGCAGGCTGAGGCTTCGGTTGATCTGCTCGGCAAGCCCCGGAAAGAGCGTGCACCCGCCCAGAAATTCCGAGCGCATGGTGAGGACGATATAGATCCGCGCCCGGTTGCTGCGCGCGCTCTTGAGCAGGAGATCGACGAACGCCTCGACATCGTCCCGCTCCCTGGATTGTCCATAGCCGAACAGCTCCTCGAACTGGTCGACCAGCAGCAGCAGATTGTCGTCGGGGTCGGGACGGCGTTCCTCCCACCATTTCACCAGCGTCAGGGGGTTGCGGCGAAGCTCCTTGCGGCGTGCCTCGACCTCATCCTCCTCGGATTGCGCGGCGCCGCCGGCGAGGTCGGCGGCGGCCGCGGTTTCGTCCGATTCGCCTTCCGCCCGCCGGCGCTCCTCGCGAAGCAGCTCGCGAGCCAGCTCGCGATAGGGCTGCTGGCGCGGATGGCGGATGTCGAGGAAGGTCCAGCGCGACCCGGCCTTGCGCGCCAGCCCGGCCTCGAGATGGATGAACAGCCCCGAACGGACGAGCGAGGATTTGCCGCTGCCGGAGGGCCCGAGCACGGCCATGAAATGCGTCTCTTCGAGCGTCCCGACCATCGACTCGACGCAATTTTCGCGGCCGTAGAAGAGATGCGCCTCTTCGCGGTTGAACGGGCGCAAGCCGGGGTAAGGTGATCCCATTCCGCTGGCGCTCGACACTGGCATCTCCGCAACATCCTCCCCCTATTGCGCCCGCGGAGCCCCTCAGTCGGTCGGCGCGTCCGGCTGGCTCAGTCGATCGATCCATTGTTCGAACCGAAGGACGTTCCAATCTTCGCTGAGGTCGATCTCCTCGAGGCGGGGTCCGTAGATCCTGCCCCGCGCCTTGTTCTCGGGCGGCGGCGCGAACACCACCGCCTGCCCCCGCAGATCGGCGCCGGCGGCGCCGTTCCTCCGCGCCCTCTTGAAGACGGACCAGCGCGCCATCAGCCAGCCGGGGCCGACCTCTCCCTGGATGTAGGCGACCGCCGAGGCGTCGGCCCACTGGGATCGCGCAAGCTCGTTATTGTCGCACTCGTCGAGCATGACCTCGCAATTCTTGCCCTTGCAGGCGTCGAACAATTCCTGCGCGCGTTCGCGATCCGCCGGATCGGCATTGATGACGACGTTGAGCAGGCCCGGCTCCCGCTCGCGCTGCTTCACCCAATCGAGCCGCTCGTCCCCTTTGAGCCTCTCCTCCAGCTGTTTGACGATCGCCTGGCCGAGCTCGTTCGGCGTGCCGTTCTGGGCGCTCATCAGCAGCGGCCGGTAACTGTCGTCCGGATTCTTCAGGGGGTCGACGTCGTCCGGGCGCCAGCGGAAGATCTGGCCGCCCTTCCGCTCGGCCGCTTCCGACTGCAGGAAGGTCGGGCTGATCTCGGACCCGGCGAGCGGCTTGGCCTTCCTCCGGCCGAGCAGCTGAACGAAGATCGTCGACCGGCTCAAGCCCTCGTCGACGATCGCCTGGAGGCGCTTGGGATCGGACGGCATGGCTTCGCGCGGCAGCACGTCGACGTCGACGTCCAACCCTTCGAGATAGTCGCGCAGCTCCTCCCGCTCCTCCTCAACGTCGTCCGTGGAATAGGCCAGGAAGACCGTGTGCTTGTCCCTCTGGTGGCCGCCGCCGCCGGCCTTCAGAGCGATCAATCGCTCCATTATTTCGTTGCTCATCTTGGCCAGCTCGACTTCGAACGCGCGCTCGTCCGATTTCAATGGAATGGGCAATTGATGCCGCTCGCTCTTCTTCCAGAATTCGAGGCGGAGGTTGTCGGGCACCGACTTCGGATAGCTGAACTCACCCCGGGGCGGGTCGAGCTCCGCCAGGAAAACCCTGGTGGTGTCGCTTCTGTGGGTCAGAAAGGTGTCGAGTTCCCGCTGGCACCAATTGCTCCTCACCCAATTGGAAGAGCCGATGATGACGAAAATCGCCGAGCGTTGGACTTCGGTGAGAATGCTTTCGATCGTATTATAGGTTTTTTGTTCGCGCCAATCGAAGAATACGCTCAGCTTCTCCATGACGCCACTCTGGATCGCCGGAACGAGCCTTTCATAGAACTTGGTAATCCAATTCCGCGACGGACCAACGTTGCTGTTGTCGTCATGGGCATAGCTAATGAAGATGTCCCAGCTGTAATTGGGCAGATATGCCATTCGCCCCGCGCCCCCCACGAGCTGATCGACTCAGAAATATGAGGCCCGGAATAGGAGCCTTTGTGCCTGAAGAGTCAAGCTTATCCCATATCTGCTTCGGGTCCGCCGCGGACGTTCACCTTGCTTGCACATTGCGGCCCCGGTCCGTCCGAAGCACATGAATTGCTTGCGGCGATCCGCATCAGAGCGGGACCGCTCGAGCGGCACTTTCGCCGCCCGCGCACGGCCCCCTGGGCTGCGGGACCGGTCTCATTTACCCAATCTTAGCGCCGCGCTCCCTAGTCTGGCGGAATGGACCCGCTCGGCGACATGCTCGAAACCGCCAGGAGCGGCTATATCGGCTGGATCATCGTCTTCCTGGTGCTGACGACGTTCGAGATGCTCAACCCGCGCGGGGCGCAGCCGCTGCGCAGCCGAATCAACGGCCTCGCCTTCTGGACGATCGCCATTCCGCTGTCGGCGGTCGCGCTCACCGTGCTCGCCTCCTTGTGGCAGGCGCTCGGCATCAAGCCGCTGCTGACCCTGCCTTTGTTCGGCTGGCTGGCCTGGGCGGCGCCATTGGCCGGGCTCGCCGGCGGCGTGCTGGCGGCGGTCGTCAACGACTTCTTCTTCTACTGGTTTCACCGCGCCCAGCATCGCTGGCTGTGGCGCTACCATGCGGTCCACCATTCGATCCGCGAGCTGAGCGCGGTCAATTCCTACCACCATGCCAGCGAGGCCTTGATCTCGCTCCTGCTCTACACCTTGCCGGTCAGCCTGATCGTGTCGGACGTCGGGCCGGCTTTGCCCTATATCAGCCTCGGGCTGTGGTTTCACATCGTCTGGATCCATTCGCCGACCCGAGCCAATCTCGGCCCGTTGCGCGCTGTCTTCGCCGACAATCGCTACCACCGCATCCACCATTCGCTGGAGGAGCGCCATTTCGACAGGAATTTCGGCGCCTTCACGACTCTGTGGGACCGACTGTTCGGCACTGCTTATTTCCCGGCGCCGGGCGAATGGCCGGACGTCGGCCTCGCCCGGATCGACGAGCCGCAAGGGGTGCGCGAATGGCTGGATTTCCCGGCCCGCTATGCCGCCGCGGAGCGGGCGGCGGCGCGCGCCGATCGCGAGATCGAAGGCGCGCTCGAAACCGCCTGATCCATTCTGAAATCCGCCTCCGTGCAAGAGAGGCTGAACGCCGAAGCGGCGGCGAGGCCGGCGGACAAGGCCGCCTGCTCAAAGTCCCGCAGAATGCGGTAGACGCCGTCGGGATACATCCTGGCTCTCGAGCCGAGAGCGCCTTGGCGATGCCGTCGGTCGGGGTCTCGAGAGCGGCGACGCGGTCCTGGCCGGTCACCCGTTCGACCTCGATCCGGCCATTGAACCGCTCGGACTGCGCCTCGATCCCGCCGAGCAGCCGCAAGGGGGGAATGCGCGGCGCGGGGCCCGCCGCGTCGATCGTGGCGCGGACATAATCGACCAAAGCGTCGACATGGATGCCGACCGATCCCAGCCGCGCAAGGCCGAGCCGATCTGAAGGAGCCTATGCGGAAATTTCTAGCTCGCCCGTGAACGTTCGGATGGGTGACGGGCGCGAGGGCCAGGGCGCAGAGCGGAACGACTGGATTTGGCCGAAAGCTACCCGGCTGCTCTTGGAGCGTAAAGGGAGCTGGCAGACCGGGGATTTGCGCGCACCGTATTTGCACCAATCGCGTCAGGACGTCTGATTCACCGTGGCGTCATAGAAGGTGCCCTTGAGAACCGGCGGCATAGGCCCGCTGGCGGCTTCTTCATGGGAGGGTCCGGTGCCAAACCAAGGGGCGATTGACACGGGGCTGACGCGTCCGACATCTTTGCCCAGGCGGGAGCGGCGGCGGGACCCTCGTACGACTTCGATTCCCCTCGACCGGGAAGGTCAGCGCCGCCTGTTCGGCTTCGCCTTGGCCTCGCGCATCGAATCAGCCTCGCATCCGAACCGACGGTTCCGAGTGCCCGAGACGGCGTTGCATTTGCGCACCGGCTCCAACCGGAGAGACCAGTTTTGGATCGCCCCGCATCTTCTTGCGCGCCAACCTCCAGGATTTGCGGGACCAATCCGGCCGGGCCGCGGCCCTCGCGTGCCGGACGCGCTCAAGCCGTCTCTATGGTGCCCAGAAGAGGACTCGAACCTCCACGCCCTTGCGAGCGCCAGCACCTGAAGCTGGTGCGTCTACCAATTCCGCCATCTGGGCCCAGAGAAGAAGACAACAGGTAGGCCGGGCGCGTTAGGGGGCGGGCGCGGGCTTGTCAACGCGGCGGTTCGGTCTCCCGCAAGGCCGGCAGCACCGGCGCCAGCCGCGCTTGATAATGGCGCCACCGGCCCGCGTCCGGGGCGGCGGCCGGGGCCGGCGGGGGCGCGGCGCCGATGAAGTCGCCGATCGCCTTCAGCGCGCCGCCGGCGTCCGCCGCGAGCGCGTCGAGGTCCGCGTCATGGGTGTAGAGGCCGAACGCCGCCTCGCTCGCCGCCACCATCTTCATCGTCGCTTCGTAGAGGTCGGCCGCGCCCTCCAGGGTCAGCATCTGCCAGGCCGGGTCGCTCATCGCGAAGCGGCGGGAAAAGCAGGCGAGCAAGGTGTCGCGCGGGTCGCGCCTGGCGACCAGCACCCGCGCGTCGGGGAAGAGCCGCGCGATCAGCGGCAGCTTGAAGATGTCGAAGGCGTTGCGGTCGACGAAGACGCGGCCGGCGGGGTCGATGCCCGCCTCGGCCACCCGCTGCCAGTAAAGGTCGCGATAGGAATCGAGATCCTCGTCGGGCAGGTCGCAGAAGGCGGCGAATTTGCCGGCGTCCGCCATCCAGTCGCGCGCCGCGTCGATCAGGCATTCGGCGTCGGCGAGGATGGTGACGTCGGGGTCGGCGGCAAGCGCGGCCGCGAGCCGGGCGGCGCCCGCGCCCGGGAAGCCGACCAGGAAGACATGCGCTTTGGCCGGGCCGCGGCCGCCATGGCCCCAGGCGGCCGGGACGCGGCGGCCGGCGAGCGCGGCGGTGAGATCGCGGACCAGCGCCAGCGTCCCGGGGCGCCCCTCGAAGCGGGCGCGGTAATTGAGCGCCTGCAGCGCATTGGCCTCGCCCCAGGCGGCGAAGGCCTCCTCATGAAGGCCGAGCGCGTCGAGCGCGTCGCCGCGCAGGCCCCAGGCGAGCGCGCGGTCGAGCGGGTCGGCGAGCCGCGTGTCGCCGAGGAGCGCGGCCAGCGCCGCCGCCGCCTCGTCGGCCCGCTCCTCGGCGAGGTCGGCGCCGGCCAGCGTCATCACCGCGCTCGGAAAGCCGGGCTCGCGCGCCAGCACCTCCCCGGCGAGGCGGCGCGCCTCGGCGGCGTCGCCGTCGCGCAGGACGAGCGCCGCGAGCCCGTTCAGCGCGACGAGATGGTGCGGGTCGATCGCCGCGGCCGCCTCGAAATCGCGCCGCGCCTCCTCGGGCCGGGCGAGCGCGATCAGCGCCGCGCCGCGATTGGCGAGCGCCGGCACGAAGCCCGGGTCGCGCGCCAGCGCCGCGTCATATTCGGCCGCCGCTTCCTCATATCGGCCGAGCCGGTGGAAGGTGAGGCCGGTCGCGTTCATGATTCCGATCGCCTCGGGCGCGGCCGTCCTGGCGCGCTGCAGCAGCGCCAGCGCCTCGGCGGGCCGGCCCTGCTCCTCGCGGCGGCCGGCGACGAGGCTCAGCACCATGACATGGTCGATGCCGTCGGCGAGCGCGTCCTCGGCAAGCTTGGCCGCGCCCGCCACGTCGCCCTGGGTCAGCGCATTGTGCACCGCCTTGAGCCGCGCCCGGTCCGTCTCCGGGTCGCGCACCGCGCCGCCGCCGCCATTGCCGCCATTGCCCTGAATCATCGGCGCGGCCTTGCGGGCCGGCCGGGGGCTTGTCAACGCGCCCAGCCGGGGGCAAAGGCCCGGATATGCCTCCCAAGACCGATCTGCTCGTCACCCTGTTCGGCGGCGGCGGCTTTCTCGGCCGCTATGTCGCCCAGTCGCTCCTGAAGACCGGCGTGCGCATCCGCGTCGCCGAGCGCGACCCGCGGCGCGCCTGGTTCCTGAGGCCGCTCGGCGGGCTCGGCCAGGTCCAGCTCGTCCGCGCCGACGTCACCGACAAAGCGTCCGTCGCCGCCGCGCTCGCCGGGGCCGATGCCGCGATCAACCTGGTCGGCATCCTGAAGGGGTCTTTTCACAAGATCCATGTCGAGGGCGCGCGCAACGTCGCCGAGGCCGCCGCCGCGGCCGGCGTCCCCGCTCTGGTCCACGTCTCGGCGATCGGCGCCGACCCCGAGAGCGAGAGCGCTTATGGCCGCTCCAAGGGCGAGGGCGAGGCGGCGGTCCGCGCCGCTTTCCCGGCCGCCACGCTCATCCGCCCCTCGATCGCGTTCGGCCCGGAGGATGATTTCGTCAACCGCTTCGCCCGCATGATGAGGATGCTGCCGATCCTTCCGGTGATCCGCCCGGCCTGGCGGCTCCAGCCCGTATATGCCGCCGACCTCGCCAAGGCCGTCGCCCTCGCCGCCCTCGACCCGATCGCTCATGCCGGCCGCACCTACGAGCTTGGCGGTCCGCAGGTCCTGACCATGGCGGAGCTGAACAAATGGATTTGCGAAGCGACCGGCCGGGGCCGCCCGCTCGCCCTCGTCCCGGACCCGGTCGGCAAGGCGATCGCCCGCCTCACCGGCTGGCTGCCCGGCGCGCCGATGACTTGGGACCAGTGGCTGATGATGCAAAGCGACAATGTCGCGACGGGCCCCGGCTTCGAGGCCTTCGGCATCCACCCGGCCCCGCTGGCGGCGGTCGCCGAGGCCTGGCTGACCCCGTTCAGGCGCCACGGCCGCTTCGCCAAGGCGCCGGGCTGAATGTCGTTCCCCGGCGAAAGCCGGGGCCCAGTTCGTCAGCCGATGCTGCTGGACCCCGGCTTTCGCCGGGGAACGCTCAATCCGCCACGAACCGCCGCACCACGTCGCGCGCCAGCCGCGCCGGGCGCTGGGTGACCGCATCGAGGCAGCACCAGGAGGATTTGACCTCGGCGAGCACCTCCTCGCCGCGCTTGATCAGAGTCGAGAAGAAGGCGCGCGCGCCCTGCATGCCCTCGGCGACGACCTGCGCGACGATGGTGTCGTCGAGGAAGGCCGGCCGCCGGTAGGTGATCTCATGCTTGAGCGCGACCCACAAATGCCCCGCCACGGCGTCCGCCGGCGCGACCCGGCGCCAATAAGCGATCACCGCCTCCTGCACCCATTGGAGATAGACGCTGTTGTTGACGTGCCCCATGAAGTCGATGTCGCCGGGCTCGATGGCGAGCGCGTGGCGATGGGGCGGGATGGGACCCGGGTCGGTCATCCCGCCAAGGTGGCGCTCGCTTACAGCGATGTCAATATCGTGGCGCCGCGCGCGACTCCGTCATTCCCTCGGAAATAGGGGACAGTCACAGTGACTGTCCCCTTTTCCCGACACGGGCCTTTCGCGCTCTTCGCGCCTTCGCGTGAACCCTTCAGAAATAGGGGACAGTCACTGTGACTGTCCCCTTTTCAGGGCGCGGCCCCTTTCGCGTTCTTCGCGCCTTCGCGTGAACCCGATTCTTCCTTTCTTGATATGTAGGATTTCGTCTGGCCTACCCTGCCGGATGAAGCAGGATCGCAAGGAGCTGGTCCCGGCCGATCCCAAGCCGCTGGACCCCCGGGGAGAGACCGGCCCGCTCGGCCATCCGGTCTTCGCCACCGGGGCCGAGGAGGATATCTATTGGCGCGGCGTCAATGCGGGCCTGCGCATGGGTGGCGCGAGCGCGGTGACGCACGTCGGCGGCGCGCCCGAGCCGGCTTCCGATCCTGACGCCCCCGTCGAAACGCGCCGCGTGCGCCGGGCGCGCTGGGACGGGTTCACCGGGCCGAAGCAGGCGATCTTCCTCGAGCTGATCGCCGAGGGCGCCACCGTCGAGCGGGCGGCGAAGGCGGCGGGGATCAGTCCGCAGGCCGCCTATAACCTGCGCAACCGCCGCGCCGGGCGCGCCTTCAACATCGGCTGGGAGGCCGCCAACCGGCGCGCGCGGCGGCCGCTCGCCGACGCGCTCCACGATCGCTCGGTGGAAGGACAGACCCAGACTTTCCGCGACAAGGACGAGCTCATCGTCGGCACCCGCCACTACCACGACAACCGGCTCGCAATGGGGATGCTGACCCGGCTCGACCGCAAGGCCGACGCCTATCGGGAGGACGAGCGGCTGGTCACGGCGGTGGCCGAGGAGTTCGAGGAGCTGCTCGACTGCATCGAGGAGGGCGGCGACGCCGAGGATTTCATCCTGTCGCGCACGCCGCCGCCCAGGACCTATCGACCGCAGGACAGCTTGGCCAAAGCCGGCGAGGATTGGGTCGACGACTATGAAATCCGCCACCGCTACGACCATGTCGATCCCGCCGACGTCGACATAAGCGACCTCGAACGGGCCGGGACCCTGCGCTGGTCGCGGGACCAATGGGCCCGCGCCGAGCGCAGCGGCCTGCTCGAGCGGATCGAGCGGGAGGAGGAGGCCGAAATGGCGGCCCGCATCGCCGAGGATGCCGCGCGCGACGGCGAGGAGGAGGCCGATGAATGACCCCTCCTATCAAGGGGAGGGGGGTTCCCTGGATATTCTCAACTTCCTCAACTTAAGCCGCTGGACCCGTCCCTTCCCTCCCCGCTAGACCGCAGCCCATGCCCGTGATCCTCACCATCATTCTGCTCGGCATCGTCGAAGGCGTCACCGAGTTCATCCCGGTCTCCTCGACCGGCCATCTCATCCTCGCCTCCGAATTGCTCGGCTACGACGCCGGGCAATGGCAGGTGTTCAACGTCGTCATCCAATTGGGCGCGATCCTCGCCGTGATCGTGCTCTACTGGCGGACCTTCTGGGCGGTGCTGGCCGGCCTCACCAGGAACAGCCCCGAATCCTGGCGCTTCGTGCGCAACGTCGCGGTCGCCTTCCTGCCGTCCGCCATATTGGGCTTCCTGCTCATCGACCGGATCGAGACGATGCTGGGCAGCGCGACGATCGTCGCCTGGGCGCTTTTGCTCGGCGGCGTCGCCATCCTGGTGATCGAGAAGACCGCGCCGCCGGGGACCGAGAAGGGCGTCGCCGACATCTCGCTCGGCAAGGCGGCCGGCGTCGGCCTGATCCAGTGCCTGTCGATGATCCCGGGCGTCAGCCGCTCGGGCGCGACCATCCTCGGCGCGCTCGCGCTCGGCGTCGAGCGCCGGACCGCGGCCGAGTTCAGCTTCTTCCTCGCCGTGCCGACGATGATCGGCGCCACCACGCTCTCGCTGGTCAAGCATCGCGACCAGCTCGGCACGGCCGGCTTGGACGGCATCGCGCTCGGCTTCCTCGTCTCCTTCATCGTCGCGATCCTCGTCATCAAATGGTTCATCGGCATCGTCTCGCGCCGGGGCTTCGCGCCGTTCGCCTGGTATCGTATCCTGGTCGGGACCGCGGCGCTGGTCTGGCTCGCCTTACGCTGAGGAGAGAGGATATGATGAGACGGCTCGCTCTGCTGCTGTTCGCCGGCCTCATGGCCTCCTCAGCGGCCAGCCGGGCGCAGCCGCTTCCGCCCGATCCCGACCCGGCGGCGGTCGAGGTCGCGCGCATCATGATCGCCTCTATTCCGCGTCCGCGAGTCCATGTCTCCAGCGACGCGGAAGAGGAACGGCGCATCGAAGAGTCGCTGCTCAGCGCTTTGGCTCCCGAGCGGCCCTGCGACCGGAACAATGGGGAATGCCGGGCGGCTGCGCAGGCGATCGCCCGCCAGTTCGCGCCCGCGGTAACGCGTCGCGACCGGGAGCTGGGCGAAAGAATGATGGCTTATGCGCTGATGGACGCGCTTCGGCCGGACCAATTGGGCCGGCTGGCCGCGACCTTGCGCACCGAGGATGGCCGCCTCTTCATTCAAGCCTGGAACAGCCTTTGGACCGGGCGCGCGCCGCAGCGGCAGGACGAGATCGACTGCCGCGCGCGCGAGCGCCTTCCGAACCCTTATGCCGAGGCGCGCATCCTCTTCCGGCAGCGCACGGCGCACCTGCCCCGCACGCGCGAAGCCCCGCCGGTGATGGTGCCGCTGATAGTGCCGCCGATGTCGACCTCTTCCTGCTCCCGAGGAGAAGCGCAATGATGAAAGGGCTTATATTTGTCGCCCTCGCCGCCATCGCCCTGCCGCTGACCGCGGCGCCGGCGCAGCCCGCGCCCGATCCGGCCGCGCTCGAGCTCGCCCGCATCCTGATGACGCGCGACGAGAGCCTCTATGCCGATGCCGACGAGGGCGGCCCGCGCCAGCAGCTCCAGGAAGCGCTGCTCGCCTCGCCGGGCGCCTGCAACGCCTATCTCAACGAATGCCAGGCCGCGGCCGCGGCCGTCGCGCGCGAGTTCGCGCCGAGCTTCCGCCGGAACGAGCGGCTGCGCGCCGAGCAGATCACCGCTTATCTGCTCGCCGACACTTTGCGCCCGGCGGAGATGGCGCGCATGGCCCAATATCTGCGCGGCGATGATGGCGGCAAGCTGCTCGGCGCGCTCGCTCTGCTGCGCCAGCCCGAGCGCACCGAGCGCCGCCGGCGCGAGCTCGACCGGCTCGTCCCGCGGACCGGGCTCGGCTCGCTCGACGCCGCTTTGGCCCGGTTCCGCCATCTCACCCGCAACATCCCGCGGGCGGCGCCGCGCTGAGCCTCGGACGAGGCTTGGCAAAAGGAGAATATGATGCAAGGAGAAGATGTTAGCAGGGGAGGAAGTGGAATGCGGCAGCTCGGTTTCGCGGCGCTTGCGCTTGGTCTCGCGGCGCCCGCGCTGGCGGTGCAGCCGCCCGCCGCGCCCGCGCCTCCCCCGGCCGCCGCGCGCCCATCTCCCCGGCCCGCCGCCGAGGTCGCCGATCCCGCGCGCCTCGCCGCGGCCGAGCGGCTGGTCGCCCTGATCATGCCCGAAGACGCGATGCGGCGGATGCTGAGCCAGGGCATGCCGGGGCTGACCGCGGCGGCCATGGAGATGAGCCCCGAGGATCTCGGCGTGGCCGAGACCATGGGGGTGCGCGAAGCGGATCGCGGCCGCAGCCTCGCCGAGCTCGGCAGCACGCACGATCCCCATTTTCGCGAGCGCATGCGGATCTCGGTGCGGGTCAGCGGCGAGGTGATGGCCGAGATGATGGCCGAGGTCATGCCCGAGATGAACCGCGCTTATGCCAATTATTTCGCGCGCCGGCTCACGCTCGCCGAGCTCAACGAGCTGATCGGTGTTTTTTCGACCCCCACCGCGCGGAAATATACCGACATGTGGCTCGGCGTCAGCGAGGATCCCGCCTTTCTCGAGATGATGCGCGCGATGATGCCGCGCATGATGGAGGCCGCCTCCCGGCTCGACGAGCGGACTCGCGCCGCGACCGCGCATCTGCCGCCGGCGCCGGGACCGCCCGCCGCCCCGGATGCGGCCGGCGCGAACGAGGACGAGGAATGAGCGGGCGCGTTCAGCGCCCGGTTCCGCCATCTCGCCCGCGGCATCCCGCGGGCGGCGCCGTGCCGAGCGGCCGGCCGAGCTTGCGGAATGCGGCGGAATATGGTGCAAGACGCGTGAGTTAAGGAGGAGATTCGCGATGCGGCCTGCCATCCTTGCGGCACTGCTTCTGGGCCTTCCACTGCCCGCAATCGCCTCCCAGGCGCCGCCCCCCGCCCAATCGCCTCGATCGAGCGCGCCGGCGCCTGGAATTCCCGACCCCGCCCGCCTCGCGGCGGCCGCACGCGTGGTCGATCTGATGATGCCGCCCGGATCGATGCGCCAGCTCATGTCCGATTTCGTCCCGGACATGGACATGGTTCTGGCCCAGACCGCGGCGCAGCTCGGCATCGACACGCAAGGGATGAGCCCCGAGGAGCGCGCCCGCGCGGTCGAGGCGCGCGGCGCGCAGAGGGACCGCCATTTCCGCGAGCGGCTGCGGATCACGATGGACGTGAGCCAGCGCGTGATGACCGACATCATGGCGGAGCTCGAGCCCGACATGCGCCGGATCATGGTGACGATGATGGCGCGCCAGTTCGATCGGGCCGAGCTCGGCGAGCTGCTCGCCTTCATGACCACCCCGACCGGCGGAAAATATGCGCGGCTGGCGCTGACCATGGGCCGCGATCCGGCCTGGCAGGAGATGATGACCCTGATGATCCCACGCATGGCGGGGGCGGCGACCCGTGTCGAGGCCGCGGTCCGCGACGCCACCGCGCACCTCGATCCGCCGCCGCGCATCTGAGCCATGTTCAGCCCCGGCTCAGCTTCGTCATGGCAAGGGCCGCCCGCCCAAGGAGAATGCCGATGCGTAACGTCCTGATCGCCGCCGCTTTATCCGCGCTCGCCGCTGCGCCCTCGGCCGCCCAAACCCGCGCCGAGCGGACGCGCGCCGACCAGGTCCGCGGCGCGCACGAGGTCATCGAGCGGACCGCGCCGGCGATCGACCGCGCCACCGGCGCGATGCTCGACCTCGACGTCGGTCCGCTGCTCGACGCCGCCGACCCCTATGGCCGGCGCGGCCGCCACCGGACCCTGCGCGACATTGCCGGCCGCGATGATCCGCGCTTCGAGCGCCGGCTGCGCGCCTCGATCTACGGCACCGCCGCGGGCCTGTCCCGGACGATCGACGCCTTCGCCGCCGCGGAGCCGGCGCTGCGCCGCTCGGTCCGCGACATGGAAGACGCGATCGCCGGCGCCGTCGACGCCTCGCTCGGCCCCCCGCCGCGCCGGCTGCCGCCCGGCGACGTCGACGACAATTGGGACCTCGACCTCGACGACGAAGCCACGGACGACGAGCCTTATTGAGGCAAGGCGCTCCGGGCGAAATCGGCGGTAGACTGGCGCGGCGCGTCCGTTAAGAGACGCAGGCCATGTGGCAGCTCTATCAATTCCCGCTCTGCCCCTTTTCCCGCAAGGTCCGGCTGGCGCTTACCGAGAAGGGGGTCCCGCACGAGCTGGTGCGCGTCTCGCCCTGGCTCGACGACGACGATTTCGCGGACCTCACTCCGGCCAAGCAGACGCCGGTGCTGGTCGAGGCGTCGAAGGGCATCGTGCTGATCGATTCGACCGCGATCTGCGAATATTTCGAGGAGACGATCGACCGCGCGCCGATGATCCCGGGCACCGCCACCAACCGCGCCGAGATCCGGCGGCTGGTCAGCTGGTTCGACGTCAAGCTCTACCACGACGCCGTCGCCCTGCTGATGCACGAGCGGATGCTGAAGCGCCTGGTCAGCCGCGAGGCGCCCGATGCGCAGCAGCTGAGACGGGCGATGACCGCGATCGACGGCCATCTCGACTATCTCGATTATCTGCTCGATCATCGCCGCTGGCTCGCCGGTCCGGTGCTGACCCTGGCCGACCTCGCCGCCGCCGCACAGCTCTCGGTCGCCGACTATCTCGGCGGGATCGACTGGCGCGGCCACAAGCAGACGGTCGACTGGTATGCGGTGATGAAGTCGCGGCCGAGCTTCCGCCCGCTGCTCGGCGAGCGGATGGAGGTGATCCTGCCGCCGGCCCATTACGACAAGCCGGATTTCTAGGGGCGCGGCGGCGGCCCGGGCGTGACCGCCGGCCCCCCGGGCGTCTGCCAATCCACCAGCCGGCCCTTGATGTATAGCGCGTATCGATACCGGGCGTGACGCGGCGCCGGGTCGGTGGCCGGCTCGAACAATGGCGGCGCCCCCGGCGGAGGAAGCTCGCAAAGGCCGGGTACATCTTCGAACAACGAGGACGGAGGGATGGTGCGCGTGACGATGCTGCACTGCGTGATGCGGCCGTTCTGGCCGATGACGAGGTCGGAGACTATGTCGTACTGCAGTGCGCCATAGCGAGCCTCGTCCTCCCCCGCCGTCTCCACGCCCGTATCCGCAGGCCCGCCCACGGAGACCATGGTCACCTCCATCGGCGCCTGAGCCCGCCGCAGCATTTCGTTCGCGCCGGTCCCGGCCAGCGCTCCGCAATGGGTTGGGCCGGCATCCGTCTCCGCGACGCCGTCGGTCGTGACGGTGCAATCGAGCTGGCCGGCGCCGTTCGAGCGCAGCCGGCTTATCGTCACGGACCGCACGAACGGTCCGCCAGGCGCGGGCGGCGGCAGCCGCCAGGTCACCCGGCCCCAGTCCTTGCCGGGTATCGCGCGCCCTGCCGCGTCCCGCGCCGGCTCATAGCGGGCGCGCCCGAGCAGGATCGCGCAGGTTGCCGCATCCAGGGCCGCATCGCCGGACGAATGGCTTATCGTGCATCGGGTGACCGTGCCGTCGGCGCCGATGGAGAGCCAGAAGCCGGTCGTGCCCTGCGCGCCGCGGGCAGCGGCCGTCGGCGGATAATCGTCCGTGGAAAAATATTGGTTGAGATTGGCGCGAGCGCGCCGCGGCGGCGTCGCCTGATCGGCCTGCAGCGCCAGCGCGGCCGCCATCGTCATGATCATGGTCAGAATCATGCTGTCGTCAATGCCCCTTTGGGGGAGAATAGCATGCGTTTTCAGCAAGGCAGCTGGAAATCGTCGCCGGCCTTGATCGCGCCGCGCCAAAGCGCCACATCCCTCCCATGCTGATCCAGACCGAGACAACCCCGAACCCCTCGACCCTGAAATTCCTTCCGGGCCGCAAGGTGATGGACGCCGGCACGCGCGATTTCGCGACGCCGGAGGCCGCCGAGGCCTCGCCGCTCGCCGAGGCGATTTTCTCGACCGGCGACGTCGAGGGCGTGTTCTTCGGCCGCGACTTCATCTCGGTGACCGCGGCGCCGGGCGCCGAATGGCGCGCGCTCAAGCCGCAGGTGCTCGAGGTCCTGCTCGACCATTTCGCCAGCGCCGCGCCGCTCTTCCGCCCCGCCGCCGCCGGCGATATCCATGTCGCGCCCGAGCCTGCGCTCGACGACGATCCCGCCGACGCCGAAATCGTCGCCCAGATCCGCGAGCTGATCGACACCCGCGTCCGCCCCGCCGTGGCGCAGGACGGCGGCGACATCGTCTATCGCGGCTTCAAGGCCGGCACGGTCTATCTGGCTTTGCAGGGCGCCTGCTCGGGCTGCCCCTCCTCGACGATGACGCTCAAGAACGGCATTGAGAGCCTGCTCAAACATTATGTCCCCGAGGTCGAGGCCGTCGAGGCGATCTGAGCCTCCCCCGAACCCCGGTCCCGTCATGCTGAACTTGTTTCAGCATCCAGTTTCGCGCAGCAGTGCGGATGGAAGACTGGACCCTGAAACAGGTTCAGGGTGACGAAAGCCCCCGGGAATGACCTCCACGAAATTCCATTCATGCTCCTGGTGATCGAAACCGCGACCGCCGCCTGCTCCGTCGCTCTGCTCGACGCGGGCGGCGCCTTGATCGGCGAGCGCCACGAGCTGGTCGGCCGCGGCCATGCCGAGCGGCTGCTGCCGATGATCGCCGACCTTATCGGCGCGGGCCGGCCCGACGCGATCCTGGTCGATTGCGGGCCGGGCAGCTTCACCGGCGTTCGCGTCGGCCTCGCCGCCGCCCACGGCCTCGCCATCGGCTGGCGCGTGCCGGTCGCCGGTTTTTCCTCGCTCGCCTTGATCGCGGCGGCGAGCGGCGCGCGCGAGCTCGCCGTCGCGCTGGCGGGAGGACATGGCGAGCTTTTCGTGCAAAGCTGGTCCGGTGATCCGATCGCGCCCCTCGGCGAGCTCGCCTCGCTCGCCCCCGGCGACGCCGCCGCCGCGGTCGCGGCCGAGCTCGTGCTCGGCTCGGGCGCCGAGGCCCTGGTCGCGGCGCGCGGCCGCGGCCGCTGGGCCGAGGCCTGGCCGCGCGCCGCCGACGCCTGGACGCTGCCGCCGGCGCTGCGCGCCTTGCCGGCGAGTCCGATCTACGGCCGGGCGCCCGACGCGACGCCGATGACATGACGGACTCGTCGATCATCCTGAGCCAGGGCGGCCAAGCCGACCTGAAGGCGGTCATGGCGGTCATGGACGACAGCTTCGATCCGCGTTTCGGCGAGGCCTGGACCCATATGCAATGCGCCGGCCTGCTGCCCATGCCGGGCGTGTGGCTGACCCTCGCGCACGAAAATGATGTCGTGCTCGGCTTCGCTCTGGCCCGTTTCGTGGCGGACGAGGCCGAATTGCTGCTGCTGGCGGTCCGCACCGGCGTCCAGCGCCGGGGCATCGGCCGGATCCTGATCGACGATTTCGAGGAGGCCGCCCGGGCGCGCGGCGCCTCGCGCCTGCATCTCGAAGTCCGCGAAGGAAATCATGCCTTTAGTCTTTACGAGCAAGCTGGCTTCGGCCTCGTCGGACGGCGCCGCGACTACTATAGCGGCCAAAAAGGGGACAGGTACGACGCGCTCACCTTAGCGAAGGGCATCTGAAAACTGCGGCAATCCACAGATTGCTTCTTTCGTTTCGCCCTTGTCAAAGACGCCAAAACGGACCAATCCTCGCCCGTGCCTGCCAGGCCAATGGCAGTCACTTCCTCTGATCTCAAGCAAAGTTGGATACCGACAAAATGGAAAACCAAGATAATTACGGGGAGACGCTGGTCACCCTGACGGCCGACATTGTGTCGGCGCACGTCAGCAACAACAGTGTCGCGGTTTCGGACCTCCCCTTGCTCATTGCCAATGTGCATGGGGCGCTTTTCGGCCTCGGCGAACGCAAGGAAGAGCCGGCCGCGAAGCCGGAGCCCGCCGTTTCGATTCGTTCTTCGATCAAGCCGGACTATGTGGTCTGCCTCGAGGACGGCAAGAAGCTCAAGATGCTCAAGCGGCACCTGATGACCCATTACAATCTGACCCCGGACCAATACCGGCAGAAGTGGGGCCTCAATGCCGACTATCCGATGGTCGCGCCGAATTATGCCGAGCAGCGCCGCGCGCTCGCCAAGAAGATCGGCCTCGGCACCAAGCGTAAGCGTACCGCCGCCAAGAAATAAACGGTGCGGATCATGACGGTTTCGGGCCCGACCGGTCCGGGACCCGAATCATGTCCCGCCAGGCGAGCCCATCACTGGGCTCGAGGAAACCGGAAGGCGCCATTCCCGCGCGAGCGGGCGTGGCGCTTTTCGCGTGTGCCGCCTTTGCGTCGGGACGCGAATGACTCTAAAGACGATCGGCCATGACCCGCAGCATCGACATCGAGGCGCTCTGCGCCGAAAAGGGCCTTCGCATCACCGAGCAGCGCAAGGTGATCGCCCGCGTCCTCGGCGAATCGGAGGACCATCCCGACGTCGAGGCGCTCCACGCCCGCGCCGCCGCGGTCGATCCCGGCATCTCGATCGCCACCGTCTACCGCACCGTCCGCCTGTTCGAGGAAGCGGGCATCCTGGAACGCCACGATTTCGGGGACGGCCGCGCTCGCTACGAAGCGGCCGCCGAAACCCATCACGACCATCTCATCGACGTAGAGACCGGCAACGTCATCGAGTTCGTCGACGAGGAATTGGAGGAGCTGCAGCGCCGCATCGCCGCCAAGCTCGGCTTCCGCCTGGTCGATCACCGCATGGAGCTGTACGGCGTCTCCGTCTCCCGGGACTATTAGAGGCGCATGACCCTGACCCACCTTCGTCATGCCGGACTTGATCCGGCATCCACCTTTCTTTTTTCCGCCGCCGCGCAAGAAGATGGACCCCGGATCAAGTCCGGGGTGACGAAGCGCTGTGATTGCGATCGCGCCTAGATGATCCGGAAATTGCGGGCGACCTGGCGCCGCGGCGCCATCATCGCGGGCTTCGCCTTCTGCGTGCCGCTTCATTATCTGTGGAAGATATTCGGCGCCCGCTCGCCCTGGCCGCAGATCTTCCTTGGCTATACCGGCCGGCGCTGCGGCATGCGGGTCAGGATCGAAGGCACGCCGCTCACCGCCAAGGTCCTCTACGCCGCCAATCACGTCTCGTGGCTCGATATATTGGCGATGGGCGGCGCGGTCCCGTCCATCTTCGTCGCCCGCGCCGATCTCACCGGCATCATCCGCTGGGCGTCGAGCCTCAACGATTCGATCTACATCACCCGCGACATCAGAAGCAGCGTCAAGGGCCAGGCCGGCGCGCTCCGCCAGGGCCTGGAGGACGGCCGCGCCGTCTGCCTGTTCCCCGAAGGGACGACCAATGGCGGCCACGACATCCTGCCCTTCCGCCCGAGCCTGCTCGCCGCGCTCTATCCGCCGATTCCGGGCGTGATGGTTCAGCCGGTGGTGATCGATTTCGGCCCAGAGGTCGGCGACGCCCTGTGGGTGGGCGAGGAAAGCTATGAGCTGAACGCGCGTCGCCTGCTCGAGCGGCCGGGCAGGCTCGACGTCACCCTGCGCTTCCTCGCACCGGTCGACCCGGCCGAGGCGGGCGACCGCAAGGCGCTCACCGCCCGCGCCCGCGCGGAGGTCGTCGCCGCTCTGCCCGGTGCGGTTCCGATCGCGGCGCTCCCGGGAAGCGCAACCGCTTCCGAAGCAGCGGCCGATCCCCTATAGGCGCCGCGATGAAACCCGCCCCCGCCACCTTCCACGTCAAGTCGTTCGGCTGCCAGATGAACGCCTATGACGGCGAGCGCATGGCCGAATTGCTGGAGGCCGGCGGCATGGCCGCGGCCGATGCCGACGCCGCCGACCTCGTCGTGCTCAACACCTGCCACATTCGCGAGAAAGCGGCGGAGAAGGTCTATTCGGACATCGGCCGGCTCGTGAAGCGCCCCGGCGGCGCGGCGGCGCCGATGATCGCGGTCGCCGGCTGCGTCGCCCAGGCGGAAGGCGCCGAAATCCCGCGCCGCGCGCCGCAGGTCGACATCGTCGTCGGTCCGCAGGCCTATCACAACCTGCCGGCGCTGGTCCGCGAGGCGGCGGCGGGCCGCAAGGCCGTCGACACCGACATGCCGGCGCTCTCCAAGTTCGGCGCGCTTCCCGCCCGCCGCCGGCAGCGCGCGAGCGCCTTCCTCACCGTCCAGGAAGGCTGCGACAAATTCTGCACTTATTGCGTCGTCCCCTATACGCGCGGCGTCGAAATCTCCCGGCCCTTCGCGGCGATCGTCGACGAGGCCAAAGCGCTGGTCGACGCGGGCGCGAGGGAAATCGTCCTGCTCGGCCAGAACGTCAACGCCTGGCGCGAGGACGAAAGGGGCCTCGATGAACTGATCCGCGCGCTCGACGCGCTGCCGGGCCTCGCGCGCATCCGCTACACGACCAGCCACCCGACCGACATGACCGAAGGCCTGATCCGCGCCCATGCCGAGATCGAAAAGCTGATGCCCTATCTGCACCTGCCCGTTCAGTCGGGCAGCGACCGCGTCCTCAAGGCGATGAACCGCAGCCACGATTCCTCATCCTATCTGCGCGTCCTCGAGCGCGTCCGGGCCGCTCGGCCGGGCATCGCCATTTCGGGCGATTTCATCGTCGGCTTCCCGGGCGAGAGCGACGAGGATTTCGAAGCGACGCTCGGCCTCGTCGAGGCGGTGAACTATGCGCAGGCTTTCTCGTTCAAATATTCAGCGCGACCGGGCACGCCCGCCGCAAGCATGGAGGATCAGATTCCGGCCCAGATCATGGACGAGCGCCTGCAGCGCCTGCAGGCCCTGCTTGGGCGGCAGCAGCTCGCCTTCAACCAGGCGAGCGTCGGGCGGCGCACGGCGATTCTGCTCGAACGGCCCGGCCGCAAGCCCGGCCAATTGGTCGGCAAGACGCCCTGGCTCCAGTCCGTGCACCTCGAAACCGATGCCGCGATCGGCGACCTGGTCGAGGTCGACCTGCTTTCCGCCGGCCCGAACAGCCTGGCGGGCGCGGCGCGCCTCCCGGTGGCTGCCTGATGGCCCAGAAGAAAGCCGAAGCCGCCGCCGGCCCGCGCGCCCGGGTTGAGCTCGAGTTCGAACAGCCGCATCTGCTCGGGCCCCTGTTCGGCGAGTTCGACCGCAATTTGGTGGCGATCGAGGATCGGCTCGGAGTCTATATCGCCGCGCGCGGCGCCAAGGTGCAGATCGAGGGCGAGCCGGAAAGCGCGGCGCGCGCCCGCGAGGTGCTGCTCGGGCTCTACAACCGGCTCGACGAGGGCCACGACATCGACGCCGAGACGGTCAACGCGATCATCGCCATGTCCGGCCAGGCGACGCTCGACGGGATCATTGAGAATGAGGTGATCGAGCCGCCCAAGGTGATGATCCGCACCCGCAAGAAGACCATCGTCCCGCGCTCCAAGGCGCAAGGCGCCTATATGGAAGCGCTGGCCCGCGATGACATGATCTTCGCGCTCGGGCCGGCGGGCACCGGCAAGACCTATCTCGCGGTCGCCCAGGCGGTGCAGCAATTGATCGGCGGCTCGGTCGACCGGCTGATCCTGTCGCGCCCCGCGGTCGAGGCGGGCGAGCGATTGGGCTTTCTGCCCGGCGACATGAAGGAGAAGGTCGATCCCTATCTCCGCCCGCTCTACGACGCGCTCTACGACATGCTGCCGACCGAGCAGGTCGAGCGCCGCATCGCGTCGGGCGAGATCGAAATCGCGCCGATCGCCTTCATGCGCGGCCGCACGCTTTCCGACGCCTTTATCATCCTCGACGAGGCGCAGAACACCACGCCGCAACAGATGAAGATGTTCCTGACCCGCTTCGGCATGCGCTCGCGCATGGTGATCTGCGGCGATCCCAACCAGACCGATCTGCCCGCGGGCGTCACCTCCGGCCTCAACGACGCGGTCGGCAAGCTCGAAGGAATCGCTCGAATCGCCACCATCCGCTTCGGCGCCGGCGACGTGGTGCGGCATCCCTTGGTGGGAAAGATCGTCGAAGCCTATGAAGGGCCGGCGTCGTGATCGGCGTGATCAGGGACAGTTACTTTCACGTGTCTGGCGAGATCACTCAGGCGCTGCGTCTGAAAGTAACTGTCCCCCTCGGGAGCGGCACATGATCGGGGTCGAGACCGATACGTCCGAGGAGTGGGACTCTCGCATCGACTGGCCCGCCCTCGCCCGCGGCGCCGTCCACGCCGCGGTCGCGCACAGCCGCCACGCGTCCCTCAGCGACAGCGAGGTCTCGGTCAAGTTCACCTCCGACGCCGAGGTTCGCGCCTTGAACGCCGCCTGGCGCGGCAAGGACAAGGCGACCAACGTCCTCTCCTTCCCGATGGCCGAGGAAAGCGAGCTCGCGGCGAGCCCGCTGATCGGCGATATCGTCCTCGCTTACGGCATCTGCGCGGCCGAGGCGGCGGACAGACACGTCGCCATCGAAACCCACGCCACGCATCTGGTGGTGCACGGCGCGCTCCATCTGCTAGGTTACGACCACGAAACGAGCGACGCCGACGCCGAGGAGATGGAGGACGTCGAGCGGCGCGCTCTGGCTTCGCTCGGCATCGCCGATCCCTATCACGTCACAGAGGTTGAATCTTAGACCCATGGAAGACGACAGTCCCGGCAAGCGCGAGGAAGGACGCAGTTTCTGGGGCGGCCTGCGCGGCCTCCTGTTCGGCGGCGACGGCGAGGCGAGCCTGCGCGACGAGATCGAGGAGGCGATCGAGAGCCGCGAGGGCGAAGATCCGCGCCGCGGCGACCTCAGCCACGTCGAACGGCAGATGCTGCTCAACATCCTCCACTTCGGCGAGAAGAATGCGGGCGACGTCGCCGTGCCGCGCGGCGATATCTACGCCGTGCCAGCGACCACCGGCTTCGATGCCTTGGTCGCCGCCTTCGCCGACGCCGGACACAGCCGCATGCCTGTCTTCGAGGAAAGCCTCGATACGGTGATCGGGATGATCCACGTCAAGGATCTGTTCGCGGTGCAAACCAGCGGCGCCGAGCCGCCCGCCGACATCCGCACTTTGATGCGAACGCCGCTTTACGTCCCCGAATCGATGGGGGTGCTCGATCTGCTCGCGCGGATGCGCGCCGAGCGCGTCCATCTCGCCATCGTCGTCGACGAGTTCGGCGGCACCGAGGGGCTGCTGACCATCGAGGACGTGGTCGAGGAGATTGTCGGCGAGATCGAGGACGAGCATGACGAGGAGCTGCCGGGCCTGCTGAGCCATGCCGAGGACGGCGTTTGGGACGCCGACGGCCGCGCCGAGCTCACCGAGGTCGCCGAGACTGTCGACGCCCGGCTTGGCCCGATCGAGGAGGATGTCGACACGCTTGGCGGCCTCGCCTTCGTGCTCGCCGGCTGCGTGCCCAAGACCGGCGAGATATTGGAACATCCGAGCGGCTGGAAACTTGAGGTGGTCGACGCCGACACTCGCCGCGTCCGCCGGCTCCGCCTGCATCCACCCGGGGAGACGATCGCGGCCGATTAAGGAGGCCGCCATGAATCCTTTCTCCGCCACCTTGCTTGCCCTTCCGCTGCTCGCCGTCTGCGCCGGCTGCGGCGATCGCGCCCGCCTGAACATCGTTCAATCGACCGGCGCGGCGCCGCAGCTGCCGGCGCCGGTCCGCACGCCGATCCCCACCGTCCACGTCGCCCCCGCAACCGGCTGGCCGGCGGGGGCCGCGCCGGTCGCGGCGACCGAGCTCAGGGTCTCCCCGTTCGCCGCCGGCCTCGATCATCCGCGCTGGCTGCTGGTGCTGCCCAATGGCGACGTATTGGTCGCCGAGAGCGCCGCGCCGACGCCGCCGCCCCAATATGAGGAGCACGGCCTCAAGGCGACCTTCATGCGGATGTTCATGCGCCGGGCGGGCTCCGCAGTCCCCAGCGCGAACCGGATCACGCTGCTGCGCGACGCCGACGGCGATGGCGTGGCCGAGGTCCGCACGGCCTATATAACCGGCCTCGCCTCGCCCTTCGGCATGGCGCTCATCGGCGACACGCTTTACGTCGCCAATGCCGACGCGCTCGTCGCCTTCCCCTACGATCCGAGCGCGACCGCGATCACCGCCGCGCCCCGCACGATCATCGCGCTGCCGGCCCAGCGCAACCATCACTGGACGAAGAGCCTCGCCGCCGGCCCGGACGGGCGCCTCTATGTCGGAATCGGCTCCAATTCCAACGTCGCCGAGCACGGCCTGGCGGAGGAGGAAGGGCGCGCCGCGATCTGGGAGATCGACCCCGCCACCGGCAGCTACCGCATCCTGGCCTCGGGCCTCAGGAACCCGGTCGGCATCGACTTCATGCCCGGCACCGCCACTCTCTACGCAGTGGTCAACGAGCGCGACGAGCTCGGCAGCGACCTCGTTCCCGATTATCTCACGCGGGTGACGCCCGGCGCCTTCTACGGCTGGCCTTGGAGCTATTGGGGCCAGCATGTCGACACCCGCGTGCGCCCGCCCCGGCCCGACATGGTCGCACGCGCGATTCCGCCCGATTATGCGCTCGGCACCCACGTCGCCCCGCTCGGCCTCGCCTTCAGCCGCGGCGCGCGCCTCGGGCCGCCGTTCGACAACGGCGCCTTCGTCGGTCTGCACGGCTCGTGGAACCGGCGGCCGTTCAGCGGCTACAAGGTGGTCTTCGTGCCGTTCGCCGGCGGGCGGCCGTCGGGCCAGCCGATCGACGTCCTCACCGGCTTTCTCGACGCGCGTGGCCGCGCTTTGGGCCGTCCCGTCGGCGTCGCGATCGCCCGCGACGGCGCGCTGCTGGTGGCGGACGACGTCGGCAACGCCGTGTGGCGGGTCAGCCGCTAGGCAGAGGCGTCGGCGCGCGTTACGAACCGGCATGGATTATGAGACCATCAGACTGGAAATCAGTCCCGCCGCCGTCGCAACGATCACGCTCGATCGCCCCGATTCGCTCAACGCCCTCAATGCCGGGCTGATCGAGGAGTTGCGCGCCGCGATTGCGGGGCTGGCCGGCTCCGGGGCGCGGGCGCTGCTCCTGACCGGCGCGGGCCGCGGCTTTTCGAGCGGCGCGGATCTGGTCGCGGGCGGCGGCCTGCCCGACGATGTCGGCGCCGCGCTGGAAAGCCATCTGAACCCGCTGATCGAGGACATCTTCGCGCTCCCGATCCCGGTCGTCGCCGCGGTCCGGGGGCCGTGCGCCGGCGCCGGCTGCTCGCTCGCTCTGGCCGCCGACATCGTCGTCGCCAGCGACACCGCTTATTTCCTGCAGGCTTTCATCAATATCGGCCTCGTCCCCGACGCCGGCGCGACCTGGCTGCTGCCGCGCCTTGCCGGCCGCGCCCGGGCGATGGAGATGATGATGCTCGGCGAACGCATCCCGGCGAAGAAGGCGGCCGAGTGGGGCCTGATCAGCCGCGTCGTGGAGGATGACGCGCTGGACACGGAAGCGGCGACGCTCGCCACCCGCCTCGCCGAGGGTCCGACAATCGCCTACGGCCTGCTCCGCCGCCTCGCCCGCGACGCCGAGCAGAGGCCGCTGACCGATGCGCTGGCCGCCGAGCGCCACGCCCAGACCGAGGCCGGCCGCACCGCCGATTTCCGCACCGCCGTCATGGCCTTCATCCAGAAGCAGACGCCAAGCTTCGAAGGGCGCTGACCGTCATCCTGAACTCGTTTCAGGATCCAGTTCTCCACCGCCACGGCGCGCGACCAGGTGGACCCTGAACCAAGTTCAGGGTGACGGCGGCGATCTTGTCCCGCCTGATTTGCCTCCCCTCCAACTCCAGAATAAGACCGCCCGATGGGCACCACGATCGAAGAGCTGGACCGGCGCCGCGCGGCCGCGCGCCTGGGCGGGGGCGAGAAGCGCATCGCGGCGCAGCACGCCAAGGGCCGGCTCACCGCGCGCGAGCGGCTGCGCGTGCTCCTCGATCAGGGCTCGTTCGAAGAATATGACATGTATGTCGAGCATAATTGCGTCGACTTCGGCATGGCCGAGCAGACATTCCCCGGCGACGGCGTCGTCACCGGATCGGGCACGATCAACGGCCGCCTGGTCTTCGTCTTCGCGCAGGATTTCACCGTCTTCGGCGGCTCGCTCTCCGAGCGTCACGCGCAGAAGATCTGCAAGGTGATGGACATGGCGATGAAGGTCGGCGCGCCCGTCATCGGCCTCAACGATTCGGGCGGCGCGCGCATCCAGGAGGGTGTCGCCAGCCTCGCCGGCTATGCGGAAGTCTTCCAGCGCAACGTGCTCGCCTCGGGCGTGATCCCGCAGATCAGCCTAATCATGGGCCCCTGCGCGGGCGGCGCGGTCTATTCGCCGGCGATGACCGACTTCATCTTCATGGTGAAGGACAGTAGCTACATGTTCGTCACCGGCCCCGACGTGGTGAAGACGGTCACCAACGAGGTCGTGACGCAGGAGGAATTGGGCGGCGCGATCACCCACACGACCAAATCGGGCGTTGCCGACGTCGCCTTCGAGAACGACATCGACGCGCTTCTCGCGACCCGCGCCTTCTTCGATTTCCTGCCGCTCTCCAACCGCCACGATCTGCCCGAGCGGCCCTGCCACGACCCTTGGGACCGCCAGGAGGACAGCCTCGACACGTTGATCCCCGACAGTGCCGCCAAACCCTACGACATGCACGAGCTGATCGCCAAGGTCGTCGACGACGGCGACTTCTTCGAGATCCAGCCCGCCCACGCCGCCAACATCATCACCGGCTTCGGCCGCGTCGAGGGCCGCACCGTCGGCGTGGTCGCCAACCAGCCGACGGTGCTGGCCGGCGTGCTCGACATCAAATCCTCGAAGAAGGCGGCGCGCTTCGTGCGCTTCTGCGACGCCTTCGACATTCCCATCGTCACCTTCGTCGACGTCCCCGGCTTCCTCCCCGGCGTCGCCCAGGAGCATGAGGGGATCATCAAGAACGGCGCCAAATTGCTCTTCGCCTACGCCGAGGCGACAGTGCCGAAGATCACGGTCATCACCCGCAAGGCCTATGGCGGCGCCTATGACGTGATGGCCTCCAAGCATCTGCGCGGCGACCTCAACTACGCCTGGCCGACCGCCGAGATCGCGGTGATGGGCGCCAAGGGCGCGGTCGAGATCATCTTCCGCAAGGATATCGGCGATCCCGCCAAGATCGCCGAGCGCACCGCCGACTATGAGGCCCGCTTCGCCAACCCCTTCGTGGCGGCGTCGAAGGGCTTCATAGACGAGGTGATCATGCCCCATTCCACCCGCCGGCGGATCGCAATGGGCTTGCGGAAATTGAGGGACAAGCAGCTGGAGAATCCCTGGAAGAAGCATGACAATATCCCGCTCTGATCCGGATGCGGCGAACGTCATCCGGATCGTCGCCGCGCTGGCCATGGACGAGGAGGGCAGGACGCTGCTGGTGCGCAAGCGCGGCACGGCCGCCTTCATGCAGCCGGGCGGCAAGCTGATCGACGGCGAGTCGCCGCTCGTCGCGCTGGCGCGTGAAATCCGCGAAGAGCTCGGTTGCGGCGTGGAGGCCGGCTCGGGGCGCATGCTGGGCACCTTCAGCGCGCCGGCCGTCAATGAACCGGGTTCGACCGTCCAGGCCCAACTCTTTGCTGTGACGCTTGCCGGCAAGGCTCGGGCGCAGGCCGAGATCGAAGAAGCGATCTGGGTCGATCCCGTTGCCCTCGACGGCCTCACGCTCGCGCCGCTCACCCAAACCCACGTCATGCCGCTGGCGCGCGCGCTGAAGGCTTTGCCTTGATGACGTTTCAGGGCGAGAATCTCTTCGTCGGCCTAGTCGCTCTGGCGTTGCTGCCCTTGATCGGCTGGCGCCTGTTTCGCGGGCTTCGCGACGGCCGCCTGCCGGTCTACCGAACCCATCACCATCGCACCGACAGCCCGTCGAAATTCGCCGTCTTGGTCGCGCTCCACGCGCTGAGCTTTCTGCTGGTCGCCACGGTCGCGGCCGATCTCTTGTTCGACCTGGGCCTGCGCGGGGCGTTCGGGCTGCCGGCCTAAGCCCCCCTTTGCTTGCCGCCACTTCTCGCTCCCATCTCCGCGCCCTGGCATGCTAGTCTTCCGCGCGAGGTCGGGAGGCAAGGATGACGGACCACATCGAGGCCCTGGAACGTTTGCAGAAGCTGCGCGAGAGCGGCGCCATCACCGAGGCCGAATTCGAGTTGGAGAAGGAGCGTCTGCTTCGCCCCGTTCCGCCGCCGCCTTCCGCGCCGCTGCCGCCCACGCTTCGACCCCTACCCTGGCCCTGGATCGCCGGCGGCGCGGCCGCGATTCTGCTGGTCGCGCTGCTCGCCTTCCTCCTTCTGCGCCGGACGGATGGGGAAGGCGGCAATGCGGCGCAAACCGCCAATGTTGTCGAGCCGCCCGTCCAAAGCGTCAACCAAGTCGCCGCCACGCCGACCATGCGGGACCGTCCGCAAGCGGAGCAGCTCGCCACCGCGTTCCGGGCGGTGTTCGGGCGCGCGAGCCCGCTCAGCCGCCGGATCGACGGCGCGCCCGGCAGCGAGCGCGCCGCGCGCATCTTGTGGACCACATTCGGACCGGTGCTGCTGACCGAAAGCCGCATTCCCGATGGCTGCCACGCCTGCGCCGGCTATGTCGGGGCCTATTATCTGCGCGACACGGGCAACGGGTTCGAGGTCGTGGCGCGCTATCCCGAGGCCGTGTCCGGCCCCGGCTGGGGCAATCCGCCGGAGGGCTGGCGCATCGTCGAGAATTTCACCACCCACCCAGCCGTCTACGCCGAAGGCGGCTCTACGGGCCAGGGCTATACCCAGACCTATGCGACCATCACCGAGCTGCGTCCGCAAGGGCCGATCGAAAGCCGGGTCGACCTCGGCTCCGATAATAGCGGCGCGGTGCTGGACGAGAGCCAGGCCTTCGCGCTGGAAGGCCGCATCACCAACGTCGTCCGCAACAGATCCTTCGACGTGGTCTATAGCGGCTCGTGCAACCTCACCCGCCGCCATGTTTTCCGCAACGGCCGCTTCGAGCCGGTGACGGGCGGCGGCCAGGACAGCGTCGCCTGCCCAGGAATGGAAGCAACGCAATGAAGCTCGGACGCCTGAACCATGTCGGTATCGCCACCCCCTCGATCGAAACCAGTGTCGCCCTCTATCGCGACCTGCTCGGCGCGACGAGGATCCACGCGGCGTTCGACCTGCCGGCGCAGGGCGTCCGGGTCTGCTTCGTCGATACGCCGAACAGCCAGATCGAGCTGATCGAGCCGCTGGGCGAGGCCTCGCCGCTGCACAATTTCCTGGCGAAGAATCCGGCGGGCGGGCAGCATCATGTCTGCTTCGAGGTGCCCGATATCCACGAAGCCAAGGGGGAGATGGAGGCCAAGGGCGCCAAGGTGCTGGGCGAGCCGCGCATCGGCGCGCACGGAACCTTGGTGATTTTCGTGCACCCGAAGGATATGGGCGGCGTTCTGGTCGAGTTGATGGAGACGCCGGCGAACGACGGGCATTGAACAGGCATAAAGAGATCGTTCGTCCCGAGCGAAGTCGAGGGGCGCTGGCACGGAGTCATCACATGCGCCCCTCGACTACGCTCGGGACGAACGGCTAGGGGATTGGCATGGCTGATCCGAAACCGACCAAGGCCGATTGGGAAATTGCCGCCGCCAAGGAAGTGCGCGGCAAGGACCTGATCTGGCGCACGCCGGAGGGGATCGACATCCGGCCGCTCTACACCGCCGAGGATGCCGCCGGCCTCGACCCGGGCCTGCCCGGCTTCGTGCCGTACACGCGCGGGCCCTATGCCTCGATGTATACCGGCCGGCCGTGGACGATCCGCCAATATGCGGGCTTCTCGACCGCCGAGGAGTCGAACGCCTTCTACCGCCGCAACCTCGCCGCCGGGCAGAAGGGCCTCTCGGTCGCCTTCGACCTCGCCACGCATCGCGGCTATGACAGCGACCATGTCCGCGTCGTCGGCGACGTCGGCAAGGCGGGCGTCGCCATCGACACGCTCGAGGACATGAAGATCCTGTTCGACGGCATCCCATTGGGCGAGATGTCGGTCTCGATGACGATGAACGGCGCGGTCCTGCCCGTGCTCGCTTTCTATATCGTCGCCGCCGAGGAGCAGGGCGTGGCGCAGGCCCAGCTCAGCGGCACGATCCAGAACGACATCCTCAAGGAGTTCGCGGTCCGCAACACCTATATTTACCCGCCCGAGCCGTCGATGCGGATCGTGTCGGACATCATCGCTTTTTGCGCCGCCAACATGCCGCGCTTCAACTCGATTTCGATCAGCGGCTATCACATGCACGA
>DATKIV010000053.1:0-83271 GCA_035543935.1 Allosphingosinicella sp.
TATAGGCATCGCCGTCATAAGCGGTGTCGATATGATTGGCCTCGGCGATCGCCTCGATCACCTTGGGATGTGCGGCCGCTGCATTGTCCGAAAAGAAGCGCATGGTCAGCGCCGCATGGCCGCGCTTATCCCGCGGGTCAATGCGACGATTTCCGGCTTCGCCATGCCCCCGGCGGGGC
Source organism: Allosphingosinicella sp. (assembly GCA_035543935.1). Lineage (GTDB taxonomy): Bacteria > Pseudomonadota > Alphaproteobacteria > Sphingomonadales > Sphingomonadaceae > Allosphingosinicella. Next base: position 180 of record DATKIV010000053.1, read on the forward strand.
TGTGCGTGAAAATGGTGCTGCCGGTGAGGATTGAACTCACGACCTCAGCCTTACCAAGGATGCGCTCTACCACTGAGCTACGGCAGCATTCGCTTGTCGAGAAGAGGCGGCGCTATGGCCGCTCGTCTCCCGATATGTCAAGGCGGGTCCATGGCCAGAAAGGACGAGGATCGGGAAAAGCGCCTCGCCGCCGCGCTGCGCGAGAATCTGAAGCGCCGACGGGCGCAGGCGCGGGAAAGGGACGAGGCGGGCAAGTCGGCCGATATGGACGGCGACCGCTCCTAGTCGAGCGGCGCGCACTGCGCCTCCAGCCACGCCTTCGCCGCGCCGTCGAGCTGGGGCCCCACGATCCGCAGCACGTCGGCGTGATAGTCGTCGATCCAGGCCCGCTCCGCCGCTGACAGCATCGCCACCTCGATCAGGTTGCGGTCGATCGGCGCGAAGGTGAGCGTCTCGAAGCCGAGCAGCCTTTTCTCGGCGCCGTCGACCGCGACCGGCACGACCAGCACCAGATTCTCGACACGAATGCCATATTCGCCGGTCTTGTAATAACCGGGCTCGTTGGAGAGGATCATGCCGGCCTGCAGCGGCTCGTCGCCGCCCGCTTGGGCGCTGCCGACCGGCGAGATCCGCTGCGGGCCCTCATGGACCGAGAGGAAGGAGCCGACGCCGTGGCCGGTCCCGTGGGCGTAATCGAGGCCGACGCTCCACAAATACTGGCGCGCGAAGCTGTCGAGCTGCGAGCCCCGCGTCCCTTCCGGGAAGCGGGCGCGGGCGACCGCGATATGGCCCTGGAGGACGCGGGTGAAGCGGTCCTTCATCTCGGCCGTCGGCGTCCCGATCGCGACCGTGCGGGTGACGTCGGTGGTGCCGTCCGGATATTGGCCCCCCGAATCGACGAGATAGATCGAATCCATCTCGAGCGGGCGGTTGGTCGCTTTGGAAACCCGGTAATGGACGATGGCGCCGTTGGCGCCGGCGCCGGAAATGGTATCGAAGCTGAGGTCGCACAGGTCGCCGCTTTGCTGGCGGAAGCCCTGAAGCCCCGCCGCGGCCGAGAGTTCGTCGACCCCGCCTTTGGGCGCCTCGACCGACAGCCAGTGGAGGAAGCGCGACAAAGCGGCGCCGTCGCGCGCCTGGGCGGCGCGGTGGCCGGAAATCTCGACCTCGTTCTTGATCGCCTTGGGCAATATCGACGGGTCGCGCTTCGAGATCACATGGGCGCCTGCGCTCTCCAGCGCCTCGAAGATCGCGGCGACCGAGCGTTCGGGATCGACGGCGACGTGCTTTCCGGCCAGCGCCGCCAGCGCGGGCTCGAAATCGGCACGCTCGTGGACGCGGACGCCGTTGCCGAGATGCTGACGGACGTCGTCGCCGATCTTCTCGGACGCGACGAAGAGGTCGGCGGTCCCGTCGTCGCGGACCAGGGCGAAGGAGAGCGCGACCGGCGTGTGATCGACGTCCTGGCCGCGGACATTGAAGGTCCAGGCGATCGAATCGAGCGCGGCGAGGACGGCGACGTCCGCTTTCTCGGCTTTCAGCCAGTCCGCCATCTCCTGGCGCTTGGCGGCGGAGGAGCGGCCGGCATAGGAATCGGGGTGGACGATCAGCCGCGCCCGGGAGGGCTCGGGCTGGTCGGCCCAGACCGCGTCGATCGGATTGCGACGGACGGCGACCAGTTCGGCGCCCTTATCGGACAGCGCCTCGCGCGCCCTGGTCACCCAATCCTTGGTGTGCAGCCAGGGGTCGTAGCCGATCCGACCGCCGTCGGGGGCGCGAAGCTTGAGCCAGGAGGCGATGCTGGTCTCTGGCACCGACTGATAGCTCCAATGCGCGCCGTCGACCTGGTCCCTGACCTGGAGCGTGTAGCGCCCGTCGACGAAGATCGCCGCTTCTTCGGGCAGCACCACCGCCGCGCCCGCCGAACCCTGGAAGCCGGTCAGCCAAGCCAGCCTTTGAGCGTAGCTGCCGACATATTCGCTCATATGCTCGTCGGTCAGCGGCACGACGAAGCCGTCGAGCCGGTCGGCCTTCAATTGCTCGCGCAACGCCGCGAGGCGGGCTTCATAGGTGGACATAGGGCTTTCCCGATCTGGCTTTCCGCCGCTAGATAAGCCCGTTCACCGCACCGCGCCAGTCCGGCGCCCGATTCCAGGATGCTCCCATGCGCCTTGTGATTGCCGCCCTCCTGCTTGCCGCCGCGCCCGCCGCCGTGCAGGCCCAGACCCCGAGTGAGACGATGACCGCCCAGAACGCCCAGGCCACCCAGCTTCCCCCGCCGCCGGTCGCCGAGCAGCGCCCCCATAGCTTCGAGCGCCATGGCGTGACGGTCCAGGACCCCTATCACTGGCTCAAGGACCAATCCTACCCGACCGTCGACGACGCCGACGTGCTCTCCTACCTGCGCGCCGAAAATGCCTATTTCGAAGCGGCGATGGCGCCGCACCGGCCGCTGATCGACACATTGTTCCAGGAAATGCGCGGCCGTATCCCCGAGGACGACAGCTCGGTGCCCGTCCGCGACGGCCAATATCTCTATTGGTGGGCGTTTCAGCCCGGCGCGCAATACCGGACCTGGTATCGCCGCCCGGTCTTCTCGGGCGGGGTACCCGAGCAAATCATCCTCGACGAAACCGCCGCCGCCGCGGGCAAGCCCTATTTCCGGCTCGGCGCGATGGAGGTCAGCTCCGACGGCCGCTACGCCGCCATGCTGATCGACGATGACGGGTCGGAGCGCTTCCAGCTCCGCATCCGCGAGATCGCCACCGGGCGCGACATCGAGACGGTGACCGAGGTCGGCATCGGCCAGCCGGTGTGGACCGCCGACAGCCGCGCCATCGTCTTCACCGAGGTCAACGCCAATTGGCGCAGCTACCGCGCCCGCCTGCATCGCCTCGGCCGGCCGCTGGCGGAGGACAGGACGCTCTACGAGGAGACCGAGAATATCGCCTTCGGCGTCGGCGTCGGCCGCACCCAGGACCGGCGCTACATCCTGATCCAGACGGGGGAGAACAGCTCCAACGAAACTCGCTTCGTCCCCGCCGACAATCCGGAAGCGCCGCCGGTGCTGATCGCGCGACGGCGCCCGAACATCCAATATTCGGTCGATTCGAGCCACGGCAAGCTCTGGATCCTGACCAACGACGATCACGTCAATTTCCGCATCGCCGAGGCCGATCCCGCGCGTCCCGGCGAATGGCGCACGGTCATCGCCGGCTCCGACCAGGTCTATCTGCGCGGCATCACGGCCTTTCGCGACCATCTCGCCATCACCGAGCGTGTGAACGGCCTCGATCAGATCCGGCTGCGCACCTATCGCGGTCAGGAGCGGCGCATCGCCTTCCCCGAGGCTGCCTATACGGTGGCGCTGGGCACCAACCCCGAATATGCGCCGAGCGCCTATCGCCTCGCCTACAGCTCGATGGTCACCCCGCCGACCACCTATGATTATCGCCCCGCCGACAGCCGGCTGGAGTCGCTCAAGGTCCAGCGCATCCCGTCCGGCTACGATGCCAGCCGCTATGTCACCGAGCGGATCCTCGTCCCGTCGCGCGACGGCAAGCAGATCCCGGTCTCAATCGTCTACCGGCGCGGTTTCGAGCGCAACGGGCAGGGCCGCGTCTTCCTCTACGCTTATGGCGCCTACGGCTATGCGACGGCGCCCGCCTTTTCGAGCAACCGCATCTCGATGCTCGACCGCGGCTATGCCTTCGCCATCGCTCATATCCGGGGCGGCGACGAGATGGGCTATGGCTGGTATCTCGACGGCACCCGCACCCATCGCACCAATACGTTCAACGATTTCGTCGACGCCGCGCGGGGCCTGATCGCCCAGCGCTACACCAGCGCCGGCCGGATCGCCGCGCAGGGCGGCTCGGCCGGCGGCGAGCTGATGGGCGCGGTGGTCAACCAGGCACCGGAATTGTTCGGCGCGGTCGTCGCCGACGTGCCCTTCGTCGACGTCGTCAACACCATGCTCGACGAGAGCCTGCCGCTGACCCCGGGCGAGTGGAACGAGTGGGGCAATCCGATCACCGACCCGGCGGCGTTCCGCTACATGCTGAGCTACAGCCCCTACGACAACGTCACCCGCCAGGCCTATCCGCCGATGCTGATCACTGGCGGCCTCAACGACCCGCGCGTCACCTATTGGGAGCCGGCCAAGTGGAATGCGCGGCTCAGGACGATGCGCACCGACAGCAACCTCCAGCTCCTGAAGATCAACATGGGCGCGGGCCATGGCGGCCAGTCGGGACGGTGGACGCGATTGAGAGAGGTGGCGGAGGCTTATGCCTTCATCCTCACCCAGAATGGCGCCGAGTGACGCCGTTCGAGAAGAGGATCACCGCGCAGGACGAGGACATTGACGAGCTCGGCCACGTCAACAATGCCGCCTGGGTGCGCTGGATCCAGGACATGGCGACCTCGCACTGGTACGCGGTCGCCCCGCCGGATCATGTCGAGGCCTATATCTGGGTCGTGATCCGCCACGAGATCGATTATCTGCGCGGCCTCGGGCCGGGCGAGAGCGTCACCGGGCGCACCTGGGTCGGCGAGGCGCCCAGAGGCGCGCGTTTCGACCGCCATGTCGAGTTCGTCGGCGACGACGGCAAGCCCCGCGTCCGCGCCCGCACCACCTGGGCGATCCTCGACAAGGCCACCGGCAGGCCGCTCAGGGTGCCGGACGAGGTGGCGGCGCCGTTCCTGGCCTGAGGGCGGAGAGCCATATCCACTACCCGCTCATCCTGAGTAGGGACTGAGCTTGGCGAAGGCCCGTATCGAAGGACCGTTCCGAGTCCCTACATCCTTCGATACGCCGTTTCGACAAGCTCAACGGCTACTCAGGATGAGCGGGTGGGGGATTAGGTCAGAAGCTCTTCAGCGCCGCGACGATCTTGGGAAAGGCCCGCCCGCTCACCCCGAAGCCCATATGGCTGCAGTCGAGCTCGATCTGGCGGTCGCTCTCTTGCGCGAGGCCGCGCGCCGAGCGGACCGAGACGATGCCGTCCTTGCGCGACCACAAGGCCAAAGTCGGCACGGGCGGCTTTAGCGGCAGGTCCGCCTCGATCGGCGGCTTGTCGACCGGGTGGCCGGCAATCCATTCGTAGAGGCGCCAGACATTGTTGGCCCGCATGTCCCCTGAGAAAGGAGAGCCCATGGTGACGACCTTCTCGACCAGGTCGGGCCGGCCCTTGGCGAGCTCGCGGGCGAAGATGCCGCCCAGGCTCCAGCCGACGAGGATCACCTTGCCGCCCTCGCCGAAGGCCTCGACGCGCGCGGCGAGCCGCTCCAGCGTGTCCGGCCTGACGCCCTTGTTCAGGCCCAGGCCCCAGCCGGCGACGCGATAGCCGGCGGCGGCGAGCGCGCGCTGCAGGCCCAAGGTGGTGCGGTCGTTGGCCATGAAGCCGGGAACGACGATCACCCTGGGCCCGGCCTCGGGCCCGCGCTCGGTCAGCCTGCCGAAGCTCTTATAGAGGCGCAGCCACAAAGCTGGCCCTTCCCTCAGGAACAGCCCGAGCCGCGGCTTGGCCTCGTCAGAGATAATCGCCTCCCATCAGCGCCCTGAGCGGCTCGGGCAGCTTCACCCGGCCGTCGGCCTGCTGGTGGTTCTCGAGCAAAGGCACGAGGATGCGCGGGGAGGCCAGAGCGGTGTTGTTGAGCGTGTGGACGAAGCGGACCTTGCGCTCCTCGTCGCGCCAGCGGAGGTTGGCGCGGCGCGCCTGCCAGTCGTGCAGAGTCGAGCAGCTGTGGGTTTCGCGATATTTGCCGAGCGACGGCACCCAGGATTCGATGTCGTTCATCCGGAACTTGCCGTTGCCCATGTCGCCGGTCGAGGTTTCGACCACCTGATAGGGGATTTCGAGCGCCCGCAGCATCCCCTCGGCATTGGCGAGCAGACGCTGGTGCCAGCCCGCGCTTTCCTCGCCATCGTCGCGGCAGATCACATATTGTTCGAGCTTCAGGAATTGGTGGACGCGCAGCAGGCCGCGCACGTCGCGCCCGGCGCTGCCCGCCTCGCGCCGGAAGCAGGGCGAATAGCCGGCATAGAGGATGGGGAGCCTGTCGGCTTCGATGATCTCGCCGCCGTGCAGGCTGGTCAGCGCGATCTCGCCGGTGCCGGCCAGATAGAGATCGTCGGCGGGGATATGATAGGCCTCTTCCTCATGGCCCGGGAAATGGCCCGTGGCCACGAATGCCTGCGGCCGCGCCAGCGCCGGCACGGTCATGCAGGTGAAGCCGTCGGCGGCGAGGCGCTGCTGGGCCCAGAACATCAAAGCCTGCTCGAGCAGCGCCAGCCGGCCCTTGAGGCAATATTGCCGGGATCCGGCCACCTGGGTGATCCGCGCCAGATCCGCCCAGTCGTTCTTCTCGACGAGCGCGACATGGTCGAGCGGCTCGAAATCGAAGCTGGGGATCGTCCCTTCCCGGCGGACGACGGTGTTGAAGCTCTCGTCGGGGCCGACGGGGGCGCCCTCCCAGGGGACGTTGGGCACGCGCAGCAGCAGATCGTCGAGCGCCTCCTGCTTCGCGCCGAGCGCCGCCTCCGCCTCCCCGATCTCGGCCCCGATCGCCTTGGCCTTGGCGCCAAGCGCCGGCCGCTCCTCGGGCGCGGCGCTCTTGAAGCCGTCGCTGATCGCGTTGCGCTCGGCCCTGAGGCCGTCGACCCGCGTCTTCAGCGCCCGAACCGCGGCGTCGAGCGCAATCAAGGCGTCGAGGTCGAGCGCGACATTCTTCTGCGCGATCGCCTGGCGGACGGCGTCGGGATTCTCGCGGATGAACTGAAGGCTCAGCATCCGCGCCGCCTAGCGGGCAATGCGCAATAAGCCAACAGGGGAGCGAGCGGCGAGGCCGCCGCCGCGACCTCTCGGTTGAACGATCCGAGATCGCCTTATATAGGCGCTTGCTCTGGCCATCTTCCGGAGACGTGGGTGAGTGGCTGAAACCAGCGGTTTGCTAAACCGCCGTAGGGGGATTACTCCTACCGAGGGTTCGAATCCCTCCGTCTCCGCCACATTCCCGACCGACGAGGTCCGGGATCGTCCGAAAAGCCTTCGCGTCGGGTACGCCGATCGATCTAGGTTCTCCGGAAATTCACCCAGTCATTCTGACCCACGTGCATCCATCGGGGAAGCGAAAAATCCGTGTTGAAGCGTGCGGGGGACATGAAATCGAAATAATCGTCATGGATTTTAACGCTGTTGCGCGCGATCGGCCAGACCACATTACGGAGAAAATGCTGATCCAGCGTTGAATTGTTGCCTACATTCCTGCCGGCCCGGACGCTGTCCTCAATTCTCTTTCTCATGCTGCCGATATTGCCGCGATGCGCGCCCCACATGCCGGCCAGGATCAGCTCGCTATGCTGCGGGTGGTCGCGCATAACGTGGAACGCCTTGCCCGACTTCAGCCAATCCGCCACCGCCCAGCGTTCCTTGATGTTCATCACCGAATCCGCGTCGCGCACCAGATAGATGTCCACCTCCGGATCGTCCTCGACGAGGAACCTCCAGAACAGGCCGAAGCGGTCGGCCGGCAGATCCTCGACCATCACCACCTGCGCACCGTTCTGGGTCAGGGCATCCCGGAAGGCCGGGGGAGTGCTCGCGTCCGTGTAGAAGCGCGCCGTCCAGCCGGGATAGAGATAGCGGGCGACGATCGCGTTGGTGATGGCGCCGTTGAGATAACGGATGTCGTCGCCCCAGACCGAAAAGGCGATGAGATTGCGGCTCCTGCGGCCCGGATCGAACGTGCGGACGACAGGGTCGTTCGGGCACGACGCGGGCGCGGCTTCATCTTTCAATGCAAGCGCCCGGTCGCCGTGCGCGACCGCTTCGGACGTTTTGCCGAGCCTGACGAGGAGCGAGCAAAGCAGGTCATGATATTCGATTCGATCGAACCCGCTTTCGCGGCCTGCCATCCAGTCGACGGCCTCCTGGATGCGGCCGAGGCTTCTCAGCGCCACGGCGACGTTCTTCGCACTCTCGGGACCAGGCTCGCGTTGCGCGACGCTCATCATCAAGGCAAGCGCGCGTTCGAAGTCGGAATTCCTGAAATGATGCAAGGCGGCCGCTTTCGCGGCCCACAAATCCTCGCCGGCCGCCGCGGCCAGGATTTCCGCCTCCTCACCCGAAAAAGGCCGGTTGGGATCGGCGCGGAAGGCGGCCGCGAGGCGCAAGGCGGGCGCAGGATCGGAAGCAGCGTCACTCATCGCGCGCTCTTACCCGCGCGATGCCCGGCGACCAAGCGAGGGCGCGCGGGCGGGAAAGCCCGCAAGTCCTGCCGATTTTGACTTGGCGGCGATTTTTCCAGCTTTTTCTGCACATTAGTTACCTAAGCAAACCTAAATGCCGATTGACGCCAGTAGGAATACTACGGTAGTCTTACGATATTGAGCGCCGGCCAGCGCCGATTCGCAACGTCATTTTTGGCCTACGACTGAACGACGCGCCCCTCCGCCGCCGGCTCACCGGCGCTTTTGAAAGCGGGCCAGGCGACGAGCGTTCGGTCCTTTTTGCTCGGGGGTGGGCTCATGGCACGCGGGAAGAATGATATCAGGACCGCCAAGGTCAATCCGGACATCGAGAACAGGCTGAACGGCGGCGACGAACATTCCGCGGTGGCGAAGGCGGCGGGGCCGGGGCCGAACTGGAGTCCAACCACGCTGATTGCTGGCGACATCGCCTTTGTCGCCTTCCAGTCCGACAATTCGGGCGGCGGCGCGAACGCCGACTTTTTTCAGTTCGTCCTTTTGAGGGCGATGGGATCGGGAACGACGATCTATTTCACGGACAACGGCTTCCGTACAGATAGCGGGCTGTTTCGGAACAATGAGGATATGGTTCGCTGGGTCGCCCAGACGGATTTGCCTGCGGGAACATTGATCAGCTTTTCTGCCAACACCAGCTTCCCGAGCACCGCGGAATGGACAGGCATAAATGATGCTACCGGCGCGACGTTGGCGACCGCTTCCCTGGCGCTCAGTGCGGGCAATGCCGGCGACAACATATTTGCGCTGGTCAGCCCATCCTTTGGTGGAACCGACCTCCTCGGCGGAACCGCCATCGCTGCGATAACGCTCGGCGGCAGCACATTCGCGTCGACCTGGACTGCGGCCAGCGGAAACACCCACACGGCTCTGCCTCCAGGGCTGACGGATGGGGTCAACGCCGTCTCAATGGGGGCCATCGACAATGGCCGTTACAACGGAACAACGACAGGGACGGCGACGCAGCTGCTGGCAGCCATCAACAACGATGCGAATTGGACGACTAACAACAATCCCCTGTCGCCGCACTCGGTGTCCTCAATCACCATTCAAGACCAGACGCTCACCATCAACGACGTGACGCAGGCCGAAGGCAATGCGGGCACGACGGCCTTCACCTTCACAGTCACCCGCTCGGGCGGGTCCGCCGGTGCGGTGGGCGCGACATGGACGCTCACGCTATCGGGGGCCGCCAATAGTGCCGACTTCACCGCCTTCCCGCAGACCGGCACCGTCAGCTTCGCCGACACCGTGACCACCGCGCAGATCACGATCAACGTGCAGGGCGATGTCGTCGTCGAGCCGGACGAAGCGTTCACCGTCGTCCTCTCCGCGCCGACCGGCGGCGTGACCCTAACCGACGCCACCGGCGATGGCACGATCACCAACGACGATGTCGCGGCCGCGCCGCCCTCCGTCGATCTCGACGGCGCCACCGGCGGCAACAATTATTCCGGCGCGTTCACCGAGCACGGCTCGGCCGCGATCGGCAATGCCATCGCGGTGACTCAGGGCACGCTGCCGATCACCGGCGCGGTCATCTCCATCACCGACGCGATCACCGGCGACGGGCTCACCGCCACCGGCCTGCCGCCGACGATCACCGTGCTCAGCGGATCGGGCACCGCGACGCTCACGCTGACCGGCACGGGCACCGCGGCCGATTGGGCGGCGGCGCTCGCCCAGGTGCGCTACGCCCACAGCGGCGACAATCCGGACGCCTTCGGCACCGACACCGCGCGCACCATCAACGTCACCCTCAACGACGCCACGCTGACCAGCACGCCCGCCACCGCGACCCTCGCGATCAACGCGGTCAACGACAATCCGGTCGTGACCGGCGCCTCCGACGACGTGACCTGGACCGAGGGCGATGCCCATGTGCTGCTCGATCTCGGCTCAAACGCGCTGGTCAGCGACGTCGACAATGCCGATTTCGCCGGCGGCAATCTCGGCTTCCAGATCCTGACCGGCGCCACCGCCGACGACCGGCTGATCGTCGCCACGGTCGGCAGCGTCACCCTTTCCGGCAACAACGTCCTGGTCGGCGGAATCACGATCGGAACGATCGTCAGCGACGGCGTCGGCGCCAACGCGCTCGTCGTCGCGCTGAACTCCTTCGCAACGCCCGCGCGCGTGCAGGAGCTGGCCCGCGCCGTCGCCTATACCAATGCCAATGCCGACAATCCGGCGGCCGGCTCGCGGCCGATCGTCGCGGTGCTGACGGACGGCGACGGCGGATCGGTGGGGTACGGGCTCAATGTCAATGTGATCGCGGTCAACGATGCCGCGGTCATCGGCGGCACCGACACCGGCGACGTGACGGAGGACGGCACGCTCACCGCCAGCGGGACGCTGACGATCAGCGACGTCGATACCGGCGAGGCGGTGTTCGAAGTGCAGAATGGGGTCGCCACCGCTTTCGGCACGTTCAGCGTCGCGGCGAACGGCGACTGGGATTATGACCTGAACAACGCGGCCGTGCAGCAGCTCGCCATGGGCGGGACCGAGGTCGAGACGATCGCGGTCGAGGCCGCCGACGGCACCATCCACAATGTCACCATCACCATCCACGGCACCAACGACGGCGCGATCCTCGGCGGCACCGACACCGGCAGCGTGACCGAGGACGGCACGCTCACGGCCTCCGGCACGCTGACGGTCAGCGATGCCGACACCGGCCAGAGCAGCTTCCAGCCGCAGACCTCGGTCGCGACCAGCTACGGCACCTTCACGCTCGAGGCCGACGGCGACTGGAGCTACGCGCTCAACAACGCGAACGGAGCCGTCCAGGCGCTGAACACCGGCCAGACGCTGACCGACACGATCCAGGTACAATCCGCGGACGGAACCACCGAAAATGTCGTGATCACCATCAACGGCACCGACGAGGGGCCTGGCAACATCCTCTACGTCGGCATTGGCGGCTACGCCACGATCCAGGCGGCGATCGACGCCGCCGCGAACGGCGACACGATCGTGATCGCCGACGGCACCTATACCGAGCAACTCAGCGTCAACGGCAGAGCGAACCTGACGATCAGGGCGGAGAATGCCGGCGGCGTGACCGTGCTTTCGCCCGACGTGCTGGCGCACAACGGCGACAGCAGTCATTATGGCGGCCTCGACGTCCGCGCGGTGATCGCGGTCAACGATTCGACCAACATCAATATCCAGGGCCTCATCGTCGACGGCAGCTTCTCGGGCGACACCACGCCGGGCAGCAATGGCGACGAGATCAGCGGCATCGGCTATTTCCGCTCGTCGGGCTCGGTCGTGAATACGGTGATCGAGAATATCGGCAACGACCCGTTGGGGCCCTTGTTCGGCCTCCAGCACGGCTCCGGCCTGTTCATCGACGGCGACGGCGGAGCGCCGGGCCTCGCGGTCTCCGTCACCGGCTCGACCATCCGCGATTTCCAGAAGACCGGCGCGCTGATCTTCGGCGTCGATCTCAGCTTCCTCGACAACACCATCATCGGCATCGGCGCGACCGGGCTGACCGCCCAGAACGGCCTGCAGATCGGCAATGCCCAGGGCGTCATCGACGGCAACTCGATTTCGGGCCTCGGCTACACCGGCGGCACCTATTCTTCGTCGGGCATCATCGCCTACGAGCCGACCGGGCCGCTCGCGATCACCAACAACGATATCACCGGCACCGGCGCCGGCAGCGTGGGCATCGACCTGTCGGACGTGGATGGCGTCGCCGTCACGATCAGCGGCAACGACTTCGATTCGCTCGATTATGGCCTTTACGCCTATACCTATACCGGCGGCACGCTCGGGCTCGACACCGCGCCGGTCGTCTCCGGCAACAGCTTCGCCAATATCGGCGAAGAGGGCCTGCACATCGCACCCGAGGAAAGCTACGGCGCGCCGTTCACCACCAGCAGCCCGTTCAACCTCACCGGCACGGCCGAAGACGACACGCTCTCCGGATCGCTTGGTAATGACAGCCTCGACGGCCTCGGCGGCAGCGACACGCTCGCCGGCAATGGCGGCAATGACAGCTTCACCGGCGGCGCGGGCAACGATTCGATGTTCGGCGGCGCCGGCACCGACACCGCTTTGGTCGGCAGCGGCGCGAGCTTCGTCGCCAATGGCTCGAACTGGACGGTGACCTCGTCCGACGGCAGCGACACGCTGACCGGCATCGAGATCGTCGATTCAGGACCCGGCGGCAACACCCTGCTGGTCGGTTCGGGCGGCTTCGCCACCCTCCAGGAGGCGATCAACGCGGCCAGCGACGGCGACACGATCCTGGTCGCGAGCGGCACCTATGTCGAACAGATCACCGTCAACGGTTTGTCGAACCTCACCATCCGGGCGGCGACCGGCGCGACGGTTGCCATCCAGGCGCCGGCCGACGTTCACCAGACGGCCACCTCCTCATCGGGCCGCGCGGTCAACGCGGTGGTGACGGTGACGAACGGCGCCAACATCGTCTTCGACAACATCAATGTCGACGGCGCCGGCCACGGCAACACGGTCGACGGGTCCAACGCCAGTTTCGTCGGAATCTACTACCGCAACGCGTCGGGCTCGCTGCTCGGCGTCGACATTGGCGCCATCCGTGATCCCTATGATTCCGGCACCACCGTCAGCGGCGTCCAGCGCGGCGTCGGCCTTCAGGTCGATAATAGCAGCCTGCTCGCCTTCACCATGACTGGCGGCTCGATCTTCGATTTCCAGAAGAACGCGACCGTCTTCAACTATGCAATCCTCTCGGTCACCGGAGTGACCGTCACCGGCGGCGGCGCCCAGACGATCAACGCCCAGAACGGCTTCCAGGTGTCGAACTCGACCGGCACGATCTCCGGCAATACGATCACCGGCATCGGCTATGCCGGACCGGCGGACGCCTATTCGGCGGGCGTGCTGGCCTTCGGCAACACCAATCTCGACATCCTCAATAACATCATCGCCGGCACCAACGGCACCACGCTCGACGCCCAGGTGGTCGGCATTTACATACTCGATTTCGGAACGCCGAACAGCGGCGGCACGATCTCCGGCAACACCATTTCGCACGTTGACATCGGCATCGGCGTCTATGGCGACATCCAGCCGAACGGGATCACGGTCGGCGCCAACACCATCACCAATATCGACACGACCGATCCTTATGCTGCGGGCGTCGATTTCGAGCCGAATGCCGGGCTCGCCACGCCGTTCGACGTGACCGGCACGGCGGGCGATGACATTCTTTACGGCGCCGCCGGCAACGACAACCTCAAGGGCCTCGGCGGCGATGACGACCTCATGGGTAATGGCGGCGACGACATATTGGCCGGCGGCGCCGGCACCGGCGACACGGCAATCTATGCCGGCGCCCGCAGCGGCTACACGATCGCCTACACGACCGATCCGGTGAGCGGCCGGGTGACTTCGTTCACCGCGGTGAACGACATCGCTCCCGGCAATGGCAACGAAGGCAGCGACACGCTGTCGGGGATCGAGGTGCTGCAATTCAACGGCCTGGTGCTGGATGTCAACGATCCGGTGCAGCTGTTCGACGCCTCGAACAATCTGGTCGGCACCTTCACCTCGATCCAGGCGGCGGTCGATGCGTCGAGCGCCGGCTACACGCTCCGGATCGCGGCCGGCATCTTCACGGAGAATGTCAACTTCCACACCGCGGTGACGGTGCTCGGCGCGCATGCGGGCGACGACGGGGTCAGCCGTACCGGCTCGAATGCGGCCGGCGAAACGACGTTGATCGGCCGCCACGACGTCACCGCGGCGACCGGCGCGGTGACGCTCAACGGACTTCGCTTCGTCAACAACGGCTCGACCACGGGCGGCGGCGCGGGCGACCCGATCCTCCAGATCGTCACCGGCGGCGGCCATGTCGTCACCAATTCGGTCTTCTATTCGGAGGTCCAGGGCGGCAATGTCGACGATCGCGCGATCTCGATGCCGGTGATCGGCTCCGGCCAGATCACGATCAGCAACAATTACTTCACCGGGGCCTTCACCGGCCTCTTCGGCACGGCCTCTTGGCAGCGGGCGGTCTGGTTCGATGGCGGCGGCGTCGATCTCGACGTTACCGGCAACACGTTCGAATATGTCCGCAGCGGCCTCAATCTCGACATGTCCGGCGACAGCGAAGTCGAGGTTTCGGGCAATCACTTCACCTCGGCCGGCAGCGGCGTCGTGGTGGGCGTCGATGCGGACGGGCTCACCGTCGTCGACAACGACTTCACCAATGTCGGCGACGACTTCAGCTTCCGCAACCTGGCCGGCCCGGTGGTGTTCGACGCGGAAGCCGCCGTCGACGCGCTCAGCCCGGTCGGCAATTCCAACGACTATGTGGTCATTCTCGGCGGGTCCGGCGGCGACACCCTGAGCGGGAGCTCGAACGCCGATTATATCGACGCCAACAACCGGCCGGGCAATCTCAACGTCGCGGACGCCGACATCCTGGACGGTCGCGCCGGCAACGATATCCTGTTCGGCCGCTTCGGCGACGACACCCTGACCGGCGGCGCCAACGACGATTATGTCGACGGCGGCGACGGCTATGACACGGCGGTCTTCAGCGGCAACATGTCCGATTATTCGGTCACCGTGCTCGGCGGCGGCGTGATCCAGTTCGTCGACCTGCGGGGCGGGTCGCCCGACGGCACCGACCAGCTCGTGGGGATCGAACGGGTCGTCTTCGCCGACGACGATTATTCGCTCGCGCCCGACGGCACCCTGACCCTGATCAACTTCCCGCCCGTTGCCGTCGACGACGTCAACAGCGCGACCGAGGACGGCGCGGTGTTGGTGGGCTCGGTCGCGACCAACGACAGCGACCCGGACCCCGGCGAAACCGCCACTTTGGCCTATTCGCTCGATGCGCCGGTGGCCGGCCTCACCCTGAGCCCGAATGGCGGCTACAGCTTCGACCCCTCGAACGCCGCCTACCAGCACCTCGCCGCGGGAGCGACGGCGAACGTCGTCGCGACCTATACGGTCACCGACGACAATCTCGCCACCGATACCGGTACGCTCACCATCACGGTCACCGGCACCAACGATGCGCCGGTGGTGACGAGCGGCCCGGCCGCGGCGACGGGCTCGGCGACCGAGGCGATCAGCCTGGACGGCATCCGTGGCGCGGACCAGACCGCCAACAACCGGCTCGAGCCGGTGGTCAATTACGATTCGGCGATCGTGTCGCTGCTTGCGGCGCATCCGAACGACATGCATGCGGTGCTGGTTGGCCTCCAGGCGCAGCTGCCACCGGGATCGGGCTTTGCCGAGGCGGTCGCGATCGTCTGGGATTATGTCGACGACAATTTCAGCTACTACAATACGGTCATCAACGAGATCTCGGCGCGGCTGAGCGTCGAATATGCGCTGTACCTCGGGAACGGCGGCCCGGCGCTGACCGGTACCGCGGCCAAGTACACGCCCGACGGCGCCGACCTCGGCTCGGCTCCCGATCGCTACCAGTCGCTGCACGACAACATCCTCGGCAACGTCAATGGCGCGGGGCTGATCGACAAGTTCCTCGACAGCTCGGGCGGCGGCAGCAATGGCCCGCCCAACGGCACGGCGGACCAGGCTGCTTATGACCGGATCATCCAGTTGCTGGCGGACAACGGACTGAGCGACCTGGTCAACCGACCGGTCTATAGCGGCACAGAAGGCGCCCCCAATTTGTCGCTGGCCTATGACCAGGCGCACGGCCTGCTGGCGCCGGCGACCGGCGGCCAGCTGACCGCGACCGACGTTGACGATGGCGCGGCTCTGACCTGGAGCGGCTCGGCCACCGGCATCTACGGCGCGTTCTCGATCGCCGCCAATGGCGCGTGGACCTACATGCTCAACCAGTTCGACGCCGATACGCAGGCGCTTGGCGCTGGCGAGAGCGCCCTCGATACGTTCACCGCCACCGTCAGCGATGGCCTGGGCGGGTCCGCGACCCAGCTGGTGACGATCACCGTGTTCGGCACCAACGATGCGCCGACAGGCGTCGCCAACGCGATGCTCCCGGGCGGCAGCGAGGACGTGGTTTACCACGTGACCTCGGCACAGCTTCTGGCCGGCTTCTCGGATCTCGACGGCGACACCTTGTCGGTCCTCGGACTATCAGCCGACCACGGCACGGTCGTTGCCGAGCCCGGCGGGTTCGCGATCACGCTCGACCCCGATTATTACGGCCCGGTCGTGCTGAGCTACCAGGTCGACGACGGCAATGGCGGAAGCACCAGCGCCGTCCAGACCTTCGACGTGAACGGCGCCCCGGTTGTGACGGGTCCAGTTGCGGCGAGTGCGACTGAGGGTGGCGGACTCTACACGTTCAACCCGCTCGCCAATGCCAGCGATCCGGACGGCGACTCGCTGGTTGTGATTCCGGTCGGCCCGCTTCCCGCAGGCGTGAGCTTCGTCGGTGGTTCGGCGGCGACGATCGACTTCGGCGATTACGCCCTTGGCTCGGTGGTCGGTCAGCATGGCTGGACCGACGCCACCCCGAGCTCGCCGGACAATGCGATCGTCGACGTCAGCGGCAACCGGATGCTGCGCCTGGCGAACGATCCGACGTCGGGCGACTTTGGCGGTCCGTTCTCGCCGGCCTTTGCCATCTCGGCGGGCGAGGGCGGCGCCGCCGCCGACACTTTGAGCTTCTCCTTCGTGGTCAAAGCGGTGAACAACGTCGCCGACGGCTCGCGCCTTGAGATCGATCTCGGCTCGTCCGATCGGGACGACCGCTACAACTTCATGGCTCTGGAATATACGGCGGGCGGACTGCGCCTGGTGCAGAACACGCCGCTGGCCGACCCCGACGGGAACTGGCAGAGCAACAACTTCGACTGGGGAGGCAACGTCCAGCTGGGCGCGCTCTTCGATGCGTCGGTCTCGCACACCATCCAGGTGATCTTCCGGGCGGTGGACGGCTCGAACAACGACATCGTCGAATTTTACGTCGACGGCAATCTGGTGGGCACTGGCTCCACGTTCGAGAACTTCGCCGAGTTCCACCTTGGCCAGCCGCACGCGAGCGCCATCAACTCGGTGAACAACGTGCTGTTCCGCGCCGGCGATCCGGCGGGCAATCCGTTCCCGGCCGACGGCCCGGGCGGCAACCGCCAGGGCTTCTACGTCGACGACCTGGGGATGTCGGCCTTTGACAGCCATCAGCTTCAGTTCAACGCCAACGATCCGGCTTACGATCACCTGACTGCGGGCACGACCCAGCTGGTTACGGTCAACTACAATGTGGCCGACGGCCATGGCGGAGTGACGCCGACCTCTACCGTGATCACGGTCACCGGCACCAATGACAATGCCGCGATCGCCGGCACCTCCACCGGCGCGGCGGTCGAGTCCGGCGTCGGCCCCGGCAACACGCCGTTCCCCGGCACGCCCTCGGCCACCGGCACGCTGACGGTTACGGACGTCGACGACGGCGAAGCCGAGCTGGTCCCGGTCGTCGCCGGCACGGCGGGCGCCAACGGCTACGGCACGTTCGCGGTGGCCGCGGACGGCAATTGGACCTATACGCTGAACAACGCCGATACCGATACCAATGCGCTCCCCGCGGGCGCCACGGTCACCGACACGATCCTCGTCTACTCCGAGGATCTCACCGCGAGTCAGGTGATCACGGTCACTATTACCGGCACCAACGACGCGCCGGTTGCGGCCGCCGACACCAATGGCGGCGACCCGGTCGTCGAGTCCGGACTCAACCCCGGCAACACGCCCTTTGCGGGCGATCCTTCCGCCGCCGGCAACGTTCTCGCCAACGACACCGATGTCGACACCGGAGATACGAGGTCGGTTTCGGCGGTCGCGGGCGGAACTGTCGGAGCGCCGGTGATCGGGGTTTATGGCTCCGTCGTCATCAACGCCAACGGCAGCTACTTCTACACGCTGAACAACAGCGATGGGGATACCAACGCGATCGCGCAGGGAGCGACCGCCACCGATGTGTTCACCTACACGATCGTGGACCTCAATGGCGCCACCTCGTCGACGACGCTGACCATCACCATCACCGGCACCAACGATGCGCCGGTCGCGGTGGCCGACACCAATTCGGGCGACGCGGTCATCGAGGCCGGGGTCATTCCGGGCGATGCCACGGCGACGGGCAACGTGCTCGCCAACGACACCGACGTCGACACGGCCGACACCAGGGCGGTGTCCTCGGTCAACGGCTCGGCCCTCAAAGTCGGCAGCCCGGTAACGGGAACCTACGGCTCGGTGACGATCGCCGCCGACGGCAGCTACACCTACACGCTGAACAACGGCGATCCGGACACCAACGCGCTCGTTCAGGGCGCGACGGTCACCGAGATATTCACCTACGCGATGGTCGATGCCAACGGCGCCACGTCCTCGAGCACGCTGACCATCACCATCACCGGCACCAACGACGCCGCCGTGATCGGTGGCGACACGAGCGTTGACCTGACGGAAGCCGATAGCGCGGCGGCGATCAGCACGACGGGAGCGTTGACGATCAACGATCCCGATTCCGGCCAGAACTCCTTCGTCACCGTGCCGGGCACGGTCGGCGCCTACGGCACCTTCGCCATGGATAGCGCCGGCGCCTGGACCTACACCGCGAGCTCGGCGCACAACGAGTTCGCCGCCGGCGTGACCTACACCGACACGTTCACGGTGGCCTCCTTCGACGGCACCACCCAGGTGGTCACGATCAACATCATCGGCACTAACGACGATCCGGATGCGGTGAGCGACGTCAACAGCGCCACCGAGGACGGCGCGATCGTGATCGGCAACGTCGCGACCAACGACAGCGATGCGGATGCCGGCGACACGCGGACCTACGCGCTCGACGCGCCGGTTGCAGGGCTCATTCTCCACAGCAACGGCAGCTACAGCTTCGATCCGTCGAGCTATGATATGCTGGCTCTCGGCGCGACCCAGATCGTGGTCGCCAGCTACACGATGACCGACGGCCAGGGTGCGACCGACACGGCGACGCTGACGATCACCGTCACAGGCATCAACGACGGTCCGGATGCGGTGAACGACACGGCGAGCGCGACCGAGGACGGTGCGATCGTCACCGGCAATGTCGCGACCAACGACAGCGACGTGGATGTCGGCGACACGCGGGCCTACACGCTCAACGCGCCGGTTGCCGGTCTGACCCTCGCCCTCGACGGCAGCTACAGCTTCAACCCTGCGAGCTATGACTCGCTGGCCTTCGGCGCGACCCAGAACGTGGTTGCGACCTACACCCTGACCGATGGCCAGGGCGCGACGGACACGGCGACGCTGACGATCACGGTCACCGGCATCAACGATGCTCCGGATGCAGTGAACGACACGGTAAGCGCGACCGAGGATGGCGCGATCGTGACCGGCACGGTCGCGACCAACGATACCGACGTGGATGTCGGCGACACGCGGACCTACACGCTCCTCGGACCGGTTACAGGGCTCATTCTCCACAGCAATGGCAGCTACAGCTTCGATGCCTCGAGCTACGACTCGCTGGCCGCCGGCAGCATCATAACCTTGAATACCAATTATCGGATGACCGACGGCCAGGGCGCGATCGACACGGCGACGCTGACGATCACGGTCACCGGCGTCAACGACACTCCGGATGCGGTGAACGACACGGCGAGCGCGACCGAGGACGGCGCGATCGTGAACGGCACGGTCGTAATCAACGACAACGATGTCGATTTTGGCGACACGCGGGCCTACACGCTCAATGCCCCGGTTGCCGGACTGACCCTCGATATCGACGGCAATTACAGCTTCGACCCCTCGAGCTACGACTCGCTGGCCTTCGGCGCGACCCAGATCGTGGTGGCCAGCTACACGATGACCGACGGTCAGGGCGCGACCGACATAGCGACGCTGACGATCACCGTCACGGGCGTGAACGATGCGCCGGATGCGGTGAACGACGTCAACAGCGCCACCGAGGACGGCGCGATCGTGACCGGCAATGTCGCGACCAACGACAGCGACGTGGATATCGGCGACACGCGGACCTACACGCTGAACGCGCCGGTCGCGGGGCTGTTGCTGGACTCCAGCGGCAGCTACAGCTTCGACCCGTCGAGCTACGACTCGCTGGCTCTCGGCGCGACCCAGATCGTGGTCGCGACCTACACGATGACCGATGGTCAGGGTGCGACGGACACGGCGACGCTGACGATCACGGTCACGGGCGTGAACGATGGTCCGGATGCGGTGAACGACACGGCGAGCGCGACCGAGGACGGCGCGATCGTCACCGGCAGTGTCGCGACCAACGACAGCGACGCGGATGTCGGCGACACGCGGGCCTACACGCTCAACGCCCCGGTTGCCGGTCTGAGCCTCGCCCTCGACGGCAGCTACAGCTTCGATCCCTCCAGCTACGACTCGCTGGCTTTCGGCGCGACCCAGATCGTGGTGGCCACATATACGATGGCCGACGGCCAGGGGGCGACGGACACGGCGACGCTGACGATCACCGTCACTGGCGTGAACGATGCGCCGGATGCGGTGAACGACGTCAACAGCGCCACCGAGGACGGCGCGATCGTGACCGGCAATGTCGCGACCAACGACAGCGACGTGGATATCGGCGACACGCGGACCTACACGCTGAACGCGCCCGTCGCGGGGCTGACGCTGGATTCCAGCGGCAGCTACAGCTTCGATCCTGCGAGCTACGATACGCTGGCTCTCGGGGCGACCCAGATAGTGGTGGCCAGCTACACGATGACCGATGGCCAGGGCGCGACGGACATAGCGACGCTGACGATCACCGTCACGGGCATCAACGACGGTCCGGATGCGGTGAACGACGTCAACAGCGCGACCGAGGATGGCGCGATCGTAACCGGCACTGTCGCGACCAACGACAGCGACGTGGATGCCGGCGACACGCGGGCCTATACGCTCAACGCGCCGGTTGCCGGTCTGAGCCTCGCCCTCGACGGCAGCTACAGCTTCGACCCCTCCAGCTACGACTCGCTGGCTCTCGGCGCGACCCAGATCGTGGTCGCGACCTATACGATGACCGACGGTCAGGGTGCGACGGACACGGCGACGCTGACGATCACAGTCACGGGCGTGAACGACGGTCCGGATGCGGTGAACGACGTCAACAGCGCCACCGAGGACGGCGCGATCGTGATTGGCAATGTCGCGACCAACGACAGCGATGCGGATGCCGGCGACACGCGGACCTACACGCTCGACACGCCGGTTGCAGGGCTCATTCTCCACGGCAACGGCAGCTACAGCTTCGATCCGTCGAGCTATGATTCGCTGGCTCTCGGCGCGACCCAGATCGTGGTGGCCAGCTACACGATGACCGACGGCCAGGGTGCGACCGACACGGCGACGCTGACGATCACCGTCACGGGCATCAACGACGGTCCGGATGCGGTGAACGACGTCAACAGCGCGACCGAAGATGGGGCGATCGTCACCGGCAATGTCGCGACCAACGACAGCGATGTGGATGTCGGCGACACGCGGGCCTACACCCTGAACGCGCCGGTTGCCGGTCTGAGCTTCGCCCTCGACGGCAGCTACAGCTTCAATCCAGCGAGCTACGACTCCCTGGCCTTCGGCGCGACCCAGAACGTGGTTGCGACCTACACCCTGACCGAGGGCCAGGGCGCGACGGACACGGCGACGCTGACGATCACCGTCACGGGCATCAACGATGGTCCGGATGCGGTGAACGACGTCAACAGCGCGACCGAGGACGGCGCGGTTGTCACCGGCAATGTCGCGACCAACGACAGCGACGTGGATATCGGCGACACGCGGACCTACGCGCTCAACGCGCCCGTCGCGGGGCTGACGTTCGACTCCAGCGGCAGCTACAGCTTCGACCCGTCGAGCTACGATACGCTGGCTCTCGGCGCGACCCAGATCGTGGTCGCGACCTACACGATGACCGACGGTCAGGGCGCGACAGACACGGCGACGCTGACGATCACGGTCACCGGCGTGGACGATGCTGCGGTGGCGCAGCCCGATGCGTTCGTCACCAATGAGGCGACGTCGGTCGCGGGCTCGGTCTTTGCCAATAACGGCTCAGGCGCCGATAGCGACATCGATGGACCGCTTGTCATTTCGGCCGTCAACGGGTCTGCACTAGGCGTCGGCACGCAGATAACGCTCGCCTCCGGCGCGCTCCTGACGCTCAACGCGGACGGCGCGTTCAGCTATATTCCGAACGGTGCTTTCAATTGGACGCCGACTTTGGGCTCGGGCGCATCCAATACGCCTGCCTCGGACAGCTTCACCTATACGGTGGCGGGGGGCAATACGGTGACGGTGACTATCGCCATCACCGGTCTCGACACCAACGACACCCTGTTGGGCACAGACGGAGATGACACGTTGTCGGGCGGTGCGGGCAACGACGTCTACGTGGTCGACCAAATCGGTGACCTCGTGCTCGAGGCTGCCGGTCGGGGCAATGACATCATCCTCACGTCGGTCAGCTATGTCCTCGCCTCTAACCAGGAGGTCGAGACGCTCTCGACCCAGACCCATGCGGGGACGGAAGACTTCTTCCTCACCGGCAATCAATTCAACAACACTTTGATCGGCAATGCCGGCGACAATATCATGAACGGCGTCGACGGCGCCGACGTGATGTACGGCCTCGACGGCGACGACACCTATGCGATCGACAATGTCGGCGATCTGGTGGTCGACGGTTTCGGCCAGGGCAACGACTTGGTCCTCACCTATCTCAGCCACACGCTTTCGAACGGCAACCAGATCGAGACGCTCTCGACCGTGTTCCACCAGGGCACGGACGCGATCAACCTCGGCGGCAACGATTACGACAACACTTTGATCGGCAATTACGGCGCCAATTACCTCAACGGCAATGGCGGCGTCGACGTCATGATCGGGCTCTACGGCGACGACACCTATGTCGTCGACAATGTGCTCGACGTGGTGGAGGAGATTGCGGGCGGCGGCACCGACGCCCTTTACAGCTTCGTCAGCTACACGCTGGCGGCTGGCCAGGAGGTCGAGACCATATCGACCGCGGTCCAGGGCGGCACCACCGCGATCAACCTGACCGGCAACGCGCTCGCCCAGACCGTCATCGGCAATTACGGCGCCAATGTGATCGACGGCAAAGGCGGCAACGACGTGCTGACCGGGCTCTTCGGCGCCGATACGTTCGCCTTCACCACCGCATTGGGCGCCGGCAATGTCGACACCATCACCGACTTCGTGAGCGGTACGGACAGGATCGCGCTCGATGACGCGCTGTTCGCCGGTATCGGGAGCCCCGGCGCGTTCAACGCCGGCGCTTTCGTGATCGGCGCGGCCGCGGCTGACGCCAACGATCGCATCATCTACAACCAGGCCACCGGCCAGCTCTTCTACGATGCTGATGGCAATGGGGCTGGAGCCGCAATCCTCTTTGCGACTCTCCAAGGTGCACCGCTGTTGATCGCGAGCGACTTCCAGGTAATTTAGAAACAGACGCCGAACTGCTGCGCAATTGGCTATTGGACGGCGTCATGAATTTCGCGAGCGCTTGATAAGGTTGGGCCGTCTTCGGGCGGGCCCGGCCCGTCATTGCGCGGGTACCGGCTCGCCGCCTTACATTGAGGTTTGGGCTACTCACCGCGGGCGCCAAGGAGCCCCTTTTGAGAGCGCTTTACCGGATCCGTGGCGAGGCAGGGTCTGGCAGACGTTCTCGATCAACCCTCCGGCACATGGGAATCGACTTCAACCTCGTCGCAATGCCTCGACCCCTAATTCATCACGGCCATCCAGATAGCGATGGCGGGAGAATGCGGGCCGGTCTAACCCCTCGCCGCGCTCGTCGAGAAGCGCCAGACGATGATATTGCGGTAGGTGTCTCCCGGCTCGAGGCGCAGCGAGCCGAAAGCCGGCCGATTGGGTGTATCGGGAAACATCTGCGGCTCGAGGACGATCGCATCGCCCATCCGGTAGAGGCGGCCGGCTTTGCCGGAGGCGGTCGCATCGAGGAAATTGCCCGAATAGAATTGGATGCCGGGCTGGTTCGACAGCACGTCCATCACCCTTCCCGATGCCGGATCCTCGGCGCGCGCCAGCAAGCGCGGCTCGCGGGCGACCTCGCGGGCAACCACCATATTGTGATCGTATCCGCGGCCGAAGCGGAGCTGCTCGTCGGCGGCGTCGCGGACGTGATCGGCGATGCGCCGGGGGCGACGATAGTCGAAGGGCGTGCTTTGGACCGGCCGCAATTCGCCGGTCGGAATCGCGGTGGCGTCGGTCGGCAGATAATGATCGGCAGGGATGGTGAGCAGGTGTCCCATGGCCCCTTGGGGCGCGCCTTCGCCGGCCAGGTTCCAATAAGCATGGTTGGAAAGGTTGACGATGGTCGTCCGATCGGTGGTCGCCAGATATTCGACCGACAGTTCGTCCTCGCCGCTGAGCGAATAAGTGGCGGTGACGGTGAGCGTGCCGGGATAGCCCTGGTCCCCGTCCGGGCTGACCAGGCGGAGGATCGCGGTCGCCGCGTCGCTGTGCACGAGCCCCCAGTTGCGCTTGTCGAAGCCCTCGGCGCCGCCGTGCAGCGAATTGGGACCGTTGTTGACCGGCACGCGATAAGCCTGGCCATCGAGCGTGAAGCGGCCGCCCGCGATCCGGTTGGCGACGCGGCCGACGGTCGAGCCCATATATTGCGGCTGCTCGAGATAGGGCCTCAGCGTCGCATGGCCGAGCGCGACATCGGCGAGCACGCCGTGGCGGTCGGGCGCGAGCAACGACTGGATCGTCGCGCCATAGGTGAGGATGCGGGCCTGGATCGAACCCCGGCCGGCGAGCGTGATTGCCTCTACCTCCTCCCCGTCCGGCAGGGTTCCGAAGGGCGCGCGGCCCCGATCCGTCGTCATGGCCCGCCTCTTTCGCTTCGGGATTTATATGATAATAGCCACTGACGGGCAATGGTGGGCCAGATCCGCCCGGACGGAGTCGTCGTGCGCAAATTTCTCAGCAAGCTAATCCTTCTGCCGCTCGCTCTGCTCGCACCGCCTGCGGCAGCGGTCGAGGATCCACCGCCCTTCGTGCCGGTCTACGAGGAGAATTTCCCCGATCCGTTCATCCTGCCCCATGGCGGCGAGTTCCTCGCTTATGCGACCAATGCCGAAGGCGGGCGGGCGAACGTGCAGATGGCGCGCTCCACCAACCTCGTCGACTGGCAGCCGTTGCGCGAGGGCGAGCGGCTGCACGACGCCATGCCGGATCTGCCGCCCTGGGCACGGGAAGGCTGGACCTGGGCGCCCGAGGTCATCCGCAGCGGCAATGCCTATCTCCTCTATTTCACCGCCAAGGAGCGAAGCAGCGGCAAGCAATGCGTCGGCGTGGCGCAGGCGGGCGATCCGCGCGGTCCGTTCGTCAGCCACGCGACCGAGCCTCTGGTCTGCCAGCGCGAAACCGGCGGCACGATCGATCCCCACGCCTTCCGCGATGCCGACGGCCAACTCTATCTCTATTTCAAGAATGACGGCAACGCGATCGGCCGACCGACCGACCTCTTCGGACAGCGCCTTTCCGCCGACGGGCTGAGCCTCGTCGGCGAAGCGGTCGCTCTCCTGCGCAACGACGCCCTTTGGGAGGCGCACGTCATCGAATCGCCGACCATGGCGCGCCACGGCGACCGCTACTTCCTCTTCTTCTCCGCCAACCATTTTGGATGGGAGGAGCATCAACGCCTCTCGCCTTATGCGATGGGGTTTGCGCGGTGCGAGGGGCCGATGGGCCCCTGCGTCGATTCGCCCCGCAACCCGATCCTCCACAGCTATAACGACCGCAGCGCCGGCTGCCTCAGCGGCCCCGGGCACCAGGCCCTGTTCGAGGCCCGGGGACGCCAGTTCATCGTCTTCCACGCCCATGCCGCGACGCGCGGCTGCCGCCGTACCCAGCTCGGGCGCTACATGTATGTCGCGCCTTTGCTCTGGCGCGACGGAGAGCCGCAGATCGGGGTGAGCTTGCGCCCGCCCGATTCGGAACGCCGCTAGCGGCGCCCCTGTTCAGAAGCGGAAGCGGATGCCGCCCGACATAACCGATTCCTCGAACCTTACCACCATCGGGAAGATCTCCGGCGCGCTCGGGACGCCGCCCGGATAATTGACCCTGACGATGTCGGACTGGAACGGATCACCCAAAATGTTCGTCCAATCGAAGAAGACGGTCAAATTGCTGTTGATGGCATAGCTGCTGGACCAATCCAGCCGCGATACGGAATGCGCGCGCCCCTGGAGGGTGAAGAAGCCGTCGCGCTCGGCCCGGTCCGCTTCGGGGTAGCCGCTGCGGTGGTTGTAGGCCAGGCGGAGCGTGAGGCCGCCGCGCTCGTACATGCCGACGAGATTGTACGTCCACTTCGACACGTCGGGAATGCGCGCGCGCAGCGTCGAGGCATTGGGGAAGCCCGGACGCGGCGTGCAATCCGCGCCCGCGACGGTTGGGCAGAAGAACTGGAACTCGGCCTCGGCGTCGATATAGGTCACGTTCGCCTGCGCGCCCAAGCCGCTGAGCACGCCGGGCAGGAAGTCGAAGAAACTGGTGAACTGGGCTTCGAACCCCTGGATCTTCGCGCTGCGCGTGTTGACCGGGCCGGTGATGACCAAGGGGAGGCCGGTTTCGGGATCCGGATCGGGGAACTCGAACGCCCTATTGGCGACGAAGCCCCTCATGTCGCGGCGGAAGACACTCAGCGCGACGAAGCCTGTCCTCGAGAAATAATATTCGATGCTTGCATCATAATTGTTCGAGTCGAGCGGCCTCAGAAACGGGTTGCCGCCCGAACCCGTACGGACGCAGTCTGCCGGCCCCGGGACGCAGCCCGGCGGCGCCGCAAGCCTGAGCGCCGGGTTCAGCTGCTCGAATGTCGGACGGGTCCGCGTCTGGGCGAAGGCGAAACGCATCTGCCATTGCGGCGAGAAGCGAAGGCGCAAATTCGCGCTGGGGAGCCAGTCGGTATATTGGCTCTGGAGATCGATCGCCGCTGGTCCCGCGGTCGTGAAGATGGTTCCTTGTATATCCTCGCTCGTCCTGACCACGCGCAGCCCCAGCGAACCGTCTATGGTCGTTTCGCCGGCATGGAATTCGTAATTCACCTGCGCATAAGCGGCGTAGGATTTCTCGTTGATGTTGAAGGTCCGGCCCGGGTCCACCGGCGGTCCGTCGACGGATCCGGCCCCGGTGAGCGCGATGTTGAACTGGCGGAATTCCGCCAGATTGTTCCAGACGCTATCGAAGGTCGGCGCGAGCCAGGTCAGGGGGGCCGGCCTGTTGCCGGCGTCGTCGGTGCGGAAGCCTCTCGGATAAAGAACGTAATCGAGAGGCACGGCGGTGATCGGGATGCCGCGGTCGCGCAAATTCCAGTAGAAATTGCCGGCCTGGGCCGAAGCGTCGCGATTGACGAAGCGGACGCCCCAGCGGATTTGCGGGAGGAACTCGACGCCGGTCGGCGCATATTCGAAGTCGAGCCGGGCCTGCCAATCGTCGCCCTTGGCGGTTAGATAATCCTCGAAAAAACCGCGATAATTGTAGATGCCGGGATTGGTCGTATCGAGGCCGCGCACCTGGAAGGTCGGGCCTGACCCGCCGGGCCGCCCGGTGAACCAGTCGACCGAATAATTCTTGGTATTGATCTCGTAATCGATGCTTTCGGTGCGCAGGTTGAAGGTGGTGTCGGTGCGGGCGAGATCGGCGGTGATCTGCACCGGCCCGGTGTCCCACCGTCCGCCGACGGCGAATTGATAGGTGTCGGTGTCGCGCCGCGTCGCGCCCTGGAAGCCCCAGGTGTGATTGCCGCCGCAACAGGCCGTCGGATTGTTGACCGTGCCGCTGATGATCTGACCGTTCTCGACGACGATATTCTGGTAGGAGGCGCCGCCCCACAGCGGCTGCGCCCACATGCGGTCGGTCGACCGCTCGCGAAAGCCTTGCCACAGTCCCTCGATGTAGAGCTCGACGTTGGGCGACGGGCGCCACTGGATCGCGCCGTTGACCGAGGGCCGCCAGCGGTCGGCCTCGTTATAGCGGATTTCGGGCCAGTCGGGCGAGCGGGCGCCGGCGAGATCGGCGATGAAGAAGCCGTGGCGCCGGATCGAATCCCGGTAATGGAGGCGGGTATAGGAGAAATTGATCAGCGCGCCGATCTCGCCGTCGCCGACATCCCAGCGGTTGCTGAGCAAAAGCTGCGCGTTGGGCGCGAAATCGCGCGACTGGTTCGGATAGACGCCCCAGACGGAGCCGGCGACCTCGGCCCCGTCGAAATCGAACGGCCGCCGCGAACGCACGTTGATCAGGCCCGCGACCCCCGGCTCGACCAGGTTCGCCGTCGAGGTCTTGAATGCTTCGATCGCGCTGATCCCGCCCGCCGGAAAATCCTGGAGCGCGACCGAGCGCGTCTCGGCGGTGAAGATCTCGCGGCCGTTATAGGTCGTGGTGTAGAAGGTCCGGTCGAGGCCGCGCAGCAGCACCCGGCTGGCCTCGCCGCCGGACCGCTCGACCTGGACCCCCGGAATGCGCGCGGCGGTATCGGACACCGCGACGTCGGGCAGCTTGCCGATGTCCTCGGCGACGACCGCGTCGACGATCTGCTCGGAATTGCGCCTTGTGTTCTGCGCGGACTGGAGGCTGCGGCGAAGCCCGGTGACGACGACATCCTGCTCGTCCTCGGGCTCCGGCGTCGGCGCCTGGCTGACCGGGACCGCGCCCGGCGTCTCGTCGTCCTGCGCGAAGGCCGGAGAGGTCGAGAAGGCGAGTGCCGCGGCCGAAGCCGAGCAGCGGACGAGCGTCTTGAAGCGCATGGATTAAGCCTCCCTTGGCATCGCAGCCGGCGGCCGCTGGAGCGGCTCTTCGTTGCGGCGCGGTTATAAAAGGGCCCCGGGCGGCCTGACAAGCGATTTATAAGATTTATAAGATAGGTTAGTTCTTCCGGGCCTGGGGCGCCCTGGTGACAGGGGTGCGCCAGCGATGCGGCTGCCTCGGCGCTTCGCGCACCGCACCTCGTCGATGTCGACGCCGACGGCCAAGCCGGCGGGAATCGCCAGAAGCCCGACGACCTAGATGACGGCGAAGTCGGACGCGGTGAGCGACGGGATATTGCTGAGCGTCGCGATCAGCACCGCTCCGCCGCCGCCCGTTCCGTCGGCGTCCCAGAACAGGCGCCCGTCATCGGTGTCGAAGAGGAACTGGCCGCCCGTCCCCGATGCGGCCGGATCCGCCCCCGAAACCAGCGAAACCGTGCCGCCCGCGGTCAGACCGCCGCCGAAGCCGCTCGCCGAGACCCGGATCTTGTCCGCTCCGTGGGCAAAATCGGTAATCTCGTCCGGCCCGTCCGACGCCGACAGGAAAATGAAGGCATCGACGCCATCATCGCCGGTGAGCACATCCGCGCCTGCCCCACCGGTCATCTGGTCGTTGCCGCTGCCGCCGGACAGGAAATCGTCGTCATTGCCGCCGTTGAGCACATCATTGCCGTCCGCGCCGATGAGATTGTCGAAGCCGTCGCCGCCCGACACCGTGTCATTGCCGGCGTCGCCGAAGACGCTGTCATTGCCGGCGCCGCCGCTCATCTGGTCGTTGCCGCTGCCGCCGAACATGAAGTCGTCGTCATTGCCGCCGTCGATGATGTCGTTGTCGGCATCGCCGTTCAGGACGTCGACCCCGTCGCCGCCATTGATCGTATCGGCCCCGCCGCCGCCGGAGACGTTGTCGTCCCCGCCCAGCGCGTTGATCGTATCGTCGCCGATCGTGCCGGTCATCACATCGGCGTCCTCGGTGCCGGTGATCGTCTCGCCCGCCGGAGCATCGCCATCGGGGTCGTAGCCGGGCACGAAATTATCCGCGGTGAAGTCATCGGGGTCGGTATTCTCGAAGACGACGAGCGTCTCCCACGAGGCGCCGCCCGCGGTGCCGTTTTGGTCCCACTGGAGCAAAGTATCGGCGCCGCTCTGTTGGAGCCGCAGGAAGCCCGAGGAGCCGAACGGGTTGGAGCTGCCGTCCCACCCGACGAGCAGGCCCAGCAGCGCCCCGTCCGCGCCCGACAGCCGGAACATGTCGCCGCCGGCGCCGGCCGTAAAATCGGTAACGGTGATCGCCGCCGAGCCCTGATCCGCATAAGCCAGCTCGATCGTGTCGACGCCGGTCCCGGTGGTGATCGTGCTCGCCGCATAGCGATAATAATGGATGATCGTGTCGTCGCCGTCGCCGGCGTCGACCGTCTGGGCGCCGTCGGTGGAATCGGCGACGATATTGTCGTTGCCGGCGCCGCCGTTCAGGACATTGACGCCAAGGCCGCCAGACAGGAAATCGTCGCCATTGCCGCCGTCGAGATTGTCGTCGCCGTCGCCGCCACCGACACTGTCGCTGTCGTCCCCGCCGTCCAGATTATCGTTGCCGGCATCGCCGAACAGGTTGTCATTGCCGGCCTGGCCGGACAGCTGGTCATCGCCGTCGCCGCCCGAGACGACGTCGTCGTCATTGCCGCCCAGGATGATGTCGTTGCCGGAGTCGCCGTTCAGATTGTCGTTGCCGTCGCCGCCATCGATCGTGTCGCCGCCGTCGCCGCCATTGACATTGTCGTCGCCGGCGAGGGCGTTGATCGTGTCGGCGCCGATCGTGCCGTTCAGCGTATCGGGGCCCGCCGTGCCGGTGATCGTCTGGCCGGCAGGCGCCGACCCGTCGGGATCGTAGCCGGGCACGAAATTGGCGCCGGTGAAGTCATTGGCATCGGTGTTTTCGAAGACCACCAGGGTCTCCCAGACCGCGCCGCCGGTGGTGCCGTTCTGGTCCCATTGGAGCAGGGTGTCGGCGCCGCTCTGCAGCAGCCTCAGGAAGCCCGAGCCGAACGGGTTGGAGCTGCCGTCCCAGCCCTGGAGCAGGTCCAGCAACGCCCCGTCCGCGCCCGAGAGCCGGAACATGTCGCCGCCGGCGCCGGCGGTGAAGTCGGTGACTGTGATCGCCGCCGAGCCCTGATCCGCATGGGCGAGCTCGATCGTATCGCTACCGCTGCCGGTCGTGATCGTGCTCGCATTGTAGCGATAATAATGGACGATATCGTCGTCGCCGTCGCCGCCGTCGATCGTCTGGGGCCCGTCGGTGGAATCGGCAACGATATCGTCATTGCCGTCCCCGCCGT
This sequence comes from Allosphingosinicella sp., assembly GCA_035543935.1. Classification (GTDB taxonomy): domain Bacteria; phylum Pseudomonadota; class Alphaproteobacteria; order Sphingomonadales; family Sphingomonadaceae; genus Allosphingosinicella. Next base: position 31,553 of record DATKIV010000053.1, read on the forward strand.
TCAGGGTGTTCGTGCCCCGGCCGCCGGACAGGGAATCGTCGTTATTGCCGCCGTCGAGCGTGTCGTCGCCGTCGCCGCCGGTGAGGCCGTCATTGCCGTCCCCGCCGGAAAGATTGTCATTGCCGCTGTCGCCGAACAGGGTGTCATTTCCGGCATCGCCGGTGAGCTGGTCGTTGCCGCCGCCGCCCGACACGAGGTCGTCGTCATTGCCGCCGGCGATGATGTCGTTGTCGGCGTCGCCGTTCAGATTGTCGTTGCCGTCGCCGCCATCGATCGTGTCGGCGCCGGCGCCGCCATTGACATTGTCCTCGCCGGCGAGCGCGTTGATGGTGTCGTTGCCGATCGTGCCGTTCAGCGTATCGTCGCCGGGGGTGCCGGTGATGGTCTGGCCGGCCGGCGCGGAGCCGTCGGGGGCATAGCCGGGCACGAAATTGGCGTCGGCGAAGTCATTGGCATCCGTGTTCTCGAAGATGACGAGCGTCTCCCAGACCGCGCCGCCGGTGGTGCCGTTCCGGTCCCATTGCAGCAGGGTGTCGGCGCCGCTCTGCAGCAGCCTCAGGAAGCCCGAGGAGCCGAACGGATTGGAGCTGCCGTCCCAGCCCTGGAGCAGGTCCAGCAACGCCCCGTCCGCGCCCGAGAGCCGGAACATGTCGCCGCCGGCGCCGGCGATGAAGTCGGTGACGGTGATCGCCGCCGAACCCTGATCCGCATGGGCGATCTCGATCGTATCGCTGCCGCTGCCGGTGGTGATCGTGCTCGCATTGTAGCGATAATAATGGACGATATCGTCGTCGCCGTCGCCGCCGTCGATCGTCTGGGCCCCGTCGGTGGAATCGGCGATGATGGTGTCGTTGCCGGCACCGCCGTTCAGCGTGTTTGTGCCGCCGCCGCCGTCGAGCGTATCGTCGCCGTCGCCGCCGTTGAGCGTATCGTCGCCGGCGCCGCCGAAGACCCCGTCATTGCCGGCCTGGCCGGAGAGCTGGTCGTTGCCGTCGCCGCCGAGCAGGACGTCGTCATCATTGCCGCCGGCGATGGTATCGTTGCCGGACCCGCCGTCCAGGAAGTCGAAGCCGTCGCCGCCATCGATAGTGTCGTTGCCGTCGCCGCCGTCGACGGTGTCGTCACCGCCCAGTGCGGTGATCGTATCGTCGCCGGCCGTGCCGGTCAGGGTATCGGCGTCAGGGGTGCCGACGAGGACGATGCCGTCGGCTTCGCCCTGGACCGTGATCGTGAGCGTGGAGGTGGACAGGGCGCCATATTCGTCCTCGATCGTATATTCGACGACGACATCCACGCTTTCGCCATCGGCGAGATAATCGAAGTCGGTGCCCGGATCGAACTGGACGTTGTTGCCGACGACGCTGGCGGTGCCCTGGCCGACCGGCGCCGAGGCGGCGATGACGGTCAGTACCGCGCCGTTGTCGACGTCGGTGTCGTTGGCGAGGACGTCGACCAGGATGGTCTCATTCTCGCCGGCCGTGGCGGTATCGGGACTGGCGACCGGCCCGTCATTGGTGCCGGTGACGGTGATCGTGATCGTCGAGGAGGACGACGCGCCATGCTCGTCCTCGATGTCGTAGCCGACGACGACGTCCACGGTCTCGCCGACGGCCAGATAGTCGAAATCGGCGCCGGGATCGAACTGGACCTGATTGGAGACGACGCTTGCGCTGCCCTGGCCCGCAGGCGCGGAGGCGGCGGTAACGGTGAGCACCGCGCCATTGTCGACGTCGTCGTCATTGGCGAGGACGTCGATCGATATGGTCTGGTTCTCCTCGGCCGAGGCCGAATCGGGATTGGCGGTCGGGGCGTCGTTGACGCCGGCGATGTGAAAGACGAGCGTGCCGGTGTCGCTGCCGTCATTGTCCGAGACGGTGTAGTTGAAGCTGTCCTGGACGTTCTCGCCCTCGGCAAGCGCCTGGTCGGAGGCGAACAATGTGTAGCTATAGGTGCCGTTCGAATTCAGCGTCAGCGTGCCGTAGGTGCCGGTGAAGGTGCCGCCGGTCACGGTCAGCGCGTCGCCGTCGAAATCGAAATCATTGTCCTTCACGCTCGCGGAGCCGCTCGAATAGGTGCCGGTGTCCTCGTCGATCGAGACATGGTCGTCGACCGCGATCGGTACGTTGTTGCCGCTGCCGATATTGATGACGCGGTCGGCGAAGACCAGCCGCTCGACCCGGACCAGCCGGTCGTGGCCGTCCAGCCCGGCGCCGCCGAAGTGCAGGACGTGCAGATAGCCGGCGCTGGCGACGAAGGTATATTCCTCGATCAGCCCGCGGTAATAAGCGACGTCGAAGCCGTTATTGCCGTCGATCAGGTCATCGCCGTCGCCGCCGAACAGATTCTCGTTGCCGTTCTGGCCGTAGAGCTCGTCGTTGCCGGCGCCGCCGTCCAGGGTATCGCCGCCGTTGCCGCCGTAGATGATGTCGTCGCCGCCGAGGCCGTAGATGATGTCCGCGCCGTTGCCGCCATCGATCACGTCGTTGCCGTTGGAGCCGCTGATGGAGTTGTTGCCGTTGGTTCCGGTATAGGTAGGCACATCCTTCTCCTCTTCCTGACTCTCTCAACGATCGCGATCGACAGAGATAGGTGAATTGAATCGAGATTGCGGCGCCAGCGCCAGTATCGAATTGACCCCCGTAGTTTTACTGTATCGGTAACCCGCTTTCCGATGCACTTGCAATATCCCAAGGCGGGGTCAGGCAAGCACGCGACTCGCTCCCAATTCGGACCTAAGCCGGCAAGGTGACTCTCCCGAGACTTCGAGTCCACAGGAATTTAATGCCCGGATCGGGACCGCGAAATTCCGGGTTGAGCGCGGGCTCCCCGTCATCCGCGGTGTCGGAGCGCGTCGACGATCACGGCCATCGCCGGCGAAAGCTGTCGGCGGCTCGGATAATAGAGATGGTAGCCGGGAAATGGCGGGGACCAGGTCGCGAGGACGCGCAGCAGCGCTCCCGATTCGATGTCGGCCCTGACATAATCTTCGGGAAGATAAGCGATGCCGGACCCGCGCACGGCCGCCGATCGCGCCAGCGCGATGTCGTTGACGACGAGCTGGCCCTCGACGCGGACGTTGAGGCGCCGGCCGGCTTTCTCGAACTCCCAGACATAGATTCCGCCGCGCGTCGGGAAACGCAGGTTGATGCATTTGTGGCGCGCCAGATCGGCGGGGGTTCGGGGAAGGCTCGTGTCGGCGAAATAAGCGGGGGAGCCGACGGCGGCCATGCGCATGTCCGGCCCGATGCGTACCGCGATCATGTCTTGCGCGATCGTCTCTCCGAGGCGGATCCCGGCATCGAAGCGCTCGGCGGCGATGTCGACGAAGCCCGCGTCGACGCTGATCTCGACGTTGAGGTCGGGATAGGCGGTCAGAAGCCCGGTCAGTGCAGGAAGCAGAATCGTCTCTGCCGAATGATCGCCCGTCGTGATGCGCACGGTGCCCGCCGGTCTGTCCCGAAGCTCGCTCAGCCCCTCGAGCTCGGTGCGTATCTGATCGAAATGCGGGCCCACCGACGTCAGCAGGCGCTCGCCCGCTTCCGTGGCGGACACGCTGCGCGTCGTTCGCGCAAGGAGGCGCACGCCCAATCGTTCCTCCAGCTTGCGGACCGTGTGGCTGAGCGCCGAGGGCGACACGCCGAGCTGCGCCGCCGCCCGCGTGAAGCTGCGCTCCCGCGCAACGGTCAGAAAGGCGACGAGATCGCCCATGGTGTCACGCGGCATTGCTGAATCCTGCTCAAGGGTGCATGCGCATTTTAGCGCCTAATCAATGTTGAGCGCACCTCCTAAATGGCTTCGGCAATCAGGAGGACAGGATGATCTTGAAACGCGTCGGATCGCAGCCGTCCCAACAAGGGCCGTCGGAATATTTCACCGGCAATGTTCGCATCGACCCGCTCAACAGCGCGCCGGAGCCGTCGCGCATGTCCTGTGCCAGCGTGACCTTCGAACCCGGCGCTCGGACCGCCTGGCATAGGCATCCGCTCGGCCAGACGCTCATCGTCACCTCCGGCGTCGGCTGGACACAGTGCGAGGGTGAGGGCGTTGTGGAGATCCGCGCCGGCGACGTCGTCTGGTGCCCGCCCGGTCACAGGCACTGGCACGGCGCGACGCCGACCACCGCAATGACTCACATCGCGGTCCAGGAATCGCTCAACGGCTCGCCGGTCACCTGGATGGAGAAGGTGACGGACGAGGACTATCTGAAGGGATTTCGAAATGCGGATGCGTGAACTCGGCCGTGGCGGCCTCGAGGTTTCGGCGATCGGCTTTGGCTGTATGGGGCTGAGCTACGGCTACGGTCCCGCGACCGATCGGCACGACGCGGTCAGGCTCATCCGCGCGGCTCATGAGCGCGGCGTCACCTTTTTCGACACGGCCGAGGCCTACGGTCCCGGCATCAATGAAGAAGTGGTTGGCGAGGCGCTGGAGCCGATCCGCGACCAAGTCGTGATCGCCACCAAATTCGGATTTAAGAACGGCGTTCCGGCCAATGGCCTCGACAGCCGTCCGGAGCGTATCCGCCAGGTCGCCGACGACGCCCTCAAGCGGCTGCGCACCGACCGCATCGACCTCTTCTATCAGCACCGCGTCGACCCGGCCGTGCCGATGGAAGAGGTCGCAGGAACCGTGCGGGAGCTGATCCAGGCCGGCAAGGTGAAGCATTTCGGCCTGTCGGAAGCAGGCGCGGACTCAATCCGGCGCGCCCATGCAGTGCAGCCAATCGCCGCGCTGCAAAGCGAATATTCTCTTTGGTGGCGCGAGCCGGAAAGCGAGATCCTGCCGCTGCTGGAAGAGCTCGGCATCGGCTTCGTGCCTTTCAGCCCGCTCGGCAAGGGTTTCCTCACTGGAACGATCGACGCGAGCGCGACGTTCGGCGATCGGGATTTCCGCCGCATCGTCCCACGCTTTTCGCCCGAAGCGCTAAACGCGAACCAGGCGCTGGTCGCGCTCGTCGGCGAGATCGCCGCCGGCAAGGGCGTCACGCCGGCTCAGATCGCGCTCGCCTGGCTGCTGGCGCAACGATCGTGGATCGTCCCCATTCCGGGCACGACCAAGCTGCACCGTCTCGAAGAAAATCTTGGCGCTGCGAATGTCGAACTCGCTCGCGACGACCTCGCCCGCATCGAACGCGCGCTCGCCACCGTGGAGGTACAGGGCGACCGATACCCGCCGGAGCGCGCCGCCCTGGTCGGTCGCTGAGGCAGGGCATCGATCAGGAATATCGGAAAGGAAGCCATCGTGAGAGCCACTATCATGCACCGCGCCGGAGACGTGCGCATCGAAAAGGTCACCGACGCTGCCATCAAGGAGCAAACCGACGCCGTCATCCGCGTCACCCGAGCCTGCATCTGCGGGAGCGACCTGTGGCCATACAATGACCTGCCGGAGACGCCGGGAGGCCGGCCGATGGGCCATGAAGCGATCGGCGTGGTCGAAGAGGTCGGCAGCGACGTTCATACCATCAGGCGCGGCCAGATCGTGATCATGCCCTTCGCCTATTCCGACGGCACCTGCACTTTCTGCGCAGATGGCATCAATACCTCCTGCGTCCTCGGCGGCTTCTTCGGAAGTCCGGACGTTGGCGGCGCTCAGGCCGAAGCGCTGCGCATTCCGCAGGCAGACGGCACGCTCTACGCAATTGGCGTTGGCGAAGACGACGCGCTCATGCCTTCGCTGCTTACATTGTCCGATGTCATGGGAACCGGCCATCACGCGGCCGTCACAGCGCACGTAGGGCCGGGCCGCATCGCGGCGGTCATCGGCGACGGCGCAGTGGGCCTGTGCGGTGTGATCGCTGCAAAGCGTCTGGGCGTTGAGCGGATCATCATCATGGGCCGCCACGAGCAGCGGATCGAACTGGCGAAGGCGTTCGGCGCGACCGACGTGGTAAGCGAGCGCGGCGAGGAAGCGATCGCGCGCGTTCGCGAGCTGACGGGCGGCTGGGGCGTGCATTCGGTGCTCGAATGCGTCGGCGCCGGTCCTGCGATGGAGACCGCGCTCGGCATCGTCCGCCCGGGTGGAGCGATCGGCCGCGTCGGCGTTCCGCATTACGGCCCGATCGATCTCTCTTCGACGCTTTTCTACGGCAACGTCATCATCGGCGGCGGTCCCGCCCCGGTCCGCGCTTATGTCGATGAGCTACTCCCGGACGTTCTGGAAGGCCGCATCCAGCCCGGCCGCGTCTTCGATCGCACCGTCGGTCTCGACGGCGTCCCTGACGGCTATCGCGCCATGAACGACCGCGAAGCGCTGAAAGTCATGGTACGGCCATGACCGACGTCATCCTTGTCATCGGCGCCGGCTCGATCGGACAGGCGATCGCCCGCCGCGTCGGCGCCGGCAAGCATGTGCTGCTTGCCGATCTGCGGCAGGAGAATGCGGACGCAGCGGCGAGGATTTTGGACGACGCCGGATTCGCAGCAAGCGTCGCAACCATCGATGTTTCATCCCGCGCGTCGGTGCAGGCTCTCGTATCGGCAGCAACTGCGATCGGGGATGTTTGCGGCGTCATTCACGCCGCGGGCGTTTCGCCCAGCCAGGCCTCGCCTGAAACGATCTTGAAGGTCGATCTCTACGGCACCGCGCTCGTACTGGAGGAAGTCGGCAACGTGATCGTCCGTGGCGGCTCGGCCGTCGTCATTTCATCGCAGTCCGGGCATCGCTTGGGGCCGCTCCCGGTGGAGCAGAACGCCGCCCTCGCCATGACGCCGGTCGATGAGCTGCTCGGTCTGTCTTTCCTTCAGCCGGACCAGGTGAAGGATTCGCTCCATGCCTATCAGCTCTCCAAACGCGGGAATGTTTTGAGGGTCATGGCGGAGGCGGTGCGCTGGGGCGCGCGCGGCGCGCGGGTCAACAGCATCAGCCCAGGCATCATCATGACGCCTCTGGCGAACGATGAGCTGAAAGGCCCGCGCGGGGACGGCTATCGTCGCATGATTTCAGCGTCGGCGGCCAAGCGTGCAGGGACGCCGGATGAGGTGGGTACAGTCGGCGCCCTGCTGATGGGCCCCGACGGCGCCTTCATCACGGGCAGCGACTTCCTCATGGACGGCGGCGTAACCGCGGCCCATTGGTACGGCGATCTGGCGGCTCCGCAGGCGAGCTGACCGGCCGCGCGCCCCTCCTCACCACTCCGCGAAGCTGCCGTCCGCGTGACGCCAGACGGGGTTGCGCCAGCGATGCGGTTGCCCGGCCGCTTCGCGGACCGCCGCTTCGTCGATGTCGACGCCGAGGCCCGGGCCTGCGGGAATTGCGAGATGCCCGTCGACCGGGGTCAGCACTTGCGGGTTCGAGCAGAAGTTCAGCAGATCGTGGCCGCCTTCATTGTAGTGGATGCCGAGCGACATCTCCTGGATGATGACGTTGGGGCTGCAGGCGGCGAGCTGGAGGCAGGCGGCGAGCGCCAGCGGGCCGAGCGGGCAGTGCGGCGCGACCGCGACATCGTAGCTTTCGGCCATGGCCGCGATCTTGCGGCATTCGGTGAGGCCGCCGGCATGGCTGAGATCGGGCTGGATGATGTCGACCGCGCCGCTGGCGAGGAAGGGCTTGAAATCCCAGCGCGAATAAAGCCGCTCGCCGACCGCGATGGGGGTGCTGACGAGGTTGGCGAGCTGGAGCAAAGCCTCCGGATTTTCCGACAGGATCGGCTCCTCGATAAAGAGCAGGCCGAGCGGCTCGAGCAGCCTGGCCAGCTGCTTGGCCATCGGCCGGTGGACGCGACCGTGGAAGTCGACGCCGACGTCCATCCCCTCGGCCTGGGCCGCCTGGACCCGGTCCGCGACCTCCTGCAGCTTGGGCGCGACGAGATAGTCGATCTCGGCGGTCGCGTTCATCTTGACGGCGGAGAAGCCCTGGGCCCGCCGCGCCTTGGCCGCCTCGGCGATGTCGTCGGGACGGTCGCCGCCGATCCAGGCGTAGGCGCGAATCTTGTCGCGGACCTTGCCGCCCAGCATCTCCCAGGCCGGCAATCCGTAATGGCGCCCCTTCAAATCCCAGAGCGCCTGATCGAGCCCGGCGAGCGCCGACATCAGGACCGGCCCGCCGCGGTAGAAGCCGCCGCGATAGGCGACCTGCCAGATGTCCTCGATGGCCCTCGGATCCGCGCCGATGAAGCGATCGCGGAACGCCTCGAAGACGCCGTCGACCGCTTCGGCATGACCCTCCAGGCTGGCCTCGCCCCAGCCGAAGCTGCCGTCCGCCGCTTCGACCCGCACGAAAAGCCAGCGCGGCGGCACGTGAAAGGTTTCGATGCGGGCAATCTTCATATTGACTTCAGACCTTGAACCGGGTCGCCTCAGGCTTGTACATTTATATTATAAAATGCGCCGAGCAAGGCTAATGGCTAGTGCCAAAGAAGAGGCGCGTCGGTTTCAGATCGATAGGCGCGGCGAGGATGACGATCATGGGCTGGCGGAACGGCTATATCGCGGTCGATTGGGGTACGACCAACCGCCGCGCCTTCGCGGTCGACGGCGATGGCGGGGTGACCGACAGCATCGAGGAGGCGCGCGGGATCCTCGCCGTGGCCGAGGGCGGGTTCGACGCGGAGGTGGCGGAAATCCGCCGCCGGGTGGGCGATCGCCCGATGCTACTGGCGGGAATGGTCGGCTCGAACCGGGGCTGGCGCGAAGCCCCCTACGCTCCCTGCCCGGCCGGCCCGAAGGAGCTTGCCGAGGGGATCCTGTGGATCGAGCCCGGCCGGGTCGGCATCGTGCCCGGCGTCAGCCAGAGCGGACCGGCGGGCGCCGACGTGATGCGCGGCGAGGAGGTGCAGCTGCTCGGCGCGGTCGGTGCGGGCCTGGTGCCGCCCGATGTGCTGGTCTGCCATCCCGGCACCCACGCCAAATGGGTGGCGCTGGCGGCGGGGCGAATCGTCGCCTTCCGCACGATGATGACCGGGGAGATATTCGCCCTGCTCAAGGCCCACAGCATCCTTTCCGACGAGCTCCGGGAGGAGGCGCGGGCCGATGCAAGCTTCCGTGAAGGCGCCGCCGCCGCGCTTGGCGGCGAGGAGCTGCTCGCCGGCCTGTTTCGGATCAGGGCGCGCCATCTGCTCGGCGAAAGCGATGGCGGCGGGGCTTCCTATGCGAGCGGCCTTTTAATCGGCGGCGACGTGCGCGCGGGCCTCGGCCTTCACCGCGAGGGACGGATCGCCCTGATCGGCGCGCCCGAGCTTTGCGCGCTTTACGCCGTCGCCCTCGCCGAGGCCGGGCACGAGACGGTCACCGTCGATGGCGCCGTCGCTTTCCTCGCCGGGGTCAAGCTGCTGACGGAGATGCTCTGATGGAAACCCTGCCCGCCTTCCGCGGCTATTTCGGGACCTGCCCGCTGATTGCCATCCTGCGCGGCGTCGAGCCCGATGAGGCGGAGGCGATCGGCGAGGCTTTGTTCGCGGCCGGCATCCGAATCATCGAGGTGCCGCTCAATTCGCCGCAACCGCTGGAGAGCATCGCCCGCCTCGCCAGGCGGTTCGAGGGACGGGCGCTGATCGGCGCCGGCACCGTGCTCCGCGTCCAGGACGTCGCGGCGGTCGCGGAGGCGGGCGGGCGAATCATCGTCTCGCCCGGCTTCGATGCCGCGGTGGTCGAGGCGACGGTGCAGGCCGGTCTGGTGTCGGCGCCGGGTTTCTTCACGCCGAGCGAAGCCTTCGCCGCGCTCGCCTCAGGTGCGCATCTGCTCAAGCTTTTCCCGGCGGAGGCGGCGCCGCCCGCGGTGGTGAAGGCACTGCGGGCGGTGATCCCGGCTGCGGTGCCTGTGGCCGTGGTCGGCGGCATCACGCCGGAGAAAATGGCCCCGTATCGGGCCGCCGGCGCCGATGGTTTCGGTCTCGGCGGGGCGCTCTACCGGCCCGGCCAGAGCGCCGACGCGGTGGCGACTCAGGCGCGCGCCTTCGTCGCCGCTCTGGCCGGCGCATGACGATCCGCATCGCCATCGTCGGCTACGGCAAGATCGCGCGCGACGAGCACGTTCCCGCCATCGCCGCCGATCCGCGCTTCGCGCTGGCGGCGGTGGCGAGCCGGAGCGGGGATCCGGGCATCGGCGTGCCCTGGTTCGCGACCCCGGATGCGCTCTTTTCCGGCATGGCGGGCAAGCTCGACGCGGTGGCTTTGTGCACGCCCCCCATTGCCCGCCACGCCATCGCCCGCGACGCGCTCGGCGCCGGCCTGCACGTTCTGCTCGAAAAGCCGCCGACGGCCACCCTGGGCGAGATCGCGCACCTCCGCGGCTTGGCGGAACAGCGCGGTCATACGCTTTATGCCGCCTGGCATTCGCAGCACGCGGCGGCGGTGCCCGGGGCGGCCGAAGCCCTTGCCGGCGCCGACATTGCGCGGCTCGACATCTCCTGGCGCGAGGACGTGCGCAAATGGCATCCGGGCCAGCAATGGATCTGGGAGGCCGGCGGCTTCGGCGTGTTCGATCCCGGCATCAATGCCCTGTCGATCGCGACGCGCATCCTGCCCATCCCCCTGTTCGTTCGCGAGGCGCGGCTGCTTGTCCCCGCCAACAAACAGGCGCCGATCGCCGCCACCATCGATTTCGCCGGCAAGGATATGCGGGCCGGGATGGACTGGCGCTACACCGACGGCGAGCAATGGACGATCCGGGTCGAGACGAAGAGCGGCGGCGTGGTGGAGCTGCGCGACGGCGGCGCACGCTTGCTGATCAACGGCGTCGAGCAGGCGCTCGCCCAACGCGGCGAATATCCGTCGATCTACGACCGCTTCGCCTCGCTGGTGGCCGGCAAGACGAGCGAGGTCGACAGCGAGCCGCTGCGGATCGTCGCCGATGCTTTCCTGGTCGGGCATCGCGAGACGGTCGAGTCCTTTTGTGATTGATCCGATGGGCCCGGCGGTGGAACAAGGACGATGAGGAGGGGAGCGAGTGGCGACTGATCAGGCGAGCCTGCATGCGGCCGGCCTTGCGGGCCGCAACCTGACCTACGGCCTGCTCGACGCGCTCGGCCGGGCGATCGTCACCGGGCGCTACGAGAAGAGCCCGTTCCCGACCGAGGCGGAGCTCGCCAAGCAGCATGCGGTGAGCCGTTCGGTGACTCGCGAAGCGGTCAAGATGCTGACCGCCAAGGGCCTGCTGACCGCGCGCCCGCGCAAGGGCACCACGGTCCAGCCCTCATCCTATTGGAACCTGTTCGACGCCGACGTGCTGAGCTGGCTGCTGGAGCGGAAATTCTCGCTCGAGCTGCTGCGCCAGTTCACCGAGCTCAGGATCGCGATCGAGCCCGCCGCCGCGGCGCTCGCGGCGCGGGCGGCGAACGAGGCCGGCATCGCCGCCATCGCCGCCGGCTATGACCGGATGGAGATCGCCGAAGCGGGTGACGACGACCCGCTCGAGGCTGACATCGCCTTCCATATCGCCATCCTCCAGGCCTCGGCCAATCCCTTCTACATGCAGTTCCGCGACGTGGTGACGACTGCGCTCAGGACCTCGATCCGCTTCACCAACCGGTTCAAGGGCCGCACGGCGAGCCTGCCTCAGCATCATGCCGTGCTGAGCGCGATCGAAAGGCGGGACCCGGAAAGCGCCAGGGCCGGGATGATCGCACTCATCGCCGACGTGATGACCCTGATCGCGGATGCCGAGCGGAAGGCCTGACATGGACTGTATCGCCGACGTCCGCGCCGTCCTTGGCGAGGGCCCGATCTGGGTCGCACGCGAGCAGGCGCTCTATTGGGTCGACATTCCGGAGAAGCGCCTCTTCCGCTGGTCGGAAGCGGAGGGGCTGCGCGAGAGGGAGCTTGCCGGCCATCTTTGCTCGCTCGCCCCCAGGGCGTCGGGCGGCTTTGTCGGTGCGGGCTATGACGGCTTCCTCGCCCTCGACCCGGCGACCGGCCGCCTCCAGGATCTGGGCGACCCCGAGCCGGCCCTCGCAACCAACCGCTTCAACGACGGCAAGGTCGACCGCGAGGGCCGCTTCTGGGCGGGGACGATGGACCGCTCCGAGCGCGCGGCGACGGGCTCGCTTTATCGTCTCGACCCCGATCTGACATGGACCTGTGTCGACAACGGCTACCGGGTCACCAACGGCCCGGCCTTCAGCCTCGACGGGCGAACCATGTATCACAGCGATTCGGCGCTGCAGCGCGTCTACGCCTTCGACCTCGCCGACGACGGCGCCCCCGCCAATCGCCGGATCTTCGCCGAGTTCGGGCCGGGAGAGGGCTATCCCGACGGTATGACCGTCGATGCCGAAGATTGCCTGTGGATCGCCTTCTGGGACGGCTGGTGCCTGCGCCGCCTGTCGCCGTCCGGCGAACGGCTAGAGGACCTGCCCGTGCCCGTGCAACGCCCGACCAGCTGCGCGTTCGGCGGGCCCGGTCTCGACCGCCTCTTCATCACCTCGGCGAGCCGGGGCCTGACCCGCGCGGAGCTGGAGGAGCAGCCCTCGGCGGGCGGGCTCTTCATGGCCGCGCCGGGCGTTGTCGGCGTCGCTGAAGCGCTCTTCGCCGGGTGACGGCTGGCGCGGAACGGAATTGCTTTGATTGTCACCCCGGGCTTTGACCCGGGGTCCACCTTCTCCCGGCGTGAGGAAAGAAGGTGGATGCCGGATCAAGTCCGGCATGACGGGAATTGAATTATGTGACTGCAATCGGCTCCAGGAGACCAGCCATCGCCAATTTCATGTTCGCGACCGGGATCGAGAACAGCATCCCAACGATCGACAACGGCCGCACGCGCGTCGATCAGATGGACTCCTGCCGTCACTACAAGCATTGGCGGCTCGACTTCGATCTCGTCGAGGAGCTCGGCCTTCAATATCTGCGCTACGGCCCCCCGCTTCACACCACTTATCTCGGCCCCGGCCGGCACGACTGGGACTTCGCCGATCTCACGCTGGAGGATTTGCGGCGGCGCGGCATCGTCCCGATCGTCGATCTCTGCCATTTCGGCGTGCCCGACTGGATCGGCGATTTCCAGAACCCCGATTTTCCGCAGCTCTTCGCGCTTTATGCCGGCGCCTTCGCCGAGCGCTACCCCTGGGTGCAGCTCTATACGCCGGTCAACGAGATGTTCGTCTGCGCGGTCTTCTCCGCCATGTACGGCTGGTGGAACGAGCAGCTGAAGAGCCCCCGCGCGTTCGTCACCGCGCTCAAGCATCTCGTCAAGGCGAACGTCATGGCGATGACGGAGATATTGAAACGCCGCCCCAATGCGATCTTCATCCAGAGCGAGTCTTCCGAATATTTCCACGCCGACAGCCCAGCCGCGATTCATGAGGCCGAGCTCAGGAACCGCTGGCGCTTCCTCTCGCTCGATCTCAACTACGGCAACCGCGTCAACAGCGACATGTACGAATATCTGCTTGAGAGCGGGATGAGCCGGGAGGAGTATAATTGGTTCCTCAGCCACCAGCTCAGGCAGCACTGCATCCTCGGCAACGATTATTACATCACCAACGAACATCGGGTGTTCGCGGACGGCCATACGGAGGCGTCGGGCGAGGTGTTCGGCTATTCCGAGATCACCCGGCAATATTACGAGCGTTACGGCCTGCCGATCATGCATACCGAAACCAATATGAAGGAGGGAGCGACCGGCGAGGAGGCAGTGCAGTGGCTCTGGAAGGAATGGGCCAATGTGCTGAGGATCCGCAACGTTGGCATCCCGACGGTCGGCTTCACCTGGTATTCGCTGACCGATCAGACGGACTGGGATACGGCGCTCAGGGAACGCAAGGATCGCGTCCACCCCGTCGGCCTCTACGACCTCGATCGCAACATCCGCCCCGTCGGGCTGGCCTATAAGAAGCTGATCGCCGACTGGCGCGAGCTATTGCCCGCGTCCAGCCATTGCCTCGTCGTCCCGATCGTGCCGCTGCCGCCCACCGGCAAAGTCTGACTTCGCTTACGCCGCTCTGCGCAGCCGGGGCTTGCCCGCCTGGGCGTAGCGGCCCTCGCAGGCCGCTTCGTCGGCGGTCAGCGGACGCAGGAAGCCGATGCACAGATGCCGGCCGAAAATGTCGTCGCCACGCATCCTGATCTCGGCCTGGGCGTCCTGCGGCAGGCTGTCCCGGACTTCGGTCAGCCGCGCGATCAGGTCGTCGAGCGACTCGTGGTCGCCGATCTCGACATAGTCCTTGATCATTCTCGTCATCACAAAACCCCCCCAGGCTTGCAGGGTCCTTCTAACGTCTTGTGGAATCACCGCACAAGACATTGATCTATGTTTATCCACATTTTGTTTTCAAAAGCCTGAACGGCAACGATTTTGTGCATCCGTAAATCCACGTCAGGCGGCCTTCGAGGCTTCAAAGCACTTGTGAAAGCAGCTCATTGACGCGCCGTTCGGCGTCGGCCAGCGCCTGTTCGACCGGCTTGATGCCTGTCACCGCGGCTTCGAGCTCCTCGCCGATCAGGCCCTGGATCGCCGACTGGCGCCGGACGTAATCGGGCAGCTGGGCGCCGGTCGCCGCCATGGCGGCGATGTCGGCGCGGTGCGGCAGCGCGCGGAACTCCGGCGTCGCCAGCACCGCCTGGAAGGCCGGCAGATGGCCGGTCCTGGTCCACTCGAAATTGTTCGCGGCGAGGAAGCGCAGGAAGCGCGCCAGCGCCCGGCGCTGCTCGGGCGTGCGCTCGCGCCGCGGCATCACCCAGGCGTGGCCGTCGACGAAAGCGGCGTCGTTGCCCCAGAGGCGCGGGAAGGGCAGCACCGCATAATGCCCCTGCAGCGGCCGTCCGGCGGACGCCGCCTCCTGGTCATAGGGACCGATCATCCATGTCCCCGTGGGAAAGATTCCGCCGTCGCCGTTCATGAAGCTGGCGGTCGCCGCCGGAAAGTCCTGATTGCGGGTGGTGAGTCCTTCCGCGTTCAGGGTCCGGAACAAAGCGACGATCTCCCGCGCCTGCGGCGTGTTCAGCCTGATGTGACGCCCGTCGGGAAAGATCACCGCGCCATGCGCGAGCAGATAGGTGTAGAGATTCGCCACATAATAATCGGGCGCATTGACCTGCGCCTGGATCAGATAGGGCCGGCCGGTGGCGCGCTTGAAACGCCGGGCATGGTCGAGCAGCTCCTGCGGCGAGCGCGGCAGGATCGGCCGGCTGCCGTCCATCAGCCCGGCCTGCGCCATCAGCCGCGTATTGATATGCCAAAGCCGCCCGATCGTATCCCAGGGCAGCGCATAGATCTGCCCTCCTTTGGTGACGCCGAGGCGGCCGGCGGCGGTGAAGCTTCGCGGGCCGATTCCGGCCTCGCGCAGCAGGCCGTCCATCGGCTCGAGCAGTCCGCGCCCCTGATAGTCGGAGATCACCGACTGGTGCATGGTGACGAGGTCGGGCGGATCGCCGGCGGCGATCTGGGCGGAGAGCTGGGGATAGCCGGGCCAGGCGACGACATTGATGCTGAGCTCTATGTCGGGATTTTCGGCCTCGAAGCGGTTGATGAGCGTGGTCAGGATGCCGCATTCGGTCTCGGCCGCGCGGACGTCGATGCTCTGGCCGTAGACCGCGCCGCATTCGCCGAAGAAGCGCTGGATAACGATCTCGGTCTTTTGCTCGCGGCCGCCGCAGCCGCCGAGCGCGAACAGGGCGAGGAGGAGCCAGGCGAGCCGCGTCATCGTACCGCGGCGCCGGCCATGGCGCGGACAATCTGCTTCTGGAAGATTATGTAGACGATGAGGATTGGGATGGAGGCGAACACCGCCTGCGCCATCAGGAAGCCGAGCCCGCTCGTCTGCGCATAGTTCATCTGGCTGGAGGCGAGGCCGACGGTGAGCGTGAAGCGGTCGCTGCGGGTCGCCGAGATGAGCGGCCACCAATAATCGTTCCACGAGCCCAGGAAGGTGAAGACGCCGAGAGTCGCCTGCGCGGGGATGGTCAGCGGCAGCAGCACCTTCCAGAACAATCTGAACCGAGAGGCGCCGTCGAGCAACGCCGCTTCGTCGAGCTCGCGCGGGATGGCGCGGAAATACTGGGTCATGAAGAAGACGCCGAACGGCGCCACCAGCCCGGGCAGGATCAGCCCCGTATAGCTGTTGTGGAGATGAAGCTCGGCGAACAATTGGTGGCGCGGCAGGATCACCGCCTGCTCGGGAATGGCGAGGCCGAGGAGCACGAAGACGAAGAGGGTGCGGCGGAAGGGGAAATCGAGCCGGGCGAAGCCGTAGCCGGCGAGCGAGCAGAGGATGAGCACGCCCGCGGTGGTGCCGAGCGAGACGATCGCGCTGTTGAGCAGCCAGCGGAAGACCTGCGAGCCCTGCAGGATCGCCCCGTAATTCTCCAGCGTGTAGGGCCCGGAGAAGGCGGTGGCGCTGTCGCGCATCAGATCGGCGTTGCTTTTGAAGGATAGCAGCAATGTCCAGATCAGGGGCGCGACCATGATCGCGGCGCCGAAGATCACGCCGACCAGAGCGGGCGTGGAGAGGCCAATGCGGCGGGGGCCGGCGCTCATCTTTCGGGCTCGCGCCGGGTCACCGCCCAATATTGGATGAGGGTGACGGCAAGGACGATCAGGAAGAGCATTTCGGCGGCGGCGGCGGCATAGCCGAGCTCCCAGCGGCCGAAAGCGACTTCGTAGATATAGAGGACGATCGGCCGCGAGGTGCCGCTCGGGCCGCCGGCGGTGAGCAATTGCGCCTGGCCGAACAGCTGCAGCTGCGCCGCGGTCTGCAGCATCACCACCAGGATCAGGGTGCGGCGGATCGAGGGCAAAGTGATCCGCCGGAAGCTGGTCCAGCGGCTCGCTTTGTCGAGCGACGCAGCTTCATAGATGTCGCCGGGTATTTGCTGGAGGCCAGCGAGGAAGAGCATCATCGGGAGGCCGATGCACCACCAGATGGTAGTGATGGCGAGCGCCGGGATGGTGAGGTTGGGGTCGCTGAGGAAGGGGATCGGATCGCGGCCCAGCGCCTGCATCACCTTGGCGATCAGCCCGGCGTCCGGGGTCAGGACGAAGCGCCAGATCAGGGTGACGATGGTGACCGACAGCACCGAGGACGAAAAGAAGATGCCGCGGAACACGGCCGCCGTCCGAGTCGGCCGGTTCAGGGCGAGCGCGAGCGCGAGCGCGATGATCGTCAGCGCCGGGACGATCAGCAGGACCAGCTTGAGCGAGTTCAGGACCGATTGGTGGAAGACCGGATCGGCGAGCAGCCGCGCATAATTCTCCGTCCCGACCCACTGCCGAGCGCCGAACAAATCGGCGCGGTTGAAGCTGATCCCGATGCCGAGGATCAGCGGATAGATGAGGATGAAGACGTAGAGCAAAAGGAACGGCCCGACGAAGGCGAAGCCTTCGAGCCGGCGCCAGCGACTCCTCACGCTAGGGGCTCGGCATGGTGACCGGTGCCATCGGGCCCGAACAGATGGGCGGCGGCGCCATCGATCCGAAGGCCGATCTCGTCGCCGAGCCGGATGCGGCTGTCGCCTTCATCCTGAGCGGTCACTTCGAGGCCGTCGGCGAGCCTGGCGTAGACGAGGGTGCGGTCGCCGAGCCGCTCGACCAGCTCCACCTTTGCCGTGGTGGTGCCGGCATCGTGCCTCGTGACGGCGACATTTTCCGGCCTCAGTCCGAGCTGCAGCGGCGCGCCGGCCGGCAGTCCGCTCGCGGCGACTCGGGTCTCGACTTCGGCGCCGTCGCCGAGCCGGACGCGGGCGAAGCCGCCATCGCCGGGGATCAGCACGGCCGACGCCAAGGTCATCGCCGGCGACCCAACGAACCGCGCGACGAAGGCATTGGCGGGCCGCGCGTAGATTTCCATCGGCGGGCCGACTTGCTGGATGCGGCGATCGTTCATCACGACGATGCGGTCGGCGAGCGTCATCGCCTCGGCCTGGTCGTGGGTGACCATGATCAGCGCCGCCTCGACGCGCTGGCGAAGCTGGGCGATCTCAACCCGCGTGCGCAGGCGCAAAGCCGCGTCGAGGTTTGAGAGCGGCTCGTCGAGCAGGAACAATTTCGGCTGCTTGACGATCGCGCGGCCGATCGCGACCCGCTGGCGCTGGCCGCCGGAGAGCTGGCCGGGCTTCTTGTCGAGCTGCTCCTCGATCTCGAGCACGCGCGCCGCCTGCGCGACCCGCGCCGCGATCTCCTCTTTGGCGACGCGGGCGTTGCGCAGGCCGAAGGACATGTTCTCGCGGACCGACATGTGCGGGTAGAGCGCATAATGCTGGAACACCATCGCCACGTCGCGCTCGCCCGGCGCGAGCCGGTCGATCCGCCGTCCTTCCAGCAGGACCTCGCCGCTGTCGGGCGTTTCGAGGCCGGCGATGATCCGCAGCAAGGTCGATTTGCCGCTGCCGGACGGACCAAGGAAGGCGACGAACTCGCACGGCTCCATGCTCAGCGACACGCCGTCGAGGACGAGCGTGTCACCATAGGCCTTGCGGATGTCGTGAAGCTCGAGGCTGGCCAAGGCATTCCTCTTTTATCTTATTTATTCCCCCTGTTGTCGAAGCGGGCGCTCGGCGTCAATGCCGGGTCAGTAAGCGGGCGCCAGCAGCCCTTCGATGACATGGTGCTGGACCACCGGCTCGAGGGCGTCGACCGTCCGATAGATGAGATGGTCGATCACTTGGCGCGGCAGCGTCTCGGCATAAGCGCGGGTGACCTGAAGGTCATGATGCGCGGCGTTGGTCGCGTCCGGCGCGTCGACTCCGACGACCAGCACGGGGCGCGCCTGATCCGACCGATTGGCGGTGCCGCGGTGGATGGTGAGCGCCGAGCGGGCGGAGATGTCGCCGCGCTGCGGCATCTTCTGGACCGTCCGCTCGACGTAGCGCGGCCACAGGTCGGTCGGCGGGAACATGCCCTTGGGACAGCCGTCGAACCGGTCCCATTGCGTGCCCGGCACGATCTCCAGCGGGCCATGCTCCGGTCGCGTGTCGACGGCGGTGAGGTTGAAGGCGAGCGAGTTCAGCCGGCGGCCTTTCGTCGTCGCTTCGGGGACGACGAAGTCGCGATGCCAGGGTTGGTCGGCCGCGCCCGGGAACGGAATGTCGAACCCCACCTCGACGATCCGATAATCCTCGCCCAGCACCGCCTCGCACACCGCGACGAACCAATCATGGGTGACGATCTCGACGAAACCCCGAATCCGCTCCGGCTGAACCTCGACGTAGAAACGCTCGGGCCCTCTCGGCAGCGCGCCGCCCGGGACCTGACGGGCCTCGGCGAAGAGGACCTCGATATCCTCCCGCATCCGGTCCGCGAAGGCGGGTGTGAAGGCGCCCTTCAGGCCGATGATACCGTCGCCATAGAGGCCGCCGATCAGCTCCGCCGGCTCGTAAAGGGAATGCGTCACGGCTCGTCCCACATTTATCTTATAATTGTGATTTAGCCCCTTCTCTTTCGCTTGGCGAGGTCTATCGGGACGCCGATGACAGCGACTCGCCCGTTCGAGGTCGATGCCGTCGCGGATGATGCGGGAAGCCGCCTCGCCGTGACCCGCGGCGGCTCAACCAGCCACTATGTCGTGCCGGGCGGCGGGCATCGCGAGTATCTTGCCTTCTACCGGGAGCTCGCGCGCGACTTCGGCACGCGCCTGCCGCATGCTCATAAAGGGCCCGCGCCGAGCGACGAGCCCGAACCCGACTGGCGCCCGCTCATCCTCGAAAATCTCAGTCCGCGCACGCTCGCCGGCTATGGCGATCCCGCGATCCTGAAGACGGACGAGGGCTATTTCCTCACCGCGACGTCGAACGACGCGGCCGATGCCTTTCCCATACTTCGCTCGCACGACCTCAAGGCATGGACTCACGAGGGGTTCGTATTCCCGGAAGGCGCGGCCCCGGAATGGACGGCGCACGGCAATCGCGTGGGCGACTTCTGGGCGCCTGAAATGGCACGGGTCGGCGAGGAATATTGGCTCGTCTACACCGCGCGCCAGCATGATAACGCGCTCGCCATCGGACTCGCCAGGAGCGAGAGCCCGACCGGGCCCTGGCGGGATCGCGGCCGCCCGCTGCTGAGCGGGCACGCGGTCAACACGACGGGCCTCGCCGATGATCCGGCGCTGCCGCTGCACAGCGGCGGCGTCATCGATTCGCACATCTTCATCGACCGGGACGGACAGACCTATCTGTTCTGGAAGCGGGATACGAACGGCATCTGGCCGCGGCCGCTGGCCGGCCTGCTGCGGCAGCGGCCCGAGCTTATCGAACGCCTGTTTTCCACGGAGGCCGACCGCGGCACCGCGGCCTTCGCCGCCGCCGTCCAGCCCTGGGCGAACACGCGCAGGCCGATGGAGCGCTTCTTTCTGATGCAGCCTTTGATCGAGGCGGTGCTCGACAATTGGCGCCATGCGAAGGAGGTGCTCGCCGGCCGCCCGGAGGCCGGGGCGATCCTCGCCGCCATGACCACGCCGATCCACGCCCAGCGCCTCTCGGCCGATGGCGAGCTGGTCGGCGAGGACAGGCTGGTCCTCGCCAACGATCTCGACTGGGAGGGGCACCTGATCGAAGGACCATGGGTCACCCGCCAGCAGGGCCGCTACTGGCTGTTTTATGCCGGCAACGATTTCGGCACGCCCGCTTACGGCATCGGCGTCGCCGTCGCCGATCATCCGCTCGGGCCCTATGTGAAGCAGCCCGAGCCTTTGCTCAAATCGACGGCGAGCTGGTGGGCTCCCGGCCACGCCTCGGTCGCGCCCGGGCTCGACGGCCAGCCGCAGCTCTTCTTCCACGCTTTCTTTCCCGGCACCGGCGGCTACAATGCCTTTCGCGCGCTTCTGACGGCGCGCTTGCGTTTCGGCGCCAAAGGCGTGGAGCTTATCTAGCGGGCCGGGACCTGGGCCCCGACGAGGGACCATCGCCTTCCAGGCGCGGCCAGCCATCGCGCCAGACGATCCGGTCGAGCAGCATAACCCGCCGGCTATTGGCCTGGTCCGCCGGTCGGGCGCGCGGGCGGCGGGCATCCACGGCGTGATAGAGCATCCAGTGATTGCCGCGCGCGTCCTGAATGAGGCCGTTATGGCCGGGGGCGACCCAGATGCCGCGGCGGGCAAGAATGACTCCGCCGGCTATGTCCGCGGGCGGCATTTCGAACGGCCCGGTGGCGCTGCGCGAACGGGCCACCATCACGGCATAATGGGCGTTCGGACCACAACAATTGTCGCCGGAGAAGAAGAGATAATAATAACCGCCGCGCCGGACGACCCAGGCGCCTTCGACCAGGCGGCGGTAATTTGCCGGGTCCTCCGTCCGGACGACGGGCACGAGGTCGATCGGCCGGCTGCCGCGGGCGAAGGAGACGCGGTCGGCGGCGAGCTCCCGTACCTTGATCGGCTCGAAGCCGGAGCCCCAGTAGAGCAGCCGCCTGCCGGTCGTCGGGTCGTCATAAGCCATCGGGTCGATGTTCACGAAGCCGGTGCCGCACTGGAGCGGCCGGCCCGAGTCAACAAAGGGTCCCGCCGGCCCGTCCGCGGTGGCGACGGCAAGGCAGAGGCCGCGGCTGGTGTCGGCCAGCGCCGCATCGGGCTTGGCCGAATAATAGAGATAGTAACTCCCATCATGCTCGGTGACATGGGGCGCCCAGAAGTCCTGGGTCCGGCTCGCCCATTCCGGCTTGACGGGCAAGGCGTCGCCGAGCCGCTCCCAGCGCACCAGATCGCGCGAGCGCGCCACCTGAATGTTGAGCATGCGTCCCTCATGCTCGCCCTGCGTCGCATAAACGTAATAGAAACCGTCCCGCGCCCGCAGCACGGCCGGATCCGGGAAATCGCTGTCGAGCACCGGATTCTCGTAGGTCGGGGGCGAAAAACCTTGCGGGGAGGGGACGGCGCAGCCCGCGAGCATGAGCAAGATGGCGAAAAGGGACGGGACGGGATGCATAGGCAAGCCATAACGTGCGCCGCCGCCCGGCAACAAGAGCCGGCCCCGGATTGAGAAAGCGGGCCTAATCTGGATTAGCGACATAAAAACAGCGCCTTGGGAACTCGGCCGTCCGCAGTGCCGTTTATGAACGGATATTCAGTAACGAGGGTTTGCCATATGAATCTGACCGACGCTGCGGCGCCGGAGCGCTCTCTCTTGTCCTGCGCCAATCGCCCCGATCTCAGCTTGATCTGCTTTTCCCATCTTCGATGGAATTTCGTCTTCCAGCGCCCCCAACATCTGATGAGCCGGTTCGCCCTCGCGCGGCGGGTCATCTATTGGGAGGAGCCGGAGGCGGCGCTGCCGGAATGCGAGCCCGCGCTTGGCGTGCGGGTCTGCGCGGAAACGGGCGTGGTGGTCGTGACGCCGTCGCTCCCCGAAGGCCTGGCGCCGGGCGCCCGCGAGGAGATTCTCGTCGGGCTGTTGAACGATTTCCTGGCAGACGAGCGCGGCCCCTTCATCCGCTGGTATTACACGCCGATGATGCTGCCGATATCCCGCCAGGTTCCGGCCGCCTGCACGGTCTACGACTGCATGGACGAGCTTGCCAATTTCCGTTTCGCGCCGCCGGAATTGCTCGATCTGGAGCGCGAGTTGCTCGACGCCGCCGACGTGGTCTTCACCGGCGGCTACAGCCTCTACGAAGCCAAGAAGGGGCGTCACGCCAACATTCATCCCTTTCCGTCCAGCGTCGACCGCGTTCATTTTTCGAAGGCCCGCGGCGACACGGACGAGCCGGCCGATCAGGCCGCGATCCCCGGCCCGCGCCTGGGTTTCTACGGGGTGATCGACGAAAGGATGGATCTCGACCTCGTCGCCGCGCTCGCCGACGCGCATCCGGAATGGAGCATCGTCATGGTCGGGCCGGTGGTGAAGATCGACCCGGCCGAGCTGCCGCGGCGCGCCAACCTCCATTATCTGGGCGGCCGAACCTATGACGAGCTGCCCGCTTTTCTCGCCGGCTGGGACGTCGCTTTGATGCCCTTCGCGATCAACGAATCGACCAGGTTCATCTCGCCGACTAAGACGCCCGAATATCTGGCCGGGGGCTGCCCGGTCGTGTCCACGCCGATCGCCGACGTCGTCCGCCATTATGGCGAGATCGAGGCCGTCCGGATCGCGGACGGGGCCGCCGCCTTCACCGCGGCCTGCGAGGATGCGCTTGCTTTGGCGCAAGGGCCCGGCGAGTGGCTCGGCGAGGCCGACGCCAAGCTCGCCAATCTGAGCTGGGAGACGACTTTCGCCCGCATGGCCGGGCTCGTCCAGGAGACGATTGCCGTCCCCCTGGCCGGCCCTGGCCTGATCGCGGCCTCCGCCAGGAAGCAATATGACTATCTGGTCGTCGGCGCGGGCTTCGCCGGTTCGGTCCTGGCCGAGCGGCTGGCGAGCCAGCACGGCGCGCGCGTTCTGGTGGTCGACAAAAGGCCCCATGTCGGCGGCAACGCTTATGATCATCTGGACGAGGCCGGCGTCCTCATCCACCAATATGGTCCGCACATCTTCCACACCAATTCCGACGAGATCGTCCACTATCTGTCGCAATTCACCGAGTGGCGCCCCTATGAGCACCGTGTGCTGGCCGAGGTGCGCGGCCAGCTCGTGCCGATCCCGATCAACCGGACGACGCTGAACCGCCTGTTCGGCCTCGACCTGCGCAGCGACGAGGAAGCCGCCGCTTATCTGGCGTCGCGGGCGGAGCCGGTCGAGACGATCGCGACTTCGGAAGATGTGGTCGTGTCGGCGGTGGGCCGCGAGCTCTACGAGCTCTTCTTCCAGGGCTATACCCGCAAGCAATGGGGCGTCGACCCGAGCCAGCTCGACAAATCGGTCACGGCGCGGATCCCGACGCGCACCAACACCGACGACCGCTATTTCGCCGACAAGCATCAGATCATGCCCAAAGACGGCTATACGGCGATGTTCAATCGCATGCTCGATCATCCCCTGATCGACGTGCTGCTGAGCACCGACTATCGCGAGATCGCCGGGGAGATCGAGGCGGGGCACGTTATCTATACGGGGCCGATCGACGAATATTTCGGCTGTCGCTACGGCAAGCTGCCCTATCGGAGCCTGCGCTTCGAGCACAAGCTGGTCGACGCGGCCCGTTTCCAGCCGGTGGCGACGGTCAATTATCCGGACCCGCAAGTGCCCTATACCCGCATCACCGAATATAAGCACCTGACCGGCCAGGAGCACCGCCAGACCAGCATTACCTACGAATATCCGAGCGCGGAGGGCGATCCTTATTATCCGATCCCGCGCGCCGAGAACCAGGCGCTGTTCAAGCGCTACGAGGCGCTGGCGCTGGAGACGCCCGGCGTCACCTTCGTCGGGCGGCTGGCGACCTACCGCTATTACAATATGGACCAGGTGGTCGGCCAGGCGCTGGCGGCCTTCCGCCGCCTCGATGCGCAGCGGCGGGCCGACGAGGCTCAGGCGACTTTGATCGCGGCTGAGTGAATTGTGGGGGCGGGCGGCGCGGCGCCGCCCGCCGCACCGACATCGCGCAGGAAATCCGCTAAAGCGGCTTCGAGCGGGCGCAGCAAGGTGCCGCGCATGCTGGCGAGCGCCGTGTTGCGGGCCGGGCCGCTCTCGCGCGCGAAGATGAGGTCGGCGTCGAGCCCCGCGCCCTCTGCTATGGCGCGCGCGAACGCGAACCAGCTCAGCGCTCCCTGGTTGGCGAGGTGCCAGATCCCGGTCTCGCCGTCGATGAGCAGGTCGAGGGCCGCGTGGCACAGATCGGGCACGAAGGTCGGCGAGACAATGCTGTTCGCCGACGCGCTGACCGGCTCGCCGCGGCGGAGCGCATCCAGGACGGACCAGGCGAAATTGTGGCGGTCCCAGGGGCCGAAGAATGCGCTGGTTCGGATGACGAGCGCATCGCCTCTGGCGACCGCGACCAGCCGCTCCGCCATGAACTTGCTTTGCCCGTAAATGCCGACGGGGTTGGCGAGATCGCTTTCGAGATAGGGCCGGCCGAGCAAGCCGTCGAACACCAGGTCGGTGGAGACGGTGAGCAAGGGGATTCCGTGCGCCCTGCATGCTCGAGCGAGATTGGCCGCGCCGGTGGCGTTGGCTGCCATGCACGCGCTGGTTTCGCGCTCGGCGTCCTCGACTCGGACGAAGCCGGCGGCGTTGACGATGGCCCAGGGCCGTACCCGCTCGATCGCCGCGGCGATCGAGGCGGGGTCCTGGATGTCGAGAGCTGCCCGGTCGGTGGACCGGAAGGCGAGTCCGCGCTGCGCCGCGATCCGGGCGAACGCCTGGCCCAGCGTTCCCGTCGCGCCGGTGATAAGGAGGGGCGGTCCTTCGGGCGCGATCGGAGAGGTGTCGTCCGACCAGGAATAAAGCCGCTCCGGACGCCGCCACCACCCCGTCTCGGCCAGGACCGGATGCGGGTAGGTCTGTCCCTGTGCATAAGCAGCCGCCGCCTTGGCGACGGCGGTGGGCCGCGGAATGGGGGCGCGGGCATCGAGGGCGCCGACATCGTAGGCGCCGTCCTCGCGGGTGATGAGCGAGCGCCAGTCGACCGCGCCGAACATCGACCATAAGGTGACCGCGCGCAAATCCACGCCCTCGCGCCGCAGCTGCCCGGCCGTGTCCCAGACCTCCGCGAACCAGCGGAGCTGCTGCTCCCGGGTGCAGCCATGGTGGACCTCGGTGATCGCCAGCGGGATCCGATAGCGTTGCCAGACTTCGCGCAGCCGCGGGGCCAGCCCGAAATCCCCGTCCAGTCCGGCGACCCGTACCGCCTCAGCGTCGACATAGAGATCGCGCCCGTTCCCGCCGGCCTCCACGTCCGGATAGAGCTCCAGCCGATGATCAAGGAAACGCTCGCTGGTGAGATAATGGTTCACGCCGATCAGCTGTGGCCTTGCATCCCCGTTCGCGAACATGTCGATCTCCGCCTCGCTTATTCCCGCGTCGATCAGGAACCGGTGGAGAGGGTGGGCGGAATCGACCCGGCCCGCCAGCAGATCCAGGCTCAGCCAGCGGCGTTCATTCTCATGCCGAGCCTGATAGTCGAGCGGCGGCGTGGAGAAGGTCTTTCCGAAATCCTCGGTCTGGACGAGCTTCGCCTCTTCATTGACCCGGCGGATCGCAGCCATCGCCCTGCGGATTCCCTCGCATTGATTGATCAGCGCGCGCAGGAAGGCCGGATAGTCCTGCCGATGCGGATACCAATGCCCGTACAAAGCGGAAAAGCGCGCCGTGGTCAGCGGCTCGTTGATCGGCGTCCATTGCCGGATGTGCGGGTATCGCTCGGCGACCCGCGCCGCGAAATCGGCGAATTTCGTCGCGAAGTCCGGATCGAGCAGGTGCGTGTAAGCAGGTCCCGATCCGTGATGAAGGAGCCCGCCGACGACCTCGATGCCGTGATCCGCGAACATCGCCAGGCGCTCGTCGAGCCAGGCGAAGTCGCACATGTCCGGCCGGTGCGGCGCGACGCTCTCCCAAAGGATCGGGTAGCGCACCGTCCTGACGCCCAGTCCGGCGATCAGGTCGATGTCGATGGCGCGAAAGCGATGCCCGGTCTCCACAATCTGGTCGCGCCAGCGATCGCCGATGCGGACGATCGTGCATTCGGGTCCAGCCCAGAGTTCCGGCGGACCTTTGACCATGCACCGCGCCTTGATGGAGTGAAAGCTCAGTCGCCCTTGTCGCCCTCGCCTTTGGGCTTCTTCGTCGCGGCGTGCTGCCGGCCATCCTGGCTCAGCGAGCGGCTTTGATCGTCGGATTCGCCGAACGTGCCATCCTCGTTGCGGCGCTGGTAGCGTTTGTCGCCCTTATGCGGTTCAACCAATTCGCGCTGACTCATGATTCGTCTCCCCTGGAGTTGCCGGTCCAATGCCGGCATGGGGCCGCGGGTTCCTGACGAAAGCGCTAACTTCGATCAGTTGCGGCACCGGGCTTTGCGGGGGTTCGCCGCTGAAGCTGGTCTACTCCAGGCCGAACGGGCCGAGGCGTGAAACCTTGCGGCCACCGGACCATAGTTCCAGCGTGGCGATCCTAAGCTGCCGTCGTGCCATGCACTGTCGAAGCAGGCGCTTAGAGCGTGCGCCATTTAACCGAGATTACCTTGGCCGGCCGGTGGAGAACGCGGCGGCGCCGGGGGTCACGGAGGGCTCGATCCGCGGGGCACGGATGATTGCCACAATCGTGCCAACTCAGATTAATTCTGTCGCCTTTTTCGGAACGCCGATTTTCCGTCGCGGTTGACGCGGCCGAGTGACGAAAGCCCGGGGATTCCTGATGTCTGGTGATTTGGTCGTGAAACTCCTGTCTCTCGCGGTGGTCGTAGGCATTTTCGCTTATTCCTTCGCGATCAACTGGTGATTTTTTGAGGCCGGGCGCCGCCATCGTGCGCCCGAAAAAACAAGGAGGCAGGGCATGGATGTAGGAGCCGTCCTCTGGATCGTCCTGAAGTTCGGAGGGCCCGTCATCCTGCTGGCGGTCCTTGGCTGGGCCATCTGGCGCAACAAGCAGTCGCGAATTCCAAAGCAGGTGACCGAAGCAGGCGCGCGGCGCATCTACGATGAAGAGGAACGAGCGCGTCGGGCGGGCACGGACGGCGAGGGCTAAGAAAGCGTTTGGCGGAGCCGACCGCAGACCCGTTCTGGGGCAGGACGCTACCTCTGCAGCCGTCGGGCGTGGGCGAGATGCGCTTCCACAACCGCTCTCGCGGCGGATGCAACCCCGGGCGCTGGCGTATTCATGCAGGGTCTCGCCGGCTCGCGCCCGCCGCCAGGGTGGCGCCGCCCGGCTCCGGGCGCGTTCGTCGACTCGCCCTGGCGCGGGATCGACTCGGTTCGCCGCCGATTCATGGACGGGAAAGCTTTGCGCGCGCTAATCTTCGCCGGAGAGCCTGTGGGGACATTGCCATGCTGAAAACACTCGTGAAATTCGCCGCGGCCGCCGCCCTCGCGAGCGCCGCGCCGGCCTTCGCGCAGGTCCGGACCGTCGATCCGAGCCGGCCCGACAGCTGGGAGCAGGAGGCCGAGGCTTCGGCCGACGCCGAGGCTTCGGCCGACGCCGCGACTCCGGACGAGGTCGCGCCCGACGCCGCCGCGCCCGCGCCGCGCGAGTGGACCCCGATCGAAAACCAGGGCGCCGCCACGCCCGCCGAAACCTACGCCACCCCGTCCGTCAGCAGCGCCGCGCCGGGCACGACGCTGCCGCGCGAGGACGTGTTCACCGCCGCCGAGGGCCTGTTCGGCCGCGGCGCGCGGGGCCTGGCCGGCATCCTCGAGAACATCTTGCGCGACCAGGGCGAGCCGATCGCCTATATCGCCGGCCAGGAGGCGGGCGGCGCCTTCATGCTCGGCGTCCGCTACGGCTCGGGCGTGATGCACCACAATATCGAGGGGGACCGCAACGTCTACTGGACCGGCCCTTCGATCGGCTTCGACGTCGGCGGCGACATCAACAAGGTGTTCGTCCTCGTCTACAATCTACACGACAGCCAGCAATTGTTCCGCCGCTTTCCGGGCGGCGAGGGCCATGCCTATTTCGTCGGCGGCTTTTCCGCCCAATATCTGCGCCAGGGCGACGTCGTGCTGATCCCGGTGCGCCTGGGCGGCGGCCTCAGGCTCGGCGTCAATGTCGGCTATATGCGCTTTTCAGAGCGCAACCGCTGGCTGCCTTTCTGACGGCCCCGACAGGCCGTCACCCCGGCGAAAGCCGGGGTCTTGCGGAGACAGGCTGAGACTTTCCGGCCTGGGATCCCGGCCTTCGCCGGGATGACGGCTAGGGGACCAGCCGCCAGGGCAGGGTCTCTCCGGCCAGGAACGGCACCAATGCCGCCCGGGCCGCGGGCAGGCTGTCCGGAACCGTCGCCGGCGCGCGCTCCAGCACCACTTGTCCCTCGTTGAGCGGCAGGCCGTAGAAGGCCGGGCCGTTCACGCTCGCAAACGCCTCGAGCCGGTCGAGCGCGCCCTCCTCCTCGAACACCGTCGCATAGGCTTCGAGCGCGAAGGGCGCGTTGAAGATGCCGGCGCAGCCGCAGGCCGATTCCTTGGCCTGGGCCGCATGCGGGGCGCTGTCGGTGCCGAGAAAGAATTTGGACGAGCCCGAGGTCGCGGCGCGGCGAACCGCCAGCCGGTGCCGCTCCCGCTTGGGCACCGGCAGGCAATAAGCATAAGGACGCAGGCCGCCGGCGAAGAGCGCGTTGCGGTTGAGGATCAGATGGTGGGGGGTCACGGTCGCGGCGACGTTCGGCCCCGCCGCCTCGACGAAGGCGACCGCCTCGGCGGTGGTGACATGCTCGAAGACGATCTTCAGCGCCGGGAAATCGCTGACGAGCCGGCCAAGGACGCGCTCGATGAAGATCGCCTCGCGGTCGAAAATGTCGACCCGCGGGTCGCTGACCTCGCCATGGACGAGCAAAGGCATGCCGAGCCGCTGCATCGCCGCCAGGGCGGGATAGAGCGAGCCGATGTCGGTGACGCCGTGCGCGGCATTGGTGGTCGCGTGGGCGGGATAGAGCTTGGCCGCCACCCAGATCCCCGCCTCGAAGCCGCGCACCAGCTCGGCGGGCTCGGCGCGATCGACGAGATAGCAGGTCATCAGCGGGATGAAGCCGCTCCCCGCCGGCAAGGCGGCGAGGATGCGCGTCCGATAGGCTTCCGCGCAGGCGACGCTGATCACCGGCGGCGCCAGGTTCGGCATCACGATCGCGCGCGCGAATTGCGCCGCCGTGAAGGGAGCGACCGCTTCGAGCATGTCGCCGTCGCGCAAATGGACGTGCCAGTCGTCGGGCCGGCGGAGGGTGAGGCGGGTCGGTTCGGTCATATCTTCTCAGCCCGTCATTCCGGCGAAAGCCGGAATCTCCCTGTTCTTGGCCGGGGCCTTTCCGAAGAAAAGCGGGATTCCAGCTTTCGCTGGAATGACGGAGGGTTCCCACGGGCCAGCCCCATCCCTAACTGCTCAATATGGCCGGGACCACCCTCGTCGATCGCGCGCTCATCCGCTTGTCGGGCGAGGACGTAGTTGGCTTCCTTCAGGGGCTGGTCACCAACGACGTCGCGGCGCTGGCGCCGGAGCGCCCGCTCTGGGCCGGTCTGCTGAGCGCGCAGGGCAAGGCCCTGTTCGATTTCATCCTGTGGGCGGACGGCGCCGACGTGCTCGTCGATTGCGAGCGCGAGGCGGCCGCCGATCTCGCCCGGCGGCTGACGCTCTACCGGCTGCGGCGGCCCATCCAGATCACCCGAGACGAGAGCCTGGCTGTCCACTGGTCCTTCGATCGTCAGCCGGGAGAAACCAGCATCCATCCGCACGATCCTCGCCTTCCGGCGCTCGGCCGACGCTGGCTCGCTCCCACCAACGGCGAGGGGGGGCATGGCTGGCTCAAGCACCGGCTTGATCTCGGCGTGACCGAAGGCATTGCCGAGCTCGGCTCCGACAAGAGTCTCTGGCTCGAATGCAATGCGGCGGAGCTGAACGGAGTCAGCTTCGCCAAGGGCTGCTATGTCGGCCAGGAGAATACGGCGCGGATGAACTGGCGCAACAAGGTCAACCGGCGACTGGTCGTGGTGCGGGCCGACGCGCCGGGGCCGCGCACGCGCATCCACTATGCCGACCTCGGCCTGGCGGTCGAGCACCGCCGCACCGACGATCTCGGCGACGCGATCGTGCCGGACTGGCTGGCGAAGGCGCTGGCCTGAAGCGGAAAGGGGACAGTCACTGTGACTGTCCCCACCCACTCGAAAGGGGACAGTCACTGTGACTGTCCCCACTCACCACTGTGACTGTCCCCACTCACTCCACCCTGTTCGCTCCCACCCCCGCCAGCACCTCGGCGACCTTGCGCGCCAGCTGGTCGATGGTGAAGGGCTTGGCGAGGAAGGCGACGCCGGCGTCGAGCATGCCGTTATGAACGACCGCGTTCCGGGTGTAGCCGGTGGTGAACAATATCCGCGTCGCCGGCCGCTCGACGCGCACCCGCTCGGCGAGCTGGCGGCCGTTCATGCCGGGCATGACGATATCGGTGAACAGGAGGTCGATCCGGGGCAAGGCGGCAAGATGCGCGAGCGCCTGGTCGGCATTGGCGGCCTGGATCACGGTGTAGCCGAGCTCGCGCAACGCCTCGACGGTCATCACCCGGACCTGCTCCTCGTCCTCGACGACGAGGATGATGCGCTCGGGCGCGCCCAGCGGCGTCGCCTCGGCCGGAAAGCGCCCCTCCGCGGCCGCGGCGGCGGCGCCGAGATGGCGCGGCAGATAGAGCTTGATCGCCGTCCCCTGGCCGGGCTCGGAATAGATTTTCACATGGCCGCCCGTTTGCCTGACATAGCCGAACACCTGGCTGAGCCCGAGCCCGGTGCCCTCGCCGACCTTCTTGGTGGTGAAGAAGGGATCGAAGGCGCGCTCGATCACCTCGGGCGCCATGCCGGTGCCGGTGTCGCTGACCGAGATCATCACATATTGGCCGGGCCGGACCTCGGCATTCTGCTGGGCGTAGAGATCGTCGAGATGGCTGTTGGCGGTTTCGATGGTGAGCTTGCCGCCGCCCCCCAGAATATTTGGGGCCATCGCGTCGCGGGCGTTGACGGCGAGGTTGATCAACGCGTTTTCGAGCTGGGCCGGATCGGCGAAGGCGTGCCACAGCCCGCCGCCGAGCACGGTTTCGACGTGGATATGCTCGCCGATGGTGCGGCGCAGCAGCTCGGACATGCCGGCGACGAGCTTGTTGGCGTCGAGCGCCTGCGGCTCCAGCGGCTGCTGGCGCGAGAAAGCGAGCAACCGCGCGGTCAGCACCGCCGCCCGCCGCGCGCCTTCCGCGGCATTGTCGATGCAGGCCGCGACCTTGGGATGCTCCTGGCCGGTCAGGCGGCGCCTGGCCATGTCGAGCGAGCCGGTGACGATTGCGAGCATATTGTTGAAATCGTGGGCGATGCCGCCGGTCAGCTGGCCGATCGATTCCATCTTCTGCATCTGGCGGACCTGGGCTTCGGCGTCGCGCCGCTCGGCCGCCTCGGCCTCGAGCGCGCGGGTCCGCTCGGCGACACGCGCCTCCAGCTCGGCGTTGAGGTCGCGCAGCCGTTGCTCGCCTTGCCGCCGGATCTCATACGCGCGCAGCACGCCGTTGATCAGCAGGATGACGGTGCCGGCGACGGTGAAATAGATGCCCATCGCCACCCAGCCCTGCGGCCAGGTGAGCGCGAGCGAGCCGGTCGGCGCGAGCAGGTAATAATCGGCGAGGATGCCCGAAACCGCGGCGGCGAGCAGGCCCGGCCCGACCCCGCCGAGAAAGGCGCTGAGCGCCACCGCGACCATGAACAAAAGGAAAGGCGAGTGGACGAACAGCCCGCCGAGCTCGAGCCTCCCCCACAAAGCGAGCACGCAGAGCAAGAGCGCGATCGGATAGCTCAGCCACCTCCTGGCGCGGATCGCTTGCGTGGCCGCTACGGGATTCATCGCGCCAGCGTTACCGCGCGCGCGCGCGCACGGCTAGAGTCCGTCGCTACGATCTCTAGGCAATAAACCAATACGGTGAAATATTAGCTTTCCTACAGCGCCAGTTGCGTTCTAAAATTGCGAATGACGATAAAGCAGCGCCGCAGTGCGGGAGGTCGCGCGCCTTCCGCCCCGGAGTTCGATCCGGTTCCGCTGCGCGCCCGCAAGGACGGCTGGACGCCCGAGCGGCAGCGCGGGTTCATCCGCGGCCTCGTCCTCTATCGCAACGTCGGCCGCGCCGCGCGCGCCGTCGGCATGAGCCGCGAGAGCGCGTATCGGCTGCGCGAGAGGCCGGGCGCCGAAGCCTTCGCGGCGGCGTGGGACCAGGTGCCCGCGGTCCGCCCGCCGCGCGGGGCAACGAAGCTGGATCTGCTCTGGCATCGCGCCTGCTATGGCGTGACCAGGCCGATCGTCCGCAACGGCAAGCAAATCGGCACCATCAACAAGCCGGATAACCAGGCCCTGCTCAAGCTTTACGACCGCTTCGAGCGCATGGAGTCGTGCATCCAGCGGCGCCACGCCCGCCTGGCGCGGGACGGAAGGTCACAGTGAAATTTACCGTCGATTCGCTAAACTTTGTGATCTTTCGACCGTGAATGTCCGCCCGCGCCCGCGTTCGTTATCCGCGTACCCAGCGCACCTGGGGGTCGTTGAAGTCGATCACCGCATCGAGCTCGCGGACGTTGCGGTAGCCATAGCCGACCAAGTTGATGAAGGTCTGGATGTTGAGCGCGAGCGGCCGCGATTTGAGCATCACCGGCGCCCGGTCGTTGCGGAAATTGTTGTTGCAATAGATGAGGATCGGCCGGCCGCGGTTGCGGCCGACGACGCGCGCCAGGCTTTCGGCGGTGAAATCGGGCAGCGGCAGGTTGACCGCGCCCGCAATATGGCCGGCGCGGAAGGCGGTTTCGGAGCGGGCGTCGAGGATGAGGACGCCCGGCTGGGCGCGCAGCCGGTCGAACTCGGCCCAGGCGATCAGCCGGCTGTCGCGATAGGGCTGAACCTCGGCGGCGAGGCGGCGATAGCCCGGATAGTCGATCTGTGGGTTAGCCGGCCGGGGCTGAGCCGCGGCGAGCGGGGCGGCCGCCGCGGCGGCGAGCAGCAATGCGAGGCAGGGACGAAGCATCGGAACCTCCTTGGCGAAGGCGCTTCGATACGGGAACGGAACTTTCGCTGGTCTGAATGCCGGCCGATGGCGCGACAATCGGGTGGAACATTCGGCGCTTATCGGCCATGGGCTCATGCGGGCGCCGACCGATGGCCGGGCGCGTGAAGGAATGAGACCATGAAGGATTATCGGAACCCCTCCTTCCAGGAGCGGGTGGGGCGCGCGGCCGCGGCCAAGCAGAAGGCGATCGACGCGCTCAGGGCGCGGCCGGTGCCGGACGAGGCGGCGCTCGCCGCCCGCCGGGAGGCCGCCGAGGCCCGCGCCGCCGCGCAGGCCGAAAAACGCGCCGCCGCGCAGACCGCAAAGGCAGAGGCCGAGGCCGCCCGGGCGGCGGCGGCGAAGGACGGGGCGGGACGCCTGTCCAGCCAGGAAGAGCGCAAGGCCGCCCGCGACGCCCGCTATGCCGCCCGCAAGGCACGGAAATAGCCTCGTTCAACGGGTCCGTCGTTGCGAGCGAAGCGAAGCAATCCAGTGCAGAGACGATGCCCGCTGGATTGCCGTGTCGCTTCGCTCCTCGCAATGACGGCTCCTGCCGCGGCAAGCGGCCAGTGAGGGGTCAGTGTCGCTCCGCCCGACCGCGCGTGGCCGGCAGGCTATTGCCCGCGGTCGCGCTCGGGCCCCTCACCCAGGGCAGGCGGGGATCGTCGATGTCCATCACGTCGTTGAGCTCGCGTATGTTGCGATAGCCATAAGCGACGAGGTGGAGGAAGGTCGGGATGTTGAGCGCGACCGGCCCGGATTTAAGGATGACCGGCGGCCGGTCGTTGCGGAAATTGTTGTTGCAATAGATCAGGATCGGTCGGTCGGAGCGGCCGATCACCTCGGCGAGGCGTTCCGCGCTGAACTCGGGCAGCGGCACGTTGATCGCGCCGGCCAGGTGGCCCGCCGCGAATTGCCGTTCGGACCGCGCGTCGAGGATCAGGACGTCCGGGTCCGACGCGGCGGCAAGGAAGGTCCGCCAGTCGATGAGCCGGGTCGCGCGATAGTCCCGCACCTCCTGCGCGAGCCGCGCATAGGCCGGATAGTCGATCTGCGGATTGGGCGGCTGCGCGGCGGCGAGCGGCGAAGCGGCGGCAATGGCAAGCGTAGCGATACAGGAACGGAGCATGACGATCTCCTGTCAGGGGGGAGAGGAGGTCGTTACGGCGATGGAACTGTCGACGCGCTGAATGTGCCGTTGCGCATTGTTCAGGAAGGGCGCCGCTCAGCCCAGCGCGGCGAAGGCGCGCACCGGAAAGGTGCCCATGCCGGCAATCTTTGGCGGCACGGCGGTGAAGGCGAAGTCCGCCTCGGGCAGCGCGGCGAGATTGGTCATGTGCTCGCAGATCGGGATGTCCGCGCCGAGCAGGATGGTGTGAACGGGACGGGCGCGGGTGGCGGTGTCGTCGATATTGTAGCTGTCGATGCCGACCAGGACCGCGCCGCGCGCCGCGAGCAGCCGCGCGGCGGCTTCGGTGAGGAAGGGATGGCCGCGCGCATAAGCGTCGGTGCGCCAGTGCCGGTCCCAGCCGGTGTGCACGAGGACCGCCTTGCCGGCGACGTCGATCCCTTCGAAGGCGGCCGCATCGATCGCCTGCGCTTCGGCGCGGACGAGGAGGCCGGGCAAAGCGGCGAGCTGCTCCAGCCCGAGCCCGGCGAGGTCGGCGCCGTCCGCAAAACGGTGGAAGGGCGAGTCGAGATAGGTGCCGGTATTGGCGACCATGTCGATCCGGCCGATCTGGAAGCTCGAGCCGTCGTCATAATGCGCGGCCGAGCCCTCGCGCGTCCAAAAGTCGCAGATATGCGGCCCCGGCAACCCTTCATAGGTGATCATGCCATGCTCTATCGCGTGGCTGAGGTCGACGAGCTCTTGCTTTTCCATATCGTCCACAATGCCCCCGCGGCGAACAGCATCCACACGATGTTGAGCGTCGCCGACGGCAGCGCGCCGTGCCACCAGCCGTTGATCGCGAAACCGGCGGCGCCGGCCAAATTCATCCACTGGAAGAGCAGCGAGCGGCCTCCCAGCCTGCCCAGGGTGATCAGGATGTATGCGCCCAGGATGAGGCTCGCGCCGGCCCAGCCGATGATCTCGATCGCGATGTCGAGCGGGGTCAGGCCGCCGCCCCCCGCGCCAGGTTCCGAAGCACGTAATGGAGGATGCCGCCATGCTGGAAATATTCGAGCTCGTTGGCGGTGTCGATGCGGACGCGCACCGCGAAGGTCGAGGACATGCCGTCGGCTCTGGTGACCTTGACCGCGATCTCCTTGCGCGGGGTCAGGTCGCCGACGCCCAGGATGGTGAAGGTCTCGGTCCCGTCGAATTCCGGGACCTCGTCGAGGAACTGGAGCGGGATCACCCCCATGCCGACCAGATTGGAGCGGTGGATGCGCTCGTAGGTCTCGGCGATGACGGCGCGCACGCCGAGCAGATTGGTGCCCTTGGCCGCCCAGTCGCGCGACGAGCCGGTGCCATATTCCTTGCCGGCGACGATGACGAGCGGCGTGCCCGCCGCCTTGTAGCGCATGGCGGCGTCGTAGATCGGCATCTGCTCGCCGGAGGGAATGTGCTTCGTGATGCCGCCTTCGATTCCCGGCACCATCTTGTTTTTAATCCGAATATTCGCGAACGTTCCGCGCATCATGACGTCGTGATTGCCACGACGGGCGCCGTAGGAGTTGAAGTCGGCTCTGGCGACCTGATGGTCCGAAAGGAAGGTTCCGGCCGGGCTGTCGAGCTTGATGGCGCCGGCGGGGCTGATGTGGTCGGTGGTGATCGAATCGCCCAAGATGGCGAGCGGGCGCGCGTCGACGATGTCCGAAGGGGGCACCGGCGTCATCGTCATGCCCTCGAAATAGGGCGGATTGGCGATATAAGTGGAGCCCGCCGGCCAGGCATAGGTCGAGCCGCCGGTGACCGCGATCCCCTGCCAGCGCTCGCCGCCCTTGTAGACGTCGGCATAGCGCGACCGGAACATGTCGCCGTTGACGAACTGGTCGATCAAGGAACGGATCTCATCGTTCGAGGGCCAGACGTCCTTGAGATAGACGTCGTTGCCGCTCTGGTCCTTGCCGAGCGGCGTCGAGACCATGTCCTCGATCACCGTGCCCTTGATGGCATAAGCGACGACGAGCGGCGGCGAGGCGAGATAATTGGCGCGCACGTCGGGCGACACCCGGCCCTCGAAATTGCGATTGCCCGAAAGGACCGAGGCGGCGACGACGTCGTTCT
Organism: Allosphingosinicella sp.; assembly: GCA_035543935.1. GTDB lineage: Bacteria > Pseudomonadota > Alphaproteobacteria > Sphingomonadales > Sphingomonadaceae > Allosphingosinicella. The sequence goes on from DATKIV010000053.1 coordinate 68,217, forward strand.
TGTGGATGGACGCGCTGATCGCCTCGGGCAGCGGCCCCGAATTGCCGATGCAGGTGGTGCAGCCATAGCCGACCAGATCGAAGCCGATCGCGTTGAGGTCCTCGGAGAGGCCGGCGCGGTCGAGATAGTCGGTGACGACCTGCGAGCCCGGCGCGAGGCTCGTCTTCACCCAGGGCTTGCTGTCGAGCCCGAAGGCGCGCGCCTTGCGGGCGACGAGGCCGGCGGCGACCAGCACCGAGGGATTGGAGGTGTTGGTGCACGACGTGATCGCGGCGATGACGACGTCGCCATGGCCGATATCGTGCTTGACCCCGTCGGCATTGGGCGCGTCGACGCCGAAACGCTCGGGCAATTCGGCCTCGGGATGGCCGTATTCGGTGGTGAAATTGGTGCGGAACTCGTCGTCGACGGCGGAGAGCAGAACCTTGTCCTGCGGCCGCTTCGGCCCGGCGAGGCTCGGCTCGACGGTCGACATGTCGAGCCTGAGCGTCTCGGTGAAAACGGGATCGTCGGCGCCCTCCTCGAGCCACAGGCCCTGGGCGCGGCAATAGGCCTCGGTCAGCGCGATGTCCTCGTCGGGCCGGCCGGTCAGCCGCATGTAATCGAGCGTCTTGTGATCGATCGGGAAGAAGCCGCAGGTCGCGCCATATTCCGGCGCCATGTTGGCGATCGTCGCCCGGTCGGCGACGGAGAGCGCCGAGACGCCGGGCCCGAAGAACTCGACGAAGCGCCCGACCACGCCCTTGGCGCGCAGCATCTGGGTGACGGTGAGGACGAGATCGGTGGCGGTGATCCCTTCCTTGAGGCAGCCGGTGAGATGGAAGCCGACCACTTCGGGGATGATCATCGAGACCGGCTGGCCGAGCATCGCCGCTTCCGCCTCGATGCCGCCGACGCCCCAGCCCAAAACGCCGAGGCCGTTGACCATGGTGGTGTGGCTGTCCGTGCCGACCAGCGTGTCCGGGTAGGCGATCTCGACGGCCCGCGAGGCCGCCCTGCGGTCCCCGCCCTCCCGCCGGTCGGAAGAGCCGATCCGCGCCTCGGCGCGGCGGTCGGCCTCGGACCGCCGGTCGCCGCCGGCCGCGCCGACCTCCGGAGTGCTCCAGATGCCGCGCGCGATATATTCCAGATTGACCTGGTGGCAGATGCCGGTGCCGGGCGGGACGACGGCGAAATTGTCGAACGCGACCGCGCCCCATTTGAGGAATTGGTAGCGCTCCATGTTGCGCTGATATTCGAGCGCGACGTTCTGCTCGAACGCCTTGGGCGTGCCGAACTCGTCGACCATCACCGAATGATCGATGACGAGATGGACCGGCACGAGCGGATTGATCTTGCGCGCATCGCCGCCGAGCGCCGTCATCGCATCGCGCATCGCGGCGAGATCGACCACCGCCGGAACGCCGGTGAAATCCTGCATCAGCACGCGCGCGGGGCGATATTGGATCTCGCGAGTCGAGGCACGGTCGACCTGCCAGTCGACCAGGGCCTGGATGTCCTCGACGGTGACGGTGACGCCGTCCTCGAAGCGGAGGAGGTTTTCGAGCAGCACCTTCATCGAGAAAGGCAGCTTGTCGAGATTGCCGAGCTTGGCCGCGGCCTTGGCGAGGGAGAAATAGGTGTAGGACTTGCCGCCGACATCGAACGTGGAGCGGGTGCCGAGTGTGTCTTGCCCTGTGGAGGTCATGTCTGCGCCCCTTCCCTTGGCGAATTGGCGATCCGTTTCATTTTCGCGGCCGGACCAAGCGATACGCCTAAATTCGCGCCGGCTCTAGCAAGGAGGCGCCCGAGGGGAAAGGGACGCGAGGTCATGGCGAACTTGTTTCACCATCGAGCGCCGCGCCGCCCAGCGGATGGAGGCCTGGACCCTGAAACGAGTTCAGGGTGACGGAAAAGGAAACCGCCGATATGCAAAAGGGGACAGTCACAGTGACTGTCCCCTTTTGCGTCGCCGGGCGCCTAGTCCGGCGGCGGAATAGCTCCGCCCGCCATCCGCCCGCTGTCGATGAACAGGATGCCTTTCGCCTCGAGCGCGCGGCGCAGCGTCTTCACGGTGGCGGGCATGACGATCTCGCCCTTTCGAATCGCAGGATGGTGCGGCGGCTGATGCCCGAGGCCGCGGACAGATCGGCGAGCGACCATTCGAGCGCCGCCCGATGCCTTGGGGCGGCGCCGGATGCCGCCTTCTGGCATCGCACGCTTGCCGATGTGGGGCGGGCGGAGGCCGAGCTGAATTCCTTCTGCCAGCGGTGCCGGGAGGGGAGCCTGGTCTTCCGGGATCAATGGGAGCTGGACGACCGGTTCGACGATGGCTTCGGCGCTTTCCATGCGGCGCTGGGGACGCTGATGCACACGGCGGCGCCCGACATTCCCGCGCTCGCGATGAAAATCGCTCTCGCCGTCGATCATGAGGTCGGCACGCTGACCGGCGGCGAGCGCTGCCTCGCCGCGCTCAAGGCCGATGCCCGGCGGCTGGCGCCGCCTTCACCGGGTTGACGGCGACGCCCGCTCCAACCCCCTTGCGCTCCACCGCCAACCGATAGAAACTCCCCGTCCCAACAGGAGACGCCTACCCATGAAACCCACGCGCAAAATCAGCCCCCGTTCGTTCGTGACGCAGGTGGCGGGGAGCGGCGGGCCGACGGGGGAGGCGCAGGCCGGGCAGGGGCGGGGCGCGCCCGGGACCGATCACGACCTCGTCCAGCCGGCCGGCAAAGGCGGCGGCGGGGCTGCGAATGACAGCGACGGCGGGCATTAGGGCGACGGCGTTCATCTGAATCTGCTCGCGGTCGGAGCCGAAGCGCGGACCGCACGCTCAGTCCTGCCCTTCCTCGCTCCCCAGCCGCCAGGTCACCCAGCCGTCGCGGTGATCGGGGACGTAGCGGCCCTCGCTGTCCCGGGCCGGAGCGAAGCGGGAGCGGCCGCTGACGATGCGGCAGGTGCCGTTGTCGAGCGCCGCCGAGCCGCTCGACTGGAGGATCGTGCAATTGGCGACGCGCCCGTCCGGCCCGATCTCGAGGCGGTAGGCGACGAAGCCTTGCGCCTCGGCGCGGTCCGCCGCCGCCGGATAATCGTCCGGGGTGAAAGCGCGGAACGGCCAGTCGGTCTGCCGCGGCGGGCCCGACGGCGCGGCGCGGGCGCCCGCCGGTGCCGGGGGCAGCGCGGGCGCGGGCGCGGGCGGGGGCGCGGGCGGGCGCGCGGACTGCGGCCCGGATAAGGGCAGAGGCGGGGCGGCGAGGAGCAAGGCGAGGAAAAAGGTGGCGGCCATCGCCGTCTTTTGTAGCGGCAATCGGGGCCCGTCCGCAATTGCAGGTGCGCCGTCGCGCCGCGGCGCGGCCATGCTATCCTGCCTCCGCTTCAGGATTTTTCAGGGAGGCCGGCGGAGGACGACGGACGACATCCGCATCCATGGCGGCGCGCTCGCCTTCGTGCTGATCTTCGTGTCGGGGGCGCGCAAAATCTATCATTCGAAGCCGCGCCGCTTCGCCGGGCCGGACGGGCGCAAATGGACCTGGATCCGGGCGGCGGCTTCAGCGACCCCGACGGCCGGCCGGTGACCGACGCCGAGACATTGGCCGCCTGCCAGGAGGCGTGGGACGAGCTCCACCGGCGGACCGCGCGGCAGAGCGCGGCGATCCAGAGCTGGCGCCTCCTCGGCCGCGACGAGCTGCGGGACGCATCGCCGGACCCGGCCGTGGCGCCGCGCCAGGATCGATAAGTCTCTGATTGGCCTTGCCTAATCGGCGCGCGAACGGCAGGATGCCGACCCCTTCCCGAGGAGCCCGACCATGTTGACCGCTTTGCTCTTTGCCGCCCTCCAGGCTGCCGCCCCGGCGCCCCAGTCGCCGCCGGAGCCCGCGGGCGCGCGGGCGGGGCGGGCGTGGGGCGACTGCGTCAAAGCCCGGATCGACGCGCGGATGCGCGCGGACGTCGCGCCCAATGCATTGGTGACCGAGGCCTTCGCGCAATGCGCGGCCGAGGAGGAGGCGATCCGCGCCGCCATCGCCGCCGAGCGCGGCGAGGAGGTCGCGCGGCTCAACGTCGAGCGGATCAGGAGCGGCGGCCGCCAGCTCTTCCTCGCTTATATCGAGCGCGCGCGCGGTCAAAGCGCGGACCAGCCGAGCTAGCGGCCCGTCAGACGCCCGGGCAGCCGAACGCGGTGAAATCGACCAGCGCGGCGGCGCGCGGCCGGTCGCCCGCGGCGGCGGTCCTGCTCCGGCGCGCGGTGCGGCGGCCGGGCGGGAGCTGCCAGAGGATCGCGCCTTCGGCGACGTCGCAGGCGGGCGCGCCGCCGTCTTGCGCCGGGGTGAAGCGGGCGCGGCTCGTGAGCAGGCGGCAGGTCGCCGCGTCGAGCGTCGCCGAGCCGCTGGTCTGGGCGATCGCGCAGGCCAGGACCCGCCCGTCCGTGCCGACGATGAGCCGGACATAAGCGATGCCCTCGATGCCGGCGGCGCGCGCGCTGCGCGGATAATCGCGCGTCGAGACATAGCTGGCCAGCGTCGCGCGCGGCACGGCCGGCGTGGCCGGAACGGGGACGCCCGCCCGCTCCGGCCTGGTCCACGGCAGGATGAAATGGATGCTGCTCGAGATCGTGTCGGCGACGGCATTGCCGCGCGCGTCGCGGGCCGGGACCGCGCGGACCCGCGCGCGCAGGATGCGGCAGGCGGCGTTGTCGAGCGCCGCCGAGCCGCTGGAAGCGGTCACCGTGCAGGCCGCGACCCGGCCGCTGGGCGCGATGTCGAGCCGGAAGAAGACGCTGCCCTCCTCCTCGCCGCGCAAGGCCGCGGCAGGATAATCGTCGGTCGTGAAATAGCTGGCGAGGTTGGCGCGCGCGCGCGCCGCCGGGACCGGCCCGGGCGGCTGACCGGGGGCGGCCTGGCTTGCCAGGAGCAGGGCCACAGCCGGCGCGAACATGACCGGGTCAGTCCGCCGGCAGGCGCCAGGTGACGCGGCCCGAATCGCTGCCGCGCGTGCGCCGGCCCCGGGCGTCGCGCGCGGGCGCATAGCGGGCCCGCTCCGCGAGGATCCTGCACGTCGCCTGGTCGAGCGGGGCCGACCCGCTCGACGAGGTCACCGTGCACCGCGCCACGCGGCCATAGCGGCCGATGTCGAGCCGGAAGCCGACCGTGCCCTGCGCATCGGCGCGCATCGCCGCCACCGGATAATCGTCGTGGCTGAACAGGCTGTTCAGATTGGGTTGCAGGCGCCGGGCCGGCGTGCCGCTCGGCGGCCGCGGCGGCGGCGGCGGGGCTGGCGGCGGAACGGGAGGCGCCACATAGATCATCGGCGGCGGCGACGGCAAAGGCATCATCACGGGGGGCGGGACCGGCGCCGGGCGGCGCCTTTGCTCGTCGACCGCGCCGGCGCCGGTCAAGAGCATCGCCATGGCGAGTGCGGACATCGTCTCCTCGGTCGTTCAGGGCGTCCGGCCGGGGCAGGCGCCCGGGGCGAGCTGAGTTTCGATCGGCGGCGGCGCGGCCTCCGCCGGCCCGCCGCGCGGCAGGCGGCGGGCGGGCGGCGGCCTCCAGGCGATCTCGCCCCAGTCGACGTCGCAGACGAAGGCGCCCGCGGCGTTGCGGGCGGGCGTGTAGCGGGCGCGCTCGCGCACGATCCGGCAGGCGGCCGCGTCGAGCGCCGGCGAGCCGCTGGGCCGGTCGATGTCGCAGGCGATCACCCGGCCGATCATGCCGATGACGACATGGACCCTCGAAACACCCTGGCCGTGGGCGCGCAGCGCCGCCGCCGGATAATCGCGGACCGTAACGAAGGATTGGAAGGGCGCACGCAGCGCCGCCATCGTGGCCGGGATGGGGACGCCGGCCCGCTCGTGCGGGTCGTCGTCGGGGAGCCGCCAGGTGACGCGGCCGGAATCGCTTCCCGTCGTGAGGTTGCCGGCGGCGTCCCGCGCCGGCAGATAGCGGGCGCGGCTCCTGAGGATGCGGCAGGTGGCGGCGTCGAGCGCGGCCGATCCGCTCGATTGGGTGATGACGCAGTCGGAGACGCGGCCATTGGTGCCGATGGTCAGCCGGAACGCGCTCATGCCCTGCTCGTTGCCGCGCAGCGCCGCGGCGGGATAATCGTCCACGCTGAAATAAGCGCCGAGATTCGCACGGGCGCGCTGGGGCGGCACGGGCCGCCACGACGGGGGAACGGGCGGTGCCGGCGGTCGCGGCGCGGGCGGGTAATAATAGGTCGGTGGTGGGGGCGCGATCAGGACGGGCGCGAGTGGCGGCGGCGGACGGCGCTGCATGTCGTCGACAGCGACGGCGCCCGCGCCGGTCAGGTACATTGCCAGTGCAAGCGCGGACATGATTCCCCCCGTCCCCAATGTCGGCGGAGCTCAGCTTAAAGGAATCGGCGCCTATGGAAAGCGCGGGAACGCTATTTCCCTCAGCGCGCGGGCGGCGGCGGCGCGGTCTGGGCGGGTACGTGCTCCTCGTTGGCGAAGCGGGCGATGGCGGCGTCGGCCGCTGCGGCGCCGCGGTCCTGCGCATCCTGCAGTCGATCGGCGGCGCGCGCGGTGGCGGCGGAACTGGCGCGCATCTGGGCGGCCGCGCTCATCGCGGCATTCTGGTTCTTGGTGGCGATCCGATTGAGGTCCGCCGGCGCCAAAGCGCGGGCCTGATTGCTGCCGAAATCGGGCATCAGGGTGACGACCAGCAGCATGGTAGCCACCAAAACGAGCCCGCCGCCGAGCAGCGCGCGCTTGTGCCACCGTCGTCGTGTCATCGTGCCGGGGTCCGCTCGCCGGCCCGCTCGCTCAGGCCGAAGAAGCGCGCCACCATCTGCTGCGCGGCGCGGATGCGCTGCTCCTCGAGCCGACGCAGGCGGCTCGCCTCGGCGCGGGCGAGGATCAGATCGCGGCGATCGCATCTCGTTGAATTGGGCAGGAAAGCCATGAACCGACAAGCGCGCGAGGCGGAACGAAGTTCCCATTTTGAACGGCCCACGCGGCGAACCGTGCAACTTCCCGGGGCCTGGCCGCGTTGACCGGAACGATTTGAGTGAATTTGCGTGGAAGGATTTTGTTTATGGCGACGATGATGAACGTGCGCGAGGCCCGCGGCGGCAGCCTGGTCCCTCCGGCGGCGCAGCGCGGCTACCATATCGTCTATCGCGACCATGAAACCAATCATTGCCCGGGCTGCGGGCGCTCGCACTGGCATATCGGCCGGATGATGGCCGAATGCGCTTTTTGCGGCACCGCTTTGCCGCTCGAGGGCTCCTCGATGATGGGCGGCGGCCAGATCGTGCGGACCGTGCGGCGGCGGATGATCCCCGATCCGGCGGCCCAGCACGCCGCCTGAGGGCATGAATGGGGACAGTTACGAGTAACTGTCCCCGCCCCGCGTTAACCTGCTCTTTGGGTGGAGCGGGTAGACTTGCCCGATGTCCTTGGGGAGCACCCTGGTGGTGGCCGGCATCGCCTTGGTCGGCGTGGCCATGATCTCGCCGTCGCTGAAGAGCGGCGGCAGCTGGTCCTCGCCGACGGCGGAGCGCCCGTTCGCCGCGAGCGTGTCACCGGCCAGGCTGGCGCAGCCGGGCGGCGCTAATGTCGGCCGCGCGCTGATACGCGGCTCTGACGGCCATTTCTATGCCGACGCGCAGGTCAACGGCGTCACCATCCGCTTCATGATCGATACCGGCGCTTCGGTGGTCATGCTGACGCAGGACGACGCGCGGCGCGCGGGCATCCCGCTGCCCGCGGAACGGACGCTGGCGATGGGCGTCGGCGGCACGGTTTCGGTGGCGCCGGTAACGATCGGCCGGATCGCCGTCGGCGCGGTCGAGGCGCGCTCGATCCAGGCCGCGGTGGCCGACGAATTGCCGGTTTCCCTGCTTGGCCAGAACTTCCTCGCCCGATTCGGCTCGGTCGAGATACGCGGCGACACGATGGTGCTGCGCTGACGGTTATGGCGCCCGGCGCCGTACCGGAACGTTGACGTTGCATATATCGACCCCGCCCGCCGGCACTGTGAAGAAGGTGCCGCCGCGATTGGCGCGGCCGCGCAAATAGGCGGCGAAGGTGGGCGTCCCGGTGCGCATCACCTCGAAGCGCGGGCGCTCGGCCGCGGGCAGATCGGCGGCGATGCGGACCGAGCGGATCGGAATCGGGGTCTCGCCCCGGTCGGCTTGGTAGAAGCCGAGATTGCCGGTGCCGCGCGGGCGGGCGGAAAGCAGTGCGATGCCTTCGATCACGCGGCCGACATTGGCGATGTTGCGGTCGAGCGGACGCGGGGCATGGCCGATCACGGCGTAGAGCTCGCCGCCGGTGCCGGTGTCCGGGGCGAGGTCCCGGCCGACGCCGACCGAGGCATAGCAATGGGTGAGCCAGGCGCTGCGCCGGCGCGGATCCCAGGCGACCGGCCAGCCGTCCACGAAGCCGGCGACCGGCGCGTAGGCGTCGGGAAAGCCGAGCGGACGGAGCGCGAGGCCGGTGCTGCTCCTTTCATATTCGGCGGGCGGGCGGCGGACGACGCCTTCGGGCAGCGGCACCTCGGCATCGCCATTGCCCCATTGCGCGACATAATTGTCCTGCACGCGATAGATGGTGGCATTGTCCCACCACCCGGCGCGGGCATAGCGACGCATGTTGGCGATGTGGACGGGCGCGAAGGCGGGGGCGAGCTCGATGATCACCCGGCCTCCCGGACCGCCATTGGCGTCGGCCAGGTCCATGACGAGGAGATTTTCGGGGTCGATCGGCCGCCAGGCGGTGGCGGGGCTGTTGGCGATCACCTCGGCGGGTTCGGTCGCGTTGGCGACGGGCGCGGGGCGCCAGGCGCCGGTCTGCGCCGAGGCCGAAACCGAAGCGGCGAGGAAAGCGATGGCGGCGGCGGTGGCGGGATGGCGCATGGATCTTCTCCTCGCACTCTCCTTGCCGAGGCTCGCGGGCGGATCAAGCCCCGCCCGGCGAACGCGACTCGACTCCAGGCGGGGATGGGGGGATGCTGGCGCGATGGACAGCCCGACGCAGACCATCATCGACACGCGCGGGGCGCAGATGTTTCCGGCGCTGGCGCCGGTCGAGGTGGCGCGGCTGAAGCGGTTCGGGGCGCCGCGGCATTTCCGGGCCGGCGAGCATCTGGCCCGGGCCGGCGAGACCGGGCACGGGCTGGTCCTGATCCTGGCCGGCGAGGTCGAGATCAGCCAGCGCGTCGAGGGCGGCGGCAAGGCAGCGATCGTCACCCACAAGGCCGGCTCGTTCATGGGCGAGCTCGCGCAATTGTCGGGGCGGCCGTCTTTGGTCGACGCCGAGGCGCTCACCGATGGCGAGGCGATCGAGATCCCGCCCGAGCGGCTGCGCGCCTTGCTGATCGCCGAGGCGGAATTGGGCGAGCGGATCATGCGGGCGCTGATCCTGAGGCGGGTCGGGCTGATCGAGACGGGCGGCGGCGGGCCGGTGATCGTCGGCCACGATCATGACGCGGACGTGCTCCGGCTGGTCAATTTCCTCGGCCGCAACGGCCACCCCTATCAGCGCCTCGACCCCGACAGCGATGCCGCCGCCCGCGCCCTGATCGAGCGGTTCAGGGTCGAGCCCGAGGAATTGCCGATCGTGCTCTGCCCAAGCGGACAATTGCTCAAGAATCCGCAGGAGAATGCGCTGGCGCGCTGCATCGGCCTGGTCGGCCCGATCGATCCGGAAAGATTGTTCGACGTCGTTGTGATCGGCGCCGGGCCGGCGGGGCTCGCCACTTCGGTCTATGCGGGATCGGAGGGGCTCTCCGTGCTCGCGCTCGATTGCCGCTCGTTCGGCGGCCAGGCGGGCGCGTCCGCCCGAATCGAGAATTATCTCGGCTTCCCGACCGGTATTTCGGGCATGGCCCTGATGGGCCGCGCGTTCAGCCAGGCGCAGAAGTTCGGCGTCGAGATGGCGATCCCGGATGAAGCGGTGAAGCTCGAATGCGGGATGGACCCGTTCCACCTCCAGCTCGCCAATGGCGAGCGGATCAAGGCGCGCGCCGCGGTGATCGCGACCGGCGCCCGCTATCGGCGCCTCGACGTACCCGGGCTCGACGCGTTCGAGGGCGGCGCCGTCCATTATTGGGCCTCGCCGCTCGAGGCCAGCCTGTGCGCGCGACAGGAGATCGCTTTGGTCGGCGGCGGCAATTCGGCCGGCCAGGCGGTGGTCTTCCTCGCCGGCCATGCCGGCAAAGTGACGCTCCTCGTCAGGAAGCCGCTGGCCGCGACCATGTCGGCCTATCTGGTCGAGCGGATCGAGGGCCTGGCAAATGTCGAGGTGGTGAAAGGCGTCGAGGTCACGGCGCTCGAGGGCGAGGACGGCATGCTCGAGGCGGTCAGGTGGCGCGACCTTGCGTCCGGCGAAGAGACGCGGCGGCCGGTCGCCCACCTCTTCTCCTTCATCGGCGCCGATCCCAATACCGACTGGCTGGGCGCCTCGGGCCTGAAGCTCGACGCGCGCGGCTTCGTCCTCACCGGGGCGGCGGCGGGCGAGGGGCGGGCGTCGCTCGAGACCAGCCGGCGCGGCGTGTTCGCGGTCGGCGACGTGCGCGCGAGCTCGGTCAAGCGCGTGGCGGCCGCGGTCGGCGACGGCGCCCGCGTCGTCGCCCTCCTTCACGCCTGCTTCGCCGAGCGCGCGGCGGAGCCGGTGCCGGAACAGGCGTGCGCGCGGGCGGTTGAGACAGGGTGACAGCCAATTCCTCAAGGAGATTCATCATGGCCGCCAGGGACGATATCCGCGAGCATATGGAAGTGATCGGCGCCGATGGCGTCCATGTCGGCACCGTCGACAAGGTCGACGGCGACCGCATCAAGCTCACGAAGAAGGACAGCGGCCAGGGCAGCCACGAAGGCCATCACCATTATATCTCGACCGGCCTCATCGCCGGCGTCGAGGGCGACACCGTGCGGCTCTCCGCCAATGCCGACGTCGCGGTGACCTTCGAGGAAGAGGAAAGCACGTCCTGACCTTGTGACGGTCGACTCGGCTTGCCTTGCAGGATTATCGCATTGCCAATGTCCCGCTGAGCGAGCGGCGGCGCGGCGCCGACCGCGGGACGATCGTCGCCCGCTTCGACAATCATGACGCGCACGAGGAGGTCCGCTTCCTGTTCGTGCGCATCGGCAATCTCTGGTATTTCGACGACGCCTCACAGGGCGGTCCAGAGGGCTGGACGCTCTCGGCCCTGTTGCGCGAGCGGCCATGACCTAAGCGGCAAGGGCGGGGGATACCGCCCCCGCCGCTTCCGAGTCACCTGCCGCAGCGGCAGTCCGGCCCGCACTTGCAGTTCACGCAGGGGCAGGAGGGCGTGCAGCGGTCATTCTGTTGGGTCTGGGCAGTCATCGTCATTCTCCTCTTGGGTTGGTGAGGAGCTGGATAGGGCCGCCCGCGGCCGGACGCTTGAACGCAAGGGCTATAATCGCGTGAGGGTCGTCGCCGGCAATCCGAAGGTGCGCTTGAAGATCCTGCTGAAATGAGCGGAATCGGAAAAGCCGGCCGCATGAGCGGCTTCGGTGAGGGACTTGCCCTCCGAATAGACCGTCACGGCTCTGACCAGCCGCAGCCAGAGCACATATGTCCTGAAGGCAAGGCCGGTCTGCTCGACGAACAAATGGCGCAACCGGCTCGGCGACAGATGGACGCTCTCGGACGCGGCCGCGAGGCTCAGCGGCTCCTCGAGATGAGACGCGGCGTAATCGATGATGCGCTGGATGCGAGGGTCCGGCAGCGGGGCCTCGATGCCCGGCGCCAGCGCCTCGGCCACCTTTCGTCCGGCCTCGAGCAGCGCGCCCTTGTCCGGCTGGGCATCGAAGGCGGCGCGCAGCGGCTCCAGGTGGCGGGCGAAGCCGGGGCTCTCCACCACGGCCAGATCCCGCCCGCTGAACAGGCGCTCGGTCAGGCCGCGCCCGAGCCGGCTTTCGGGCTCGACGAAGATGAAGGCGAGCAGACCATGAGCCTCGAACCTGTGGCGCGCGTCGGCGGCGACGGCAAGGACGGGCGCGGTCAGTGTCCCCTCCGCGCTGGTCAGCGAGAGCGCGCCGGTCAGGCTGGCGGTGATCTGAATGGCGTGATGGGCGTGGAAATCGGCGTCGCCGAAGCCGTTCGGGGCGTCGAGCAGCCAGACGCTCACCCCCTGCGACATCTCCAGTCTGGCGCGGCCCTTGGACATGCCAAGCGTCTAGAGCAACTTTGCGCTTAACCGGAACCGCCTTGTCGGCTATGCGCTATGCTGCAATGCAGCAAAGCACCCCCATATTGCTCGAGGCGATCGCGCTCAGGACCTGCGTCCGGGCCGTCTACAATGGAGGCCGGGTGACGCTGGCGCCGCACATCCTCTACCAGCGCCACGACGAGCTCTTCATCGACGCGATCACCATCGAGCGGGACGATCGGCCGCCGCGGGAGGTCAAGCTCGGCACCTTCAAGCTGTCGGGGCTGCGCAACCTCGCGCTGGCCGGCCGGCCGTTCGCGCCCGAACCGAGCTTCGATCCCGGCGATCCCCGCTATGCCAGCGCCACCCTGTTCGCCGTCGGCCCGGACTAGGAAAAAGAGGGGCTGTCCCTCTTTTTACGACGCGGCGGCCTCTCCGGGCTCCAGCACGAAATGGTCGAGCTTCAGGCTCGCGCCCGTCAGCCTGAGCGTCAGCCTCAGCGCGATCCAATAGGCGACGAGGCCCCCCGCAAAAGCGAGGCCGAAGCGCGGCGGCTCGGCCAGCGGCGTCGCGAGCAGGCCGAGCGTCGCGGCGAGGCCGGCGGCGGCGGCGGCGAGCGGCGCGGCGGCGTGGCGCAGCGGCACCTTGATGGCGAATCCTGAACGCAGCAGCATGCGGCGGGCCAAGGCGGCCGCGCCATAAGCGAGCAACGCGGCCAGAGCGGCGCCGGTGACGCCGTAATTGGCGATGAGCGGCCAGCCGGCGGCGACGTTGACCGCGGCGCCGATCGCCGTGATCCACAAGATGAAAGCGGGGCGGCGGTAGAGCAGGATGAGGTCGCTGACCCCGAACGCGCCCTGGATGCCCTCGGCTGCGGCAAGCAGCAGCAAGGCCCAATAGCCGGCGGCGAATTCGGGGCCGATCCAGCGCAGCAGCGGCTCGCCGATCGCGACCAGGCCGATCAGCATCGGCAGCTGGATCGCCAGGATCAGCCGGCTCGCCGTGGCGGTCGCGAGGCCGGTGCGGACCGGGCCGGCGATGCTGAGCGTGCGCGAGACGATCGGGGTCAGGAGGCCGTCGAAGCTCTGGCGGACCTGGCGGATCGGGGTGCGGACTTGGCGCGCCATGCCGTAAATGCCGGCCGGGGATTCGCCGAGCAGGAGCCCGACCAGATAGAGATCGAGCCGGCCGGCGAGCGCGTTGGTGAAGTCGCTGAGCGTCGGCAAGGCGGTTTCGCGCACGACATGGAGCAAGCGCGCTGGGACGAGGCGATAGGCGCCGAGGTGGAAGGGGCCAAGGCAGCGCCGCGCGCCGATCGCCGCATAAAGGAGCGCCGCCAGCGTCCCCGCCCAATAGCCGATGACGAGCCCGGTCGCCTGATAGCCCGCCAGCCAGGCCGCCACCGAAGCGGCGACTCCCGCATAAGGCTCGATGATCGAGCGCGCCCAGACCTGGTGGCGCATCTTGTGGGTCCAGCGGGTGGCGGCGAGGAGGAGGTCGAGCAAGGACTGGCCGAGGATCATCGGCGCGAGCAGCAGCAAAGCGATGGCGGTGTTGCCGGCGATCTGCGACGGCGGCAGCAAGGCGACCGCGATCATGACCGGCGCGGCGCAGGCGAGGCTGGCCAAGGCGACGAGCACGGCGGCGTCGAGGACGATGTGCGGCGGGCTGCGGCCCTCTTTCTCCTCGTCGAGCAATTTGAACAATTGCCGCTTCATGCCGGCGCCGCCGAGCGTCACCGCCAGCTCGACCACGGCGACGGCGATGGCGAAGGCGCCGAACAAGGCGACGCCGAACAGCCGGCCGGCGACGATGACGAAGAGCAGCCGCGCGCCGAAGCGGATGACGAAGCCCAAAGCGGCCGAGCCGCCGCCTCTCAGGATCAGTCGCTGCGCGGGGGAGGCGGTCACTTTGTGCTTGTATCCGGGCCGGAGGCGGTTGACCAAGAGGCTTATGTCCCCGCCCGGCGAGCGCGATCCGAGGCCGGTCGCGGCCATCTTCCGCACCCCGGTCTTCAACCCGACCGAGCGCTTCATCCAGGACCAGGCGGCGGCGCTGACGCGCTGGCGGCCTTTGGTCGTCGGGCTGGAGCGCAAGGGGGAGGTGCTCCCCATTTTGCGCGAGGGCATGATCCTGCCCGCGGGCACGGCCGATCGCCTGCTCTTCTCGGCGCGCGGACGCGGCGGCGGCATCGAGGCGCGGCTGCGCGCGGCGGGGCCGAGGCTGATCCACGCCCATTTCGGCACGGACGGGCTCAAGGTGCTGCCGCTGGCGCGCGCGCTCGGCGTGCCGCTGATCACCCATTTGCGCGGCTATGACGTGACGCTCTCCAAGGCGGCGCTGATCGGCTCGGGCCGACCGACCTGGATCCGCTACGCGCTCGGCAGGGCTAAGCTGATGCGCGGCGGCGACCTGTTCCTCGCCGTGTCGGACGCGCTGCGGGCGCGGGCGATCGCGCTCGGCTATCCGGCGGAGCGGACGCGCACCCACTATAACGGCGTCGATCTCGACCGCTTCCACCCGGGCGAGGGCCCGCGGGAGCCGGGCCTCGTCCTCCACGTCGGCCGGCTGGTCGAGAAGAAGGGGACGGCGGTGCTGATCGAGGCGACGGCCGGGATCGAGGGCGCGCGGCTGATCGTGATCGGCGACGGGCCACTCCGGGGGGCACTGGAACGGCAGGCCGGGCCGTCGGTGCGCTTTCTCGGCGCGCTCCCGTCGGACGAGGTCGCTTCATGGATGCGGCGCGCCTCGGCGCTGGCGGCGCCGAGCCTCACCGCGGCTGACGGCGACGCCGAGGGCCTGCCCAACGTCGTCGTCGAGGCGGCCGCCTCGGGGCTGCCGGTCGTCGCCACGCGCCATTCGGGCATCCCCGAGGCGATTATCGATGGCGAGACGGGCTTGCTGGTGCCGGAGGGCGACTCGGCGGCGCTGGCGGACGG
>DATKIV010000054.1:0-21887 GCA_035543935.1 Allosphingosinicella sp.
TGTGGCCGTCGAACGTCATGACGCTGCCGTTGTTCGGCGCATTGTCGTTGTCGAGGATGAAGCTGTAGGTGTGGCCGTCGACATTGTCCTCGTCGCGGCGGGTGTTGAGGATGAAGGCTTCATAGCCGCGGAACAGGCTGGCCGTGGTGATCATCGTGTCGGCGTCGAGCGACAGGGTGTCGTAGCCTTCGCCGCCCTGAAGGTTGTCGGGATCGGTCAGCGTCTTGCCGCCGGTCACGAGGATGCTGAGGGTCGCGCTCGCGGTGGCGCCGTTGCCGTCGCCGATCTGGTAGGTGAACACCTCCGTGTCGGACTCGGTGAAGTAGAGCGCCTGGGTGTCGGGGTCGGCGGGGTTGACGACATAGGTGTAGCTTCCGTTCGCGTTGATCGTCAGCGACCCGTAGACGCCCGTGACCGACTGGCCGACATTGCTTGAGCTGCCCTGGACGGCGACGACGGTCAGCGAATTTCCGTCGGGATCGCTGTCGTTGGCGAGCACATTGCCGGTCGCTGGCGCGGCATCGGTCTTGTCGGTCTGTTTCTGGTCGTCGACGGCGACCGGCGGGCTGTTCGGTGCCGATCCGAAGACGACGAAGTCGCTGGCCGTTAGGCTCACCCCGGGCACGACGAAGGCGAACCGGACCGCCGCGCCGGCGCCATTGCCGTCGGCGTCGTAGAAGAGGGCGGCGGTCGCGCTGTTGTAGACGATGCGATCGTCGGCATCCAGGGCGGCGGCGCCGACGACGAAGGCACTGGCACTGAGCGCGCCGGGGCTCATCCCGGTGAAGATGGCGGCGCTGAGAAGGATCTGGTCGTCCACCACCGAGAAGTCGGCGAGCATGTCGATATTGCCGACGCCCAAAGCGGTGGTGAACGCGAAACCGTCGGCGCCGCCCAGGCCGAACAGCACGTCGCTGCCGCCTCCGCCGTCGATGATGTTCGCCCCGGCATTGCCGATGATGGTCTGGACGATCTCGTTGCCGGCCAGGTTGATCGCGGCAGTGCCGCCTTGGACCGCGGTCGAGATGGTCTCGACCTCCTGCCCCGCCGCCAGCGTGTAGCTGACGAAGCTCAACAGCACGTCGTTGCCGCCGCCCGCCGCTTCCTGCACCACATCGCCGGCATTGTCGGCGACATAAGTATCGTTGCCGTTGAGACCGATCATCACGTCGGCGCCGCCATTGCCGTTCAGGACATTGGCGCCGTAATTGCCGATCAGGGTATTGTCGTAATCGTTGCCGCCGAGGTCGATCGCCGTGGTGCCCTGGTGGAACACGGTCGACAAAGTCTCGATCTGGTTGCCGTTCGACAAAGTGTGGCTGAGATAGGTGAGGACGAGGTCGTTGCCCTGGCCAACGCCGTCGATCACCACGTCGCCGGCATCGTCGATCACATAAGTGTCGTCGCCGGCGAAGCCGATCATGATATCCGCCCCGGATCCGCCGTTGAGCACATTGTCGCCGGCATTGCCCTCGAGCCGGTTGTTCAGCTGATTGCCGATCAGAACGATCGCCGCGGTCCCGGCCTGATCGGTCGACAGGGTCTCGACATATTGATCGGCGGTCAGCGCATAGCTGATGCTGGCCTGGATCCGGTCACTGCCTTCGCCGAAGGCCTCGATCACCTGGTCCTGCGCCGAATCCACGACATAGATGTCGTCGCCGGCCAGGCCGTACATCGCGTCGCCGCCGCCGCCGCCGTCGAGGACATTGGCGCCGTAATTGCCGATCAAGGTGTTGTGGAAAGCATTGCCGGCGAGATTGATGGCCGTGGTGGCGAGGTGGACGTCGGTCGAAAGCGTCTCGACCTCCTGGCCGGCGGCGAGCGCGAAGCTGCCGCTGGCATAGACGATGTCGTTGCCCGCGCCGGCATCCTCGATCACATGATCGTCCTGGCTGTAGACCCGGTAGACGTCGTTGCCGAACAGGCCGATCAGCTCGTCGGCGCCGCCGCCTCCGTCGAGGATATTGGCGCCGTAATTGCCGATCAGCCGGCTTGCCAGGTCATTGCCGGTGAGATTGATCGCGTCGGTCGCATCGTGCTGGCTGGTCGACAGGACCTCGACATAGGCGCCCGCATTCAGGGTGTAGCTGACGCTGGCGAAGACCACGTCATTGCCGCCGCCGAGCAATTCGCGAATGACGTCGCCGGCATTGTCGACCACGAACTGATCGTCGCCGTCCCCGCCGTCCATATCGTCGGCGCCGAAGCCGCCATCGAGGATATCGTTGCCGCCGAAGCCGTTGAGCTCGTCGTCGCTGTCGATCCCGACCAGATAGTCGTCATTGGCGGTGCCGTCGATGATCATCGTCCCACCTATCCCCTTGAGTTCCAATCGACTGCCTCCCGGTTCCTAGCACCAGCCCGAAAAAAAGTCAGCAGCGCCCCACGGGACCCGTCCTCGCCCTTGCGGGAAACGCGACGCCGGCCAGGGCCCGTCGGTCCGGACGTCCCTTGCCACGTCCACCCTATTTCCCGCACAAAGGCTGATTGAACCGGGAGCCGCCTGTTGCGGCGGGGAGTTGAGATGCCAGAAGCCTATATCGTCAGCGCGGTCCGCACCGCCGGTGGTCGCAAAAACGGGCGCCTCGCCGGCGTCCATCCCGTGGACCTCGCCGCGATCAGCCTCGATGCGGTCGCCGATCGATCAGGTATCGATCCGGCCGCGATCGACGACGTCATCATGGGCTGCGTGACCCAGGCGGGGGAGCAGTCGCTCCACGTCGGGCGCAACGCGGTGCTCGCCTCGAAGCTGCCGCAGAGCGTGCCTGCCGTCACCATCGACCGCCAGTGCGGCTCCTCGCAGCAGGCGATCCAGTTCGCCGCCCAGGCGGTGATGTCGGGGACGCAGGACGCGGTGATCGCCGCCGGCGTCGAGAGCATGACGCGCGCGCCGATGGGCCTCTCGATGGTCGCGGACAAGGGCTTCACCCCCTTCCCGGCCAGCGTCACCGGCAAATATGGCGTCCCTTTCTTCAGCCAGTTCATGGGCGCCGAGATGATCGCCAGGAAATACGGCTACGACCGCGGCCGGCTCGACGCCTATGCGCTTGAAAGCCACCGCCGCGCCAAGGCGGCGACCGAGGCCGGAGCGTTCGCGGACGAGATCGTCGCCGTCGAGGTCACGCTCCCCGACGGCAGCACCGAAATCCACAGCATCGACGAAGGCATACGCTTCGACGCCACCCTCGAAGGCATAAGCGCGGTCAAGTTGCTCAAGGAAGACGGCGTGATCAGCGCGGCGAGCGCGAGCCAGATCTGCGACGGTTCGGCGGCGGTGCTGATCGTCTCGGAGCAGGCGCTCAAGGAGCACGGCCTGACCCCGCTGGCGCGGATCCACAACCTCACCGTCACCGCGGGCGACCCGGTGATCATGCTCGAAGAGCCGCTCTTCGCCACCGACCGCGCCCTGCGCCGGGCGGGCATGACCATCGCCGATATCGACCTTTACGAGGTCAACGAGGCGTTCGCGCCGGTGCCGCTCGCCTGGCTCGGCCATGTCGGCGCCGATCCCGACAAGCTCAACGTCAATGGCGGCGCGATCGCATTGGGCCACCCGCTCGGCGCGTCCGGCGCCAAGCTGATGACCACGCTCGTCCACGCGCTCCGCGCGCGCGGACTACGCTACGGCCTTCAGACGATGTGCGAGGGCGGCGGCGTCGCCAATGTGACCATCATAGAAGCGCTCTGATGCCGGGCCCGCTCGCCGGCCTGCGCATCCTCGAAATGGCGGGGCTCGGGCCGGCGCCTTTCTGCGGCATGATGCTGGCGGACCATGGCGCCGAAGTGATCCGGGTCGAGCGCGAGGGCGGCTGGCGGCTGCCCGGCGACCCGCTGGCCCGCTCGCGCCGGACCGTGACGGTCGACCTCAAGCAGGCCGAGGGAATCGCCCTGGTGCGCGACCTTGCGAAAAGCTGCGGCGGCCTGATCGAGGGCTATCGGCCGGGCGTGATGGAGCGGCTTGGTCTGGGGCCGGACGTTCTGCTCGGCGACAATGAAAGGCTGGTCTACGGCCGCATGACCGGATGGGGGCAGGACGGCCCGCTGGCCGCCGCCGCCGGCCACGACATCAATTACATCGCGCTCTCCGGCACGCTCCACACGATCGGGCGCGAGGACCGGCCGTCGCCGCCGGTCAATTATGTCGGCGATTTCGGCGGCGGCGGCATGATGCTCGCCTTCGCCATGGTCAGCGCCCTGATCGCGGTGAAGAGCGGCGGCGCCGGCCAGGTGATCGATTGCGCGATGACCGACGGCTCGGCCCTGCTCGCGAGCCTGACCTGGGGCCTTTACGGCAGGGGCCTGTGGGAGGACCGCACCGGGGTCAACCGGATCGACGGCGGCGCGCCTTATTACGACACCTATCAGACGGCCGACGGCAAATGGGTCGCGGTCGGCGCGATCGAGCCGCAATTCTACGCCTTGCTCTGCGAGAAGCTTGGCATCGCCGCCGACGGGCAGGACGACCAGGCGGCCTGGGCGGACCGCAAGCAAATGCTCGCCACCTTGTTCGCCGCCCGCACGCGCGACGAATGGTCCGCCCTGCTCGAAGGCTCGGATGCGTGCTTCGCGCCGGTCCTCTCGCTCGCCGAGGCGCCGGAGCACCCGCACAATCGGGCGCGCGGCACCTTCATCGACCTCGACGGCGTCACTCAGCCCGCCCCAGCGCCACGCTATTCCGGAACCGCGACCGCCCCGCCGCAGGCACCGCGCGCGGATGCCGACGCGTTGCTGGCGGAGCTGGGCTATGCGCCGGAACGGATCGCGGCTCTGCGCGCTTCGCGGGTTCTTGCCTAGAGGCGCGCCGCGTGCCAGCGCAGATGGTCCTCCATGAAGGTCGAGATGAAATAATAGCTGTGGTCGTAGCCCGGCTGGAGACGCAACGTCAGGGGAATGCCGGCGGCGGCGCAGGCGGCCTCGAGCAGGTCCGGGCGGAGCTGCTCGGCGAGAAACGCATCGGCGTCGCCCTGATCGACGAGCAGGTCCGGCACCCGCGCGCCGTCCTCGATCAGCGCGACCGCGTCATGCTTGCGCCAGGCCGCCCGGTCGGGCCCGAGATAGCGGCCGAGCGCCTTCTCGCCCCAGGGCACGAGGCTCGGCGCGACGATCGGCGCAAAGGCGGAGACTGAGCGGTAACGGCCGGGATTGCGGAGCGCGACGGTCAGCGCGCCGTGACCGCCCATGGAGTGGCCGGTAATCGCCTGGCGCTCCATGTCCGCCGGGAAATGGGCGGCGACGAGCGCCGGTAATTCCTCGACGATATAGGAACACATACGGAAATTCTCGTTGAACGGCGGCTCCGTCGCATCGAGGTAGAAGCCGGCGCCCTGGCCGAAATCATAGGCCTCGTCGTCGGGCACCCCTTCCCCGCGCGGAGACGTGTCCGGCGCTACGAAGATCAGGCCGAGCTCGGCGCAGGCGCGGCGATAATCGCCTTTCTCGGTGACGTTGGCATGGGTGCAGGTCAGGCCCGACAAATACCAGACCACCGGCAGCTTCCCGATCGCCGCGGCCTGCGGCGGCACGTAGACCGAGAAGGTCATCGCCGTGCCGGTCTCGGTCGATTGATGCCGGTAGACGCCCTGGACGCCGCCATGCGCCTTGTTGGCGGAGAGCGTTTCCAAAGCCGTCATCGGCTCAGGCGATCCGGTGCAGGGCACAAAGCTTGTTGCCGTCGGGATCGCGCAGATAAGCGAGATAGAGCTTGCCGAAGCCCCCTTCGCGCATGCCCGGCGGATCCTCGATCGGGGTGCCGCCATTCTCCATGCCCGCCTGGTGCCAGGCATCGGCCTGCTCCGGAGTCATGGCGAAGCCGATCGTGCAGCCGTTTCCGGACGTCGCGGGGGCCGCGTCGATCGGCTTGGTGACGATGAAGATGCCGCCATTGTGCAGGTAGACCAGCCGGCCCTTGTCGTCCTCGAACCCCGGCTTGCCGCCCATCGCCTCGAAGGTGGCGTCATAGAAGGTCTTCGAGCGGGGAATGTCGTTGCTGCCGACCATCATGTGGCTGAACATGTCTCTCTCCTCTTATCCGGTTCAGTAGACCACGACCGAGCGGATGCTCTCGCCCGCATGCATCAGATCGAAGCCCCTGTTGATCTCCTCGAGGCCGAGCACATGGGTGATCATCGGGTCGATTTCGATCTTGCCGGCCATGTACCAGTCGACGATCCTGGGCACGTCGGTGCGGCCGCGGGCGCCGCCGAAGGCGGTGCCCTTCCAGACCCGGCCGGTGATGAGCTGGAACGGGCGGGTGGCGATCTCCTTGCCGCTTTCGGCGACGCCGATGACGATGCTGGTCCCCCAGCCGCGATGGGCGCTTTCGAGCGCGGTCCGCATGACATCGGTGTTGCCGGTGCAATCGAACGTGTAATCACCGCCGCCGCCGGTGAGCGCGACCAGGTGCGCGACGAGATCGCCCTCGACATCCTTCGGGTTGACGAAATCGGTCATGCCGAAGCGGCGGCCCCATTCCTCCTTGCCCGGATTGACGTCGACGCCGACGATCCTGCCGGCGCCCGCCATGCGCGCGCCCTGGATGACGTTGAGGCCGATCCCGCCGAGGCCGAAGACGATGACGCTGGCGCCCGGCTCGACCCCGGCGGTGTTGAGCACCGCGCCGACGCCGGTGGTGACTCCGCAGCCGATATAGCAGGCCGACTGGAACGGCGCGTCCTCGCGGATCTTCGCGACGGCGATCTCGGGCAAAACGGTGAAGTTCGAGAAGGTCGAGCAGCCCATATAATGGTGGATCGCCTCGCCCTTGTAGCTGAACCGGCTGGTGCCGTCAGGCATCACGCCCTTGCCCTGGGTGGCGCGGATCGCGGTGCAGAGGTTGGTCTTGCGGCTGAGGCAGCTCGGGCATTGCCGGCATTCGGAAATGTAGAGCGGGATGACGTGATCGCCGGGCTTCACCGAGGTCACGCCCGCCCCCACCTCGCGGACCACGCCGGCGCCCTCATGCCCCAGGATCGAGGGAAACAGGCCCTCGCTGTCGAGCCCGTCCAGCGTATAAGCGTCGGTATGGCAGATGCCGGTCGCCATGATCTCGACGAGCACCTCGCCCGCCTTGGGGCCTTCGAGGTCGAGTTCGACGATCTCAAGCGGCTGCTTGGGCGCGAAGGCGATTGCGGCGCGGGTCTTCATGATTGGGCTCCCCTGCGGATGATATTTTCAGCGCCGGACTAGGTTCGGTCCGGTGCGCTGGCAAGCGGGTCAGTCCGCGCCTCAGCCGCAGGAAACAACGAACCGGCCGCGCTCCGAAAAGAATACCTGGCCGAGGCCGCCGTCCGCCATCGCATAGATGTACCGCGCGATCCCCGATCCGATTACATTGTCCGGCGGGCCCCAGCGGCGGAAGATCGTCGCACCCGATATCCCATCCCCGAGACGGAGTTGATTGCAACGCCGATTCTTGGTGATCGCCAGGCTATCGAGGATGACGGTGGGCTGCGGCCATGCGAACGAGTCGGTGAAAAGGATCGCGCGCGTCAGCCTCCGGCGACCGCTCGGCTCGAAGGAAAGCCAGAGCTGTGCGTAGCAGGTCAGGTGGTAGCTGGAAATCTCCTCCGCCGGGCCCTCGCTGCGCGGCTCGCCCCAGGCGGCCACCACCTGCGCCTGGGTCGTCTCGGGCGTGAGCGGAAGGTCGCGTAGCTCCCGGCGGGGCCAGGACGAATCGCATTCGACCCCCGGGGGCGGCGGCGGCGTCGACATTTGCCACGCGTCGGCGTTGCCCGGGTCGGCTCCGGATAGAGCCAGCGAGGCAACAAACATCCAGATCATAGCGGATTCCATAGACGATCTCCGCCCGCGAGGAAGGCTCTGATCCACTCCCCGACGCGCGCATTGTCGTTGGGCGCGTCCAGCGAGGCGATGGCAGCGTCGACGCCGGGAATGCGGTCGCGGCGGCTGTCGTAGAGCGCGCGGGCGAAGGCGGGCGACATTTCCGGGTGGAACTGGAAGGAGACGGCATCCTGGTCGCGCCAGGCGAGGCCGGCATAAGGGGTGAAGAGCGACGAGGCGATCACGTCGGCTTGCGGCGGCGGCTGCACCACCTGATCCTGGTGCGAGGCCGGCACCGAAACCAGAGGCGCTTCGTCCATCCAGGGTTCGCGCTGGACGATCGGGTAGCCATGGAGCCCGACGCCCCAGCCCTTCGCCGATTTCTCGACCCTGCCGCCGAACGTCTCGGCCATGATCTGGTGGCCGAAGCAGATGCCGACGAGCTTCGCCCGGCCCTTCGCGGCGCGCAGAAAGGTCGCGAGCTTCGGTATCCACGGCAGATCCTGGTAGACGCCCGCCGACGAGCCGGTGATCAGATAGGCCTCGTGCCGCCCGACGTCGGGCGGCAATTCGCCCGCCGCGACGTCGTAGCTCATCGCCTCGATGCCGAGCAGCCGCTCGAACATCGCCGGATAGCGGCCATGCTCGGCGATCAAGGCGGCCGGCGGCGTCCCGGCTTCGAGGATGGCGAGGGTCATCGGGCGAATGGCACGAGTGGCACGAGTGGCACGAGAGTCACATGGAATCGCGGGGGGTGTCTTCCCCTGTCGGCCCTCGCGGGCCGGCGGAGCGGGCGCCCGGCGGAGAAAGCATGACGAGGCGAATCGAAGCGCATCGCTCCAGGCTGGCAGGCGAAATCCAATTTGTATCCAACAATCGCGCACGTCAGCGCTGCCGGCGCCGCGAATGCGCGCGTCAATCCGCTGAGAAGAATATCGCTTGAATTGGACCAAGCAATGGTCTATATTGCCACTATGGAAATTCCAGTGTCCGAGGCGAAGGGCCGGCTTACCGATCTCGTGCGGCGCGCCGAGGCCGGGGACGAGGTGGTCCTGACTCGCCATGGCCGGCCGGCCGTTAGACTCGTCTCCGTGACGCGCGATCCGACGCGCGCGGAGAAGCGCGCGCTGCTCGAGGCGCTTCGCGGTTCCGGAAAAGGCGCTTTCGGCCCCGACGCCGCCCGCAGCCAGGACTTCCTCTATGACGATTACGGCCTGCCGGCGTGATTGTCGTCGACAGTTCGGCACTGATCGAGATTATCCTGGATGGCCCGCGCGCAAGCGACTGCATGGCGGCGCTCGAAACCGCGGAAAGGGTCACTGTCTCGGCGGCCACGATGACCGAAAGCCTTATCGTCGCGGCCGGTCATAGCGCGGAAGGCCCGTTGACCTCGCTGTTCGAGCGCTTCGGCCTCGACGTGATCACGCTTACGGTCGACCGCGCCAAGGACGCGGCCGGTGCCTATCGCCGATACGGCAAGGGCTGGCATGCCGCCGGCTTGAACTTCGGCGATTGCTTTGCCTACGCTTTGGCGAAAGAGCTCGATTGCCCGCTCCTGTTCGTGGGTGACGACTTTCCCAGGACGGACGTCAAGGTGGCGCTGGCCGGAAAAGAGTGACTGTCACTCTTTTTCGCGTACGCGGCGGTCCCGCGTCGCTAGGGTGCGCAGGCGGAGCGCATTCAATTTGATGAACCCCGCGGCGTCGCGCTGGCTGTAGCTGGACGAGCCTTCCTCGAAGGTGACCAGATCCTGATCGTAGAGCGCCAGCGGGCTTTCCCGGCCGATCACGGTGGCATTGCCCTTGTAGAGCTTGAGGCGAACCTTGCCGGTGACATGCTCCTGGCTCTTGTCGATCAAAGCCTGGAGCATCTCGCGCTCGGGGCTGAACCAGAAGCCGTTATAGATGAGCCTGGCGTAGCGCGGCATGATCTCGTCCTTGAGATGGGCGGCGCCGCCGTCGAGCGTGATCGATTCGATGCCGCGATGGGCGGCGAGCAATATCGTGCCGCCCGGCGTCTCGTAGACGCCGCGCGACTTCATGCCGACGAAGCGGTTCTCGACCAGATCGAGGCGGCCGATGCCGTTGTCGTGGCCGAGCTGGTTGAGCCTGGTCAGCAGGCTGGCTGGCGAGAGCGTCTCGCCGTCGATGGCGACGGGATCGCCGCGCTCGAAGTCGATCTCGACGATCGTCGCCTTGTCGGGCGCGTCCTCGGGCGAGAGGGTGCGCTGGTGGACATATTCGGGCGCCTCGAGGGCCGGATCCTCGAGCACCTTTCCCTCCGACGAGGAGTGAAGGAGGTTGGCGTCGATCGAGAAGGGCGCCTCGCCGCGCTTGTCCTTCGAGATCGGGATCTGGTGCTTCTCGGCGAAGTCGATCAATTGCTCGCGGCTGGCATATTCCCATTCGCGCCAGGGGGCGATGACTCGGATGTCGGGCTCGAGCGCATAATAGCCGAGCTCGAAGCGGACCTGGTCGTTGCCCTTGCCGGTGGCGCCGTGGCAGACGGCGTCGGCGCCGACCATTCGGGCGATCTCGATCTGGCGCTTGGCGATCAAGGGCCGCGCGATCGAGGTGCCGAGCAGATATTGCCCCTCGTAGAGCGTGTTGGCGCGGAACATCGGGAAGACGTAATCGCGGACGAACTCCTCCCTGAGGTCGTCGATGAAGATGTTCTCGGGCTTGATGCCGAGCAGCTCCGCCTTGGCCCTCGCCGGCTCGACCTCCTCCCCCTGCCCCAGATCGGCGGTGAAGGTGACGACCTCGGCGCCATATTCGGTCTGCAGCCATTTCAATATGATCGAGGTGTCGAGCCCGCCCGAATAAGCAAGGACGACCCTCTTTGGTTTGTCGGTCATTTCAATTCCTTGAGAGGCACGGCCGCCCCTGTTCCCCGGCGAAAGCCGGGGTCCAGCCGGGCGCCGAAACTGGGCCCCGGCCTTCGCCGGGGAACTGAGCGATCATGCGTAGGCGACCTTCTCCTGGCCCATCATCCGCCGGAAACGGGTCAGGACATGGTGGGTGGCGACGCCGTCGCGGACCGCGACGAACAAGGTGTCGTCGCCCGAGACGGTGCCGGCGATTTCGGGCAGGGCGGCATGGTCGATCGCCGAGGCGACGAGATGGGCCGAGCCCGGCGGGGTCTTGAGGACGATCATCGGCCCCGCCGCCTCGATCGAAACGACCCACTCGGTCAGAATCTTCTCGAGCCGGTTCGTGCCCCAATCGGCGGCGGCGATCTGGTCGGGCAGCGCGTAGGACAGCACGCCGCCGCGCTTCATCTTGACCGCGCCCAATTGGTCGAGGTCGCGCGAGACGGTCGCCTGGGTGACCGCGAAGCCAAGCGCGCCGAGCCGCTCGGTCACCTCCTCCTGGCTGGCGAAGGTCCCCGAGCGGATCAGCTCGGCAAGCGCGCGCAGCCGCCGGGCGCGCGTGTCGGTCACGGCCGCCTCCGAAGGGGACAGTCACTTTCACGCTCCCAGCGCCGAGAGCGGGCGCCGCAGCGCGTGAAAGTGACTGTCCCCATCACCCGCGTGAAAGTGACTGTCCCCATCCCCATCACCGCACCCCCGCCAGCCAGGCGAGCGCGCCGCGCGCGGTGTGCATGCGGTTTTCGGCCTGGCGCCAGACCGCGCTTTTCGGGCTCTCCATGACTTCGTCGCTGACCTCCTCGCCACGCCGGGCGGGGAGGCAGTGGAGAAAGAAAGCGTCATCCGATCGGGCCATCAGGGCCGCGTCGACCTGATAATCGGCGAAGGCGCGCAGGCGCTTCCCGGTTTCGTCGTCCTGGCCCATCGACACCCAGACGTCGGTGTAGACGATCCGCGCTCCGGCCACGGCCTCGCCCGGATCGGCGACCTGGCGGACGCCGTCGGGGGCGTCGCTCAGCTGATAGCCCTGCGGGCTCGCCAGGATCAGCTCGGCGCCGGCGGCGACGCAGCCTTGCGCGAGCGAGCGGGCGACATTGTTGTCGGCGTCGCCGACATAGGCGATGCGCGCGCCTTCGAGCCGGCCGAGCAATTGCCTGACGGTGAGCAGGTCGGCGAGCGCCTGCAGGGGATGGTCGCGGTCCGAGAGCAGGTTGAGCAATGGCGTCTCGACCGCCGCCGCCATGCGGACGAGGTCGCGATGGTCCATCACCCGGGCGGCGATGATCGCGTGATAGCAAGCGAGCGTGCGGGCGACGTCCTCGGCGCTCTCGCGGGTGCCGAGGCCGACCTCATCCTTCTGGATGTAGACCGGATGGGCGCCGAGCTGGACCGCGGCCATTTCGGTCGAATTGCGGGTGCGCGCGCTCGGCTTCTGGAAGACCAGAGCGACGCCCTTGCCCTCGAGCGGGCGGCCGAGATCGGCGCGCTCGGACAAAGCGAGGATCTCCGCGAAGGCGCCCTCGGGCAGATCGGCGATGCTGAGAAGGTCGCTCACCAACCCCCCTCCAAGGGGACAGTTACTTTCACGCTCGCCGGCCCGGAATCCGGCCGCGGGCGGATGAAAGTAACTGTCCCCGTTCCCGCCCAGTCCGCCTCCGAGGGGACAGTTACTTTCACGCCCGCCCGTCCGAAATCCGGCCGCGGGCGGATGAAAGTAACGGTCCCCGGTCCCGCCCAGTCCGCCTCCGAGGGGACAGTTGCTTTCACGCTCGCCGGTGCGGAATCCGGCCGCGAGCGGATGAAAGTAACTGTCCCCGTTCCCGCCAGGTCGCTCACCAGTCCCGCTCCTTCTTGATCATCGTGCCGATGCCCTGATCGGTCAGCACCTCGATCAGCAAGGCGTGCGGCACGCGGCCGTCGATGATATGGGCCGAGCCGACCCCGCCGTCGACCGCGTCGGCGCAGGCGCGAAGCTTGGGGATCATCCCCGCCGAGACGCTTTCGTGCTCGATCCGGTCGCGCAACTCGGCCGAGGTCAGGCGCGGGACGAGCGTGCTTTCGTCTTTGGCGTCCTCGAGCAGGCCCGGCGCCGCGGTGAGGTAGACGATCTTCTCCGCGCCCATCGCCACCGCGATCGCCATCGCCGCCTCGTCGGCGTTGATATTGTAGGGCTGGCCCGAAGGATCGGCGCCGATCGTCGAGACGACCGGCGCCAGGCCCTGGTCGAGCAGGCCGTGCAGCCGCTCGGCGCGGACATGGGCGACGTCGCCGACGAAGCCGAGGGCGGGATCGCGCGGGCTCGTCGTCAGCAGCCCGCCATCCTCGCCGGCGACGCCGACCGCGGTGGGGTCGTCCAGCGTCTCGCGGTTGATCGTGGCGACGAGGTCGCGATTGACCTCGCCGACCAGCACCATCCTGACGATCCGCAGCGTCTCGGCATCGGTGACGCGCAGGCCGTCCCTGAACTCGGGGACCTTGCCCATCTTCTTCATCAGCGCATCGACCTGCGGCCCGCCGCCATGGACGAGCACGCAGCGGACGCCGACGCTCATCAAGAGCAGCACGTCCTGCGCGAGCGCGCGGTCGAGAATCCTGTCGATCGCGGCGCCGCCCAATTTGACCACGATCGATTTGCCGCGGAAGCGCCGGATGTAGGGCAAGGCCTCGACGAGGATCTGCGCGGTGAGGGCGGGGCTGGTGCTCATGACGTCTTCGAATTTTCCTTGATGTAGCCGGGGCCGAGATCGATGCCGATCACGCTCGCTTCGCCGGTGCCGATGCCGAGATCGACGCGGATCTCGATCCGCTCCTGCTGCATGTGCCGGCGCACCGCCGCCTCGTCATGGGCGAGGCCGGCGCCGCCCGTCGAGACGGTGACGCCGCCATAAGCGACCGCCGATTTATCGGGATCGAAGGCGACGCCCGACGAGCCCGCCGCCGAGAGCAGCCGGCCCCAATAAGGATCGCTGCCGTACCAGGAGCATTTGACGAGGTTGTTCTCGGCGATGGTCTTGGCCGCCGCCCGGGCTTCGGCGTCGCTGGCCGCGCCGGCGACCTTGAGCATCACCATCTTGGTCATGCCCTCGGCGTCTTTGGCCATCTGCCAGGTCAGATTCTCGCACAGGGCGCGCACCGCGTCCGCGAATTCGCCGGCGTCCGCTTTGCCGCGCCGCCCGTTGGCGAGCAGGATCACGGTATCGTTGGTCGAGGTCGCCCCGTCCACGTTCAAGGTGTTGAAGGTGGCGTCGGTGGCGTCCTTGAATATGCGCTGGAGCGTGTCGCGGGGCAGATCGGCGTCGGTGGTGAGGAAGGCGAGCATGGTCGCCATGTCCGGCGCGATCATGCCGCAGCCCTTGGCCATGCCGCCGAGCGTGAAGGTCGCGCCGCGGACGATTCCGGTCTTGGGCAAGGTGTCGGTGGTGAGGATGCCGCGCGCCGCATCGTCGGCGCCGCTTAAGGAGAGCTTCTTCGCGAGCCTCGGAGTCGCCTTCAGGATCACGTCCATCGGCAAGGGCGTTCCGATGATCCCGGTCGAGCAGACCAGCACATGGTCGGGCGCGACCCCGAGCGCCCCGGCCGCCGCTTCGCCCATCGCCACCGCATCGGCCATGCCCTTCGCGCCGGTGCCCGCATTGGCGTTGCCGGAATTGACGAGGATCGCGCTCGCCTTGCCGCCATTGGCCGCCAGCCGCTCGCGGTCGAGGATCACCGGCGGCGCCGCGAACTTGTTGCGGGTGAAGACCGCGACGGCGGTGGCGGGCTGGCGGTCCGCGGTCGCGACCATCGCCATGTCGTGGCGGCGGCGCTTGATCCCGGCATGGCAGCCGGCGGCGACGAAGCCCTCGGGCGCGGTGACGCTCATGGCCAGATTCCGACGTTGCTCAGGCCCGCCGTCTCGTCGAGGCCGAGCATCAGATTGGCGCACTGGATCATTTGTCCGGCGGCTCCTTTCACGAGATTGTCCAAAGCGGCGATGGCGAGGACGCGGCCGGTGCGCGCGTCGTAGCGGGCGGTGAGGTGAACGGCGTTGGAGCCATGGGTCCATTTGGTCGAGGGCGGCCGCTCGTCGACATGGATGAAGGGCTCGTGCGCATAAGCCTCGCGCAGCGCCGCGAGCGGGTCGCACGGCCCCTTCGCCATCGCCGTGCAGGTGGCGAGGATGCCGCGGTTCATCGGCGCGAGATGCGGCGTGAACAGAATCCTGCCGCCCAGCGCCATCTCCATCTCGGCGGTGTGGCGGTGATCGAGCAGGCCGTAAGCGGTGAAATTCTCGTCGACGCTGTTGAAGTGGGTCGCGTCCTTGAGGCCCTTGCCGGCGCCGCTGACGCCGGAGGCGGCGTCGACGTTGATCGTGTCCGGGTCGATCAGGCCGAGCAGAGGCCTGAGCGCGAGGATCGCCGAGGTCGGATAGCAGCCCGCCGCCGCCACCGTCTTGGACCTGGCGATCGCGTCGCGGTGAAGCTCCGGTATGCCGTAGACGAAGCGGCCGATCAGCGCCGGCGCCCGGTGCGGCTCCTTGTACCAGCGCTCGTAGGCCGCTTCATCGTCGAGTCGGAAATCGGCGCCCAGGTCGACGAAGGGGATTCCGCGCGCGACGAT
Source organism: Allosphingosinicella sp. (assembly GCA_035543935.1). Taxonomy (GTDB): domain Bacteria; phylum Pseudomonadota; class Alphaproteobacteria; order Sphingomonadales; family Sphingomonadaceae; genus Allosphingosinicella. Next base: position 15,251 of record DATKIV010000054.1, read on the forward strand.
CTGTGGCGCCAAGTCCTGCGACTGGCCGTGCGGCAGCGCCGCGAAAACCAGGCCGATGCCGTCCAGCGCCGCCGGCGCGTAGCCCTCGATGCGCGCGCCGGGATAGGCCAAAGCGAGGTGCGGATGGACCGCGTCCACAACCGCGCCGGCCTGGCTGTCGCCGAACAGGCGCGCCGCGCGCAGCCCGCCATGGCCGGCGCAGAGCCGCAGCAGCTCCGCCCCGACGAACCCCGAGGCGCCCAGGATGGCGACGTCAATCATCGAGAATATATGCGATAAGATGCATAATTATGCAAGCCCTTTCCCAAAAAAAACGCCCCGGGGTGGCCGGGGCGCTCCAGTCGGGAGAATGATGGAGCTTACGGGCTTTCGGGGTCTCCCTCGCTCTTGGTGAGCTCGATGATGCCCCAGATGATGAGGCCGAGAACCACGGCGCCGATGAGATAGATGCCGATTCCGTTGCGGCTGTCGAGCCCGTTGACGCCCTCGGCATCGAAGCCCGCGCGCATCGCCGGCGCACCGGCAAGGCTGAGCGACTGCGCGGATTGCGCCACCGCAGCGCTGCTCGCGGTGAGCATGGATATGGCGACCAGCGCCGACAGTTTCTTCGAAATCATACTACCTCCCAGTAGTGCGGGGCACGGAACATCCACTGACCCCAGTTCGCAACCTGCGGGACGCGCTTTGGTTCCGCAACTCTCTTCCAAGTGAGGCCGGCTGTTCGGCACGCGCGCCATCCCACTAAAAACAAGGCGACATTCGGGCGAAGAATCTGATTTACCTGGATTAAGTTCAGGCCATTCGCGACCGCGTCCACTCGGCGACCACGGTCGCCAGCACCTCGAGCGGCATGTCGCTGTTGAGCAGCACCGCGTCGTGGAAACCCTTGAGGTCGAAGCGCGCGCCGAGCCGGCTCCGCGCCTCCTCGCGCAGGCGAACGATCTCATTATGGCCGATCTTGTAGCTGCAGGCCTGGCCCGGCCAGACCACGTAGCGCTCGATCTCGCTGGTCGAGGAGAGCTCGTCGAGGCCGACATTCTCCATGAAGTAGCGGATCGCCTGCTCGCGGCTCCAGCCCTTGGCGTGCATGCCGCTGTCGGCGACCAGGCGCGCGGAACGGTACATGAAGCTCTGGATCATGCCGAGCCGGCCGAGCGGATAATCCGCGTACATGCCGATCTCGTCGGCGAGCTGCTCGGCATAGAGCCCCCAGCCCTCGCCATAAGCGGCGATGCCGATATTGCGGTGGAGCAAGGGGATCGCCTGATTCTCGATCACGATCGAGCCCTGCCAGAGATGTCCGGGGATCGCCTCGTGATGGTTGAGCGTCGGCAGCGCCCATTTCGGCCAGGAGCGGGTGTCGCGCAAATTGATGTAGAAGGCGCCGGGCCGGGTGCCGTCGAGGTTCGGCCCCATCGCATAGCCGCGCGGCGCGCCGACCTCGATTGCCGGCGGCACCCGCTTGATCTCCATCGGCGAGCGCGGGATGGTGGCGAAATGTTCGGGCATGCGGGCGCGCATCCGGGTCATATAGTCGGTCAGGCCGGCGAGCAGCTCGGCGCGCCCTGCTTCCGTATTGGGATAGAGGTGGCGCTCCTCGCGCCCGAGCGCCGTGATGCGGGCGCCGACGCTGCCCTGGGTCATGCCCTCGGCGCGCAGCAGCGGATCGGCCAGAGCGGAAAGCTCGGCGATCTGCCTGAGGCCGGTCTCGTGCACCTGATCGGGGGTGAGCCCGGTCGAGGTATGATAGCGCAGGCACATTTCATAGAAATGGGCGCCGTCCGGCAGCCGGCCGGCGGCCGGATTGTGGCCGGCGCCGCGCCTGAGCTCGGTGAGCAAGGCAATCTGGCGGTCGAGCGCGGCGGCGAGGCGGCCGTCGACGATCGCGGTCGCCTGCGTCTCCCAGTCCCCGGCGATGTTCTTCTCGCGCGCGCGGCGGACCAGCGACTGGACCAGCCCGGCCCGCTCGCCGCGCTCGGCGCGCAGCGCGCGGGTCTGGGTCAGGGTCTTGTCGAGGATGAAATCGGGCGGGACGACGCCGCGGCCGGCATCGGCGCGGGCATGCTCGACCTCGAGATCGACGTTGCGCGCGAACGCCTCGAGCCGCGAGACATAGGCTTCGGCGTCGGCGCGGGTTTCGACCTTGTGCTGGCTGTCGAGGAAATCGGGCACGCTCTGGTAGGAGCCGGTCAGCTGCGAGATGACGTAGGGGACCGGATAGCCGTCGAGCGTGCCATAGGGCACCCGGCTCAAGTCGGCGACGCGCTCGCCGAGCCAGACGATGGTGTCGCGCCAGGCCTTTTCGCGCGGCGCGAGGCCGGCGCGGCCGATCCCGCGCAGCGCCGGCAAATTGTCGACCAGCGGCCGGTAGCCGCCCATCTTGCCGGCCGGCCCGGATTCGCTGAGGCGGCCGCGCAGATGGGCCTTGTCGCCGGTGTCGAGGCCGAGGCCGGTGGCGAGCTCGGGCGAGACCTGGAGCATCTCCTCGAAAATGCGGTCGTAGAGGGCGCGGGCGCCGCCGGCGCGGGCGCGCGGCACCATCGTCGAGCAGCCCCCGAGGGCGAGCGCGCCGGTCGCGGCGGCGGTGGCGAGCAGGAACTGGCGGCGGTCGAAGCTCATGGTCATCTACGTGGTCTCCTCAGGTCCTTCGATACGGTCCCCTTCGACTGCCTGCCAAGGCAGGCGCTCAGGACATGCTTCGCCGGGCTCAGTCCCTACTCAGGATGAGCGGAAAGAGAAGAGGCTCAGCCCCGCTCATCCTGAATAGCCCCTTCGACTGCCTGCAAGGCAGGCGCTCAGGGTAAACCAAGAGCCTGTCGAACCGGCGTATCGAAGGACCCTGAAGACAAGCACCAAGGCAATTTCGACGAACTCACGGATCCAGTCGATGGACGCGGCCGCGGGCCATCACGAAATTCATCCGCCGCAGCACCCCGACATCGGCGAGCGGGTCGCCGCGCACGGCGACGATGTCGGCGATCTTGCCGGGCTCGATCGTGCCGATTTCGGCGGAGAGGCCGAGCAGATCGGCGGCGTTGACGGTCGCCGCCTGGATCGCCGCCATCGCCGGCATGCCGTGTTGGACCATGAGCAGGAATTCGTCGGCATTGCGGCCGTGCAGCGAGACGCCGGCATCGGTGCCGAAGGCGATGCGCACCCCGGCCGGAAAGGCGCGGCGAAGCGCCTGGCCGGTGATTCCGATCCGCCACTCGATCTTGGCGCGGACCTCGCCCGTATAGGCGTTGGGATTGGCGCGCAGCCGCTCGACATAGCCGTTCACCGTCGACAAAGTCGGCACGTAATAGGCCCGGCTGCGCAGGAACAGGCGGATGCTCTCGTCGTCGAGCAGGGTGCCGTGCTCGATCGAATCGGCGCCGACCCGAAGCGCCAGGTTGATGCCGTCGGCGCCATGGGCGTGGACGGCGACGCGCTTGCCGTAGAGATGGGCGGTCTCGACGATCGCGCGGGCTTCGTCCTCGAACATCTGGGCGCCGAGGCCGAGGCCGATGCGGCTGTTGACGCCGCCGGTGGTGGCGATCTTGATCAGGTCGACGCCGAGCGCGATCTGGCGGCGGACCGCGCGGCGGCAATCGTCGGCGCCGTCGCAGGTCGAGCCGGAAGCGCGCAGCACGTCATGGAATTCCTCGCGCATGCCGAGCGTCGAATCCATATGGCCGCTGGTCGTCGAGAGCGACGTGCCGGCGTCGACGATCCTCGGCCCGATCGCCCAGCCGCGCGCGATGGCGTCGCGCAGGCCGAGCGTGATGCCGCCGTCCGAGCCCAGATTGCGGACCGTGGTGAAGCCGGCGTCGAGCGTCTTGCGCGCGTTCCACGCCGCCTCGTAGGCGCGGAGCGGCATGCTGTCGGTGACGTCGGCGAGCTGGCCCTCGACGCCGGCGCGGTCCGTGGTCAGGTGGACATGGCTGTCGATCAGCCCGGGCAGCACGAAGCGGTCCGAAAGGTCGATCAGCCGCGCGCCCGCCGGCACCGCCGCGAACCCGTCCTGCACCGCCTCGATCCGCTCCCCGCGCACGATGATCGTCGCCCGTTGCCGCGGCGGCCGCCCCGGCCGGTCGAGCAGGGCGCCGGCATGGATCACGGTCACCGGCCCAGCTGCGGGCGGCGCGGCGGGCGCGGGCGCCTGCGCCGTCGTCGAGGCAGGGAGAAACAGCAGCGCCAGCAACAGCGGCAGGATCGCGGACGGGCGCATGGTCTCAATCTCCCCAAAGGCGGCGCGACGATAGCGGATCGCCAGCCGCCGCCAATCGCAAAAATGGTGGACGAGCCATGTTGCAAAGCAGCAACAGCGCGACAGACTTTGTTGCGGTGCGGCCACAGCGCGGTTGTGCCGGGACTCGCCGCTGTTTATTCTTGTCGCGAAACAAACAGGGGGTCCCCATGTCACGCTCGATTTCCCGCCGCGCCGCTGCCGCCGCCGCCGTCTCTCTCCTCGCACTGGCCGCCTCGACGCCGGCTTTCGCCCAGAACGAGCCCGCGGCCGCGGCGCCGGAGGGCGATCAGGAGATCGTCGTCACCGCGACCAAGCGCGAAACCTCGCTGCTCGACGTTCCCTTCTCGATCAATGCCCAGACCGAGGCGATGATCCAGCGTTCGGGGGCCAACACGATCGAGGACCTGTCGCGCAACGTCGCCGGCCTCGCCATCCAGAATCTCGGGCCGGGCCAGAGCCAGGTTTCGGTGCGCGGCGTTTCCGCCGGACAGATCGTCCGCGACCAGCCGGGCGTCAAGGAGCAGGTCGGCGTCTATCTCGATGAATCGGTGATCTCGCTGTCGCTGTTCACGCCCGACCTCGATCTCTACGACCTCAACCGCGTCGAGACTTTGCGCGGCCCGCAGGGCACCCTGTTCGGCTCGGGCTCGGTCGGCGGCACGATCCGCTACATCACCAACCAGCCCAATCTCAACCGGATGGAAGGCTCGGTCGAGGCCAATCTCAACGTGCTCGCCGGCGGCGATGTCGGCGGCCACCTCAAGGGCATGCTCAACGTGCCGCTGACCGACGGCGTCGGCCTGCGCGCGGTCGGCTATTACACCCGCTATGGCGGCTTCGTCGACGCGCTCGGGCCGGCCGGCGGCGAGAACGTCAATGACGGCCACCGCGCCGGCGGCCGCATCGCGCTCGCGCTCGAGCCGGGCGCGGGCATAAGGATCACGCCGCGCATCCTCTACCAGGAGATCCGCGCCAACGGCTTCAACCGGCAGGAGGTCTACAACCTCTACGCCAATCCCTTCGCGGTGCCGCCGACCAATTTCGACGAGCGCCAGCAATATCTGCTGCTCCGCGAGAGCTTTTCCGACAACACGTTGCTCGCCGACCTCAACGTCGGCATCGATATCGGCTCCGATCTCACGCTGACCTCGATCTCGACCTATATCAACCGCGACATCGTCGTCAGCCGCGACGCGAGCGCGCTGACCGGCTCCGTGACGGTCGATCTGGCCTATGCGCCGGCGGCGGTGCTGCTGCCCTCGAACCTCGTCGACACGACCGACCTCGAGACCTTCGCGCAGGAGGTCCGCGTCTCGTCCGACAATGACGGGCCGTTCAACTTCGTGATGGGCGTCTTCTATTCGAACACCAAGCGCCTCTACAGCCAGCGCCTGCCCACCCCGGGCTATGACGTCTTCACCGACGCCCGCTTCGGCGCCGGCACCTCGGCCGCGGTCGCGAACGGCTTCCCGCTCAACTCGCCCTACAATGCCGATCTGCCCTACGACATCGAGCAGCTCGCCGGCTTCGGCGAGGGCACCTGGGACATTACCGACCGGCTGCACATCACCGCCGGCGGCCGCGTCTACGACTTCTCCGAAACCCGCCAGTTCAATTCGGGCGGCCTGTTCTCGAACGGCGACAACAATATCGACGAAACCTCGTCGCACGGCTTCAGCCCGCGCGCCATCGTCACCTACGAGCCGGCCGAGAACGTCCGCATCAACGCCCAGGCGTCGAAGGGCTTCCGGCTCGGCGGCGTCAACGACCCGCTCAACATCCCGCTCTGCACCGGCGGCGCGAACGGGATCGACGCCATGACCTACGGCAATCGCCCGACCTATGAGGACGAGACGCTGTGGAATTATGAGCTCGGCGTCCGCGGCCAGCGCCGCGGGCTGAACTTCGCGGCGGCCGCTTTCTATACCGACATCAGCAATTTGCAGGTCACCGCCGACGCCGGCAGCTGCTCGTCGCGCGTCGTCTTCAACGTGCCCAAGGCGCATTCGATGGGCATCGAGGCCGAGCTTTCGATCTCGCCGGCGGAGGGGCTCGACATCTCGATCAACGGCAGCATCCTCGAGGCGAAGTTCGATTCCGACGTCACCACGACGGCGGGCGTGGTGATCGCGGGCATTCGCGACGGCAATCGCCTGCCGACGGTGCCGAACTTCCAGATCTCGGCGAATGCGAGCTACAGCTTCCCGGTCGCGACGGACGCCGAAGCTTATGTCGCCGCCTCCTACCAGCATGTCGGAAGCCGCTACACCCAGCCGAGCGACCAGGAGAACAATCCACGCAGCTTCGTTTCCGGCCTTGCATTCGGCGGGGCGACCGGAACCGCGGCGACCGTCCTCGATTTGAAGCTTCCGGCCTATAATTACGTCAATCTCAGCGCCGGGATCG
>DATKIV010000055.1:0-14272 GCA_035543935.1 Allosphingosinicella sp.
ACGATCGAGTTCCATGGCTGGGGATCGATGGTCGCCGACGTCGAGAAGCCCGATCGGATCGTGTTCGATCTCGATCCCGACGTCGGCCTCGATTTCGACCTGGTCAGGAAAGCGGCCAAGGACATCAAGACCCACCTCGCCGACATGGGTCTCACCACCTTCCCGATGCTGACCGGCGGCAAGGGCGTGCACGTCAACGTGCCGCTCACGCCGAAAGCGAAATGGCCCGAGGTCAAGGATTTCGCCCAGCGCTTCGCCCTCGCTCTGGCCGAGGCCGAGCCCGAACGATTCACCGCGGCGCTGTCCAAAGCCAAAAGGACGGGTCGCATATTCGTCGACTATCTCCGCAACCAGCGCGGGGCGACCGCGATCATGCCTTATTCCGCCCGCGCCCGCGAAGGCGCCCCGGTCGCCGCGCCGATCAACTGGGAGGAATTGGACGAGATGGGATCGGGCGGGCGCTTCTCCGTCAGGGATGCGGAGCTTCTGCTGGAACGGGCGTCGTCGCGCCTGCTCCAGGGCTGGGGCGAGGCATCGCAGGTGCTGCCGGGCGTCTGAGCCAAAGCCAGGCGCAAAGGCCCGCCGCGAGCGGAAGCCCGATCGCAAGCGCCGCCGCCAGCGCAAATGGCGCCGTGCCGGCAACGGCATAAGCGGCGCCGATGACGAGGTTCGCGGCCGCGGCGGCGGCGAGCGCGGGGGCGAACGGCGCCCGCCCCGCGCCCGCCGCGACGATCGACGCTTCGCCCAGCACCGGCACGGCCCGGCAAACCAGAATGAAGACGATGCCGTGGTGCGCGGCGCCGGCCGCGAAGCGCCGGTACAGGCGGTTGCCGAGGATCGAGCGGGCGAGCGGCGCGCCCGACCGTCCGAGCATCAGCCCGGCCGCGCAGCCCAGAGTGAGCCCGGCCGCGTTGACCAGGGTTCCGAGCCAGGGCCCGAGCGCGGCGCCGATCGCGGTGGCGAGCAGGCTCGACGGCACCGGCAGGACGATGTCGAGCGCGAGCAGGGCCGCCCCGCCATAAATGATCGCGCCCTGCGTGGACGCCGCGAGCGCCGCCGTCCGCGCCTCGATCTGCGAGCCGAGCAGGAAAAACGGAATCAGAATCAGGCCGAGCAACAGAATGATTGCGGAGCCGATCCTGAACAGGGAAAGAGAGGAAATATTCGAAGCCATTCCGGCCTTCCGGTTCTTTGCGGAGCAAGAATAGATGCTGCTGGCTTTGGCACAAGTCCTCGCTCCGGCGCCCGCGGCAGAACCGCCCGAAGCGGGCGCGCCGATCGTCGTCACCGCCTCGCGCACCGCGCAAGGCCCAGTGGCGGGCATCAGCACAGTCGGGGCCGACGACATCGCGCGGCTGCAGCCCGCCTCCCTGCTCGAGGCGCTCGACGAGGTCGCCGGCGTGCGCGCCGTCTCGACCGGCGGCAGCGGCGGCGGGAGCTTCCTCTCGGTCCGCGGCGGCGAGCCCAATTTCACGATGGTGCTGATCGACGGCATCCGCCTCAACAACCCGACCAACAGCCGCGGCGGCGCCTTCGATTTCTTCGCTATCGATCCGATGCTGGTCGAGCGGATCGAGGTGGCGCGGGGCGCGGTCTCGGCGGTGCACGGCGCCGACGCTTTGTCGGGCGTGGTCAACATCCGGCTGCGCGCGCCCCGGCCCGGCGAGACCGGCCTCGCGGCGCGGGCAAGCGCGGGGAGCGAAGGCGATCTCGGCCTCGGCCTCGCCTTCAACCATGGCTGGCGGGAGGGCGGCCTGCTGGTCTCGGCGGGCTGGTATGACAGCGGCGGCCTCGACCTCGGTTCGGACCTCGAGCGGCGCCAGGCGCTGGCCCGGATCGACCAGCGCATCGGCGGCTTCGAGGCGCGCGCGCTCGGCCTCTACGCCCATGCCGACCGTATTACCTTCCCCGAGGATAGCGGCGGGCCGCTGCTGGCGGTCAATCGCGAGCGCGAGACCGGCGCCTATGAATTGCGCGCCGGCGCCCTTTCGCTTCGCCGCGCCCGGGATGCCGCCATCCGCCCCGGCCTCACCCTCTCCTGGTCCGAGCAACGCGACGACAGCGCGACCCCGGCGATCGCGCCGGGCGTGCTCGACGCCGTCCCCGCTCTGGCCGCCGACGCCCGTTTCTCGCGCGTCGAGGCGATCGGCGATATCGGCTTCGGCAACGGCCCGCTGGCCGCGACCCTGGGCGCCGCTTACCTGCGCGAATCCGGGCGCAGCGACGGCCTCATCGATTTGGGTTTCCCGCTCCCGGTCGCTTTCGCTCTGGTGCGGACCACGCGCAGCGCCTTCGCCGAGGGCGCCTGGCGCCCGAGCGCCCTGGTCGCCGTCAACCTGGCCGGACGCTATGACGACGTCGCCGGGGGTCCGCATAGCTGGACCGGCCGCGCCGCGATCTCCGTCCAGCCGAGCGCCGCCGGCCCGGTTTTCTTCGCCCGCATCGGCGAGGGCTATAAATTGCCGAGCTTCTACGCGCTCGGCCATCCGTTGATCGGCAATCCAGCGCTCAGGTCCGAGCGCAGCCGCAACATCGAGGCCGGGATCGAATGGACCGGCGCCGGCGGCGACCTGCTGCGCCTCACCTTGTTCGACAATCGGTTCAGGGACCTGATCGATTTCGACTCCGTGCTCTTCGCCATCGTCAACCGCGACCGGGTCCACGCCCGCGGCGCCGAGCTCGAGGCGCGGTGGCGGGTCCGCCCCGCGGTGACGCTGGCCGGGGCGCTGACCTGGCTCGACCTGGACTCGCCGACCCCCCTGCGCGGCCGCCCGCGCTGGCAGGGGTCGCTCCGCCTGGTCTGGACGCCCGCCGCCGATCTGGAGCTCAACGCCGCCGTCCGCGCCAATTCCGGCTTCAACGATTCATCGATCCCGACCGGCTTGATTCGGGCTCGCGGCCATGCCGAGGCCGATCTCGGCCTGCGCTACCGGCTGACGCCGACGCTGACGCTCGACGCCGCCCTCAAGAACCTCACCGACAGCCACCACCGGGACGCGGTCGGCTTCCCCGCGCCGGGGCGCCTTCTGCGCGCGACGTTGAGCGCGGGCTTCTGACTGGGGACACGTACTTTTTCGCGAAAAAGTACGTGTCCCCTTTACCGCCGCCCGCCCCTCGGCCGCCAGCGGCCGATATGGCCCCAGGTCGGCGCCCGCGCCGGGGTGGCGCCGAGCAGGCGGGTATTGGGGGGCGGATCGAACAATTGGCAGGCCGGCAGGGTCTGCGGGTCGAGGCCCGAGACCTGGTCCCAGGTCCGCCGCGGATCGGGCCGGGTCGGCGCCCAATCGGTGTAGTTCTGGCTGACCACGGGCGCGTTGGCGGGCGCCAGCGGATAGCCCGAAAAATAGAAGCTCGACGGCTGCATCCGCCCGTTGCGCGGCTGGAAGGCATAGCCGAACAATATCGCCTGGCTCTGCGTCCGATCCGGAGTCGCGCCGACCTGGACCGGTCGGCCGGTCGCGCCCGAAACCCAGAAGGAATAGGCCTGCGCGCCGGCCCCAAGCTGGCGGCTGTCGCTGAGCGCATAAGGCAGATGCTTGATGAAGTCGCGCCGCGGCGCGTGGTTGAGCGGCGAGAACAGGCAGACCGGCGGCATGCCGGCGGGCCGGTCCTGCTCGTAGGTGACGAAATAAGCGGTGTTGCCGAGCGAGATGAACGAGCAGGTGAAATTGTTGGGGATGGGGAAGATCGGCAGGCAGCGCCGCTCATAATGCTCCATCATCGCGCCCGTGCCCTCGCCCGGCCGGCCGCGCCAGGTCGAATCGTAATAAGTGGCGCCGAACGAGACTTCATAATCGCGGCCGGGCCTCAGCGGCAGCGGCGGGCGGCCGTCATAAGGCGGCATGTGGCGCTGATAATTGTTGTAGACCCGGTACATCGTCCAGCGCGACTGCCAGAAGGGCGGATATTGCGGATCGGCGGGCTGGCCGCGCGTGCGGCGGTAGACGCAGGTCGGCGGCACGCAGGGGCTTGCGCTGGGCGGATTGTGGACGCCGTAGGTGGAATAAACGGGCGCGGCGCTGTTGCCGCGTCCCCCCTGGTCGTCGGTGGCCGCGCTGGCGGTGCAGCCGGCGAGCGCCAGCGCCAAGGCAAGCGGCGAGGATGAGGCATAGATCCTGTGCAGCATGGTCCGAATCCCCTTTTTGCGTAAGCCCCGATATTAGCGCGAAAAGCCGGCGGTGTAATGCGATTATTTGCAGTTATAATATTGCCTTACGTTTTAACCTTCCAAAAGCGCTGGAATCATGCATTGTCCTAATATCCGGCAAATAAGGGGGAATCTCCATGATCCGCCTGGAATTGACGCCCCTCGAGACGGTGGAAGACGCCTGGTCGATGCTCGAGACGGCGATCGGCGTCGAGTTCGGGACCTTGCCGCCCTATCTCTACGCGATGTTCTCGATCCCGCCGGGCGAGAACGTGGCGGCCGCCAATCTGATCAAATCCGTGCTGATGCAGGAAATGATCCACATGTGCCTGGCCTGCAACATCCTCAACGCGCTCGGCGGCAATGTGAAGCTGATCCCGCCCACCTATCCCGGTCCGTTGCCCGGCGACATCGGCCCGATCGGCGAGGACGCGCTCGTCATCAACCTGCTGCCGCTCTCCGAAGGCGCGATGAAGCAGGGCATGAACATCGAGCAGCCCGAGGAAATCCCCGATTATCCATTCGCTCTGGGGGCCGAGGAGGGCGTGCCCGCGACCGGGACGATCGGCCAGTTCTACGCGCGGCTGGACGCCTTCCTCGCCACCCTTCCCGCCTCCGCCTGGCAGCAGGACCGCAACCAGATCACCGACGACCAGTTCTTCGCCGGCCAGCTGTTCGCGATCAACGATTATGCGGACGCCCACCGCGCGATCGACGAGATCGTTTCCGAAGGCGAGGGCGCGAAGGATTCCCCGCTCGATTTCCAGGAGGAGCTCGCCCATTATTACCGCTTCGGCGAGGTCTTCTACGACCGGGTGCTGACCCGCATTCCGGAACCGCCCGGCTATCAATGGGGCCCGGAGCGGCTCGGCGTCGACTGGGACGACGTCTATCCGGCGATCCCTGACCCCTGCACCCACGATTTCTCCAACGACCCGCCGGCGGCGCAGGCGGCGCAGGCGGCCTGCAACGCCGCTTACACGGCGATGGTCGACGCGCTCCAGAGCGCGGTGACGGGCGGCGAGGGCAAGCTCGGCGTCGCGGTCCGCGCGATGTTCGATTTGAGGCTGGCGGCCAAGGTCGCGCTGCACACTCCGCTCGCCGACGGCACGTCGGTCGCCGGCCCCGCCTTCGTCTACACGCCGATCAAGGGAGGAGCCCGCTCATGAGCGTCCTCGAAACGCCGCGCATCTATTTCCGCGGCCAGGTTGCCTGGGATCCGATCGTCACCAACAATTACGAGAATTTCTACGACGAGGGCGACGCCGAGCCGGTCTATCCGTCGGTGCCGCAAAAGGTCGAGGCGTTCCGCAAGCAGGCGATTTGCGCGGTCGCGCCGCCGATCCAGAACTGGAACCCCCAGGGCACCCACCGCTCCCAATTCTTCGACTGCGCGATCAGCGGCGTCGACCGCGGCCATGGTCTCGACGCCAAGGATCCCTTCGTCGGGTCGCCGGCCAATTTCCTCGGCATGCTCGTCGATCTCGAGCCATACGGCACTTTCTCGTCCCAGCTTTTCTTCGATTCGATGAGCTTCGGAGTCGACGGCGGCTACCGGATCGCGGCGCCGCGCAACGCGCGCATGTCCGCCCGCTACATCAACTTCACCCGCAACCCGGTCGGCTACAAGGCCGGCGTCGCCTCGTGCGTCTGGCAGGCCTGTTTCGCCAAGGACGAGGGCCTGCTGATCGACCCGCACGATTCGAAGGCGCTCCGCGACCTGCTGAGGGCCGTCGATGCCGACGACGTGCGCGGCCTCACCGTCCAGTGGAACAGCTACCGAACGATCTATTATGACTGCCCGGAAATCGCGACCGACAAGGCCAAGCTGGCCGAGGTCAGCGCGGAGCTGATCGCCAAGCTCAACGACGGCGGCTTTCAGCCCAATCCGGCGCGCTCGATGGTGGTTGGAACGATCGGACTGTGGCGCCCAGGCGAGCCCGTGCACGAGCCCTGCGACCGGACCTTGGTCGGCCCGACCGGGAACCCCGCCGCCACCGCCCATGCGCGCCTCGATGGAGACGTGCTGACGCTCGATCTGTCGAACAGCATCAGCGAGAAGGGCCTCGATCTCGTCAAGCAGGACCTGAAGACGCTCAGCATCGTCGCGGTCGACGGCAAGGGCGGCAAGCCGGTGCCCCTCGCGAGCTTCGGCTATGCCGATTACGACAAGAAGGCCTATGACGCTTCGTCGGGCATCGTCACCCTGAAGGCCGATCCCGACGGCGTCGCCGCGGCGAAGACCGGATTGCTGGAGATGCTGGGATCGGACGGCAAGCCGCTGCTCACCGAATATGCGTTGCGCGCGATTCCGCTCGAACCGAATCTCTATATGGACGAAGGCGAGAGCGCGACCGCGCAGATCCAGGTCTACGATCGCGGCGTCCCGGCCGGCGTCGGCGTGGCCGTCACCATCTGTGTGATGTCGGCGGACGGCAACAGCGTCGAGAGCAGCTTCGCGACCACCACCGGCGCGGGCGGCATCGCCGAGTTTCCGCTGAGCGGGACCGGGGGAAGCATCGCGGCTTATGTGCCGCTGCCGGGGCCCGATCCGGTCCAGCCCGACCAGGGCATCGATCCGCAGGTCAACACCTACATGTATGTGCGCACGCTTCCGGCCGACGCGGACATCGCCGCGCTCGATCCGACCTGGGCCAATGTCTACGAGAACGTGCTTGCGAACTGGAACGCGATGGCGCCCTGCATGGACAATTGGCTGCGGCTCGGCGACGAGACCCAGGTCCGCGCTTACGGCCCGCTGCTCAGGAAGCTGACCGATCCAGGCGCGTTCGAAATCTACCGCTACATGCCGGTGACCCGCGACATGACGGCGGGCGAGCGCACCCTGCTCTACAATTTCCTGGGCACGCCGCCAAAGGCGGTCGCCGCCAAGGGGCTCGCCGCCGCGGCGCCCGAGTCAGCGCCGGCCAAGCCGCCACTCGGCAAGCTCGCCAGCCTCAACCGGTCGATGCGCTAGGAGGCGAGCGCGCGGCGCTGGCGCGTCCACAGATGCGGCGGCGCGCCGTAATGGCGGCGGAAGGCGTGGCTGAGCGCGACCTGGTCCGAATAGCCGGTCGCCTCGGCGGCGGCGGCGACCGAGCGGCCGCTTTCGAGAAGATCCGCGGCGCGGGTCAGCCTGAGGTCCCGATGATAAGCGATCGGCGCCCGCCCGAAAGCGGACTTGAAATAGCGGGCGAGGTGGAATTGCGAGAGCCCCGCGACCGACGCCATCTCGGCGAGCGTCACGCCGCGGTCGTCATGGTCGTGGAGGAAGCCGCGCGCCCGCTCGAGCCGCCGGTAGAGCTCGCGCCGGGTCGAGGGCTTGGCCGCCTTGAGGCCGTCGATCGCGGCGCGGCTCTCGGCCAGCGGCTCGGCGATCGCATATTCGACGCGCGCCACCAATTCGTCGGCGAGCCGCGCGCCGAGCATTGGCTCGCGCGCGATCCGGCAGGCATAATCGTGGAGCGTCCGCCCCATCGCGCTCGCCTTGGTCGACAGAACGAGCGAGCGGCCGAGCACCGGATCGTGGCCCAAAGCGGCCTCCCCGCCCGGCGCCGCGGCGGGATCGTGCGGCAGCAGCAGGCACAGGCCGGTCATCTCGCCGCGATTGGTGCCGAGACATTCGCTGCCAGGGTCGAGATAGAGGAACTGGCCCGGGCGGACGTGGATGGTGCGCCCGTCAATCTCGTAGCGTTCGTCGCCCTCGAGGACGATCTTGAGCGAGGGCGCCGGCGCGCCGATCGGCGAGCTCCCCGATTTGAGCGTGCACAGCACCAATTTGCCGGCCGGCGTCGGCCCGCGCGGCCCCTCCAATTGCCGGTCCATGACCGTGAAATCGCAGCCCATTTCCACCCCGTGTCTTAGCCCGCTAGGACAGTAGAGCATGGCGAAACTGAATGGAAGCTTACAACAATTGCACGATCGCCAGCGTCGCGCCGGCGGCGAGCGCCGCCGCGAGCGGGAAGCGCCAGAGCGGCGCGGGCGCCAGCGCCCTTCCATCCTCGCCCGCGGCGCGGCGCCCGGTCACCATCGGCGTGATCAGATCGTCGCGGCGGACGAGACGGTGATAGAGGATCGCCGCGATATGGACGGCGATCAGGGCGAGGAGGACGTAGAAGAACGTCTCGTGGCGATGGGCCAGGGTGCGCGCACTATCGTAGCTGACGAGGTGCGACAGAGGCCCTTCGTAGAGCGCGTCCTCGTCGCTCGCGAACAGGCCGAGCCCGATCTGGGTGAGGAGGACGAGCAGCATGAGAAGGACGCTCCAGCCGCCGAGCGGATTGTGCCCGAAAATCGGGCCGCCGCGCCCGCGCAAGTAGCGCGCCACCGCGCGCGGGCCGCGCACGAAGCCGGAAAAGCGCGCCGTCGAGCCCCCGATCAGCCCCCAGATCAGCCGGAACAGGACCAGCCCGAGCAGGATCTGGCCGAGCAGGATGTGGAGGTCCATCCGGTCGAGCTCATGGGTCGCCCACATTGCGGGGACGATGAGCACGATCGACCAGTGGAACAGCCGGACCGGCAAATCCCAGATGCGCACCTTGGGCGCGGCGCCGCTCAATGCTCGGGCGCCCGATAATCGTCATGGCAGGCGCTGCAGGCCTGCCTCAGCGCCGGCATGGCGGCGCGGAGCGCGGCGACGTCACCGGCGCGCGCGGCCCGGTTCACCGCCCGCGCTGCCACGAGCAGGCGCGCGCCGGCGCGCTCGAAGCCGGGCCAATCGGACCAGATTTCCGGCCGCGCCCGCGTCGTCACCCCGGCCTCCGGTCCGCTGCCGTGCGGGAACCAGCGCAGCACCTGCACGCCATAATTGGCGAGCAGGGCCGCGCGCGGCCGGATCGCGGCGAGATCGGGGCTGCCGCCGCGCAGCTGGTCGTTAATCCCCTTCATCGCCGCCGCCATCTGCTTGTAATTGGCCTGGCGCGCCTGGATGACCGGCGCGGCCGGCCGCCCGGCATAAGCGGCGGTGGCGACCGCTGCGAGCGCCGCGGCGCCGAGGAGGATGTGCTTCACAGGCCGACTCCGTCAACAGGGCCGGCCTTCAATAGCGCCCGCGCCGGGGCCATCAAGTGCCCCGGCAAGAGTGAGGTCGGACCTGCCTCCTAGCGGCAGCGCTGGTCGTTGGCGCTGCGCTCGATCGCGCTGCCGACCAGGGCGCCGCCGATGGCGCCGATGATCGTGCCGGTGCCGCGTTCGCCGTGCCGGTCGATGCCGCGCCCGACCAGAGCGCCGGCGCCGCCGCCGACGATCAGGCCGGTGGTGCCGTCCGAGCGGCGGCAATAGGTGCGTCCGTCCTCGCCCTGCCAGGTCCGGCCCTGGCCGGCGCCGTCCTGATCGTCGACGTCCTGGTCGGCATCCTGATCGGCATCCTGGTCGACGTCCCGATCGACATCCCGGTCGGCGTCGTCCCGATCGCCCGCATCGTCGAGCAGGCCCTCATTCTCATCGACATCCTGATCCTCGGGCCCGGGGGACATGTCGACGGCCTCGTCCGGATAGGCCTCCTCGCCATCGGCCTGGTCGGCAATGGCCTCGTCGTCGGTGTCGACGTCGGCGTCGACGTCCGCCTCGACCTGGGCATCGGGGCTGCCGCCATATTGGGCGAAAGCCGGTGACGCGGTCGAAATCGCCAGGATCGCCGCGGCGCTCCCGATCAGGATGCTGCGCATGAAACCCCTCCTCTTTTCGAAAATTCCGACTCGGCCTTGAGCGCCGCCACCTGAGCCAAGTCTGAACGTGGCCGGCGAGGCTGTGGGGGGACAGTCACTTTCAGCCGCTGCGAGCGAGGCTTCGCATCGCCGTGCCGAAAGTGACTGTCCCCATTCGGCGCCATTTGAAAACAAAAACGCCCCGGCCAAGGGGGGCGGGCCGGGGCGTCCTTCGCAACCCCGGTCCGGCGATACGCGACAGGCCGGACCGGAAAGGGGTCGACGCCGCTTCTGCCACCCCTCTCCTGACGGATTCCTGACCGGGATTGTAAGCTCGGGTTCAACATCATGGCGGTTTTGCGGCAGCGTGTGTTGTCGAAATAATACACTTTATCCCTTGCGCTCGCGCGTGCGAAACCCCAATCTCTTGTCGACCTTTTCTTTGCGGGGAACGACATGGCCACCAAGACCGAAACCGACAGCGGCACCACGCTGACCCTTGAGCCGCCGGCGCCGCTCCAGAACGTCCAGGCCGAGCAGGCCGCGGGGCTCGTGCCTTTGAAGGACGAGCAGAAGACCCAGCTCCAGTCGAAGGTCGACAGCTTCGTCGACGAGCTGGTCGCGCTCGACGCCAATTCGCCCGAATTCGGCAAGAAGGTCGATCAGCTCACCACGATGGGCCGCAAGGAGATCGCCGAGGCGGCCGGCGCCTCCAACCGCTTCCTCGACCGGCCGGTCAAGGCGATCGACAAGGATACCGGCATCGGCGCCGATCTGACCGCGCTCAGGAAGACCGTCGAGGATCTCGATCCCGGCCGCGGCGGCGTGGTCGCCAAGCCCAGGAAGCTGTTCGGCTTCATCCCCTGGGGCGGGAGCCTGCGCAATTATTTCCTGAAATATCAGTCGGCGCAGAGCCACATCGCCGCCATCCTCGCCGCGCTCGCGTCCGGCAAGGACGAGCTGCTGATGGACAATGCGGCGATCGACGTCGAGCGCGCGAACCTCTGGAAGACGATGGGCAAGCTCGAGCAGATGATCCACATCTCCAAGGCGCTCGACGCCAAATTGGAGGACAAGGCGAACGAGCTCGACGCCACCGATCCGGCCAAGGCCAAGGCGATTCGCGAGACCGCGCTCTTCTACACCCGCCAGCGCACCACCGATTTGCTGACCCAAATGGCGGTCACCGTGCAGGGCTATCTCGCCCTCGACCTGGTCAAGAAGAACAATGTCGAGCTGGTCAAGGGCGTCGACCGCGCCTCGACCACCACCGTCGCCGCCTTGCGCACCGCGGTCACGGTCGCCCAGGCGCTGACCAACCAGCGCCTCGTGCTCGAGCAGATCACCGCGATCAACACCACCACCGCCAACATGATCGAATCGACCGGCGAATTGCTCAAGTCGCAATCGGCCGAGATCCACAAGCAGGCCGCCTCTGCGACGATCCCGCTGGAGACGCTGCAGCGCGCCTTCCAGAACATCTACGACACGATGGACACGATCGACCGCTTCAAGATCGAGGCGCTCGGCAACATGAAGCAGACCGTCGACACGCTCGGCAAGGAGGTCGAGAAGAGCCGCGGCTATATCGCGCGGGCCGAAGGCGTCGAGCAGAACCGCCTCGCCGGCGGCGGCGCCGGCGCCAACCCCCTGTCCGCGATCGAGGGGTGATGCGGCGTACGGACATGGGTGAATGAGCACGTCCCGCCAGGTCCATCAGGCCATCGCCCGCTTCGACGAGGTGATGGGGCGGCTCGACCAGAAGGCGGCATCGCGCGGTCTTCGAGAAATCCCCGCGGCGCGCGGCCGGTCGGCGACGATCCTCAAGCTCACCGCGCTCGGCATGGTGCTTGCGGTGGTGATGATCGTCACCGCGATCGCCGGCGCGGTGCTGGGCGGGATCGGGTCGCTGGGCCTGTGGAGCGCGATCGCGATCGCTCTGGTCGCGGTCGGCCTGTTCGCCTTCTGGCCGAGCGAGAAGGTCGCGATCGATTATAAGGACGACATGCCGGTCAATGCGGTGGTGCGCCGCCTCGGCGACATCCTCGCCCGCAAGCGCAACGCCCTTCCCGCCCGCGCCGCCTTGCAGGTCGATGCGATCAGCCGGCAATTGCCGATGCTCGAAAGCCAGCTCGGGCAGAGCGACGCGCTCGATCCGCTCGCCCAGGATGCCCGCCGCCTGATGGGCCGCCATTTGCCGGATCTGATCGAGCGCTACGAGCGCGTGCCGGCGGCCTATCGCGCCGAGCGCGACGGCGAGGGCCTGACCGTCAACGAGCGCCTCGTCCAGGGCCTCGACGCCGCCAAGACGGCGCTCGACGATCTCGGCCGCAAGCTGGTCCGCGACGACATGGACGCCTTCCAGACCCAGGGCCGCTTCATCGAAAACCGCTATCGGGACGAGAACGGCCCTCTCCAGAGCGACTGACATGGCCTTCGAGCTCGAGCGCGTCCTTTACGAGACCGAGGATTTCCTGCGCCGCGCGATCGGCTCGCCGAGCCTGCGTGCGGCGAGGAAGCGCCGCTTCCGCCGCAAGCTCGAAGAATATGGCCGGCGGGCCAGGCGCTCGGCCTTCGTGCTGGTCGGCCTCATCGCTTTGCTGCTCGCCGTTTCGATCTACATGGGCGGGATCGGCTTCTTCGCCTGGCTGGTGGCGGTGCCGACCGCGATGGCCTTCGCTTTGCTGCTGATGTTCCAGCCGACCCGCCACCACAGGCGCCTCGAGGCCGAGGCGCCGGGCGGCGAGGCGCCACCGGACCTGCCGCTCGCCGACCTCGCCTTGCGCGCCGAGGAAGGCCTGCTCGACGGTTGCGACGCGCTGCCCGGCCGCGCCTTGGCTGCCGCCGACGCAATCGTCGCGCGCCTGCGCGAGCTCCAGCCCCATCTCGCCGCGCTCGACCCCGCCGATCCGCTGGCCGGCGACGCCCGCCGCCTGATCGGCCAGCACCTGCCCCGCCTCGTCGAGTCCTACCTCCAGCTCCCCCGCGACGCCCGCGCGCCGGGCTCGGAGAGCAGTCGCCGAGTCGCCGAAAGCCTCGACATCGTCGCCGCCGAGCTCGGCAATCTGCGCGACTCCTGCTGCCGCGACAGCCAGGCCGACTTCGACACCCAGAGCCGCTTCATCGAGACGCGGTACCGGGAGGACAAAAGGCTCGGCGGCGAGTAGCACCCTGCCGCCCCCTCCCCGTTCGGGCTGAGCCTGTCGAAGCCCTTTCCTGCTTTCAGGCGCCACGAGAAGGACAGCCCTTCGACAGGCTCAGGGCGAACGGAGGGGGTCTCTCACCGCCCCGGAAACCGCGCCCTGATCCAGTCCGCGACGGTCCGCAGCACGACCGGGGCCATCGTCTCCTCGATCTCGGCATATTCGCCAAGGCCGCCGGTATGCGCGGTCTGGAAGAGGTGGTTGAGGCCGGGCAGCTCGGTCACGGTGACGTCGCGATTGGCGGCGGTCGCCGCTCGGATGCCGGCAAGATTGGCGACCGGCAGCACCTGCCGGTCGAGCGAGCCGTTCAGCGCCAGCACCGGCATCCCGAGGGCCCGGAGCGCCGGCGCCGGATCGTAGCGCAGGAACCAGCGGAACCAGGGATCGAGCATCCGCGCCAGCATCATGTCGCGCTGCGCCGGGACGATGCCGCTGCCGGCGAGCGCCTCGTCGGTCGTCGCCGCGCGCATTGCCGCCTGCGCCTCGGCCTGCGGCAGCGCGCTCGCGGCGATCTCGATCAACCGGGCAGTCAGCACACCCGTCTGGTCCAGCTCCGCCGTGCTCAGGCCCATGGCCTGGCCGATCGCCAGGCGCTGCGCCTCCAGCAGGCCGCGGGTCCGCTCTCCGGGCCCCGCGAGCAGCACCATATAAGCGAGGCCCGGGCTGTCGGCGGCCGCGAGCGGCCCGACCATGCCGCCTTCGCTATGGCCGATATAGCCGATCGCGTTGCGGTCGATCTCCCGCCGCGCGCGCAAATAGCCGAAGACGGCGGCGGCATCGGTCGCGAAATCGGCCGAAGTGGCGCCCCGGTAGCGGCCCGTCGATTGGGCGGTGCCGCGGTCGTCATAGCGCAGCACCGCAATCCCCGCCCGGGTGAGATGGTCGGCGAGCACGGCGAAGGGCTTGTGCCCCATCAGGCTCTCGTCGCGATCCTGCGCGCCCGAGCCCGAAATCAATATGGCGGCCGGAAAGGGGCCGTCGCCGGGCGGCAAAGTCAGCGTGCCCGCCAGCGTCACGCCCGGCGCGCGCGGATTGGGGATGCGCACCTCCTCGCTGCGATAGGGGAAAGGCGGATGCGGCTCCTGCGGCCGGCGCGGCGCGCCATCGGCCCCGGCCGCGCGGCGGGCGAAGACCACCTCGGAATCGGGATAGCCGGCGCGGCTCCAGCGCCCGCTGATCCGCGCGCCGTCCGCGCTCAGAACGCCTTGGAAGGACGATTTGCCCGCCGGCACGGCGAAGCTCACCGCCTGCCCCTCGCGCGCAAGGCCGGTGACCGC
>DATKIV010000056.1:0-9023 GCA_035543935.1 Allosphingosinicella sp.
GGTCGGGGGCGAAATCGGGCCGGTCACCCACCTCATCTTCGAGCCGGACGGGGCGATGCTGCGGCTGCCGCCGAACCTGCTCGTCATGGATCGCGCCGCGATCGACGCCTATCGCGCCCGCGCCGCCGCCGACCCCAATGACGACGGCTTCGATTTCCGCGGCGTCAAATGGCTGGGCCGCGAGCGCGACATCTCGACCGCGGTCTCGGTCCGCGCTTTCCGCGACGTTCGTCAGGCGCCGCCGAGCCGCGCCCGCGCCCAATATCTCGGCTTCGGCGAGAATGCGCCGGCGCGCGGCTACATCGTGCCGGGCGCCGCTGGCGCGCGTGGCGACAATGTGGTCGAGCAGGCCGGCTGCACCTGGTCGCTCGCCGCCTGGAACCGGCCGATCTCGGCGCGCGAGCTGGTCGTGGCCGGCGCGGCGG
This sequence comes from Allosphingosinicella sp., assembly GCA_035543935.1. GTDB lineage: Bacteria > Pseudomonadota > Alphaproteobacteria > Sphingomonadales > Sphingomonadaceae > Allosphingosinicella. Next base: position 426 of record DATKIV010000056.1, read on the forward strand.
CGGGCATGGGCCGCCCCGGCGAGGCCGAGATCGTAACCGGCGCCGCCTTCACCGACACCGCGATCATCGCCCGGGACGACCTCAACCAATATCGCATCCTCCATTTCGCCACCCACGGCCTGGTGACGCCGCCGCGGCCCGAATGCCCGGCGCGGCCGGCCCTTCTGACCAGCTTCGGCACGGGCGATTCGGACGGCCTGCTCAGCTTCTCGGAGATTTTCGATTTGAGGCTCGACGCCGACCTCATCATCCTTTCCGCCTGCGACACCGCCGGCCGCGCCAGCGCCACGGCGACGCAGGAGGCCGGGCTCGCCAGCGGCGGCGAATATGCGCTGGACGGGCTGGTGCGCGCCTTCGTCGGCGCCGGCGGCCGCATCGTCGTCGCCAGCCACTGGCCGGTGCCCGACGATTTCCACGCCACCGAGCGGCTGATCTCGGGCCTGTTCCGGGCGCCTCCCGGCACCGCCACGGCAGGCGCGCTGCGGCTGGCGCAGCAGGCGCTGATGGACGAGCGCGACACCTCCCATCCTTATTATTGGTCGGGCTTCGCGGTGGTCGGCGACGGCTCGGCGCCGGTGATTCGCCGGGCACCGGACCAAAGTGCCCAGGCTTATTGAACAATAAGCGGATTTGGCCGTTAATGCGCCGCCGCGATTCGTTTCGCGGCTGAGCGGGGTTTATTGAACGAAGCGCGTATCTTAGCTGCTGCGATTGCGGGTGGCGTCCTGGCAGCGCCGCTTGCCGCGCGCGCGCAGGACGCCTCCCCGCCCGCCGACGAAGCCCCCGCCTTCGCGCCAGGCCCGGCCGAGGACGAGCCCATCGTTCCCGACAACCAGTTCGAGGCGGCGATTCCCCCTTTGCCCGAGGTGGGCGCCGATCCCGATCCGCTGGCGCCGCTGGAGCCGATCGTCCCCGACGCCAGGCCCTTCCCGCCCGTGCCCGGCCCGGTCGAGGACGCGCCCTTGGGCGATCCCGCTCTGTCGGAGCCGCTGCCGCCGCTGTCGAGCTTCGACGTCCAGCCCGCCGGCGAGGAGCCCGCGGCCTCCGACGACGAGGGCGAAGCGGTGCGGGTGCGCTATGCTCTGGTGGTCGAGGGGATGGACGAGACCGGCCTCGAAGGCCGCTTCCGCGACCTTTCCGCGCTCGACGATGCCGAGGGCGAGGCGGTCAACGGCGCGATGATCGCCGCCCGCGCCGAAGAGGATGTCGCGCTCGTCGTCCGCCTGCTTCGCTCCGAAGGCTATTATGACGCGGTCGCCACCTCGGCCATCGAGCAATTGCCGGGCGAGGGCGATGCGCCGGGCCGGATCCGGGTCACGCTCACGGTCGCCGCGGGCAATCGCTACAATTTCGGCGCGATCGCCATCAACGGGCCGGACACCGAGCCGCCGGGCATGGCGCGCCGCTACCTGCCCCTCCAATCCGGCGCGCCGATCCGCGCGGTAGACGTCGAGGCGGCCGAGGCCAATGTGCTGCTCCGCCTGCCCCAGGAAGGCTATCCCTTCCCGCAGCTCTCCTTGCGCGACATCGTGCTCGATCCCGACACCAGGCTCGGCGACTATACCCTGCCGCTCGATCCGGGCCCGCGGGCGCGCTTCGCCGGCTTCACCACCGAGGGCGAGAGGCTCGCCTTCGACGCAAGCCACGTCGGCGTCCTCGCCCGCTTCCGCCGCGGCGAGCTCTACGACCGCCGCAAGGTCGACGACCTCAGGGAGGCGATGGTCTCGACCCGCTTGTTCAGCACGGTCTCGGCCGAGCCGGTGCTGACCGGCGAGACGGCCGAGGACGGCACCCAATATGTCAACATCCTGGTCCGCCAGCAGGCCGGCCCCGCCCGCTCGCTCGACGCCAGCGCCGGCTATTCCACCGGCGAGGGCTTCCGGCTCGAGGGCGCCTGGGAGCATCGCAACCTGTTCCCGCCGGAGGGCGCGCTCCGCCTCGCCGCCATCGCCGGGACCCAGGAGCAAAATGTCTCGGTCCGCTTCCGGCGCAGCAATTGGGGCCAGCGCGACCGCGCCTTGCTGGTCCAGCTCGACATCGGCCGCCGCGATTTCGAGGCTTTCCAGGGCTATACCGCGCGGCTCTACGGGCTGGTGTCGCGGGAATCGACGCCGATCTGGCAGAAGCGCTGGACCTATGCCTATGGCGCCGAGCTCCTCGCCACCAACGAGAATCGCAACGGCACCGCAGTCATCTCGCTCTCCGACGCCTATTTCATCGGTGGGCTGATCGGGCAGCTCGGCCACGACCGGTCGAACAGCCTGCTCGATCCCACGCGCGGCTTCCGGCTGCTCGCGCGCGTCAATCCCGAGGCCTCGCTGCGCGACGGCTCGCGCTTCTACGTTCGTAACCTGATCGAAGGCAGCGTCTATTATCCGGTCGGCGAGCAGTTCGTCATCGCCGGCCGCGCCCGGCTGGGCTCGATCTTCGGCATCGCCCGCGACGATCTCGCGCCGTCGCGCCGGCTTTATGCCGGCGGCGGCGGCTCGGTGCGCGGCTACGGCTTCCAGGAGCTGGGCCCGCGCGACCTCAACAATGTGCCGCTCGGCGGACGCAGCCTCGCCGAGTTCGCGCTCGAGGGCCGCTACCGCTTTGGCAATTACGGCGTGGTCGCGTTCGTCGATGCGGGGCAGGTGTATGAGGCGCAATATCCGACCTTCGATTCGATGCGCTTCGGCGTCGGGATAGGGGGGCGGGTCTACACCAATTTCGGGCCGGTCCGCTTCGACGTCGCGACACCGATCGGGCGGCGGCCGGGCGAGACGCTGATCAACGTCTACGTCTCGATCGGGCAGGCCTTCTGATGGCGGTGGGGCGCCGCTTCTGGTGGGGAGTCGCCAAGGGCGCGGCGATCACGCTCGCCACGCTCGTCGCTCTGACCGCCGCCTTTCTGCTCTGGCTCAACAGCGATGCCGGGCACCGCTTCATCGTCGACCGCATCAACGCGATGGAGACGGTGTCGGGGCTCAAAATCCATGTTGCGAGAATAGAAGGCTCCATCTTCTCCCGGCTCACAATCCACGGCCTAACCATCGCCGATCCACGGGGAACGTTCGCCAGCGCGCCGCGGGCGGAGCTCGAGTATCGCCCCCTCGCCTATCTGCTGCGCGGCCATATCGACATCCGCGATCTCGACATTCCCGAGGCCCGGCTCACCCGCGCGCCGCGGCTGCGTCCCGGCGATCCCGACGCCCCGATCCTTCCCGACATCAGCCTCGACCTCGCCCGGCTCCATATCGGTCGGCTGGCGATCGATCCGGCGGTGACCGGGCGGCGCCATCTGCTCTCGCTCGACGGCCGCGCCACGATCGCCGACCGGCGCGCCCAGGTGACGCTCGACGCCGCGACAATAAGCGCGCCGGGCCTGGCGGGCGGCGACCGGCTCCATCTCGTCCTCGACGCGGTGCCCTCGGCCAACCGGCTCGACATCGCCATGGACCTGCGCGGTCCAGGCGACGGCTTCGTCGCCGGCATGATCGGCACCGACCAGGCCGTCGCCGCCACAATCGGCGGCCGCGGCACCTGGGCGAGCTGGCAGGGCCGCGCCCGCGCGACCTTGGCCGGCAATAGTCTCGCCGATCTTGCCGTCGCCGGACGCGAGGGCAGCTTCACCGCCGAAGGTACGCTGCGCCCCGGCCTGATGCTCCAGGGCCCGGCGCAGCGCCTCGCCGAGCCGGAAATGCGGGTGAACCTCGTCGCCCGCCTCGACCAGCGCCGCGCCGACATCCGTTTCCGGTCGCGCAGCCGCGTCCTCGCTTTGGCCGCCGAGGGCCGCATCGACCTCGGCGCGAACAGCTATCAGGATCTGAGGATCGCGGGCCGGCTTCTCGAGCCCGGCGCGATCGCGCCCAACCTCGCGGGGCGCGACGTCAACCTGACCGTGATCCTCAACGGCGCCTTCGCCACGCCGGGCGTGCTCTATGAGCTGCGCGCGGCGCGCCTCGATTTCGGCGGCACCACGATCGAAGGGCTGCGCGCGGTCGGCAGGGCCCGCGTGCGCGCCGGCGACGTCGTCGTTCCGGTGTCGGCGCGGGCGGCGCGCATCCTCGGCTTCGACGCGGTCGCCGGCGGCACCATCGCCAACGTCCGGCTCGACGGCGAGCTCGGCATCGCCGGAACGCGGCTCGTTTCGGACAATATGATCCTGCGCTCGGACCGGATCGACGCCCGGCTCGCTCTGGCCTTCGATCTTTCGGCCGGCCGCTATCTCGCCGCGGTCCAGGGGCGGGTCGACAATTATCTGGTCAGCGGCGTCGGCCTGTTCGCGGTCACCACCAATCTCGACATGACCAGCGGCCCGGGCGGCTTCGGCCTCAGGGGCCGGGTCGCCGCGCGCAGCCTGCGGCTCACCAACGCGACCATCCAGGGCCTGCTCGGCGGCGTCGGCACCATCACCGCCAATATCGTCATGGCGCCATCGGGCGTCATCAACGTCAGCGACATCCGCCTCGCCGCGCCCAAGCTGCGCGTGCGCAGCGGCGGCGGCGTCTACCGCCCGGACGGCACGATCGACCTGCGCCTCGCCGGCGACAGCAGCGATTACGGCCCGCTCGCCGTCCGCGTCACCGGCCGCGCGAGCGCGCCGCGCATCGTGGTCGCCGCCGCCAGTCCCGGTTACGGCCTCACCAACCTCACCGCCAATGTCCGCGCCACCGCCAACGGCTGGGCCCTCGATGCAGCGGGAGATTCGGCCTACGGGCCGTTCCGCGCCAACATCGTCATCCGCGCGAGCGGCAATCGCCTCGCCATTGCCGTCGATCCGCTCGTCTATGCCGGAATCACCTTCCGGGGGAATATCGCGCGAACGGCGGATGCGCCGTTCGCGGGGATGCTGACGCTCGAGGGTCAGGGCCTGACCGGTCGGGTCGACCTGGCCGCCGCCGGCCGCCGCCAGCAGATCGCGATCAACGCCACCGCCAACGGCGCGCGCACGCCGGGGGACAATCCGATCATCGTCCAGCGCGGGCGGGTCCTGGTCACGATCACCTTGCCCGCCGACAATCGCGGCGCGATGGACATCGTCGGCGGCGCCGAGCTGGCCGGCCTTGCCAGCGGCGACCTGTTCATCCAGCGCGCCCGCGTCCAGTTCGATATTTCCGGCGGCGACGGCACCGCCCAGCTCTTCGCCGAGGGGCGGCGCGGCGTCTCGTTCCGCGTCGCCGCCAACGGCCGGCGGACCGGCAATCAGGCGCTGCTGGCGATGCAGGGCCAGGTCAACAACATCCCGTTCCGCTTCGACCAGCCCGCCCGCCTGGTCCAGGCCTACGGCGCGTGGCGGATGCTGCCAGCGGCGATCACCTTTCCCCAGGGACGCGTGCGGCTGGCCGGGAGCTGGGGCGACGGCCTTGTCATCCAGACGCGGCTCGACAATCTCGACCTCACGATCGTCAACGCCTTTTCGCCGGGCCTGGGAATTGGCGGCCGCGCCACCGGCAGCCTCGATTTCGCCCAGCCCGCCGACGGCGCCTTCCCGCGCGCCGAGGCGCGGCTCAACGTCACCGGCTTCACTCGCACCGGCATCGCGGTCCGCTCCTCGCCGGTCGATCTGTTCATCGCCGGCAACCTCAGGCCCGAGGGCGGCGCGGCGGGCGCGATCGTCCGCCGCGGCGGCGCGATCATCGGCCGCGCGCAGGTCCGGCTGCAGCCGCTCGGCCCGGCGGCGGGCTCGTGGCGGACACGGCTGCTCGCCGCGCCGCTCTCCGGCGGTATCCGCTATAACGGCCCTGCCGACGTGCCGATGTCCTTCGCCAGCCTGCCCGGCCACCAACTGACCGGCCCGCTCGGCCTCGCCGCCGATTTCACCGGCCGGGTCGACAATCCGCAGTTCAGCGACGGCGTCGTCCGCGCCAACAACCTCGTCTACGTCAACGAGACCTATGGCACGCGCGTCACCAATCTCGCCGTCGACGGCCGGTTCAGCGGCTCGGAGCTGCGCATCAACAGCCTCGCGGGCCGCGCCGGCAATGGCACGATCACCGGCAGCGGCACGATCGGCCTCGCCAGCGCCGCCGGCTATCCGATCGACCTCAGTGTCGACTTCCAGAATGCCAGGCTGGCGCGCAGCGACGATCTCGGCGCCACCGCGACGGGGAATTTGCGGATCACCAACAATCGCGAGGGCGCCTGGATCAGGGGCGCGCTCGATCTCGGCGAGGTCCGCTATCAGATCGTCCGGCAGGCGGCCGCCGAAGTGCCGCAGCTCGCCGGGGTGCGCCGGCGCGGCGAGCCGCTGCCCGATCCCAATGCGCAGCGCGCCGACGCCCGCGTGCCGAGCGTCTGGCAGCTCGACATCGAGCTTCGCGCCAACAACCGCATCTATGTCTCCGGAATGGGCATGGAATCCGAGTGGCGCACGGCCAATCTGCGCGCCCGGGGGACGACGACGACGCTCGAGCTGGTCGGGCAGGTGCGGATGATCCGCGGCACTTTGGGCCTCGCCGGCCGGCGCTTCCGCTTCGACCATGGCGAGGTGACGTTCGAAGGCGCGCGGCCGTCGCGGCTCGATCTCGTCGCCACCGCCGACATCGAGAATGTCGAGGTCGGCATCGTCATCGCCGGCAGCTCGCTCAATCCGCAGATATCCTTCACCTCATCGCCTTCGCTGCCGCAGGACGAAGTGGTGTCGCGCATCCTGTTCGGCAGCTCGGTCACCCAGATCTCGGCGCTTCAGGCGGTCCAGCTCGCCGCCTCGCTGAATTCGCTGAGCGGCAGCGGCGGCGGGCTCAACCCGCTCGGGCGCTTGAGGTCGGCGACCGGCATCGACCGGCTGCGCATCATCGACGCCGACACCGCCACCGGCCATGGCACCGCGGTCGCCGCCGGCATGTATCTCTCCGACAACATCTATGTGGAGATCATCACCGACGCCAAGGGCTATACCGCGACCCAGATCGAGATCTCGCTGAGCCGGGCGCTGAGCCTGCTCTCGCAATTCGGCTCGCACAGCGGCACCAACGTCAACCTCAGGTACAATCGCGATTATTGAGTGCCGGTTCGAACGACGGGGCGCCCGGGCGCCCGGACCGTGAACACATTTTCGTCATGCCGGACTTGATCAGGCATCCATCTGTTCTGTCTGGCGCTGCTGAGAAGGTGGACCCCGGATCAAGTCCGGGGTGACGAGACATTGTCGCCGCAATCGGCCGGCGGGCGCAAAGCGCGGAAGGATGGTGCCCAGGGACGGAATTGAACCGCCGACACCGTGATTTTCAGTCACGTGCTCTACCAACTGAGCTACCTGGGCCTACCGCGGGAAGGCGGAAGCCAGCGCCTATAGAGGCGCTTAGCGCTCGCTGTCCAGCCCGTCGTCATGGCCCGACGGCAGGTCGGGATCGGCGGGCGGGCCGGGGACGCGATAGCCGTCGCCGAGCCAGTTCAAAAGGTCGCGGTCGCGGCAGCCCTGCGAGCAGAACGGCTTGTGCGCCGCGCTCGCGGGCTTGCCGCACAAAGGGCAGGTTTCAGTCTTGGCGGCTCTGGGCATGGCCGGCCGATATGGCGAGGCCGGGCTCGCCAAGCAAGGTGGCGGCGCCGCCGGTCCGCCGCGCCAGCGCCGCCAGCCAGTCCGGCCTGGCCTCGAGGAGCGCGACGACCTTCGGCGCCGCGTGCAGCGCCACCGGCCCGGCGAGGCGCCCGGCGCGGCGCAGCAGGGCGCGCGCGGCGGCGCCGACGGGGTCGGCGCCGAGCAGCTCGGGAAGAGAAGGCCGCATCCGGCGGCGGACGATCTGGAGAAAGCCGAAGCCGTTGACCGCGCTGCGCTCGAACGGCTGGGGCAGGATCGCGTCGACGGCCGACGCGGCCGCCTGCCTCTGGTCGCGCGGCAAAGTGGGAAGATCAATGCCGATCGACCCCGTAATCCCGAAGCGCAGGATCGCGCGCGCCGCCGCCGCCGCGCCGGCCCGCGCCAGGTCCGCTGGCGGCAGGCCGCCGTCGACGTCGAACAGGGTCATGGCCGGCGTCACGCTCATCCGCAGGGCGCCGCCTTCGAAGCCGATCTCGCCTGTCGCGGCCTCCTCGAGCAGCTCCGACCAGCCGGCCTGCTCGAACAAATCGGGCCCCGAAGCCGCCAGCGATGCCGGGTTGCCGATCCGGGCCTTGAGGTCCGGCCCGTCGCGCAACGGCAGCGCGGTCGCGCGCGCTTTGGGCGGCTTGGGCCGCCCCGGCTCGGGGATGGCTTCGCGCAAGATCTCGGCGCGGAAGGCAGCGCCCTCGGTCAGGCCGGGGGCCGTCACGATCGCCTCGGTCCCGTCATCCAGCGTTGCGATGCCGGCGATGCCGGTCAGGCGCGCCTCGACCACAGCGCCGGCGCGAAGGCCGGGCAGCTCGATCGCGGCTTCCCGGATGACGCCGTCCTCGACCAGGATCGCGCGATTTTCGCCGATCCCTTCCTCTAGAGCCACTCAGCCAAGCGGGTAGCCGGCGGCGCGCAGCAGCGCGCGCGTCTCGAACAAAGGCAGGCCGATCACGCCCGAAAAGGAGCCGGAAAGGGCGCGGACCAGCGCCTCGGCACGGCCCTGTATGGCATAGCCGCCCGCCTTGCCGCGCCATTCGCCGCCGGCGAGATAGGCGTCGAGCTCGGCCGCGCTCAGCGGCTTGAAGGTG
>DATKIV010000057.1:0-185316 GCA_035543935.1 Allosphingosinicella sp.
CCGCGATCCAGAGCAGGTGCCCGAGGATCGGCGGGCGCCCTTCGCGGCCGTGGTGGAGGATCCGGTCGCCGCGTTCGACGCCCTGCGCGATCTCTGGCGGCTCGCGGCGCTCGATGCGGAGGCTGACCAGGTGCTGAGCGACGCGTTGCTGCTGCTGCCGAAGGGCGACCGGCGGGGCCTGATCCTCGCCTATCTCGGCTATCCTTATTACGACATCGCCACCCTCCCCCTTCTCCAGGGCGAGGGGCTGGACGAGTTCGATCCGATCAAGGTCGACCGGATCTCGCCCAACGACGCCACCGCGATCCGCAAGGGTGGGCCGCACGCCACGCTGAAGGGGCTCCAGTTCAACAGCTTCGGCGCCTTCTTCAGCCGCGCCTATCGCGAGAACGACTATCTGTGGGGCCGCCTCCACGGCGCCGACCGGCTGGTCGACATCGTCAACTCGGCGGTGGCGGAGGAAAAGAGGCTCGCCCCCGACACGATCGCCGCGCTCAAGCGCGACGCCTTCCGCGCCATCATCGCCGAGGAGAAAGGCCGGCTGACCAAGATCGACGCCTTGTTCGCGGAGCTGGACCGGGAGATCGGCTGAGGGGCTCGCCTCCCCCTCCCCGCTCATCCTGAGGAGGGACTGAGCGAAGTCGAAGGCCCGTATCGAAGGCCCGTTCGGATCCTGTGCGGGCCTTCGATACGCCGGTTCGACAAGCTCACCGGCTACTCAGGATGAGCGGGCTTGGGTATCTTCACCGCGCTGGATGCCACTGGACGCCGCCGCCAAATTCCACGAAAGTGCTCTCATGCAGTTCCTGAAAACCCTGTTCTGGGTCGTGTTCGCCGTGGTGATGGTGCTGTTCGCCCGCGACAATTGGCAGGTCGTCCACGTCAATCTGTGGGCGGGCCTGATCGCCGACGTCAAGCTGCCGGTGCTGGTGCTCACCGCCTTCCTGCTCGGCTTCCTGCCGACCTTCATCGTCTACCGCGCGCGCTTGTGGTCGCTGAAGCGGCGGCTGGAGACGCAGGGCCACAACAATGTCGGCGGCCCGGCGCCGATCCCGGTCGCAGTGCCGACCCCGGTCCGCACCAGCTCGGCGCCGACCGACCTCGCCAAGCGGGCGGGCGACGCGCGCGAGGCGAGCGACGCCAAGGCCTGGCCGACCCCATGACCAGCCCGGTCTTCGTCGCGATCGACACGCCCGATCCCGACCGCGCCAAGGCCATATCCGGGCGGGTCAGGACCCATGTCGGCGGGCTCAAGCTCGGCCTCGAATATTTCTCCGCCAACGGCGCCGCCGGCGTGCGCGAGATGGCCGAGTTCGGCCTGCCCATCTTCCTCGACCTCAAGCTGCACGACATCCCCAACACCGTCGCCAAGGCGGTGCAGGCGCTGAACCCGCTCGACCTGGCCATCCTCACCATCCACGCCGCCGGGGGCCGCGCGATGATGGAGGACGCCAAGGCGGCCGCCTCGTCCGGCACCAAGGTGGTCGGCGTCACCGTGCTGACCAGCCTCGACGAGGAGGATCTCGCCGCGACCGGCATCGCAGGCGCGCCCTCGGCCCAGGTCGCCAGGCTCGCAGCGCTGGCCCGCGAGGCGGGGCTCGACGGCGTGGTCTGCTCGGGCGCCGAGGTGGCGGCGCTCAAGAAGGCCTGGCCGGACGGCTATTTCGTCGTCCCGGGCGTGCGCCCCGCCGGCGGCGCGGCGGGCGACCAGAAGCGCGTCGTCACCCCCCGCAAGGCCATGGACGCCGGCGCCTCGATCCTGGTGGTCGGGCGGCCGATCACGATGGCCGAGGATCCCGACGCCGCGGCGCGGGCGATCGCGGCGACTTTGTAGGGCGCCGCAAAGGGACAGTCACTTTTCCGCACGGGCTGTAAGGGGACAGTCACTTTTCCGCACGGCAATGAGAAGCTGGACGCCGCGGCGCGGAAAAGTGACTGTCCCCATATCCGCTGCAGTGCGGAAAAGTAATTGTCCCCATTTCCACCGCCGGTGGACATCCCTCCGCCCCCGGCTTATCCGCCGCTCGCCAAGGAGCATCATGACATGAGCTGGCTCACCCGGGTTCGCAACTCGATCCCCTTCCTGCCCAAGCGCGAGACGACGACCGAGACTTTGTGGCACAAATGCCCGGAGTGCGAGGCGATGGTCTTCCTCAAGGAATATGAGGAGAATCTCTACGTCTGCCCGCGCTGCGACCATCATGGCCGGATCGGGCCGGCCCGGCGCTTCGAGATGCTGCTCGATCCCGGATTCACCGTGCTGGCGCCGCCGCACGTCGCCGAGGACCCGCTCAAGTTCCGCGATTCCAAGCGCTACAGCGACCGGATCAAGGCGGCCCGCGCCGCGACCGGCGCGCGCGACGCCCTGATCAACGCGCGCGGCGCGATCGAGGGGCACAAAGCGGTGATGGGGGTCCAGGATTTCGCCTTCATGGGCGGCTCGATGGGGATGGCGGTGGGCGCCGCCTTCGTCGCCGGCGCGCGGGCCGCGATCGCGGACCATTGCCCTTATGTCATCGTCACCGCCGCCGGCGGCGCGCGCATGCAGGAGGGCATATTGTCGCTGATGCAGATGCCCAAGGCGACCGTCGCCATCGCCGAATTGAAGGAAGCGGGCCTGCCCTATATCGTCCTGCTCGCCGACCCGACCACGGGCGGCGTCACCGCTTCCTATGCGATGCTCGGCGACGTCCAGCTCGCCGAGCCCGGCGCGCTGATCGGCTTTGCCGGCCAGAGGGTGATCGAGAGCACGATCCGCGAGAAGCTCCCCGAAGGCTTCCAGCGCGCCGAATATCTGCTGGCGCACGGCATGGTCGACATGGTCGTCCACCGGAAGGATCTGCGCGCGCGCCTCGCGCTGCTGCTCGATTATCTGACGCCGCGGCGGGAGGCGGCGTAGACGTCATGCTGAGCTCGTTTCAGCATCCAGCGACGAGCCGCCTCGCGGGCGGAAAACTGGACCCTGAAACAAGTTCAGGGTGACGGCTGATGGCTGACAAAGCCGCGTCCGATGATCCGCTCGTCCAGGCCCAGCTCGACCGGCTGGCCCTGCTCTCGCCGGGCCGCGACATTCTCGGGCTGGAACGGATTTCGGCGCTGCTCGAAAAGCTCGGCAATCCCGAGCGCGCGCTGCCGCCGGTCTTCCATGTCGCCGGCACCAACGGCAAGGGCTCGACCTGCGCCTTCCTTCGCGCCGCGCTCGAGGCGGCGGGGCTCAAGGTCCATGCCTATACCAGCCCCCATCTGGTCCGCTTCAACGAGCGCATCCGGCTCGCCGGGCGGCTGGTCGACGACGCGACCCTGGCCGCCTTGCTCGCCGAGGCGCTCGACGCCGCCGGCGATATGGCTTTGAGCTTTTTCGAGGCGACGACGGCGGCCGCCTTCCTCGGCTTTTCGCGCATCCCGGCCGACGCCTGCATCGTCGAGGTCGGGCTGGGCGGCCGGCTCGACGCGACCAACGTCCTGCCCGCCCCGCTCGCCTGCGGCATCGCCGCGCTCGGCCACGACCATCACGCCTTCCTCGGCGACACGCTCGAAGGGATCGCCGCCGAGAAAGCGGGCATCGCCAAGAAAGGCGTGCCGCTCGTCACCCAGCTTTACCCCGCCGCTTTGGCGGCGCGCGTCGGCGAGACGGCGCGGACGGCGGGCGCCCGCTGGCTGCCGCGCGGCGGCGCCTGGGACGCCGCGATCCGCGCCGGCAAGCTCCATTATGGCGATTCGCGCGGCGGCTTCGACCTGCCGCTGCCGCGCCTGCCCGGCGCCCACCAGGCGATGAACGCCGGCCTCGCGGTTGCGATGCTGAGGCACCAGGACCGGCTCGACCTGCCCGAATCGGCGCTGCGCGCGGCGATGGGCTGGACCGAATGGCCGGCGCGGCTGCAGCGGCTCGCCCCCGGGCCGGTGCGCGACCTGCTGCCGGACGGGGCCGAATTGTGGCTGGACGGCGCCCACAATCCCGCCGCCGCCCGCGCGGTGGCCGACCATTTCCGCGCCCACGTCCCCGCCGGCCGGCCCTTCCACCTCGTCATCGGCCTGCTCGCCAACAAGGACGCGCCGGGCGTGCTCCACCGCTTTCGCGGCCGCGCCGCCATCGTCCACGCCATCCCGGTGCCGGGGCACGAATATCATGCGCCCGAGGCGCTCGCCGCGGTCGCGCGCGAGGCCGGGCTGGACGCGCTCATCGCGGCGGGGGTGGAGGAAGCATTGCGCTGGATCGCCCGCCATGCCGACCGCGCGCGGCCGCCGATCGTGCTGGTGATGGGCTCGCTCTACCTCGCCGGCGAAGTGCTCCGGGCGAACCTTCAGCCGCCGGCCTGAATCCTGGATCGTCATCCCGGACTTGATCCGGGATCCACCTTTCCTTGCCGCGTTCGATCCTTGCCGCGTTCGAGAAGAAGATGGATGTCGGATCAAGTCCGGCATGACGAACGGGGTCGGCCCCGTCTATCCGGCCGGCCTCAGCCCGGCTCGTCCGCGCGCAGCTCGGCCAAGGTCTCGGCCGCCCAGGCGTACATGTCGGCATGTTTTGCGCGCTCGCCCCGGTCCATCCTTTGCGCCCGGCGCTCGGCCTCGATCAGCGGCGCCATCGCCTCGCCGTCGCGGCCGAGGGTGACGAGCAAAGCGGCCTGCCGGCATTGCGCCTCGGCGCCCGGCATGCGCTCGCCGACATCGGCGTAAAGCGCGAGCGCCGCCGCATCCTCGCCCGCTTCCTCGTGGAGCCGGGCGCGCAGCAAGGCGGCGCGGTCATTGTCGCTCTGCGCGGCCGAGGGCGGCAGCGACTCGAGGAGCTCGCGCGCCGCCTTGAACCGGCCCGCCTCGAAGCAGGCGCGGGCGCGCTTGAGCCGGATCGCGCGGTCCTTGCCGCCGGGGGCCTTGGCCTCGCCCGCCTCATAATGGCCGATCGCCTCGGCCCACAGGCCGCGCTCGGCGAGCGTGTCGGCGAACAGGGTCCGGTTGGCCGCGGTGTCGGCGGTCTCGAGCGCCATGCGCGCGGCGCGCAGGTCGCGCTCGGGATCGATCACCTTGACCGCCGCGCCCTTGACCTTCCTGACGGTGCGGCTGGCGCCGTAGCGCGGCAGCACCTCCATCACGACATAAGCGAGGCTGCCGAGCACCGGGAAGAAGACGATGATCATGATCCACGGCCCGCTCCCCCCGGACCGCACGCAATGCACCGCGCAGGCGATCTGGAGGAGGACGATGGCGGCGATGACCGGCATGGCTACGGCGCCGCGGGCGTATCCGCGCGGGCGTCGCCGTCTCCGTCCGTCCCTGCGGTGCCGATCGCCTGGTCGACCAGGCCCGAGCGCATCATCCACCAGAAAATGAGGATGCCGGGCAGCGCCGCCACCGTGGTCAGCACGTAGAAGGTGACATAGCCTATCGATTCGATCATCGCGCCCGCCGTCGTGCCGGTCAGCAGCCGGCCGACGACGCTCGCCGCGGCCGAGATCAAGGCATATTGCGCGGCGGTGAACCTCAGATCGGTGAGCGCCGAGAAATAGGCGACCACGGCGACCCCGCCGAAGCCGCTGGCGATATTCTCGAAGCCGATCGCGGCGGCCATGCCCCAATTGGTGGGGCCCGCGGTGGCGAGCGCGGCGAAGCTCAGATTGCTGATCCCCATCAGGATCAGGCTCAGCATCACCGAGCGCTTCATTCCCATCTTCGTATAGAGCAAGCCGCCGATGAAGATGCCGATCAGATAGGCCCAGAAGCCGATCACGACGTCGTAGAAGGCGATCGCGTCGTTCGTGTAGCCCATATCGTCGAACAGCAGCCGGAAGGTGAGGTTGGCCAGCGTGTCGCCGATCTTGTGAACGAGGATGAAGAGAAGGACCAGGAGCGCGCCGTTGCGCGAGAAGAATTCGACGAACGGGCCGATGATCGAACTGCCCAATTGGGCGAGCCCCTTGCGCTCGCTGACCGGCCGGTGCCGCTCCGGCTCGCCGACAATGAGCGCGGTCAGGATCGCCGGCAGCGCGAAGACGGCGCAGGCGATATAGGCCCACTCCCAGCCGAAGCGCGCGGCGACCACGAGCGCCAGCGCGCCCGAGCCGGCCGAGCCGATCCGCCAGCCATATTGCGACATGCCGGAGCCCACGCCGAGCTGGCGGGGCTCGAGCAATTCGATCCGGTAGCCGTCGATGACGATGTCGTAGGTCGCGCCAGCGACGCCGAGCAGGATCGCGGCGATCGCTGTCTGGAGGATGTTGGCGGTCGGCTCCTGCACGGCGAGGTTGATCGTCGCGGCGATCACGAACAGGCCGGCCACGATCAGCCAGGAGACGCGCTGGCCGAGCCGCCCGAGCAGGGGGATGCGGATGCCGTCGACGATCCAGGCCCACAGGAATTTGAGGTTGTAGACCAGGAAGGCGAGCGTGAAGGTGGTGACGGTCGACTTGGTGATCCCGTCCTGCGCGAGCCGCGTCGTCAGCGTCGCGCCGATCATCGCATAAGGGAAACCCGAGGACATGCCGAGGAAGAGCGCGGCGAGCGGCGCCTTTTCCGTATAGGGCCTGAGGCCGGCGGGAAGCTTGTCGCGCCAGGACGGCGCCGCGGCGGATTGGGTCTCGCTCATGCCGCTCTTGTAACGAGTCGGGCGAGGCCGGGAAGTCCTGATCGCTTGCCTTCCCGCGCATGCGGACGCACAATATCGCGCCATGGACATGCCCGCCCGCCAGCGGCCGACCGAAGGCCAGCTCAACCTCGCCCGCAGCCTCGCCATCGGCAAGGCGACCGAAGGGCGGGGCGTCACCAGCGTGCCGGCCTCTGCCTATACCGATCCCCATCGCTTCGCCCTCGAGAAGTCGCGATTGTTCGACCGGCTGCCGCAGGTGATCGCGCCCTCGGCGCTGCTGCCCAGGCCGAACAGCGCGGCCGCGCACGACGCAATGGGCCTGCCGCTGCTGCTCACCCGCGACAAAAAGGGCGTCGCCCACATCTTCTACAATGTCTGCCGGCATCGCGGGACGCGGCTGATCGAGGGCGAGGACGTCGCCTGTAGCCCACGCATAGTCTGCCCCTATCACGCCTGGAGCTACGCGCTCGACGGCGCGCTCGCCGGCATGCCGCGGCCCGACACCTTTCCAGGGCTCGACAAGGCCGATCATCATCTCAAGGAATTGCCGTCGCGCGAGGCGGGCGGGCTGATCTGGTTCGCGAAGGAGGATAGCGACTTTTCCGACGCGGATGCGCTCGCGCCCGAGTTCGACGCCTTCGGCCTTGCCGGCCATCATCTCTTCCGCCGCCGCCTGCACGACGTGCCGGCCAACTGGAAGCTGATTATGGACGCCTTCCTCGAAAGCTACCACGTCCAGCGGCTCCACGCTTTGACCATCGCCCGCTTCTTCACCGACGGCATCACCGTCGGCGACTTCATCGGCATCCACCAGCGCTCGGCGGTCGGCCGCACCGATTATCTGGCGCGGATCGACCATCACGACTGGCCGGCTCTGCGCGCGGTGATCACCTTCGCCTACCAGCTCTTCCCGGCGACGATCATGATCATGAGCCCGGATTATGTGAACCTGATGGTGCTGATGCCGCAGGCGGTCGGCCGCACCATCGTCGAGGATTTCATGCTGATCCCGGAGGCACCGAAGACGCCCGAGGCGATCGACCATTGGGAGCGGAGCTGGACCCTGCTCGACGAAGGCGTGTTCGGCGCCGAGGATTACCGCGCCGCCGCGCTCGGCCAGAACGGCCTCGAATCGGGCTCCATCGACACGCTCACCCTGGGCACGCTGGAAACCGGCATCCGCCATTTCCACGACCAGGTGGAGAGGGCGCTGGGGTAAGCAAGGGGACAGTTACTTTTCCGCACGGCATTGCCTCTTCAGACACCGTCGTGCGGAAAAGTAACTGTCCCCCATTCACGCCCGCACGTAGAGCGTCAGTTGCTCCGGCAGCTTGCCCGGGTCGCGGCCTTGGAGATGATCGTCGACCGCCTGCAGTGCGGCGAGCAGAAGCTTTTCGGTATAGGGCTTGGCGAGGCAGCCCAAAGCGAGCGCCTTGGCCTCCTCGATGCAATTGCCGGTGACGAAAAGGACGGCGATCCCCCGCGCCGCGGCGGCGCGGGCGACGTCGGTGCCGTCGCCTTCGCCCGACAGGCTGATGTCGGTGAGGACGAGGTCGATCTGCTCGCTCTCGATCGCCAGCGCCGCATCCGCATGGGAATCGACCGTGGCGACGATCTCGTAGCCGGCGTCCTTCAGCATATATTCGTTGTCGAACGCGACCAGGGGCTCGTCCTCGACGATCAGGATGCGGCCGATCCGCCTTTCGCGTTTGCCGAAGAGCATGTAGGGCGCACCCCTCCCGGATTGATGTCCTCGCCTAACGAGCAATGTGGGAATCAGTGCCGCCGATGGCAATCGCCCCGGCGCAAATAGGCTTCGAACCGCCCGAGACACACGACATCATGGCCCCTCCCCAAAATCCGCCCAAGGACACTCAGCGCATCGCCAAGCTGCTCGCGCGCGCCGGCATCGCCTCGCGGCGCGAGGTCGAGCGGATGATCGCCGACGGCCGGGTCGCGATCGACGGCAAGGCGGTGGAGACGCCCGCGACCTTGCTCGCCTCGCTCCACGGCGTCACCGTCGACGGCAAGCCGGTCAAGGCGCCGGCGCCGGCGCGGCTGTTCCGCTATCACAAGCCCGCCGGCCTGCTGACCGCCGAACGCGACCCGCGCGGGCGGGCGACCATCTACGACCGGCTGCCCAAGGATCTGCCGCGGCTGATGCCGGTCGGGCGGCTCGATCTCAACACCGAGGGGCTGTTGCTGCTCACCACCGACGGCGAATTGAAGCGCCAGCTCGAATTGCCCGCCACCGGGGTCGAGCGCAGCTATCGCGCCCGTGTGTTCGGCGAGGTCAGCCAGGCCCAGCTCGAGGATCTGATCCACGGCATCGAGATAGAGGGCGTCCGCTACGGCGCGATCAATGCCAATCTCGAGCGCCGCACGGGGCGCAACGGCTGGGTCGAGATGCGCCTCAGGGAAGGCAAGAATCGCGAGGTCCGCCGCGTCCTCGAGCATCTCGGCCTCAAGGTCTCGCGCCTGATCCGCACCGCCTACGGCCCCTTCCCCCTCGCCGACCTCCCCGCCGGCGCGGTCGATGAAATCCGCCAGCACGATCTGGTCGCGTTCCGAAAGACTTTGGGCGCCAAAAATCCTCCCCGGCACGGGGAGGGGGACCATGCGCCGCAGGCGCGTGGTGGAGGGGTCGACAGAGTCTCCACCGCCGCGACCCCTCCACCACGACGCGGGGCGTCGCGGTCCCCCTCCCCGTCCCGGGGAGGATCCAGGAGGTGAGGATCATCGCGGGCCAGTGGCGGGGGCGGCGGATCGACGCGCCGGCCGGAGATACCACCCGCCCGACCAGCGACCGCGCCCGCGAAGGCCTGTTCTCGATGCTGGCGAGCCGGCTCGGCGGGTTCGCGGATCTCGCGGTCGCCGACCTCTTCGCCGGCACCGGCGCGCTCGGCCTCGAAGCGCTGTCGCGCGGCGCCGCTTTCTGCACCTTCGTCGAGAAGGACCGCAAGGCGCTCGACATGCTCAGGGCCAATGTCGCCCGGCTCGGCGCCCGGGAGCGCAGCGATGTCCGCGCCCAGGGGGTCGAGCATGCGCCGGCGCCGGCGCGGCCCTGCGACATCGTCTTCATCGATCCGCCTTACGGCGCCGGCCTGGCTGCGGCCGCGCTGGAGCGCGCGGCTTCCTGGCTCGCGCCGGGCGGCTGGATCGCCCTCGAATATCATGGCGAGACGCCGCTCCTCCCCGCCGGCCTCGACATCCAGGCCGAGCGCCGCTTCGGCAAGGCCCGGCTGATCCTGGTCCGGAACTCCGTTTCGCCCGACTGAATCTCCTTTTGGAATCAGCCGCAAAGGGATAAGCTTTGCGTTGCGGCGCGGGCAGATGCCCGGGCCCGGAAAAGGAGCACGACAATGTTGGAGCCAACCCCCAAAGACGAGGATCCGATCGGGAAAGACGGCGCGACGGAAGAGAAGAAGCCGATCGAAAAGCCGACCGAAGAGAAGAAATAGCGCCTTCCCCGGCCGCGACGGCAAAAGTCGCGGCCGGACCGGGCGGCGGTTCCGCCCAGCCGCCAATCGCTTCCGCGCGGCGGCTTGCAAGCCGGCAGGGTTCTGGCCTAAGCCATTGGCAAGGCAGTGGAACCTGAAAGCGGCCGATCCTGGATATGAGCCTGGAGCTGACATTCACGCCTGACCGGCTCAAGGCCAGCCTCCCCACTTTGGCGGTCCATCTCCTGCTCGTCCTCGCTCTGCTGGTCGGCCTCGGCGCCGATCCGGTCTTGCTCCAGGCGCCCGAAGCGATCCGGCTGATCGACCTCGCGCCGCCGCCGCCGCCCGCCGCCGAGACGGTCCCGCCGCCGGAGCGCGAGCGGAGCCGCCGGCCCGAAGGCGCCGCCTCGCCGGCCAATCTCGAATCGCGGCGCACCGATATCGTCGCGCCGGAGCCGGTCATTCCGCCGCCGCCGCAGCCCGTCGCCACCGCCGACCGGGCCGATAGCGGCGTCGACCGGACGGCCGGCGCGACGGCAACGCCCGGCCCCGGCACCGGCAGCGGCGGCCTTGGCAATGGGACGGGCAGCGGCGGCCGCGGCAATGGCCCGGGCGGCGGCGGCGATGGCGACGGCGACGGCGGCGGGCTGACCCCGCCCCGCCGCATCCGGGGCAGCATCCGCGACAACGACTATCCTCGCGGCGCCGGCGAGGCCGGCATCGGCGGCATGGTGTCGGTGATCTACGCCGTCGAGCCGGACGGGCGCGCGACTCATTGCGAGATCACCCGCTCCAGCGGCAGCCCGGAGCTCGATTCGACCACCTGCCGGCTGATCGAGCAGCGCTTCCGCTTCAGGCCCTCGCTGAACCGCGCCGGCCGGCCGATCCGGTCGCACATCGTCCAGGACCATTATTGGGAAACCCACGACGAAGCGCCGGTCCACGAGCCCCCGGTCCGCCGCCGCCGCATCTTGTGGTAGCCAATGCTTGCCCGCGCCGCCCCCGTTC
This sequence comes from Allosphingosinicella sp., assembly GCA_035543935.1. Taxonomy (GTDB): domain Bacteria; phylum Pseudomonadota; class Alphaproteobacteria; order Sphingomonadales; family Sphingomonadaceae; genus Allosphingosinicella. The sequence continues at coordinate 11,029 of DATKIV010000057.1, forward strand.
CCTACCTGTTCGCGAGTGACAGACCTCCCCGCCATGCAGCCCGAACCAGCCTATCTCGCCGGCCTCAACCCGCCGCAGCGCGAGGCCGTTCTCACCACCGAAGGTCCGGTGCTGGTGCTGGCCGGCGCGGGCACGGGCAAGACGGCGGCGCTGACCGCGCGGCTCGCCCACCTCCTCTATACGCGCAAGGCCTGGCCGTCGGAGCTGCTCGCCGTCACCTTCACCAACAAGGCGGCGAGCGAGATGAAGGAACGGGTCGGGCGGCTGGTCGGCGAGGCGGTCGAGGGCATGCCATGGCTCGGCACCTTCCATTCGATCGGCGCCAAGATGCTCAGGCGCCACGCCGAGCTGGTCGGCCTCAAGAGCAATTTCACCATCCTCGACACCGACGACCAGCTGCGCCTGATGAAGCAGCTCATCGCGGCGGCCGACGTCGACGAGAAACGCTGGCCGGCCCGCCTGCTCGCCTCGATGATCGACCGCTGGAAGAACAAGGGCTGGACCCCGGACCAGGTCGACGCGGGCGAGGCAGAGTCCTACGCCAACGGCAAGGGCGCCAAGCTCTACGCCGTCTACCAGGCGCGGCTGCGCGACCTCAACGCCTGCGATTTCGGCGACCTTTTGCTGCACATGCTGGTGATCCTGCGCGGCCATCGCGACGTGCTCGAACATTATCAGCAGCGCTTCCGCTACATCCTCGTCGACGAATATCAGGACACCAACCAGAGCCAGTATCTGTGGCTGCGCCTGCTCGCCCAGAGCCACCGCAACATCGCCTGCGTCGGCGACGACGACCAGAGCATCTATTCCTGGCGCGGCGCCGAGGTGACCAACATCTTGCGCTTCGAGCAGGATTTTCCGGGCGCGAAGATCATCCGGCTCGAGCAGAATTACCGCTCGACGCCGAACATCCTCGCCGCCGCCTCCGGCCTGATCGCGCAGAATTCGGGGCGGCTCGGCAAGACGCTCTGGACCGAGGCCGACGAAGGCGGGAAGGTCGAGGTGATCGGCATCTGGGACGGGCCCGAGGAGGCGCGCCGGGTCGGCGACGAGCTCGAAGCGATCCAGCGCCGCGGCGCCGATGGAAAACCGGGGCGCCTCGACGATGCCGCGATCCTCGTCCGCGCCCAGTTCCAGACCCGCGAGTTCGAGGACCGGTTCATCGCCATCGGCCTCCCCTATCGCATCGTCGGCGGCTTCCGCTTCTACGAGCGCGCCGAGATCCGCGACGCGCTCGCTTACCTGCGCATCATCGCCCAGCCGGCGGACGACCTCGCCTTCGAGCGCATCGTCAACACGCCCAAGCGCGGGCTCGGCGATAAGGCGGTGGCCAAGCTGCATCTGCTCGCCCGCGCCGAGGGCATTCCGCTCAGCGTCGCCGCCGCCCGCATCCTCGACACGGACGAGCTGACCGGCGCCGCGCGCAAATCGCTCGGCAATCTGGTCGGCGATTTCGCGCGCTGGCGGTCCAAGCTGGACGAGCTTTCCCATCCCGAGCTCGCCCGCCTGGTGCTCGACGAATCGGGCTACACCGCGATGCTCCAGGCCGACCGTTCGGCGGACAGCGCCGGCCGGCTCGAGAATCTCGCCGAGCTCGCCCGCGCGATGGAGGATTACGAAACTCTCGGCGCCTTCCTCGAGCACGTCTCTTTGGTCATGGACAATGACGCCGACCGCGAGAGCGACAAGGTCACGATCATGACCATCCACGCGGCCAAGGGCCTCGAATTCGACACCGTCTTCCTCGCCGGCTGGGAGGAAGGCGTCTTCCCCTCGCAGCGCGCGTTGGACGAAGGCGGCAAGGCCAGCCTCGAGGAGGAGCGCCGCCTCGCTTATGTCGCGATCACCCGCGCCCGCAAACGCTGCGTCATCCTCCACGCCGCCAACCGCCGCATCTACGGCCAATGGACCTCGTCCATCCCGAGCCGCTTCGTCACCGAGCTCCCCGAAGCCCATATCGCCGCCGAAAGCAGCATGAGCGGCGGCGAGAGCCTGTGGCGCGCCAACTGGTCCGAACGCGCCGACCCCTTCGCCAATGTGGGGCGCGGCACCGGGCGCGGCCCGGGCTGGCAGCGGGCGGCGGCGGGCGGCCATTTCGAGCGGACGCCGGCGCGGGTGCTGGAAGTCAAGGCGAGCGCGGTGAGTTTGGGCAATCCCGGGCGGAGCGACATTTCGCTGGGCCAGCGCGTCTTCCACTCGAAGTTCGGCTACGGGACCGTGGCGGAGATCGAGGGCAACAAGCTGGAGATCGACTTCGAGCAATCGGGCCGGAAAAGGGTGCTGGACAGCTTCGTCAGCGTTGAGTGAGGGGACAGTTACTTTTCAGCCCATAGCGCCCCGAAATGACAACCGCCGCGCGTAAAAGTAACTGTCCCCGTTCGGCGCCAATCAGAACACGGTGTCCGCCACGATCCGGCCCGTCGTCGGGCTTGCGCCGCTATGGCCGTCGGCGACCGTGGCATTCGAACAGCCGTTGCGGATCGCCATGCCGATGACCCTGGCCCCGACCTCGACGGTGCTCGCCGGCTGGGCCAGGTTCGTGCAGCCATTGCCGCCGGTGATGTTCCGCAGCCGCGTCATGCCGGCGCCGCCGGGATAGTTTGCGGGAGTCGCGATCCAGATCCCCGTGGCCACGCCCTCGACGTGGAAGCCGTCAATCTCGACCTGGCCGCCCGCGACATAGATGCCCGTCGCGCCATCCCGCGCCGCTTCGTTACCGAGGTTCCCGGCAGCCAAGTCGCCGCCGAAAGCGGCATGCGGTGCCGGAAGCCCGTGCTGTGTGTCAGGTTGGTGTCAGTTACGTAGCTGACACCGGCCATGCCTTTGCGTCCTTGCGTCTTCGCGTGAACCCAAATCACCACCTACGAGCCGGCCGACCTTCTGAATCACGTCACGCAAAGGGGCCGTGCCCGTTCGCGACGCGCTTGATCCCTTCCCGAAAAGTCGCGGCGCCGAAGTTCATAAGCAGGCCGAGCGGAAGATCCATCAGGCGCAGGTAGGTCAGGAGCTGCTTCCCGTGAACGGGCGCGAAGCGCTCGGTGCATTTGAGCTCGATCAGCAATCCGCCCTCGACCAGGAGATCGGCGCGAAATCCCTCCTCGATGATGAGGCCGTCGAACCGGATCGGGATGGGTTTTTGCCGCTCGGCGAAAAGCCCGTGCCGGGCAAGGCTTTGCGCAAGCACCGCCTCATAAACCGACTCCAGAAGACCCGGCCCAAGGCCTTCCTGAATCTTGAACCCGCAATCGACGGCGATGGACGCGATCCGCTCAATAACCGCGTCGGGCCCTTTGCGTCTTTGCGTGAACCAATTCCGGCCTCCGCGCCCGCACCATCGGCTGACGTTCTGCTATATCGCCGATATGAGAACAAAAAAAGAACTTTCCTACAGCCACGCCCCTCCGTCATATCCTGCAGGATGAACGACTCGCCCCCCAATCCCTACCCCTTCGAGCCCGTCCCCTCCGCCTCCAACCGCCACGACGGCTGGACGCCCGAGCGGCAGCGCGATTTCATTCTGGTGCTGTCGAGGATCGGCGTGGTCGCCTTCGCGGCGCGGGCGGTCGGGATGAGCCGCAAGTCGGCTTACGCGCTGCTCAAGCGGGCGGGGCCCGAGAGCAGCTTCGCCGAGGCGTTCGCGAACGCGCGGACGGCGGGGCGGACGACCGCCTGGTTCACCGCCGTCGGCCGCGCCATCGAGGGCGAGGAAGTTCCCTATTTCTATCGCGGCATCCAGCGCGGAACGCGCCGCGTCTACGACAACCGGATTCTGATCGCCGCCTTCCGCGCCATCCAGCGCGCGCAGGGCGGCGGCGGCTGGTTCGAGGCGGAGGAATGACGGGCCGGGCCCTCCATTCACCGCAATCGCAACGCGACGTACCGGCACTTTCGTCACCTTCGCGCCATTTGCGGAACGGTCCAGTCATGAGACGCCCTTTGGCCGGTCGACGAATCCACCGCCTTCGTCGCGCGGCGCGTGCCCTGCCCGCCTGGTGGATTAACCGGCCGCCAGGGGACATGACCGACAGTCGCGAAGGAGCGCCATCATGCTCGTCACCAATGCCGAAACCGGCACGAATATCTGCGAGGTCGGCGACGGTCTCTATCGGATCAACACGCCGCTGCCGATTCCGGGGCAGGAATTTTCGTTCAACCAATATCTGCTGCTCGCCGACGAGCCCTTGCTCTTCCACACCGGCCTGCGCGGGCTCTTTCCGCATGTGCGGCACGCGGTGGCCAGCGTGATGCCGGTGGAGAAATTGCGCCACATCTCCTTCAGCCATGTCGAGGCGGACGAATGCGGGTCGCTGAACCTGTGGCTCGAAGCCGCGCCCAATGCCGCGCCCCTGTGCGGCGCGGTCGCGGCGATGGTTTCGGTCGCCGACCTCGCCGACCGGGCGCCGCGCGGGCTGGCCGACGGCGAGACGGTCGACCTCGGCGGGCGGATCGTGCGCTGGCTCGATGCGCCGCACGTCCCGCACGGCTGGGAATGCGGCTATCTCTACGAGGAGACCGCCGGCACTTTGTTCTGCGGCGACCTGCTCACCCAGCCGGGCACGGGGGCGCGGCCGCTGGTCGAGGACGACATCCTCGGGCCGAGCGAGGCCTTCCGCCGGCCGATGGACTATTACGCCCACGCGCCGACGACGCAGGCGATCCTGGCCCGCATCGCCGCCACCGAGCCCGAGACCCTGGCCTGCATGCACGGCAGCGCCTGGCGCGGCAAAGGCGGCGACATGATCCGCGCGCTTGCCGGCGCGCTGGCCGCTTAGCGGGGGCAAGGCTGTTGCCGAAAGCGCGAGCCATTTGGAAGAATCCTGCGCGGCGGCCGGCGCGGACGGCGGATCGCGCCTTTCGCCAAGCCCGTGGTTGAAGCCGCTCCCCGACCGGCTTAACTGCGCGTCGCATGTCCGAAGCCTCGCCCTTCCAGTTTCGCGACTATCGCGCCTTCTGGGCGGCGCGGCTGGCGAGCACGATCGGCAATACGATGCTCGTCGTGGTGATCGGCATCCACGTCTACGACATCGCCCGCGGACAGGGCATGAGCATCGAGCAGGCGAGCTTCTGGCTCGGCATGATCGGGCTCGCCCAGTTCCTGCCCTTGTTCCTGCTCACCCTGGTCGCCGGCTATGTCGCGGACCGCGTCGACCGGCGCTGGATCGTCAGGATCAGCATCGCGATGGAGATGCTGAGCGCGGCGACGCTCGCTTTGCTGGTCTGGCTCGACGCGATGACGCTGGCGCCTTTGTTCGCGGTGGCGGTGCTGCTCGGCATCGGCCGCGCCTTCGCCGGGCCCGCGCTCGGCTCGATCGCGCCAAATCTGGTGCCGCCGGCGCTGCTGCCGAGCGCGATCGCGCTCAACTCGATCGCCTGGCAGGCGGGCGCGGTCGCCGGCCCTCTGCTCGGCGGCGCCGCTTATGCGCTGTCGATCAGCCTGCCCTACGAGGCCTCGGCCGTGCTCTACGCCATCTCGCTCTTCTGCATGCTGCTGATCCGGCCGATCCCGCGCGGCAATGCCGGCGATTCGCATCCGCTGCGCGCCGTCATCGAGGGGCTCGCTTATGTGCGCGACAACAAGATCGTGCTCGGCGCGATCAGCCTCGATCTGTTCGCGGTGCTCTTGGGCGGGGCCACCGCGATGCTGCCGGTCTATGCGCGCGACGTGCTGCATGTCGGCTCGGAGGGGTTGGGCGCCTTGCGCGCCGCGCCCGCGGTCGGCGCCGCCTTGACCGCGCTCATCCTCGCCCGGCGGCCGCTCAGGCGACATGTCGGGGTCAAAATGTTCGCCTGCGTCGCCATTTTCGGCGTGGCGACGATGGTCTTCGGCTTCAGCCAGTGGATGTGGCTCTCGCTCGCCGCTCTGTTCGTGCTCGGCGCGTCGGACATGGTCAGCGTCTACGTCCGCTCCTCATTGATCCAGCTCCACACGCCGGACGCCATGCGCGGCCGCGTCTCGGCGGTCTCGGGCCTGTTCATCTCCGCCTCGAACGAGCTCGGCGAGTTCCGCGCCGGCCTTGCCGGCTCGGCCTTCGGGCCGATGCTGGCGGTAGTCGGCGGCGGCGGCCTCGCCGTCCTGGTCACGGGCTTTTGCGCCTGGGCCTTTCCGAGCCTGCGCAAGGCCGACCGCTTCGTGCCCCCCGATCCCCAGATCCTCGCAGACGCCTCGGGCAAGGACATGCCCGATGTCGAACTCCCAGCCATGGCCCTTGCCTCCAGTCCCGGGCCGAGAAAGGACAGCAAATGAAAGCCGCCTCCGTCCTCGAAACGATCGGCAACACGCCGCACATCCGCCTCTCCCGCCTGTTCGGCGAGTCCGAGGTCTGGGTGAAATCCGAACGCGCCAACCCCGGCGCTTCGATCAAGGACAGGATCGCCCTCTCCATGATCGAGGACGCCGAGAAATCGGGCAGGCTGAAGCCCGGCGGCACCATCATCGAGCCGACCTCGGGCAATACCGGCATCGGCCTCGCCATGGTCGCCGCGGTCAAGGGCTACAAGCTCGTCCTGGTCATGCCCGACAGCATGAGCATCGAGCGCCGCCGGCTGATGCTTGCTTATGGCGCGACCTTCGACCTGACCCCGCGCGAGAAGGGCATGAAAGGCTCGATCGCCCGCGCCCAGGAGCTGATCGCCGAGACGCCCGGCAGCTGGATGCCCCAGCAATTCGAGAATCCCGCCAATCTCGAAGTCCACCGGCGGACCACGGCGCGCGAGATATTGGAGGATTTCCGCGATTCGCCGATCGACGTGCTGATCACCGGCGTCGGCACGGGAGGGCATATCACAGCCTGCGCCGAGGTGCTGAAGGCGGAATGGCCGGATCTCGAGGTGTTCGCGGTCGAGCCGACCTTGTCGCCGGTCCTTTCCGGCGGCGACCCCGGCCCGCACCCGATACAGGGCATCGGCGCCGGCTTCGTGCCCGCCATCATGGACGTCAGCCGGCTCGACGGCATCATCCAGGTCGATCCCGCCGACGCCAAGGACTGGGCCCGCCGCGCCGCCCGCGAGGAGGGCCTGCTCGTCGGCATCAGCTCGGGCGCGACGCTCGCCGCGATCTCGCAGAAGCTCGCCGAGCTGGGCCCGGACAAGCGCGTGCTCGGCTTCAACTACGACACCGGCGAGCGCTATCTCTCGGTCCCGGACTTCCTGCCCGAAGAGGCATGAATGCCCGCATCGCGATCCTGACGCCGGACCCGGCGGACGAGGCCTTCGACAGCCGCTGGCGCGACGTGCTGGCGGAGGATTCGGCGCCCTTGCGGCGCGCCGGCCTGGCGGTCGAGGGGCGGTCGTGGGCCGATTCGGCGGGCTTGGCGGATTTCGACCTCGTCCTGCCGCTGCTGACCTGGGGCTATCACCGCGCCGGCCCGGGCTGGTCCGCGGCGGTGAGCGCGTGGGAGGCCGGCGGCGTCCGCCTCCAGAATCCGGCGAGCGTGCTGCGCTGGAACGCCGACAAGCTCTATCTCGGCCGGCTCGCGGCGCGCGGCGCGCCGGTCGTGCCGACGCGCTACGTCGACCGGGTCTGCGAGGCCGCCCTCGGCGAGGCGGCCGCCGCCTTCGGCACCGACGCCCTGATCGCCAAGCCGCAGGTCTCCGCCTCGGCCTGGCGGACGATCCGCTGGTCGCCGGGCGCGCCGCTCGACGACGGCCCGGACGGCGCCGCGATGATCCAGCCCTTCCTCCCCGCCATCCTCACAGACGGCGAGATCTCGCTGATCTACATCGCCGGCGCCTTCAGCCACGCCATCCGCAAGCGCCCCCAGCCCGGCGACTTCCGCGTCCAGCCCGAATATGACGGCATCATCACCCCGCACGCACCCGCGCCCGACGAGCTGGCCGCCGCGGGCGCGATTCTCGCCGCGGTCGAGGAGGAGCTGCTCTACGCCCGCATCGACGTCGCCCGCGATCCGGCGGGGCGGGTCCTGCTCATGGAGTTGGAGCTGGTCGAGCCCGACCTCTATTTCCAGCACGACCCGCAAGGTGGCGCCGCCTTCGCCGACGCCGTCGCCCGCGCGGCCCGCTTGCCTTACGCGACCACTGAGGCACACTGACCTCCTGAGTCGCGGGGAGGAATGCTCATGAAAGCCTGGTTCGCCGCGGTCGCGCTCCTGCTTGCGATGCCCGCGCCCGCGCTGGCGCAGCCGCAGGACATCAGCGCGTCCGGAACCGTGCCCCATGCGGCGGCCCGTGCCGGCTTTCCCGAACAGGTCGGCGCGTTCAGCCGCTCCCATGTCCTGCGCTATGGCCAGGACGACATCAGCGCCAATTACAATTTGCGCCGCGGCGACGATTTCCTGCGACTCAGCGTCTACATCTATCCTGCACCGCGGGTGCCGCGCGAGCAGCGCGAAGCGGCCTGCCGGGAGGTGATGGCGCGCATCGGCGGCGAGATCGGCCAGCGTTATCCGGACGCGGAACGCACCGAGTCCGGCGAGGCGGCCGCCTTGCCCGGCACCGAGCCCGGGCTCCGCCTTCGCTCCGTGCACCGCCTCCGCATGGCGATACGCAGCCGCACGCCCGAGGAGGTGCGCAGGGAATCGCGCCTCTATTGCTATGTGGGCGGCGACTGGCTGGTGAAATATTATGCCAGCTCCAACGCGGGCTTCGATGTCGAGGAGGCGATCGAGGCGTTCATCCTCGACAGCCCCTGGCCGGGCCGCGGCCCGGCCAGCATCGCGATGCGTTAACCCCCTTTCCCGGAACCGCGCTCGTCGCGGTCGCGTTCAAGCGTGAACGGGAGAGGATGCGACATGGACGAACGCGACGAGCCGGTCAGGCGCGAAACCACGGTGATCAACACCGGCGGGCGGCGGGGCGGCGGCGGCACGGTGATCGCGATCGTGCTGCTGCTGATCGTCGCCACATTGGGCTTCCTCTATTTCGGCGGCTATCTGCAGCGCGCCGTCAACAAGACCAACATCGACGTGAAGGTCGACCTGCCCGACATCAATGTCGACCGGCCCAGGAGCGAGCCGCCCGCCGGCAACGGCGCGAAATGAGCCTGGTCTCGGACGCCCGCAGGGCCAAGGAGCTCGAGCTCGCCGGCTGGCCCTATCCCCGCCATCTCGAAGGCCGGCTGTTCTCGATCATCGTCCATGGCGACGTCGAGGGCCCCGAGAATGTCCGCCGGTCCTTGTCCGACTGGCTTCGCTTCACGCACCTCGTCCCCGCCGGCGTCCCTGCCGAGCTCGACCGCTATATCGGCTATTGGCAGCCCTATGCGACCAGCCACGAGGCGCTCGACAAGGACCAGGCGATCCAGGAGGAAGTGAGGAACGCGGCGCGGACGCTGCTCGAAGCGGTCCAGGCGCGGCGGGCCGGACGGCTGGTCAGCGCGCGTAACGATTTGGAGCAGCCCCGGCAAAAATGACCCCCCCCCGGTTCACTCGGCGCGGTCGGGCACGCCGAGCAGCGGGCCTCAGGGCTTCCAGCGGCAGATGGGTGGCACGTTCACCGTAATCTGCTGCGCCGCGCCGCCGTTCGCCGCTGTCCCATAGGCCCACATTTCATTCACCCACGAGAAGCCCCAGGCGCCTAGCTGCGTGCCGTTGGCCGGAAGCGGGTTCACCGTCAGCGAGCCGGCGAGCCGTTTGCACCGGCCATCGTAGGTGACGTCGCCCGGCTGGTTGGACGTGTTTGACAGCCAACCCGCCGGACACCGAGTCTGGACAGAGGAAGAGCCCGGATATCGCTCGATTTCTCCAAGCATATAAGTGATGACATATTTATTGGCCCAGTTATCGGTCGATGGGCCGGTACTCATATGGAAAGAGTAGACGCGGGAGCCGTGGGTCGCGCCCGCGCTACATGCCGCCGCTTCGGCAATGGGGGAACGAAGGTGCGGAATGCTCGCGGCCAGGCACGCGGTATGGCACTGATTGCGGTCGGCCTGGGGGGGCAGCGTTATAGCCGGCGGGATAACCCCGGTTGCGACAGGCGATAGATTCACTTGATTCGTCGAAACGATACACGTGCAGGCATAAGCCGAAGGCGCCACCTGCACAGGCCGCTGCGGCCCGGGCCCGGGTGCGGTCGCTGAGGAGAGGGGCATGGCCAGTAGTGCCGCGCCCGTGCCAAGGAGAATGCTGCGCATCGATTTGCCACCTCCACCATGTGGATTTGATAAAGCAAAGCGCTACTGTTCACATCGCTAACCCGGAACTAGTGACATAACACGCCTTTCTTTGGGGTCCAGCATATCTAGGAATCCTGTCTAAAAACAGGTTGGAGGGCCGTCGAGAAGATTGGGTTTCCGGCAAAACGGGCGCCTCGGTGCCGCGACGCGCGGCAAACCCGCGATTTACGCACGAGCGGGCCCATTAACCGGTTCCCAAGATTCCATAGCTAGACGCCGACCCTCACCACGGGGCCGGGTCTTCACATGCGTATCCTGTTGCTTTCGAGTGTCGTCCTGCTTTCCGCTTTGCCGACGGCGGCTTATGCGGCGGGTTCCGAAGCGGCCGAGCCGTTCGTCGCCAGCCGCGATCGCGAGGCGCGCACCCGCTCGCTCGAATGCCTCACCCAGGCGATCTATTACGAAGCCCGCAGCGAATCCGAGGACGGCCAGCGCGCGGTCGCGCAGGTGGTGCTGAACCGGGTGCGCCATCCGTCTTATCCGAACAGCGTCTGCGGCGTCGTCTTCCAGGGCTCGCATCGCAGCACCGGCTGCCAGTTCAGCTTCACCTGCATGGGCATGATCGGCCCGATCGGCGATCCCCGTTCCTGGGACCGCGCCCGGCGGATCGCGGCGCAGGCGCTGAGCGGCAGCGTCTACCGCCCGGTCGGCCTCGCCACCCATTATCACACGACCGCGATCCGCCCTTATTGGGCGCCGAGCCTGGTCCGGCAGATCGTTCTTGGCGCCCACATCTTCTACCGCACCCCCGGCAGCGGCACGGTCGAGGCGTTCAGCCAGGCGCCGGCGGAATGGGAGCCCGAGGCCGGCGCGCGGGCGACCTACGCGGTCGCGCGCACCGAGATGCTGCAGGTCGAACAGCCGAGGCGCGAGCGCTTCACCTCGGTGCGCGAGCGGTTCGCGCCGACGCGCCAGCGCTATGCGGCGACCGAGGTCCGCGAAATCCCGGTCCCCGAGCGCCGTTTGGTCTACCGCACCTTCGGCCCCCGGCAGGGCGCAATCGCCGCGTCCGCCCCCATTTCCGCCGCGCGGGTGCAGGCGCCGCGCACGATCGCGCCGCGCCGCGGCCCGCGCGTCAGGATGGAAGGCGGCATCCGCGTCATCCGCGGCGGCGGTCGCGGCGACACCTACTAATTACGCGGCGCCTGCCGCCGATAGCTCAACGCCTCCGCGACATGCACCCGCCCCACCGTCTCGCTCCCCGCCAGGTCCGCCACCGTGCGCGCCACCCGCATCACCCGGTGATAGCCGCGCGCCGAGAGCCGCATCGCCTCGGCCGCCTGCCCCAATAGCCGCCGGCGGGGTTCCTCCGGCATGGCCACCGCGTCGAGCAGGTCGCTTCGGCGTTGGTGCGGATGCCGTGTTTCTCGTAGCGCCTGGTCTGCACCCCGGCGGGCGGCTGGTCAGCCTTGGTAACGACCGAGAGCAGATTGGGCAGAAGGGGGGAATGACGGGCCAGTAGCGAGCGGGCTCACGTGATGTGCATGCCCTTGTCGCGGCGCCGACAGTCAGCAGCCCATTAACTCACATCTTCTACGAGACTTCTTCAGGTTATTATCATTTGACTCCGGGGAGACCAGTAACTATCGTGATAATATGACCTCCTCCTTATACTGAGAATTTCTCAGCGGGGGACGCGCGTCTGTATTAAGTCTCTGGTGTTTCGCGTTCTCAATACAGCTTCGAGCGGAGCCAGCTGATGAAAGACTACCTCTCCCTGCGCCTCCCTATTCTCTCTGCCGGCTTGCTTCTGTCAGGCTGTGTCTACGAATACTCCGGGACGAGAGAGTACGTGCTGACTAACCAGGCAGGCTTAGAGACGTCTAACCAGACAGGCGCAGCGGCCGTGGCCCCCGACAATTTCTTTTGGGACAGTGGCGAGCAGCAATGCCAGCTCGACCGCAGGAAGATCGTCTATCATTTTTGGCTCGAGCCGGCGAATGGCGGGGAAGGGCACCCCCCCGGCGCCCTTTGGCTCCTACGCTATGACCTATCGTATGAATATCGCACCCGGCCCGGCGGCCGCTGGACCCAGGCAGCCGGACTGGAAGGCCTCGATTATCATATCGTCTATCAGGGAGGCCAAAAGCCGCCGGAGCAGGGCGAGGATACGAGGGTGGGCGGCAACCAGCGCCGATCGACGCACACCTTGTTGTGGGGTTACGACTATACGCCGATCGAGTCGGTGACGTTGATCGTCAAGGCCAATGGCGCCATTCAGAAAACCTGGACCTGGCCCAATGCAACCGGCGGGAATGAATGCGAGAATCAATGAGCGGGCGAGCAGCCGATCGGCGGCGACGGGCCGCGGGTCAATTCCGCGGCGCCTGCCGTCGATAGCTGAGCGCCTCCGCCACGTGCACCCGCCCCACCGTCTCGCTGCCCGCCAGATCCGCGACCGTCCGCGCCACGCGCATCACGCGGTGATAGCCGCGCGCCGAGAGCCGCATCGCTTCGGCGGCCTGCGCCAATAGCCGCCGGCCGGGCTCTTCGGGCGTGGCGATCGCGTCGAGCAGGTCGCCGTCGGCTTCGGCATTGGTGCGGATGCCGTGCTTTTCGTAGCGCTTGGTCTGGATCGCGCGGGCGGCGGCGATGCGGCGGGCGACCTCCTTCGAGCCTTCCGAAGGCGGCGGCAGGACGAGGTCGGCGGCGGCGACCGCGGCGACGTCGACATGGATGTCGATGCGGTCGAGCAGCGGCCCGGAGACCTTGGCCTGGTAATCGGCGGCGCAGCGCGGGGCGCGCGAGCAGGCCAAAGCGGGGTCGCCGAGATGGCCGCAGCGGCACGGGTTCATCGCCGCGACCAGCTGGACCCGGGCCGGGAAGGTGACATGGGCGTTGGCGCGGGCGACCTGGACCGCGCCGGTCTCGAGCGGCTGGCGCAGCGAATCGAGCACCGAGCGCTGGAATTCGGGCAATTCGTCGAGAAAGAGGACGCCGAGATGGGCGAGGCTGACCTCGCCCGGCCGCACCTTGAGCCCGCCGCCGACAAGAGCGGGCATCGAGGCGCTGTGGTGCGGCGCGCGATAGGGGCGGGTGCGGACCAGCCGGCCGTCCTTCAATTCGCCGGCGACGCTGGCGATCATCGAGACTTCGAGCGCCTCCGACGGCGTCAGCTCGGGCAGGATCGCCGGCAGGCAGGCGGCGAGCAGCGACTTGCCGGCGCCTGGCGGCCCCGTCATCAGCAGATTGTGGCCGCCCGCGGCGGCGATCTCCAGCGCGCGCTTGGCAATTTCCTGGCCCTTCACTTGGCGCAGGTCCGGCCCGGAGCCGGGCGGCTCGGCGATGCCGGGCTTTGGCGGCGACAGCACGGCGGTGCCGCGCAAATGGTTTAGGAGGGCGATGAGATCGGGCGCGCCGACCACTTCGAGCTCGCCCGCCCAGGCCGCCTCCGGCCCCTGGACGGCGGGGCAGATCAAGCCGAGCCCGCGCGCCGAGGCGTGGATCGCGGCGAGCAGCACGCCGGGCGAGGAGGCGACCCGCCCGTCGAGCCCGAGCTCGCCGACCGCGCAATAGCCGGCGAGCGTCTCGCGGTCGATCGCGCCCATCGCGGCGAGCAGGCCGAGCGCGATCGGCAGATCGTAATGCGAGCCTTCCTTGGGGAGGTCGGCGGGCGACAGGTTCACCGTGATCCGCTTGGGCGGCAGCGACAGGCCGATCGCCGCCAGCGCCGCGTGGACCCGCTCGCGGCTCTCGCCCACCGCCTTGTCGGGCAGGCCGACGACGAGGAACTTGGGAAGGCCGCTGGCGACCTGCACCTGGACCTCGACGGCGCGCGCCTCGAGCCCCAGGAATGCGACCGTGGCGACGTGCGCGACCATGAAGCGCTCCCCCATTCCACCATTTCCGCCCAATCCGGCGGTCGGCTCACCGGTTTTGAATGGATATCCCCGTGAAGTCGAGCAAAAGCGGGGGAATTGCAGAATCCGCTCGCATTCCCCAAATGCGTATCGATGGCCAGCCCGAGAAAGACGAGCACAGCGCGAAAAAAGAAGATGCCGCTGATCCGGCAGGGCCTGTTCCTGCTCGGCTGCCTGCTCATCGTCGTCGCGCCTTTGGTCGGCGCGATCCCGGGGCCGGGCGGCGTCTTCGTCTTCGCAGCGGGGCTGGCGCTGGTGCTGCAGAACAGCGAATGGGCGAAGCGGCAATATGTGAAGTTCAAGCGCAACCACCCGAACAAGGGCCGCTGGGCCGATTGGGGCATGCGCCGCTCAAGCGCCCGCCGCCGCGAGGAGGTGCGCAAACAAAGCGAGCAGGGCGAAGCAGGCAATTGACTTTGACCGGGGCTTTGCCTATCGCGCCGGCAACGAGGCCGCCATTGGCGGCCCTTTTCATTCAGTCGATTTTACGAGGCATGAGCGATGAAGCGCACCTTCCAGCCGAGCAATCTCGTGCGCAAGCGCCGGCACGGCTTCCGCGCCCGGATGGCGACCGTCGGCGGCCGCAAGGTCCTGACCGCGCGCCGCGCCCGCGGCCGCAAGAAGCTGTCGGCCTAAATACGGCCGCGATCGGCAAGCTCAGCCGCCGCGCGGATTTCCTCGCGGCCAACGGCGCCTTGCGCGCGCCGACTCCGGGATTCGTGCTGCTGATCCGCCCGCGGGGGGATTGCGACCCGGCGATGCGCCTCGGCCTCACCATCTCCAAGAAGGTCGGCAATGCGGTGGTCCGCAACCGCATGAAGCGCCGCTTTCGCGAACTCGCCCGCAAGGTCCTGCCGGAAGCGGGCCACGAAGGCGCCGACCATGTCCTGATCGGGCGGCAAGGCGGCATCGAACGCGACTTCGCCTTGCTCGAGGCGGAGCTGCGGCGCGCGCTCGCGAAGCTTGGCCAATGATCGCCAGGATGCTGATCCTGGTCGCGCGCGGATGGCAATTGGGGCCGTCGCGCGTGCTGCCGCCGAGCTGCCGTTTTTCGCCGAGCTGCTCGGCCTATGCAATCACCGCGCTTTCCCGCTATGGCGCCCTGCGCGGCTCCTGGCTGGCGCTGCGCCGTCTTTGTCGTTGCCACCCCTGGGGGGGCTCGGGCCACGATCCGGTACCATGAGGGATAAAAGGTGAGTAACGACAATCGTAACATGATCCTGGCGATCGTCCTGTCGGCGCTCGTCCTGTTCGGCTGGGGCTATGTCACCCAGAGCTTCTTTCCGGCCGCCAACCCGCCGCCAACCAAGACCCAGGACGGCAAGCAGGTCGCGACGCCGCAGCCGCAGGCGACCCCCGCCCCCGCCCCGGCCGCGCCGCGGGCCAATCTCAATCGCGATGCCGTCGTCCGCGCGAGCCAGGCGCGGAGCGAGCGCATCGCCATCCGCACACCGCACCTCGAAGGCACGATCAACCTGGTCGGCGCGCGGATCGACGATCTCGTCCTCACCCGCCACCGCGACGGCATCGGCCGCGATTCCCGCCCGATCCGCCTGTTCTCGCCGGACGGCACGCCCGGCGCGTATCATGCCAGCTTCGGCTGGACCGGCCCGGCCGGGATCCCGACGACCGGAACGCTGTGGAAGGTGGCAGAATGCGCCGCCGACGCCCGGCGCCCCGTCCGCGTTGTCATGGCGATGCCGCCCCGCGTTGCTGGGCCCGCTACTGCGGCTGACGCCACGCCCGCGTCGCCGCCCGCCCCTGCCGCCGAATGCGATCCGGGCCGGGTGGTGCTGACGCCGGAGCGCCCGCTGACCCTCACTTGGGACAATCAGCGCGGCCAGGTCTACCGGATCGTGCTCAGGGTCGACGACGGCTATCTGTTCACCGCCGAGCAGCTCGTCGTCAATCGCGGCGCGCCGGTCGTCCTCGGCGCCCGCGCGCTCGTCAACCGGGTCGGAATCTCCCACGATCCGACCTCCTGGACCAGCCATGTCGGCCCGGTCGGCCTGTTCAACGGCAGCGCCAATTACGATTATGATTTCAGCACCGTCGGCGAGGCCGGCCAGAACGGCATCGCCAATAACAGTCGCGGCGGCTGGCTCGGCTTCACCGACAAATATTGGCTGGCCGCGATCGTCCCGGACCAGGGCACCGACGTCACCACCGCCTTCCGCCATCTCGCCGGCGACGCCTATCAGGCCGAATTCTCCACCCCGGTGCAGGCGGTCGGCCCCGGGCACCCGCAAATGCGCACCACCTCGCATCTCTTCGCCGGCGCCAAGGAGATCGCGCTGCTCGACCGCTACACGGCCTCGCTCGGCACCGACCTCGGCCGGGCGATCGATTGGGGCTGGTTCGATTTCATCATGAAGCCGATCTTCGCGCTTCTGATGTGGCTGTTCGCCCAGCTCGGCAATTTCGGCGTGGCGATCATCTTCCTGGTGATCATCGTGAGGCTGATCCTGTTCCCGCTGGCGCAGAAGCAGTTCGCCTCGATGGCCAAGATGCGGGTGCTCCAACCCAAGGTGAAGGCGCTGCAGGAGCGCTACGCGGCCGACAAGCCGCGGCTCCAGCAGGAGATGATGAAGCTCTACAAGGAGGAGAAGGTCAACCCGATGG
The DNA here is from genome assembly GCA_035543935.1 of Allosphingosinicella sp. Taxonomy (GTDB): domain Bacteria; phylum Pseudomonadota; class Alphaproteobacteria; order Sphingomonadales; family Sphingomonadaceae; genus Allosphingosinicella. The sequence continues at coordinate 27,643 of DATKIV010000057.1, forward strand.
CGGGCTGCCTGCCGATCTTCCTGCAGATCCCCATCTTCTACGCGCTCTACAAGGTGCTGTTGATCTCGGTCGAGATGCGGCACCAGCCCTTCGCGCTCTGGATCAAGGACCTCACCGCGCCCGATCCGCTGACTCCGATCAACCTGTTCGGCCTGCTGCCCTTCCAGCCGCCCGCTTTCATCGCGATCGGCATCCTGCCGATCCTGGTCGGCGTCACCATGTGGCTCCAGCAGAAGATGAACTCGGCGCCGATGGATCCGACGCAGCAGAAGATCTTCGCCTGGATGCCCTGGATCCTGGTCCTGATCATGGCGCCGTTCGCGGCCGGCTTCCAGGTCTATTGGGTGACCAACAATCTGATCTCGATCCTCCAGATCTGGTTCCTCAACCGCAAGATGGACGCGGCGGCGGCGGCCCGGGGCAAGCCCGGCGTGGCGCTCGGCAAGGCCAAGGCTTCGCCGCCACCCGCCTCGCCGCCGCCATCGCCGCCGCCGCGCGCGGCCCGGCCAAAGGCGCGCCCGAGGCCGCGGCGGAAGTGAGCAACGCCGAAATGCATCTCGAGGAAGCGGCCCGGAAGCTCTTTTCCGGGCCGGTCTCCTTCCTCAAATCGGCGCCCGAGCTCAAGTTCCTGCCCGATCCTGGCGTGCCGGAGATCGCCTTCGCCGGCCGCTCGAACGTCGGCAAATCGTCTTTGCTCAACAAGCTCACCAACCGCAACGCGCTCGCCCGCACCTCGAACACCCCCGGGCGGACGCAGGAATTGAATATCTTCGAAGTCGGCGATCCGGTCCGCCTGAGGCTGGTCGACATGCCCGGCTACGGCTTCGCCAAGGCGCCCAAGGACGTCGCCCGCAAGTGGCGCTATCTGGTCAACGATTATCTGCGCGGTCGCCAGGTGCTGAAGCGGACTTTGCTGCTGATCGACAGCCGCCACGGCGTCAAGGAGATCGACCGCGAGGTGATGAAGATGCTCGACGACGCCGCGGTCAGCTATCGAATCGTCCTCACCAAGGCCGACAAGGTCAAGGCGACCGACCTCGCCGAAGTCACCCGCGCCACCGAGGACGAGGCCGGCAAGCGCCCCGCCGCCCATCCCGAGATCGTCACCACCTCGGCCGACACCGGCCTCGGCATGGACCGCCTGCGCGCCGCGGTGCTAGAGGCGGCGGAGATCTGAGGCGCCCTCTACTCCCGTCATGCTGAACTTGGTTTCAGCATCCAGCGTCGAGCAGCGGTGCGGGCGGAGAACTGGACCCTGAAACACGTTCAGGGTGATGATAATGGGAGAAGACCGCCTTGCTCAAGCTCATCATCGGCAACAAGGCCTATTCCTCCTGGTCGCTGCGCGGCTGGCTCGCGGTCAAGCATTCGGGGATCCTGTTCGAGGAGATCACCGTCCCGATGTTCAACGAGGCATGGGACAAGCGCACCGAAGGCGACGAATTCGCGCCGTCGGGCGGCAAGGTACCGATCTTGTGGGACGACCAGACCGTGATCTGGGACAGCCTCGCGATCATCGAATGGCTCGCCGACAAGACCGACCGCGCGCGCTACTGGCCGCGCGACGACACCGCCCGCGGCATGGCCCGCTCGATGGCCGCCGAGATGCATTCGGGCTATCCGAACCTGCGCCGCGAGCTCGGCATGAACGTGCGCAAGCAATTTCCGACCAGGCCGCTCAGCGAGCCGGTCAAGACGGAGGTGCTGAGAATCATCGAGCTCTGGGCGCAGGCGCGCGCGCGGCACGGCGGCGGCGGCCCCTACCTCTTCGGCGATTTCGGCGCGGTCGACATCATGTTCGCGCCCGTGGTCACCCGCTTCGTCACTTATTCCGTCCCCGTCCCGCGCTTCGCCGCGGCCTATATGGAAACCATCCTCGACCATGCCTGGATGAAGGAATGGATCGAGGCCGCCCAGGAAGAGCCCTGGGTGATCGAGCAATATGAGACGCCGCAGCATTGAGCCGGAATGGGGACAGTCACTTTCACGCGCCGGACGGGGACAGTCACTTTCCGCGCCTCAGTTGGAGATTTCACACGCCGGCGCGTGAAAGTGACTGTCCCCATTCCCCGCTCAGCCGAAGCCGCTCCCGTCCTTGCGCACATACTCTCCTCTCGCCCCGACCAGATGCAGGTCGATGTCGGGATAATGGCAATCCGTGTCCGCAGGCTTGCCGACCGCAATGAAGACGCAGGGCGCATCGGTGCGGTTCAGCAGATGGTGCCCGTTTGGGACACCCTTGGGGAAAGCCGCGACGTCTCCGGGCCGCATGACAGTCTCGCCGTCGTCCTCGATCAGCACCGCCTCGCCGGCCAGCATGATCACCACCTCGTCCTCGCCCTCGTGCCAGTGGCGCTGCGAGGAGATGCCGCCGGGCTCCAGAACGACATGGCTGATGCCGAAATCTCCGATCGCCGCCGCCGGCGCCAGCCGCCGGTAGTGGCGCTTGCTCATCGGTGCGTCATAAGGCGGCGGATAGCCGGTGCGGTTGGTGCTTTCGATGGCGTCGAGGTCGAGCTTCGGCATGGCGTTTCTCCGGCGCGGGATGCTAGGCGGGTCGCATGACCGCCGCAATCGCCCCCCCGAAAATCGACCCGGTAACCCTCGCCGCGCGGCTGATCGCCTGCCCCAGCGTCACGCCCGCCACCGGCCAGGTGTTCGACGTGCTGGAGGAAGCGCTGGCCGCGATCGGCTTCACCGTCCACCGCTTCACCCTGGGCGAGGCGCCGGACGGACCGGTCGAGAATCTGTTCGCCTCGCGCGGGACTGGCGCGCCCCATTTCGCCTTCGCCGGCCATCTCGATGTTGTGCCGCCGGGCGAGGGCTGGGCGAGCGATGCCTTCACGCCGCAGATCCGGGGCGGGCTGCTCCACGGCCGCGGCGCGGTCGACATGAAAGGGGGCATCGCCGCCTTCGTCGCGGCGGCCGCCGAAACGGCGCACGGGGGCACGCTGAGCCTGATCGTCACCGGCGACGAGGAAGGCCCGGCCACCTACGGCACGCCGCGGATCATGGACTGGATGGCCGAGCGATCGATCCGCCCCGACATGATCCTGATCGGCGAGCCGACCTCCGAGGACCGCCTCGGCGACATCGTCAAAATCGGGCGGCGCGGCTCGGTCAACATGTGGGTGACGGTGCCGGGCGTGCAGGGCCATGTCGCCTACCCCCACCGCGCCGACAATCCGGTGCCGAAGCTCGCCAGGGTGATCGACGCGCTCGAAGCGCTCCATCTCGACGACGGCAATGAGGCCTTCCAGCCCTCCAACCTCGAAATCACCGCGATCGAGACGGCGAGCAGGGCGACCAACGTCATCCCGGGCTGGGGGCGCGCCCAGTTGAACATCCGCTTCAACAACCTCCAGCGCGGCCCCGATCTGGTCGACCTCGTCCGCCGCACCGCCGAAGCGGCGGCGCCCGGCGCCACCGTCGAAGCCAAGATCTCCGGCGAGGCCTTCCTCACCCCGGCCGGGCCGATCTACGAGATCGTCAGCGCCGCGATCGCGGCGGAGACGGGCGCCAAGCCCCGCCTTTCCACCCATGGCGGCACCTCCGACGGGCGCTTCCTGATCGCGCTCTGCCCGGTGGTCGATTTCGGCCTGCCCAATGCGACCATGCACAAATTGGACGAGGCGGCGGCGGTCGAGGACATATGCGCGCTGGCCCGAATCTACGCGCGCGTGATCGAAGCCGCGCTGGCGGGATGATCTGGCGCCTGTCGATGCTCCTGCTCCTCGCGCTGCCGGCGGCCGCGGGCGCGCAGCGGCGGCCGCCGATCATCGACATGCACATCCATGCGCGCCGGCTGAGCTATGACGGCAGCAACGCGCCGGCTTTGTGCGCCCCGCCCGTGGCGATGCCCCGCTGGGACAATGCGCGCCCGCTCGACGCCGGCCTTTCCGAGCCGCCCGCATGCGACCATCCCCTCCAGCCGAGCCGGACGGCCGATGCCGTCATGCGCGACACGATCGCGGTCATGGCGCGGCGCAACGTCATCGCCATGGTCAGCGGCGAGCCGGTCGACATCGCGCGCTGGGACGCGGCCGCGCCGGAGCGGGTCATCACCGGGCTCGACCTGCGCATCACGCCCCGCCCCGCCGGCGCGCCTTTGCCCGCCCGCTCGGCCGCGGAGGTCGCGGCGCTGCACGATGCGGGCGCGTTCGAGGTGCTCGGCGAGGTGATGGCGCAATATGAGGGGATCGCGCCCGCCGATCCCCGGCTCGAGCCTTATTGGGCGCTCGCCGAGGCGCGCGGCATCCCGGTCGCCATCCATCTCGGCCCCGGCGGCGGCGGCGATCCCTATCGGGCCGACGGCTATCGCGCGCGGGACAGCAGCGCGCTGGGGCTGGAGGAGGCGCTGGTCCGCCACCCGCGGCTGCGCCTCTACATCATGCACGCCGGCTATCCGCTGATCGACGATCTGCTGGCGCTCATGGCCGCGCACCCGCAGATCTATGTCGACATCGCCGCGATCGTCGCCACCGAGCCCCGACACGCTTTCTACCGCTATCTCGAGCGGATCGTCGAAGCCGGCTTTGGCGACCGGATCATGTTCGGCACCGACCAGGGGATCTGGCCCGGCCTGATCGAGGTCGCGATCGAGACGATCGAGGAGGCGACCTTCCTCAGCGAAGGGCAGAAGCGCGACATACTCTACAACAATGCCGCCCGCTTCCTGCGCCTCACCCCGGCGCGGATTGCCCGCCACCACGCGATGTGAGGATCAGTCGCCGAGGGGCACCGCCAGCGTCGCCTTGACGCGGCGCTTGACGAAGCTGGTTTCGAAGCGGCGGACGGGCGGCGGCTCGAGCATCCGCGCGGCGAAATCATTATAGGCGTCCATGTCGGTGGCAACGACCAGCAGGAGGAGGTCGAAGGCGCCCGAAATATCGAGGCAGAGCTGGACGTTGGCGCTGGCGATTAGGCGGCGGCGCAGGGCGTCGCCCTCGTGCGGGGCGTGGCGCTCGAGCTGGATCTGGACGACCGCCGACAAAGGATGGCCGGCCGCTTCCTCCGAGATCAAGGCGACGTCGGCGGCGACGGCGCCGGTGGCGCGCAGCCGCCGCAGCCGCCGCGCGATCGCCGACGGCGAGCGCCCGATCTGCTCGGCGAGCCGGTCGGCGGTCTGGAGATTGTCCGTCTGGAGGCAGGCAAGCAATCGCCTGTCCAGCGCGTCGAGCCGTACAGCCATGACCTCTTTTGCTCCGCAACTTGCCAGAAACTGGCACGTCCGGCCCCGTCTTTGCCCGAAATCCCCGCCCATCCCAAGGGATAAGGCGGCGGGGACCGGAGAGGGAGTTTGTGACATGCGGTTTTCGCGTCTTTCGATTTCAGCGAGCCTGGCGCTCGCTCTTGCCGCACCGTCCCTTCCGGTGGCGGCGCAGCAGCCGGCGCCGATCCCCGCGCCCGCCGGCGTCGACGGCCGCGCCGTGGTCGCCGAGGTGCGGCGGATCATCGCCGAGCGGTACGTGCTGCCCGAGCGGCGCCCCGCGCTCGACGCGATCCTGGCCCGGGGCCTGGCGTCCGGCCGCTACGGCGTCGCCGATCCCGGCCAGCTCGCCGAGCGGATCAACGCCGATCTCGACAATGCCGGTCACGATCGCCACCTCAACTTCCGCTACGATCCGCAGGCGGCGGCGGGCCTTGCCGCCCGCACGGCGCAGGGCGAGCCCGACCAAAGCGCCTATGAGCGCCAGGCCCGCGCCGCCAATCACGGCATATCCGAGCTGCGCGTGCTGCCCGGCAACGTCCGCTACATGGCCTATGACGGCTTCATGTGGATCGGCCCGGAAAGCGCCGGGGCGCTCGAAACCGCGATGCGCTTCCTGGCCGGCGGCGATGCGGTGATCATCGACCTCCGGCGCAACGGCGGCGGCAGCCCCGAGGCCGTCCAATATCTGGTCAGCCACTTCCTCCCCGGCGGCCGGCCTCTGGTCACCTTCCACATGAACGGCCAAGCCAGCCCCGACAGCCTGTCGACGCTCGCCGAGCTTCCCGCCGGCCGCATGGTCGGCAAGCCGCTCTACGTGCTGACCAGCGGCGGCACCGCCTCGGCCGCCGAGGAGTTCACCGGCCATGTCGGCGGCTATCGGATCGGCGAGCTGGTCGGCGAAACCACCGCCGGCGCCGGCTTTCGCAACGACCTCGTCCCCATTCCCGGCGGCTTCGTGCTGAGCGTGTCGGTCGGGCGTGCGGTGCTCGCCTCGACCGGGCGCGACTGGGAAGCCGTCGGCCTGGCGCCGACAATGCCCACCGAGGTCGCCGGCGCGCTCGACGTCGCCCATGCTTTGGCCCTGCGCCGGCTCGCCGCCGCCGCCGCTCCGCAGGACCGGGCGCGGCTCGCGGCGATCGCCGACGGCGTCGCGGCGCGCGGCGAAAGGCGCTCACCCGCTTTGCCGCTCGCCGCTTATGCCGGGCGCTATGGCGAGCGCGTGGTCAGCGTCGAAGACGGCCGGCTCTATTCCCGCCGCGGCGCCCGCCTGCGGGTCGCGCTGATCCCGCTCGGCGGCAATGTCTTCGTCATCGACAACGACCCCGCGCTCCGGGTCGAATTCCAGGTGTCGGCCGGCGCCGCCACCGCCTTCACCATCAGCGCCGTCGGCGGGCCGAGCCAGGGCCCCTTCGCGCGAAATCCGTAGAGTGCGATTGCGATTGCGCCCGGCCGGAAAGCGGCTAAAGCAACCGCTTCCCGGAGGGAGGTTTTATGAAGAAGCTACTGATTGCCATCATGTTCCTGGTTTCGAGCCTTGCGTCGCCCGCCTTCGCCGCGCCGCAGGATTTCACCATTGTCAACAATACCGGCCACACCGTGCTGACGCTCAACGTCTCGCAGACCAGCGAAGACGAATGGGGCCCGGACATTCTCGGCGTCGACGTCCTCGCCAATGGCGACAGCGCCGAGGTCACCTTCGACCGCGACACCGACGCCTGCCATTGGGACATCCGAGTCACCTATGACGACGGCGACACCGGCGACTGGCGCAACGTCAATCTTTGCGAGACCAGCACGATCACGCTGACCTGAGCGCGATCGGGCGGTCTTTGACGGATAAGGACCCCGCCGGCATTCCGCCGGCGGGGTTTTTTAATGCGTTGGAAAAACCGCAGTTTCGCAATTGACTTAATGGATTAGTACTTGCTAAGTTTTCGATAAGTAGTTAATTCACATGTTAGTACTCCATTTCTTTCAGGATATTGCGACGGAGAGACTCTGTGTCCGCGCCTGATCCCCTCTGGAGAGGATTTTACCATGAAGAAGCTTTTGTGGACGGGCGCGGTTGCGCTCGCAATGACGATTGGCGCAGGCGCGACGGCGCAGACTCAGGGCGATTGGGTGCTCGGCCAGTGGCGGGGCGGCAGCGACTGGTATCCGGGCGTCGTCACCGCCCGCACCGGCAATCAGGTCACCATCCGCTATGACGACGGCACCAGCGAGACCCGCCCGGTCAATCAGGTCCGCCCTTATAATTGGCGGGTCGGCTCGCGCGTGGTCTGCCGCTTCACCGACGGCAGTTGGTACGACGCCACGATCACCGGTATGGCCGCGGACGGGCTGACGATCAGCGTCCGCTATGCCGACGGCGACACCCAGACCACCAATACCGGCCGTTGCCGCTCGGAATAACCGGCGCGCACCGATCGTTCGCAGCAAGAGAAGCCCCGCCGGCATCGCGCCGGCGGGGTCTTTTTTCGTCCGCGTCAGGCGACGTTGCGGGCGCCGGGATTGGCCGCGGCGAGCGCTTCGAGGACGGCGGCGGCGTTGACCGGGCGGCTGAACAGATAACCCTGGACCGAGGAGCAGCCCTGCAGGCGGAGCTCGGCCAGCTGCTCGGAATTCTCGACGCCCTCCGCGGTCGTCTCCATGCCGAGCGCGCGCGCGAGATCGGTGATCGCGCGGACGATGGCGGTCGCGCCCGCGCGGCTCAGCAATTGCTGGATGAAGGAGCGGTCGATCTTGATCTTGTCGAACGGGAAGCTCTGCAAATAGCTGAGGCTCGAATAGCCGGTGCCGAAATCGTCGAGCGCGATCCGGATGCCGAGGCTGCGCAGCGAATGGAGGACCGCGATCAGCGCCTCCGAGCTTTCCAGGAAGATCGACTCGGTGATCTCGACTTCGAGCCGCTTCGGATCGAGCCCGCTCGCCGCCAGCGCCTGCATCAATATGTTGGTGAGCCCGGGCTTGCGGAACTGGACGGACGAGACGTTGACCGCGATGCGGACGTCCTCCGGCCATTTCATCGCCTGGCGGCAGGCCTCCTGGATCACCCAGGTCCCGATCGGCACGATCAGGCCGGTTTCCTCGGCGAGCGGGATGAACTCGTCGGGCGCGACCAGGCCGCGCGTCGGATGGTTCCAGCGGATCAAAGCTTCGAACGACCCGATCCGGTTGGTCTCGAGGTCGAACAAAGGCTGGTAATAGAGCTCGAACTCGCCGGCGCCGAGCGCTCGCCTGAGATCGCTTTCGAGCCGGTGGCGGGCCTGGGCGCGCGCGTTCATCCCGGACTCGAAGAAGCGGTAGGTGCCGCCGCCCTCCCCCTTCGCCTGATCGAGGGCGAGGGCGGCATGCTTGAGCAGATTGTCGGCGTCCGCGGCGTCGCCGGGCGCCATCGCGATGCCGACGCTGGCGCCGACCATGAGCTCCTGGCCGGCGATCTCGAACGGCTCGGCGAGCGCGGCGATGACCCGGCCGGCCACGGCGCCGGCGGCCTCGTGCGCGTCGCGGCGCGACAGGATGATGGTGAACTCGTCGCCGCCGAGGCGCGCGACCATGGCGTCGCCGACGCTGGCGCCGACGCGGGCGGCGACGGCGCGCAGCAGCTCATCGCCGACGGGATGGCCGAGCGTGTCATTCACCGCCTTGAAATTGTCGAGGTCGACGCAGAGCAGGGCCAGCGAGCGGCCGCCGTGGCGCTCGCTTTGCTTCAATTCGAGGTCGAGATGCTGGCGCAGGAAGGCGCGGTTGGGCAGGCCGGTCAGGCTGTCGTTGAAGGCGAGCTGGGTGATCCGCCGTTCGCGTTCGGCGATGCCGGCGGCCATGCGGTTGAAGCTCAAGGCGAGCCGGCCGATCTCGTCTTTGGTTTCGACCTTGACCTCGACCGTCTCGCCTTCCTCCATGCGTTGCGCGGCCTGATCGAGCGCGGAGATCGGCCGGGTCAGCGTCAGCGACAGCCGCCACGAACCGAAGACGACGAGGATCAGGCCGATGAGGCCGGTCAGCGCCATCGCCATCTGCAGCGGCTGATAGGGCGCCATCGCCAGCGCCAGCGGATAGCGCAGCAGCAGCGCCGCGGATTCGCCCTCACCCATCGCGGCGAGCGGCCGCGCGAGCGCGATGGCCGTGCCGCCGGTCTCGTCGAGCCGGGCCGGGGCGCCGTCGCCGATCCGGGCGTCGATGAAGCCGGCTAGGGCGACTTCGTCGCTGGTGCCGCCCGCCCAACCTCCCGCGCTGTTCCGAGTCAGCACACGGGCGCTGATCGGGATCGCCGAGAGCTGTTCGAGACGGCGCAGCTCCGGAGGCCCGATCTCGCTTGCGAACACCACCCAACCGACCAGGTTCGGCGCCATGATCGGCGCGGCGACGACATGGTGGGGGGTGCCGCCCAGGCGGGCAACGCCGCTGGTCCGGCCATCGTCGAGCGCGCTCCACAATGCCCGCGCGCCGGCGTGCAGGCGCCGGTCGGCCAGCCCGGTGACGCTCCCGTCCATATTGACGATAAAGGCCGTCCTGAGGCCCAGCCGCGCCTTGAGGTTGTCGAGCGCCGACATGGCGGTCCCGGGATCGCCGGTCGCGACCGCGGCGCGAAACCCGTAATCGCGCGAAAGCAGGTCGGCGGCGTTGCGCAGCTCGCGCGTGCGCAGCTCCCAAAGGCGGTCGAACACGGTGCTGCTGGCGACGAGCTCGCCGCGCACCTGCCGCTCGGCGGTCGTCGATACGACGGCATAGAGCGCCCCGGCGACGAGGCTCAAAGCGAGCGCGAACAAGCCTGCATAATGGATGGTGAGCCGGGTGCGGATGCGGCGGAACACGGCCCGGCCCTCAATAATTCCGGCCGGGGCGCGGCGGCGGGCGCAGATTGACGGGGACCGTCTGGGTCTGGCGTCCGGCCGCGGCGATCGTCCAGCGCAGCTGCAGCTGATTGCCCGGCGCCCGTAAATAGGGATGCCAGACGCGCGCGATCACCGGCCCCGCCGGCGCGCCGCTGAAGCTGACCCGCCCCGAAGCATCGGTGCGCGCCGCAAGGCCGGTGTCGGCGACGAGGATGAAGGCGATCATCTGGTCATGGATGTTGCAGCCGAGCGGCACGATCCCCGCCCGGTCGAAGCGCACGCTGCGCGCCTGCTCGCGGGCATAGAGCCTGAGCTCGAACCGCCGCGCTGGCGAGAAGGAGTAAACATGGTGGCGAACATTGTCGTAATTGGGGAAGGAGACCTGCGCGCCGACCGGCACGACCAGCACGAATGGCGAGAATTGAAGGTCGCGCTGGGCGATCTGGAAGCTCTGCCGGCCGCCGAGCGGCGCCGACCGCCCGCCCGGATAGAGGCTGACGACCGCGTTCGGCACGGCGGCGCCGGTCGCCGTCCTGACCTGGACGACGAGATCGGCCGCCGCCGCTGGCGTGGCGGCGAGCAGCAGGGCCGAGAAAGCGAGCGCGCGCATCGTGCGGCTATAGGACGGCGATGGTGAAGAACCGGTAAGTGAAATCAAAGAGTGAACCGCATCGAGGCCTGGACGACATGCTGGCGCTGATCGGGGGCGAGGCCGAGCCGCGCCCGCGCGCCGCGCTCGCTCTCATTGTGCATGGCTTCGAGGATCAATTGCGCCTGATCGGTCAGCTGCCAGTCCAAAGCGGCGGTCGCCGACCAGCCCTCCTCGCCATCGTCGGGCGCCACTTGCGACCCCGTCTGGCGGGTGTCGAACAGGTCGATACGGCCGCTCAGCGCAACGCGGCCGATCCTGTGGGTCAGGCGCAGATAGGCGGCGCGAAAACGGGTCTCGACCCAATAATGGCCGTTCTCCTCGGGTCCCATTTCGGTGGTGCCGGCGAGCGCCTGGGCGAGGAGGCGGGTGCGGCCGCCGAGGTCGACGCGCGCGCCGAGATTGAGGAAGCGCGTGTCCCAGCCCCATTGAAGATTGTAGGTGATCGCCTCCGGGTCGCCGCGATTGCTGTAGTAGAAGGCTTCGAGCACGACCGGCGCGGCGAGCTGCCAGGAGAGGCGGCCGTAGAAACCGGGGCGGCCGTCAATCTCCAGGGTCGGCGTGGTCCAGCGCGGCTGCGAAGTCGCCATGAAGGCGTTGAGCGGCGGCAGCGTCTGCCGGCTGAAGGCGCCGCTCTTCTGGTCGTGCAGCGCCCAGCCGCGGAAGGCGAGCAGGGTGCCGGCGGTGTCGTTGAAGCCGAACAGCGCAAGGGTCGCGGTGATCCTGCCGCCGCCGAGAGGGTGCGTGGCGCTCGCTTCGACGCCGACGACTTTGACCTCCTCGCCGATCCAGCTGTTGATCGCCGACGGCGTGATCATGTCGGACACCTGCCAGGCCGGCCCGTCATGCTCGAGCGAGACCGGCGGCCAGAACATGCCGGCGCGGACCGACCAGCGGGTCGGGCCGGCGGGCACCGGCCGCCAGGTGGCATAGGCTTCGATCAGGTCGACAGGCTGGTCCTGTTCGTCCTGCGCGGCGACCGCGACAACGCCCTGCAGGTTCCAGGCGATCGGACCGTGCCAGACCAGCTCCGCCTCGGCGGGGACCGCGTCGATGTCGGCATCGGCGCCGCGGCCGCCGAAGCGCGAGCGGCCGAAGCCGCCGTCGGTCCAGCTGCGCTCGCCGTCGGTCAGCACGATGCGGAAATCGATGACCGCGGTAAGGTCGGCGGGAAGGTCGAGGCGCGGCGAATCGGCGCGCGCGGACCCGCTCGACGCGAACGCCGCCAGTGCCGCGGCCAAGGCAACGGCGAGCCTGCAACGGCGGCGCCCGGTGAACATGGCCCCTTCATGCGGCCACCATGGTTAACAAGCCGTTCGCCCGGCGCGAGCGGGGACAGTTACTTTCATGCGCGAGCGTTCGAAGATCGGCCCCCTCGCGCGAAAAGTAACTGTCCCCATCCAGCCCCTCCCGCGATGGGGACACGTACTTTTTCGCGAAAAAGTACGTGTCCCCTTTCACCGTCACCGCATCAGGACAAGCTCTTCCGACATGGTCGGATGGAGCGCGACGGTTTCGTCGAACTGGGCCTTGGTGAGGCCGGCCTTGACCGCGACCGCGGCGGCCTGGAGGATTTCGGGCGCGTCGGGGCCGATCATGTGGAGGCCGACGACCCGGTCGGTCTCCTCGTCGACGACGAGCTTGTAGAGCGAGCGCTCGTTGCGGCCGGCGAGCACGTTCTTCATCGGCCGGAAATCGGCGACATAGGTCTTGTAGGTGCCGAGCTTGTCGCGCGCCTCGCCCTCGGTCATGCCGACCGAGGCGATCGGCGGGTGGCTGAACACCGCGTGCGGGATGTTGGCGTAATCGACCCGGGTCGGCTTGTCGCCGAACATCGTGTCGGCGAAGGCCTGGCCCTCGCGAATCGCGACCGGGGTGAGCTGGACCCGGTCGGTGACGTCGCCGATCGCGTAGATGCTCGGCACCGACGACTGATTGTCCTCGTCGACCAGGATCGCGCCGTTCTTGCCGAGCTCCACGCCGACCTCCTCAAGGCCGAGCCCCTCGGTATTGGGGTCGCGGCCGACCGCCCAGAGCAGCAGATCGGCGTCGATCGGGCTCGATCCTTCGAGGTGGATGCGCAGGCTCCCGTCCCTGCGCTTGACGATCTTCTCGAAGGGCGCGTTGAACTTGAAGCCGATGCCCTTGGTCAGCGAGATCTGGAGCAGCCGGTCGCGGACCTGCTCGTCATAATGGCGCAGAATGCGGTCGCCGCGGTTGACGATTGTCACCTCGCAGGCGAACTGCTCGAGAATGCCGGCGAATTCGTTGGCGATATAGCCGCCGCCGGCGATCACCGCGCGCTTGGGGATCGCGCCCAGGTGGAACATCTCGTTCGAGGTGACGCCGTACTCGGCGCCCGGCACGTCGGGGACCATCGGCCGAGCACCGGTCGCGATCAGGATGGTCGCGGCGGAGAGCCTGGTGCCGTCGGCGAGCGTCACCTGATTGGGACCGGTGACGGTCGCGCGCTGGGTAAAGGTTTCGACGTCGTTGCGGTCGAGGATATCGGTGTAGATGCCTTCGAGCCGCTCGACCTCGGCCAGCACATTGTCGCGCAGCACCGCCCAGTCGAACTTGCAGCTGCCGACCTTCCAGCCGAAGCGCCTGGCGTCCTGCAGATCCTCGGCGAAATGGGCGCCGTAGACGAGCAGTTTCTTCGGCACGCAGCCGCGGATCACGCAGGTACCGCCCACCTTATATTCCTCGGCGATGGCGACGCGGGCGCCGTGGGCGGCCGATACCCGGGCCGCGCGCACGCCCCCCGATCCGGCGCCGATCACGAAGAGGTCGTAGTCGTAGGACTTGGTCATTCCTTGGGCTCCAGCCAGATTCTATGTCCGGCGAAATCAGTGACGATGAGGAAATGGCGCAGGATCGACGTGCCGATGTTGAGGTCGGACGCGGTCTCGCCGGGGTCGATCGCGGCGCGAACGTCGCGGAAGGTGCGGCCGGCGAGCGTCAATGTGCGCAGGCTGACGATCTCGCGCTCGCGCGCGCCGCCAAGGCCGCCGCCGCTGCGCCGGTCGATGATTCTGCCCGGTCCGAGCAGGCCGATCGCTTGCGCATAAGCGCGGCCGACCATGACCTCGCTGCCATTGCCCAGGTCGAACACTGCCCGGACGGGTGCGTGTCCCTCCACGGACGCGGGGACGGCCGGGGTGCCGCGATGCTCCGAGAGCGGCAGCGGCACGCCGCGGGGCGCGCCTTCGAGGATGGCGATCATGCCGCCGGCGATGTCGATGCGCAGCATCGCATTGTCGAACAAATCGCGGCCGAGCAGCATGCCGACCGGCCGGCCGATCAGCCGCGCGGAAACCTCTCCCAAATCGAGGATGCCGACCCGCGCCTCCAGGCTCACCCCGGCCGCCTCGATCCGGACATGGTCGGCGAAGCGCGCCTTCATCGTCGCGGCGCCCGAACCATGAGCGGTGGCGCCGCCCGCGCCGACAAGCCCCAGGCCGGCGGCGAAATCGTCGTCGAACATGGTCATCTCGGCGGCGCTGTCGAGCAAGGCGATGGCCGGCCGGCCGTTGACAATGACGTTGAGGAACAGGCGGTTGTTATAGGTCTCGAGCGGCTCGGCCGATGCGGCGCCGGCGGCGAAAAGCAAAAAGAGCGGCAGGAGCGCCCGCTTCATTCTTCGAGCGCCCTGGCGATCAGCGCCCTGGTCGAGGGGTCGAATTCGGGCTCGGAATCGCCGGCGAGCGCGTTTGCCATTTCCTTGCCGAGCTCAACGCCAAACTGGTCGAACGGGTTGATGCCGAGCAAGGCGGCATTGGCGAAAGCGCGGTGCTCGTAAAAGGCGAGGAGCGCGCCCAAAGCCGCCGGATCGAGCCGGTCGAGCAGGATCGTGGTCGAGGGCCGGTCGCCGGGATAGTCGCGGTGCGGATCGTCGGAATGGCGGCCGGCCATCAGCGCCGCGCCTTGCGCGAAGCAGTTGATCAGGAGCTGGCGGTGATGCTCGGGGTCGAGCGTGTCGCCGGGCTCCACCGAAGCGACGAACTCCACCGGGACGAGCTGCGTACCCTGATGGAGCAATTGGAAGACCGCATGCTGGGCGTCGGTGCCGACCCCGCCCCAGACGACCGGCGCCGTGGCGCGGGGCGAAAGCGTACCGTCGAGGCGCACGCTCTTGCCGTTCGATTCCATCTCGAGCTGCTGGAGATAGACGGGGAGCAGCCGGAGGCGTTCGTCATAGGCGAAGGTCGCGCGGGTGCCGGCGCCGCGGATATTGGCATAATAAAGGTCGACGAAGGCGGCGAGGACGGGCGCGTTGGCTTCGAGCGGGGCGAAGCGGAAATGGCGGTCCATCGCGGCGGCGCCCTCGAGCAGGCTTTCGAACGCATCCCAGCCCAGAGCGAGCGCGGCCGGGAAGCCGATCGAGGACCATAAGGAAAAGCGGCCGCCGACGCTTTCGGAAAAGGGCAGGATGCGGGTTTCGTCGACGCCGAATTCTATCGCATTTTCCGGAGCGGCGGTGAGCGCGATCACCCGGCCGAACGGATCCGCGACGCCCGCTTCCTCGAGCCATTGCAGCGCCGAGGCGGCATTGAGCATCGTCTCCTTCGTCGTGAAGGTCTTGGACGCGATCGCGATCAATGTGGCGCCGGGATCGAAACCGGCGACCGCTTCTTCGAGCGCCGCCCCATCGACATTGGAGACCACCGCGGCCTCGTAGCGCCCTTCCCTGCGCCCGAGCGCGTCGATCAGCAGCTTCGGGCCCAGAGCCGAGCCGCCAATGCCGATATGGAGGATGTGGCGGACCGGGCCGAACGCTTCGGCCTCGATCGCGTCGATGAGGGCGCGCATGCGGGCGTGGAGGCCGGCGGCGCGGGCGACGCTCCCGGGCGCCCCCTGCCCGCGCTCCGCCGTATGCTCGGCGGCGCGGCCTTCGGTCGGATTGACGATTTCGCCCGCGAACATCGCGTCGCGCCGCGCGGCGAGGCCGGTTTCGGCGGCGAGATCGAGAAAGGCGGCGAGATCGTCGGGGCTGAGGTGCGTCTTTGAGAAATCGAAAAATATCCCGCTCTCCTCGAGCGCGAACCGCGCGAGGCGATCGGGCTCGGCGGCGAACAGGTCGGCGAGCCGCGTCGGCGATGCGGCTTCGAGGCGGGTCCAGGCGGTTTCAGTCATGTCGGCGTGTATCTAGGGTGGCGGAGCGGGGATGCATAGCTTCGGGCGTCATTGCGGCATTGAACGGGCGCCGCTATTTTCGCCGCCTGCCTTTGAACCTCGCAGCCGAGCGCCGATATAGGCCGCACGAAGGGCCGCTTGACC
This sequence comes from Allosphingosinicella sp., assembly GCA_035543935.1. Classification (GTDB taxonomy): domain Bacteria; phylum Pseudomonadota; class Alphaproteobacteria; order Sphingomonadales; family Sphingomonadaceae; genus Allosphingosinicella. The sequence goes on from DATKIV010000057.1 coordinate 43,619, forward strand.
CGGCGGAATCCGCGAGCGAAAGCAAATCCCATGGACGACGCCACCAAGCCCCCCGCCCCCGCTCCGGAGCCGCCGCCGGGGGACTCCGCCGCCGCCGCCGCCGCGACCCCAAAGCCCGCCAAGCCCGCCAAGCCCAAGAAAGAGGAGACATGGTGGGGCACATTGCGCTTCCTCCTCTATCTCTTCATCGGCGCGGTGCTGATCCGGACCTTCATCTTCGCGCCGTTCAGCATCCCCTCGGCCTCGATGCTGCCCAATCTGGTCGTCGGCGACTATCTGTTCGTGGCGAAATGGCCTTATGGCTATTCGCGCTACTCGCTGCCCTTCCACCCGATCGGCTTCGAGGGCCGCGTCCCCGGTGGCATGCCGGAGCGCGGCGACGTCGTCGTCTTCCGCCACCCGCGCAACGAGGATTGGGTGAAGCGCGTCATCGGCCTTCCCGGCGACACGATCGAAGTGCGCGAGGGCGTCGTCATCCTCAACGGCGCTGCCCTGCCCCGCCAGCCGGTCGAGCCCTTCGACCTGCCGGTCAGCCCGAACAGCCCGTGCCAGCAAAAGGGCGCCGACGTGCGGGTCGAGACCGGCGCCGACGGCCAGCCCCACTGCCTCTTCCCGCGCTATCGCGAGACGCTGCCGGGCGGACGCAGCTACGAGGTGCTCGACCAGGGCCGCAGCCGGGCCGACACTTTCGGCCCGATCACCGTGCCGGCGGGCCGGCTCTTCATGATGGGCGACAATCGCGACGACAGCTTGGACAGCCGCTTCACGCTCGAGGAGAATGGCGTCGGCCTGCTGCCGATCGAGAATGTGCTGGGCCGCGCCCTGATCGGCTTCTGGTCGACCGACGGTTCGGCGCAATGGCTGCTGCCCTGGACCTGGTTCACGGCGGCGCGCTGGAGCCGCATCTTCGAGACCTATTGATGGAGACGCTCGAGGCCTGGCTCGAGGCGAAGCTCGGCCACAGGCCGGCCAGCCTCGATTTGTTCGAACGGGCGCTGACCCATTCGAGCCTCGGCGAGGACAATTATGAGCGGCTCGAATTCCTCGGCGACCGAGTGCTCGGCGTCGCCATCGCCGACTGGCTCTACGGCCTCTTCCCCGACGAGCCCGAGGGCAAATTGTCGCGGCGGCTGAACGTGCTCGTCTCGCGCGGCACCTGCGCCGAGATCGGCCGCGAGATCGGCGTCGCCGCGCAGATGAGGCTCGGCAAGCAGGCGCTCTCCGACGGCGCGTTCGAGAGCGACAATATATTGGGCGACACCGTCGAATCCCTGATCGGCGCGCTCTGGCTCGACGGCGGGCTGGAGGCGGCGCGCGCCTTCATCCGCAACGCCTGGGCCGACCGCGTCGACAGCCGCGACCGCGCGCCCAAACATCCCAAATCGGCGCTCCAGGAATGGGCGGCGGCCAACGACCGCAAGCCGCCCGCCTATGAGGTGGTCGGCCGCTCGGGTCCGCACCATGCGCCAACCTTCGTCGTCAGCGTCTCGATCAGAGATGTCGGCGAGGCGCGCGCCGAAGGCCTCACCAAGCAGGACGCGGAGACCGCGGCCGCCGAGGCCCTGCTGGAGAAGCTGGCATGAGCCAGCGCTTCGGCACGATCGCCGTGGTCGGCGCGCCCAATGCGGGCAAATCGACCCTGGTCAACGCGCTGGTCGGCCAGAAGGTCGCCATCGTCACCCCCAAGGCGCAGACCACGCGGACGCGGCTGATGGGGATCGCGATCCTCGGCGAGGCGCAGATCCTGCTCACCGACACGCCCGGCATCTTCGAGCCCAAGCGCCGGCTCGACCGCGCCATGGTCGCCGCCGCCTGGGGCAGCGCGCAGGACGCGGACCTGATCGCCTTGGTGGTCGATGCGTCGAGCGGCCTCAAGCGCGGCGTCACCGACCTGATCGACCGGCTCAAGGACCGGCCGGAGCCCAAGCTTCTCATCCTCAACAAGGTCGATCTGGTGAAGAAGGAGGAGCTCCTCACCCAGATCGCCCAAGCCGAGTCACGCGCCCGATTCGAGGACATTTACATGATCTCGGCGACGACCGGCGATGGCGTGCCCGAGCTCAAGGCGGCGCTGGCCGCTCGGGTGCCCGAGGGGCCGTGGCATTTCCCCGAGGACCAGGTCTCCGACGCCACCGACCGGAGGATGGCCGCCGAAGTCACCCGCGAGCAGCTCTACCTCCAGCTCCATGCCGAGCTGCCTTATGCGAGCGCGATCGAGACCGAAAAATATGAGGAGCGCAAGGACGGCTCGGTCGCCATCCACCAGCAGATCCTGGTCGGCCGCGACACCCAGAAGGCGATCGTCCTGGGCAAGGGCGGCGCCCGCATCAAGGAGATCGGCGCCGCCGCCCGCGCCGAGCTCTCGGCCGCATTGGGCCGCAAGGTCCACCTCTTCCTCCACGTCAAGGTCAGCCCGAAATGGGAGGACGACCGGGGGCTTTACCGGGAGATCGGGCTGGATTGGGTTGAATGACCGGGTTTAGAGGTGCGTCTTGAAGTCCATTCGCGCATGGAGAACCCGCATGACCCTTATCGACGCGTCGTCCTCGATAAGAAAGACGATATGGGATCGATACCGAATTCGCCGGTAGCTGGGCCGGATTTCATCCGCCGGCCGGGTGCGCGCCACGCCTTTTGCGATCTGGTCGAATAGGATGCCGAGGCCACCGAGATAGGCGCGGGCTCGGTCGGCGCCCCAGCGCTTGATCGTATGTCGTCTTATGTCGGCAAGGTCGCCTATCGCTTCCGGTGCGAGGCGGATTTCCCTCATGCCGCGGCGTTGAGGTCATCTTGCTCCGCCAGCCAAGTTTCCATATCGAACGGCACAGGCTCACCGCTTTCCTCGCCCTCGATCAGCGCTTGGCGCAAGGCTTCCAGCTTGGCTTCGTGCCGCTCGAGCATCCGCAACGCATCCTCTATTACCGCGGTCGCGCTGTCATATTTCCCGGCTGCGACCTGGTCCTCGACGAAGACCTCGAAATGGCGGGCGAGACGAATCGGCCGTTCTTTATTCATGATGAATCTCCGCCCGCACTATACGATTTTCGATGGGAGCCGACAACCGCCTCATCCTGCAGCACTTCCCCACGCAGGCCCGTAGGGGTCCGCCCTACCAGCTCGCGCCGTCGATGAGCCGGCGCGGCAGAGGCTCCCAGATTGCCGGGTCGAACAGGCGCAGATTGACGCCCATCCGTTCATAGGCGGGATCGCGCGGCGACCAGTGGGTCGTGCAGCCGCACCCCGCGCAATGCCAGGTGGTCAGCGTCGCATCGCCCTGGACATAGCCGGCAAGCCGGCCGTCGGGATCGCGGAGGACGACCTGGTCCGGCCGATAATAGCCCCAAAGTCCGCCGATGCGGCGACACAGGGAGCAGTTGCAGCTGCCGAGGTCGGCCGGGGCCTCCGGAAGGCCGAGATGGACCGCGCCGCAATGGCAGCTACCCTCGATCATTCAGCACCTCCCCCACCCATTCCGGCACCAATTCCCCCGCCTTCCCCGTCCGGCTTTCGTCGAACAGATAGGAACCCAGGCTCGGCTCGAGGTTCATTTCCAGCGTCCGCGCGCCGACGTAGCGCGCGGTCTGGACGAAGCCGGCGGCGGGGTAGACGTTGCCCGACGTGCCGATCGAGACGAACAGGTCCGCGTCCATCAGCGCGCGGTCGATCCGGTCCATGTCGTAGGGCATCTCGCCGAACCAGACGATGTCGGGCCTGAGGGCGCCTGCCCGGCCGCAGCCCGGGCAGGCGGGGCGGTGGCCCATATTCCCCGTCCAGTTCATCCGCGCGTCGCAGGCGCGGCACCAGGCGGAGTTGAGCTCGCCGTGCATGTGCAGCAGCCTCCTGGCGCCGGCGCGCTCGTGGAGGTCGTCGACATTCTGGGTGACGATGAGCAATTCGCCCGGCCATTCCGCGTCGAGGCGCGCCAGCGCCTGATGCGCCGCATTGGGCTCGGCCCGCGCGAGGTTGGCGCGGCGCGCGTCGTAGAAGGCGTGGACCAGATCGGGGTCCCGCGCGAACGCCTCGGGCGTGGCGACGTCCTCGACGCGATGCCCCTCCCACAGCCCGTCCGGTCCGCGGAAGGTGGCGAGGCCCGATTCGGCGGAGATGCCGGCGCCGGTGAGGATGACGATGTTGCGGATGTCGCGCATGCCGCCCCTAGAATTCAAGACGCATGTAGACGTCGCAGCGCATATAAGGTGATTGCGGCCTTTCCTCCGCAGGCAGGTGCTGGAAGCCCGCTTTCTCATACAGCGTCAGGGCGGGTTTGAGGCTGCTGTTTGACTCCAGATAGAGAGCGCGCGCTCCCAGGTCCCTGCCTTTCGCGATAGCTGCCTCCATCAGCATTCTGCCGACGCCCCGACCCTGATACTCGTCGGCCACCGCCATCTTCGCCAGTTCCAGTTCGTTATCGTCGCCCGCGACAAGCGCTACGCAACCGACGCCATGGCCGCTTTGATCTTCTGCGATCAGGACCACGCCCCCTTTATTGATGATGCGCCCTTGAGGATCGTCGAGCAGGTAATAATCCTTGTCCTCGACGGTGCCGAAATAGCGCTCGACCCAGGCGATGTTCAGCGCACGGAATACGGGCGCATGGCGCGTCTCGAAGGGCACAACGGCAATATCCGTCACAATCGGGTCATTCGCGCTCATCCTCGCCCCTTCGGTGGCACAGGGATGACGATGTTGCGCATTTCACGCATCCCAGCTCTCGCAGACATCCGCGTCGGGATAGGAATCGATCCGCCACGCGCCATCGCCATCGCGGCTCAGCCAGGCGCACTCGCTGAGCGGCGGATGCCACGGATAGCCGGCGCCATAGGAGAATTTGCAAAGCATTTGCGCCTGGCGCTCGCCCTCGCCCGGACGACAGCGCAGCGTCCGGACCGTGATCTCCTCCGGCGGTGACGCGCAATTGGTCGCGACCGCGGCGTCGCAGGTCATCCACGCGCGCAACGCCGCCGCCAGCTCTTCACGGGTGGGCTGGCCGCCGGAGAGGACGGCCGTCGCACAGGCGGCGAGACCGGCAAGAGCGAACAAGGCGAGGACGGCGCGCATCGCGTTATCCTAGCGGCTGCCGGGCACAAACCGAGTCTTAAACTCTCCCGGCTATGAGCCGCCTCATGTCGGCCGAGCTCGCCGCTTTACCGCAACGGATACGGCTGCGCGTCAATTGGGCGGACGCGGCGCGGTTCACCTTGCCCGGAGTGATCCTGATCACGCTCGCCGCCGAGCTGCTGCTCGCCGAGCGCAAATATGCGATCTTCGGCGGCGGCTTCGGCCAGTCGCGCGCGCTCGACACGCCGCTCGAGACCGGCGCCTTCCTGGCCGGGCTGCTGCTTTGCCAGACCATGCTCTTCCTTTTGCTCTACCGGCTCATGCGCCGGCTGCATCGCAAGCGGCCGGACGGCCCGCTCTTCCACTTCAACTTCGCCTTCTTCGCCGGCGGCGGCGCGCTCGCCTTGCTGATCGGCAAATATCAGGCGCTCGCCTTCTTCAGCGACGCGATGAGCTTCCAGATCGTCCGCAACCTCGGCGGCGGCAGCCTCACCGACGCCTTGCTCTACTCGCTGAGCGAGGCCGGGCTGATGCTGATCGTCGGCGGCGCGGCCCTGCTCTTCTACGCGGCCGTGCGCTTTGCCTTTCGCAAGCGCTGGCGGGACGCGGCGCCCTTGCCCGATCATTGGCGTCTGAGCGGCCGGCAGCTCGCCTTGCTGCTCGGCGCGACGCCTCTGGTCCTGTTCGCGGTCAACCGGGTCGACGACAGCCGCGCCGCGCTGAGCCGGTTCAACAGCGTCGTCGCGGTCTCGACAGTCCTCGAGCAGGCGACCGACTTCGACCGCGACGGCTACAGCTTCTTCTCCTTCCCGCTCGACCGCCAGCCGTTCGACGGCAGCCGCCATCCTTATGCGCTCGACATTCCCGGCGACGGCATCGACCAGGATGGCCTCGGCGGCGACTTCGTCTTTTCGCAGGGCGCGCCGCCAACCGCGCGCGCCGTCATCGCCGGCCGCCGGCCCAACGTCATCCTGATCGTGCTCGAAAGCACCCGCGCCGACGCGATCGGCCGGCGGGTCGACGGGCGGCCGCTGACGCCTGTGCTCGACGCGCTCGCGGCCAATGGCAGCGCCGCCCGCCGGGCCTATTCCCATGTCGGCTTCACCACCAACTCGCTCCAGTCCTTGTTCAGCGGCAAGCTGGCGCCGGTCGACGACCGCCAGTCGCTGGTCCGCGACTTCCTCGCCAACGGCTATCAGGTCGGCGTCTTTTCAGGGCAGGCGGAGGATTTCGGCGATACCGCGAACTTGGTCGGGCTGCGCCGCGGCGCGATCTTCGTCGACGGCACGATGCTGAAGGACGAGCGCTCCGGCGCCTTCGCGGCGCAGGGCTCGGTCAATATCGACGGCCGGATCCTGTTGCGCGAATTCGACCGGCGACTCGGCCGCCCCGAGGCCTGGGAGCGGCCGCATTTCCTCTATTTCAACCTGCAATCGGCGCATTTCCCTTATTTCAACCCGGGCATGGACCGAATCCTGCCGGGCGAGCCGATCGCCCGCGGCGAGATCGCCGCCGCCAATCGCGACCGCGTCGCGCGCACCTATTGGAACGCCATCGCCTATAACGACCGGCTGATCGGCGCCCTGATCGAGCGGCTGCGGCGCCTCGGCGTGCTCGACAACAGCATGATCGTGGTCACCGCCGACCATGGCGAATCCTTGTTCGACGACGGCTTCCTGGGCCACGGCCATATGCTCAACGAGCAGCAGACCCGGATTCCCTTCATCCTGAGCGCGCCGAACGTGGCGATGCCCGACGTGATAGGCCTCGACGATATGCGCGCGGTCATCCTCGCCGCAGCCGGCGCCGGCGCCGGCGCCGGCGTGGCGCCGCCGAGCGGCCGCCCGGTCTTCCAGTTTCTCGGCAGCCTCGACCGGCCGGGCGCGATCGGCACCGTAGACGGCGCCGGCCGGCGGCTCGTCTTCGACTTCTTCCAGGAGACGGTCTGGGACGGCGCGACGGGCCGGCGGACCCGCTATGCCGACCTCATCCCGTCGAGCCCGGAGAAACGAGCCGCCGACGCGCTCATCGAGGAATGGGCGCGCCAGCGCTGGCTCCGCCACCTCGAGGGTGGCGGTTGAGCCGCCGGCTAATTGTTCTTGGCCGGCGTATCGATCTTGATGTCGGCGTTGATGTCCTTGGTGCCGCCGCCGCCCAGCAGGCCGCGGCCGAAGACGAGGAACAGCACGACGATCACGGCGAGAACAAGCACGACTCCGATGATCATGCCGGAGCCGCCGCCACCGCCGCCGTCGTTGGTGACGATCACTTCTCTCTCACGCTCGGCCATAACGGTTCTCCTAATCGGTTGGACGGGAAAACGCCGCTGCCACGCGCCTGTTCCGTGCCGCCGGCTTGCGATGGGCCGCCGCCTCGCCCATGAAGCGGCGTAAGGAGCGCCGGCAGCGATGACGAGCATTGGCATATTGGGCGCGCGCGGACGGATGGGCCGCGCCATCGCCGCGGCAGCGGCGGAAGCGGGCGCGACCGTTTCGGGCGGCATCGACCGCGACGGTCGGGTCGAGGGCGATCATGCGACCGACGACGCGCTGGCGGCGGCGAGCGACGTGCTGGTCGATTTCACCGCGCCCGACGCGCTCCAGGCGCATCTCGATGCCGCGGTCGCGGCGGGCACGCCGATCGTGATCGGAACGACCGGGCTCACGCCGGACCATCATGCCGCGATCGATGCGGCGGCGGCGACGATCGCCATCGTCCAGACCGCGAACACATCGCTCGGCGTCAACCTGCTTCGCTTTCTGGTCGAAGAGGCGGCGCGGCGTCTCGGCCCCGACTGGGACATCGAGATCCTCGACATGCATCACCGCCACAAACGCGACAGCCCGTCTGGCACCGCGCTTCTGCTCGGCGGCTCGGCCAATATCGGCCGCGGCGCGGCCAGCGCCATCGAGAAGAACCGCTTCGACCGGATGCGCGAGGGCCCGCACGAACGCGAGGAAGGCGGCATCTATTACACCTCGCTGCGCGGCGGCTCGGTCGCCGGCGACCATCTCGTCGTCTTCGCCGGCGAGGGCGAACGGATCGAGCTCGGCCACCGCGCCGAAAGCCGCGCGATCTTCGCCAAGGGCGCGGTCAAGGCGGCGCTCTGGGTCGCGGACAAGCCGGCGGGGCGCTATGCGATGGCGGACGTGCTGGGGATGGCGTGAAGAAAGCGGACATCGCCGAATTCTACCGGCGCCTCGCCGGCCGGATTCCGGCGCCCGAGACCGAGCTTCAATCGGTCAACACCTATACTTTGCTGGTCGCCGTGGTGCTGTCGGCGCAGGCGACCGACGCGGGCGTGAACCGCGCCACAAGGGACCTGTTCGCCCAGGTGACGACACCGGCGCAGATGCTCGCGCTCGGCGAGGCGGGGCTGAAGCAACACATCAAGACGATCGGTCTGTTCAACATGAAGGCGAAGAACGTCATCGCTTTGTCGCAGGCGCTGATCGACCGCTTCGGCGGCCAGGTGCCGGCCGACCGCGACGCGCTGCAGAGCCTGCCGGGCGTCGGCCGCAAGACCGCCAATGTGGTGATGAACGTCGCCTTCGGGGCGGAGACCTTCGCGGTCGACACCCATGTTTTCCGAGTCGCCAACCGCACCGGCCTCGCGCCGGGCAGGAACGTCGGGCAGGTCGAGGCCGGGCTCGACCGGGTGACGCCGCCGCCCTACCGGGCCACCGCCCACCATCTGCTCATCCTCCACGGCCGCTACGTCTGCAAGGCGCGCAAGCCCGAATGCTGGCGCTGCGTGGTGCGCGATTTGTGCCGCTTCAAGCCGAAGACGCCCCCGCCGGCGGAGGCCGGCAATTCACTGGCGCCGGCGGAGGCCGGCAATTCACTGGCGCCCACGGACGCTGCTTGACCCTGGCGGGCGCGGGGGCGATAGCGTCGCCTCGGAAAAGGGGGATCAGATCATGAAGCATTTCGCATTGCTGGCGCTGGCGCTCACGCTCACGACTTCCGCCGTGGCGCAGCCGGCGCAGGACAGCGACCGCACGGTCACCGCCGATCAGGCCGCTTATGGCGAGGTCAGGATCAACGATATCGCGTCCTGCCCGCGCGGCCAGCCGAGCTTTTCGAGCACCTATAATTTCCCCATCCGCTTCCAGACACCGTTCCAGAACGATCGATATGCGGTGATCCTTGGCCAGAGCGGCGCGCTCGTGCAGCCGGGGCAGAGCCTCTCCTACACCACCGAGGTCAGCGACCGGGCGCGCGAAGGGATGACGATCAGCGTCAACCTGCGTTGCAACGCCGGCTCGCGCGTGCTCACGATCAGCTACGCGGCGATCGGCAAACGCTGAGAAGGATCCGGTCGACCGCTAGGCTGTATCGACATTCAATTTCAATCGTCATTCCCGCGAAAGCGGGAATCCATTTTCTTAAATCACTTATGAAAAGAAAGAAGGTGGACCCCCGCTTTCGCGAGGGTGACGGAAAAGGGGAAATGCTCCCTTTACACAGAGGGCATCGGCTGAATGTCGATACAGCCTGGGGCGGCGAGGTGCTGGCCAGGATTAGAAGAACCCGGGCACGAACCTCTTCACGCGCGCCGCATAGGCCTCGTAGGCGGGGCCGAACTCGGCACGCAGCAGCCTCTCCTCCTCGCGGATCCGGATCCAGGTGCCGAGCGCGAACAAGGGCGCGCCGAGGACGAGGCCGGCGAAATGGCCGAAGGCGATCGCCATCGCGACGAGGAAGGCCGCCATCGCCGTATAGATGGGATGACGCAGCCGACTGAAGACGCCGCCGGTCACCAGCTCGTGGCCCTCGCGCATGCGGGCGACGATGCTCCAATTGGCGCCCATCGCCCGCGCCGCGGCGCCGAACAGCCCGACCGACATCAGCATCAGCAGGGCGACGGCCGCGCCCTCGACCAGCGCCGCCGGGCTCGTCGGCGCCAACCCGATCAAAATGCCGCCAAAGCCTGCGGCGAAGAAACCCAGCATCTGGATGAAGACGCCCCACCGGGAAAGTTGGCTGCGCGCGGCAGGCGCGCTTTTGTCGCCGCGATCGGCGCCGATCCGGGTCCAGCTCAGGCTGGCGAAAAACAAGAGGGCGCCGGCTGCGAAGGCGATGAGGCCGGGCAGGCCGACCGGTTGCATCAGGACCGCGTTCATGTCGCTCCTCCCCGTCGCCGGCTTATGGGCCGGGCGGGCGCCGGCCTCAAGCGGGGCGAAAGGCTCTGGCGGCCCGCTCCGCCCTTTGCTAAGGCCCCGCCTCCGACGGCGCAGGCACCCATAGCTCAGCTGGATAGAGCGCTGCCCTCCGAAGGCAGAGGCCAGAGGTTCGAATCCTCTTGGGTGCGCCACCTTTCCCGACGATCCCTGCCGGGCGGCGGACGAAGCGCGCCCCGGGCGTCTTGTTTATCCGATCGTCGCGCCGTCGCCGAGGCCGGCGGCGATCGCCAGGCGCACCGCTTCGGCGGTGCCGCGGACGCCGAGCTTCTCGAGCATTTGCGCGCGATAGGTCTCGACCGTGCGGATCGACAGGCCCAGCTCCCAGGCGATGATCTTGTTGGGCTGGCCCTTGAGGATGCCGCGCAGGACGTCGCGCTGCCGGTCGGACAAAGCGGCGACCTTGGCCTGCGCCTGCTTGTTGACGGGCTGGACGGCGCCGCCCGGCGGCGGCGCGCTGCAGGCGCGCATGATCGCATCGAAAAGGGCGGCCGGCGGATAGGGCTTTTCGAGGAAGTCGATGGCGCCGAGCCGCATCGCCTCGACCGCCATCGGCACGTCGCCATGGCCGGTCAGGATCAGGATCGGCAACGCCATTTGCCGTTCGACCAGCGCGCGCATCACCGCGAGGCCATCCAGATCCGGCATGCGCATGTCGAGCAGGATGCAATCGATCCGGCCCGGCAAGTCCGAAGCAAGAAATTCGGCCCCGCCGGTGAATGATTCCACCTTGTGGCCCGCACGCGTCAAGAGACTGGCGGTTGAATGTCTTACCGCGTCGTCGTCGTCGACAATCGCGATCACGTAACTATCGGACATGGCACTACGCCCCTGAACGCATCGACGATACACATCGCGGCCGGGCTTAACAATGCGGGAAGAATAACAGGTTCTAGTTCGATTCGAATCGAGGCAATCGGAAGCGGAACGTGGCGCCCGCGCCGGGAGCGCTGTCCGCCTCGATCGTGCCGCCATGCGCTTCGATGAGCCGGCGGCAGACCGACAGGCCGATGCCCATGCCATTGGTCTTGGTGGTGAAAAATGGCTCGAAAAGCCGTTCGCGCACCTCCGGCGACAGGCCCGGGCCGGTGTCGGAGATGGAGAATTCGACCATGCCGTCGGGCCGCAGGCCGGTCGAGATCGTCACCCGGGCCGCGCCCGCCGCCTCGCGTCCGGCCATTGCTTCGAGAGCATTGCGGAGCAGGTTTACCAGCACCTGCCTGATCTGCACCGAATCGACCTCGACCTTGGCGCCGCCCGCGCCGGCGTCGCGCTCGACCAGGATGCCGCCCGAGCGCGCGTCGACGAGCGCGACCGCCATCGCCGAATCGACGAGCCCGTCGGCGCGCCGGACGGTCCTCGGGCCCTGGCCCGGGCCGACCAGCTGGCGAATGCGGCGGACCATGTCGCCGGCGCGCAGGGCCTGTTCGGACGCCTGCCGAATCAGCTCCTCCGATGCCGCCAGGCTCTCCTCGCCATCGCCGCCGGCGGCGATGAACAGGGCGGCGTTGAGATAGTTGACGATCGCGGTCAGCGGCTGATTGATCTCGTGCGCGATCGCCTCGGCCATCTCGCCGAGATCGTTGACGCGGGCGAGATGAGCGGATTCGTTCTGCAGGAGCCGACGCCTTTCCTCGCTCGCGCGCAGCCTCGATTCGGCGTCGTGGCGGGCGCTGGCGTCGCGCATGATGCCGGTGAAGAAGGTCTCGCCGTCGCGCTGCCACTCGGCCATCGAGAGGTCGAGCGGGAAGATGCTGTCGTCCTTGCGCCAAGCGCGGAAATGCCGTTGGACCAGCAGCGCGACAAGGGCCAGGACCGCGCCTGCCGCGAGCGCAGCGAGACCGAGGTCGTTCAGCGCCATTTCCGTCTCCGATCCCGCCGTTTCAGGGCGGCTCATCGACGAAATCGGCGCCGAACGAAATCCAGTAATGCTACGCGTGCCGGGGTTCAGCGCTCCGGCGGGGCCAGCGCTCCGGCGATCGCGATCCGCCGCGCCGGCCGCGCCTGCGACCACAGCCGCGCCCGGTCGGCGATCATGGCGGCGAGGCCGCGCAGGCCGAGCAAGGCAAGATCGAGGCCGGCGGCGAGCCGCGACTGCGGGCGTTCCGGCGCGGCCGGCAGGCGGCGTTCCGGCAGGTCCAGGTCCAGCTTCAGCTTCAATTGCGCCGCGCTGGTCACAGCCGCGCCGGGCGGATCGCCCCGCCAGACCACGCGGAAGCCGGGCGGAATCGTTCGCCAGGCGCGTCCGGACCGGACCAGGTCGCGGCCGCATTTGCGGCAGCGGCCGAACTCGAACCCCTGGTTGCCCGTGATGGACGAGGACGAATTGCTGCTCGCCGTCGAGCGCCAGCTGATCCTGGTCGCGCCGACGGGCGCGGGCCAGATGCCGACGGTGGATCCGTTCGCGCCGGAGGCTCCGGCCCCTGCCGAGATCTTCCCGGCGCACAGCCCCAGCCTGTTCGAACGCATGGCGATGCTCGCCGCGCCGCCGCCCAGGAGGCCCGTGACACCAAAGACGGCCCGCCGATGCCGGCGCTCTATCGCGGCCGCGACCATATCCCCCAGCGCATCGCTCGCGCCGCCTGAGCCGGCGCACCCTGTCCTCTCCCGAACCCTCGGCATCCTCCCGTTCGAGGGACCTGCCGCCCCCGGCGCTCCTCCAAAGGCCGGGGCGGCCTTTTTTTTAAAGAGCGGAAGGGCGCGGCGCGGTCGCGTGCGCCGGCGGCATCAATCGCCGGCGCCGAGGCTCCAGCCGCGGCCCAGATCCACGGATCGGGCGGCGTCGCGGGTTTCGCCGTCGTCGGGATCGACATCGGCGGCCGCTTCGGCCGCCTCGGCGTGGCGCATGGCCGAAAGGATCAGCATCGCGGCCGCGAACAGCAGCGTGCCTATCCAGAGCAGGGCGTCGACGCTCATGACGGGCCCGTAATGGCATCAGACGGTTAAAATTTTCGAACCGCGTTCGGACCGTGCGTCCGCCCCGTGCTTGTCAGCGCCAGATCGGGGTGCGAAGCTCGCGCCATGTCAGGCCTCCTGCTCGCCGCCATGCTCGCCGCCGCGCAGCAGCAGGGCCCGCCCAGCAACGTGGTTTTCGCCCGCGGGCATCTGGACGGCTGGTCGATGCAGGCGACCAATGTGATCGACCACGGCCCCACCGGCCCGACGATCAACCGCATGCTCTGCGAAATCGAGCGCGAGGGCGTTCGCGTCACGACCTGGCGGCAGGGAAATATCAGCTTCATCTTCGAGGGCGGCGCCGTCCCCCGCGGCGGGCGGGTGAATCAGCTCCTCCATTCCGGCGTGCGCGCGCTGATGGTCGACCAAGTCAGCTACGACGTCGAGCGGCGCGATCTCGGCGCGCTGACCGACCGCTATACCGATGTCGTCTATCCCGAGACGCAGCCCGTCTATCCGCCCAGCGGATTCTTCTTCCTTGCGGTGCGGCGGCGGGGCAGCGATTTGTGGCTGCACACGGGCAACATCACCAACGAATTGATCGAGGCGCGGCGGCTGCGCATCGGCTACCGCCACGCCGGGGCGGGCCCGATGCTCTGGATCGAGGTGCCGCTGACCGGACTCCCCGAGGCGCTTAACTGGTGCCACGCGGCGATGGCCTCGCCCGACGCACTGAGGCTTAATCCCTCATGATCGCCGCGCTCCTCGCTCTGACGCTCGCCGCAGCGCCGCAGGCCGACGCGCCGCCGCCGCCGCCGCCGCCCGAACCGGAGGTGATCTTCGCCCGCGGATCGCGAGGCAGCTGGTCGATGGAGGGACGGACCGTCATCGTCCTAGGCTCTCCGGAGACGCCCGATTTTTCGGCGACCGAGCCGACGATCCGCGACATGTTCTGTCTGGCCCGGCGCAACGGCATCAAAGTGTCTGTCCTGCGCGAGGGCGGCCTCGATCTCGAAATCGAGGCCGGCATCATCGAAAACGGACGCGAGCGCCGGCTGAGCGCCGTCGATTTGCGGGCCTTGCTGCTCGATGGCGCGGCGTGGGAGGTGAAGACGCGCTCCGAAAGCGAATTTAGCGGGCGATTGGCCGACGTCGTTTATCCGGACCGCGAGCCCGAGAGCGCGGCCACGACGGACCGGCATCTTGCCGTGCGGCGTCCGCCCGGAAACGTCTGGCTGCCGCTCGGCACGCTGGCGGACGATCTTCTTCGCGCGCGCATGCTCCGGCTCGGCTTCCGCGAGGAGGTCCGGGATCCGGATGCGGGGGAGGAGGATCCGATGGTCTGGATCGACGTGCCGCTCGACGGGCTCGCCGGCGCCTTGAGCTGGTGCCAGCGGGCAATGGCCAGCCCCAATGCTCTCCGGCTCCATCCGCCGGGAATCGAGCAGCCGCCAGCGCCTATTCGACGGTAACGCTCTTGGCGAGGTTGCGCGGCTGATCGACGTCCGTCCCCCGCGCCACCGCGACATGATAGGCCAATAGCTGGACCGGCACGGCGTAAACCAAAGGCGCGATGAGCGGGTGGACCTTGGGCATTTCGATGGTGGCGATGGTGTTCTCGCCGGCCTGGGCGATCCCTTCGGCGTCCGAGATCAGCACCACCTTGCCGCCGCGGGCCTGGACCTCCTGCATGTTCGACACCGTCTTTTCGAACAGCGGGCCCGAGGGGGCCAGGACGATGATCGGGACATTGTCGTCGATCAGCGCGATCGGGCCGTGCTTCATCTCGCCGGCGGCATAGCCTTCGGCGTGGATGTAGCTGATCTCCTTGAGCTTGAGCGCGCCCTCCAGCGCCAGCGGATAATCCTGGCCTCGGGCCATGTAGAGGACGTCCTGGGCCCGCGCGATCAGCGGCGCCATCGCCTCGATGTCCTCGTCATGGGCGAGCGCGGCGTTCATCGCCGCGGGCGCCTCGGTCAGATGCAGGACGATCTCGCGCTCCTCCTCCTCGCTCATCACGCCCTTGTCGCGGGCGACCTTGGCGGCGAGCGCGGCGAGGACGGCGAGCTGGCAGGTGAAGGCCTTGGTCGAGGCGACGCCGATCTCCGGGCCGGCATGGGTCGGCAGCAAAAGGTCCGCCTCGCGCGCCATCGAGCTGCTCGGCACGTTGACCACCACCGCGATCTTCTGGCCGTGGGCGCGGGCGTGGCGGAGGGCTGCGAGCGTGTCTGCGGTCTCTCCAGACTGGCTGATGAAGAGCGCGAGGCCGCCGGGCTCGAGCACCGGGTCGCGGTAGCGGAACTCGCTGGCGATATCGAGCTCGACCGGCACCCGGGCGAAGCGCTCGAGCCAATATTTGGCGACCATGCCGGCATAATATGAGGTGCCGCAGGCGACGATGGTGATTCGCGGCACCGGCGCGAAAGAGAAGTCCATGTCGGGCAGCGCCACCTTCTGCTCGAGCGGCCGGACGTAGGAGCCGAGCGTCTGGGCGACGACCAGAGGCTGCTCGAAAATCTCCTTCTGCATGAAATGGCGGTGATTGCCCTTTTCGATGCGCGCCGCGCTGGCGCCCGATTCGACCGCGTCGCGCTCCACCGGCCGGTTGTCGCGGTCGAAAATCTCGACCTTGTCGTGGGTGATCGCCGCCCAGTCGCCTTCGTCGAGATAGGCGATGCGGCGGGTCAAGGCGGCGAGCGCGAGCGCGTCGGAGCCGAGGTAATTCTCGCCCGCGCCATAACCGATGGTGAGCGGCGCGCCCAAACGCGCGCCGACGATCAGGCCGGGATGGTCGCGGAACAATATCGCGAGCGCGAAGGCGCCGTGCAGGCGCGGCAGCACCGCGGCGACCGCCTCGCGCGGCCCTTTGCCCTGCTCGAGCTGGTCGGCGACGAGATGGGCGACGACCTCGCTGTCGGTCTCGCTCTCGAAGCTGCGGCCCTTGGCCTGCATCTCCTCGCGCAATTGCTTGAAATTCTCGATGATGCCGTTGTGGACGACCGCCACCCCCCCGACGATGTGCGGGTGGGCGTTGCCGATCGTCGGTGCGCCGTGAGTCGCCCAGCGCGTATGGGCGATGCCGACCTGGCCCGGCAGCGGCTCCGCCTCCAGCCGGGCCGCGAGATTGTCGAGCTTGCCCTCGGCGCGGCGGCGCTCGAGCCGGCCGTCGACGATCGTGCACAGGCCCGCCGAATCATAGCCGCGATATTCGAGCCGCCTCAGCCCGTCCATGAGCCGCGAGGCCGCCTCGGCCGATCCGACGATTCCGATGATTCCGCACATAAGACGTCTTTACCCCATCCGCTCTTGACGCCTCCCTAATGGGACGGCGCGCCCTGCGCCAGTGGCGGCGGCGCGCCAGATTCCGGCTTGACGCGGCTCGGCCCGGAGCTATGGCTTGGCGCTTCTGGAGGGGGAATATCAATGCCATATCAGCGCTTTGCGCGCGCCCTGCTGGCGGCGGCGGCAGCGCTTGGCGCGAGCGCCGCTTCCGCGCAGCCGGGCGAGGAGCCGGCGCCGGCCGCGCCGGCGGCCGCCCCCTGTTGCACGGTGCCGGCGCGAACGCCGGTCGCGATCGAGATCACCGACACGGTCAACAGCAAGGTCAATCACAGCCGCGACGCCTTCGCCTTCCGCCTCGCCGAGCCGCTGGTGATCGACGGGCGGATTGTGGCGCCGGCCGGGACTCCCGGCGTCGGCGAGGTCGTCCACGCCGCCCGCGCCCGCGCCGGCGGCAAGGCGGGCGAGCTGATCCTCGCAGCGCGCTATCTCGACCTCAACGGCACCCGAATCGCGCTGCGCAGCCTGCGCTACGGCCGCCGCCAGGGCGTCGACAATAGCGGCGCGGTCAATACCGGCAACATGGTCGCCGCGGCGGTTCTGCCGGTGGCCTCGGTCATCGGCTATTTGATCGCCGGCGGCGAGGTCAACATCCCGGCGGGCACGCGCGCCGAAGCGCAGATCGCGGCCGAGACCGTGCTCGCGCCGATCGAATGACCGGATTTTCAATGGGGAGGGGAAAAAAGATGCGATTCAAGACAGTGATGCTGATCGGCGCGCTTTGCGGCGCGGCCGTTCCGACGCAGATGGTCGGCGGCGCGGCGCTGGCCCGTGAAGCGGCGCCCGCCATCCCGCCGCCGCCAGCCGGCATGGGCCAGGTCGTCTTCTACCGCTCGTCGCGCATGGGCTTTGCGATCAGCTGCCGGGTCCGGGAAGGCGATCAGGTCGTCAACCGGCTGCCGCCCGGCAAATATTTCATCCACGTGACCACGCCCGGCGCGCACGAATATACGGTCCGCAGCGAAGCGACCGATTTGCTGCGGGTCGAGGTCGAGGAGGGCGAGACCCAATATGTGCGCTGCGCGATCGGCATGGGCATCGGCGTCGGCCGGCCCAATCTGTCGCCGCAGAGCCGCGAGGATTTCGACCGGCGCGGCGGCGGCCTCGATCTGATGCCGCCTTATACGGGCGACAATGACTGACCGATCGGCCCTGGCGGGGCTCGCCGTTGCCGTCCTGCTGCTGTTCGCGGCCTCCGCTTCCCCGGCCCAGGCGCCGGCGGGAGCGGAGCCGGCGCTCACGCAGGCGCCTGCCCCGATTTGCTGCACGATCCCTGCCGGCACGATCGTCCAGATCGAGCTCGATCAGGACCTTGGCAGCGGGCGGAGCCGCACCGGCGAGATGTTCCCGATCCATCTCGTCGACCCGGTCGTGGTCGACGGACGCACCCTAGTCCCGGCCGGCGCGCGGGGCATGGGCGAGGTGGTTCATGCCGCGCCGCGGCGCTGGGTCTCGCAGGCCGCCGGCGAGCTGATTCTCGCCGCGCGATTCCTTGAGGCAGGCGAAGCCCGCGTCCCGCTGCACCGGCTGGGCTTTGCGCGCACCGGCCGCGAAGGCGCGTTCCTGGTCATGAGCGGCCCCGGCTTTGTCAGCATGGGTCAGGGCATGGGCGGCAATATCAATGTCCCGGCCGGCACGCGGCTGGAGGCCAGGGTGCGCGGCGAAGTCCGGATTCCGGCGCAATAAGGCGGCTCAGCCCTTTTTCTTTTTCGCGCCCATGATTTCGCGGAAGCGTGCCGCGCGGCCGGCTTTTTCCACCTGCACGCCCCGCGCCAGCGCGATCGCGTCGTCCGGCACGTCGCGGGTGATCACCGAGCCGGCGCCGACGATCGCGCCCGCGCCGATCGTGACGGGGGCGACCAGGGCGCTGTTCGAGCCGATGAAGGCGCCGTCGCCGATATTCGTGCGATATTTGAAGAATCCGTCATAATTGCAGGTGATCGTGCCCGCGCCGACATTGGCGCCCGCGCCCACGTCGGCGTCGCCGAGATAGGAAAGATGGTTGGCCTTGGCGCCCTGCCCGAGCCGCGCATTCTTGACCTCGACGAAATTGCCGACCCTGGCGCCCTCGCCGATCTCGGCGCCCGGCCGCAGCCGCGCATAGGGACCGATCTCCGCCCCCGCCGCGATCGTCGCGCCCTCGATATGCGAGAAAGCGCGGATCCGGACGCCCTCGCCAATCGTGACGCCGGGGCCGAAGAAAACATTGGGCTCGACAAAGCTGTCGCGTCCGATCTTCGTATCGTGGCTGAACCAGACCGTCTCGGGCGCGGCCAAGGAAACCCCGTCGTCCATAAGGGATTCGCGGCGGCGCGCCTGCCAGGCGGCCTCGGCGGCGGCGAGCTCGGCGCGGCTGTTGATGCCCTCGACCTCGTCGGCCGGAACCTCGATCGCGGCCGAGGCGCGGCCGTCCGCGGCGGCGATCATGACGATGTCGGGAAGGTAATATTCGCGCGCCGCATTGTCGTTGCCGACGCGGGCGAGCAGCGGCCACAGATCGTCGGACCTCACCGCCATAAGCCCGGAATTGCAAAGGCCTACGGCGCGTTCCTCAACGCTCGCATCCTTATATTCGACCATCTTGAGGATTCTGCCCCCGGGCTCGGCGAGGATGCGGCCATAATGTTTGGGGTCGGCGGGCCGGAAGGCGACGACGACCGCGCCCTCGACCTCGGCGAGCCGCCCGACCATCGCAGCCATCGTCGCCGCCGTGACGAAGGGCGTATCGGCGTAGAGGATCAGCACGTCGCCATCGAAGCCGGCCAAGGCGGCTTCCGCCTGGCGCACGGCATGGGCGGTGCCCTCCTGCGGGTCCTGGACGACGACGACGCCATCATGCGCGGCGACGAGAGGCTCGACCTGCTCGCTCTTGTCGCCGACCACGACCACGGTCCGCGCCGGGTCCAGCGCCGCGACGCCGGCGAGCAGGTGGGCGAGCATCGGCCGCCCCGCGATCGGATGCAGCACCTTGTGCAGATCGGACTTCATCCGCGTGCCCTTGCCCGCGGCGAGGATGATGGCGGCGACGGGCCTGGTCATGGCGCTCCGGATGCCATGGAAAGCTTGCCATTTCCATAGCGCCTCCGGGGAAAGCCGCCGCACGGGCCGCTTCGCCTTAATCGCGGGATCGAACCTTGGGGTTGCGCCGCACCGGCTTATCGCCCACATCGAGGAGGACAGGGGCGTCGCGCGAGAGGGATTTCATGCCACTGCCCCGTCACCTGCTTAGTGCCTTGATCGTCGCGCTCAACGTCGCGCCCGCCGGGGCGCAGCCGTCCCAATCCCCGCCGGCGCGCGAATCGACGATCATCGTCTATGGCGAGGACCCCTGCCCGCAGCCGGAAAACGAGAATGAGGCGGTGGTCTGCGCGCGCCGGCCCGAGGAGGAGCGCTACCGCATCCCGCGCCCGATCCGCGAGCGCCAGCCGATCGAGGAGAGCTGGGGGTCGCGGGTGGCGAGCCTCGAGGACGAAAGCCGGCCGATGCGGCCCGGCAGCTGCTCGGTGGTGGGCTCGGGCGGCCAGAGCGGCTGCACGAATGCAATGATCCGGCAATGGTTCATGGAGCGCGCCGCGCGCCGGGCGCAAGAGGCGAGCATGCCCTAGGAGCGGGCGGGCCGGCGGGTGGCCTTGGTCCAGAGGTGCCGCGCCAGCATGAGCGGCGGCATCCTGAGCCAGTGCGAGCGGACGTAGAAGGCGAAGCGGAGGAGTTTTCGCTTCTCCTGGCCCCAGCCGTTGCGCGCCAGGATCCGCGCCTCGAACAGGCGGTCGGCAATCGAAAAAGAGGGACTGTCCCTCTTTTCGAGCGGCGTGCCGTAAAGGCGGTGGGCGAGGCGCAGGGCGCGGGCGACGGCGCGCTCGAGCTGGTGGAGGCGGGCGCGGGCGCGCAGCTTGTCCCAGAATGCCGGATCGGCGGCGGCGAATTCGCGCAGCAGGCGGTCGATGTCCCACAGATTCCTGAGGCCGCCGGCGAGGTCGCCGTCGGCGAGGAGATGGGCGGCGGCGTGGACGATGATGTCGGGCGGCGAGAGGATGCGCAGGCCGTTCTCCAATTCCACGCTGTCGGCGATCAAAGCCCCGGCGTCGGGCGTCGGCCGGGCCGTCAGCGGCAGGATGGTGTGGTGGACGTCGATCATCCGGTCGCGGGCGCGGTGGATGAGCGGCGGCAGCTCGTGCATCCAGCGGCGGTAATAGACGTCGTCATACCCCTCGGCCTCCTTCATCCGCTCCCAGCCGGCATCGATGAGGGCCGCTTCGACGGCGTCGAGGCTGGCGCGCGGCACCATGATGTCGAGGTCGCCGACGCTGCGGCCGATGCAGGCGTCGTAGGAGGCGGCGTGAAAGGCGGTGCCCTTCATCAGGATCACCGGCACGCCCAGCGGGGCGAGCGCCCGACGCGCCATTTCCGCCTCCCAGAGCGCCTGGGTGCGCGCATAAGCGGCGTCGCGGCGCGCGGCTCCGAACACCGAAGCAACCCGGGCGGGGACCGGCTGGCTTTCCATCCGGAAGGCGAGGCTGCCGATCAATTGCTCGGCGCGGGCGGCGCTGATGAGGCCCGGCCAGTCGCAGTTCGTCACGCTGGCGGGATCGCGCAGCGCGCGGACGAGGAGCCGGGCGTTCATGCCGCCCGCGCCCGCCAGAAATCCTCGACCAGGGCGACGGCGGTTTCGGTATCGGGGTAATCGATCGCAAGCGCCGGATTGGCCGCGATCAGGCGATTGAGCGCGTCGAAGCCGTCGCGGCCGAGCGCGACGTAATTGGTCGAGGCCTGGGTCAGGCGCATGAACACCTCGGCCGCGCCGACGCCGCGCACCGCCTGCGTCTCGCCGAAGCGCGGGAACAGGATCAAAGCGGGCGTCGCCCCCTCCCCCATCCGGTCGATCGCTTCCGCATTGGGCCGCATGTGGCGGATCGCGCCCTTGGGCGTGCCGTCGAGGCGCGGGCCGAAGCGCTCGGCCGGAACTTCCGCCTGCATCACCTCGATCGCGCCGTTCTTGAGGCTGACCGCGCGCGGAAAGGGCAGCAGGTCGCCGCTCGCCATGTCGAGCAGAGCGAATTCGTCGCCCATCAGCCGCCAGCCGCGCTCGCCGAGCAGGGCCGCCAGGGTCGATTTGCCCGCCCCCGATTCGCCGGTCATGATCAGCGCGCGGCCGTCGCGCTCGACCGTCGCCGCGTGGAGCAGGAGATAGCGCTTCTGCCCCAGCGCCATCTGCAGGTTCATGCCCATCTCGGCCGCGAGCAGGCCGTGCGCGAGCGACAAAGGCGCGGCGTCGGCGAGCGTGTAATCGCCCCTGATCGCCACCGATGGGCGGATGAAGCGGCGCCACGGCCTTTCCGGCTCGAGCCGGACCGTGAAATCGGCGAGGCCGTCCTCGGGCGCGGGATAGGAAGCGTAGAGCCGCGCGAGCGCATCCAGCGGCGCCTTCCAGGCGCTGCCGATGCGGAAGGCGACCGGGCCGATCCGGATGTCGAGCCTGTGCCTCATGCGCGGCGGACCAGCCCGGCGGCCTCGAGCTCGTCCAGGCGCGCGTGAAGCGCGCCCTCGGCCTCGTCGCCCTCGAAATCGTAGCGTTCGCGAAGCCGCCGGATCAATTCGGGCGCGTCAGCGGGCCCCGTTTGCAGCGCATCCAGTATCTCGGGCGCAGGCGTCGCGACAATGTGGGTCATGCCCGAAGGCGCGTGGAACAGCACCGACAGGCCGTCGAGGGCGACGGTGAGGACCGCGCTGCCCGAATCGGCGATATAGACGGGAGACGCCATGCCGGCGCCTTCTAGCTCAGGGCCGCGTCTGCAGCGAGGCGTAGCAGGTGAAGCCGCTCATCCCCGACTGCAGGCGCCTGATATAATTGGCATAGGCCTGAGCGGATGTCGGATCGGTGCCGGCGGGCGTGGTGCCGGAACGCAGCAGCGACTTGACCTCCTCGCCCTTCAGCGCCCGCCCCAGCGGCGGCGCCGCGCCGGGCGTGCCGGGGGCGACGAGATTGCCGTCGGCCGCGATATACTGGCCGCCGGCATGCGGGCCGGGCACCGGAATCTCGCAATTAAGCACCGACCCCGCGGCCTGCGCGAGCGCGGGCCGGACCGTGACCACCGTCGACGCCGCCGCCGCGCCCAGCACCAGGACGGTGCGCCGGCTCGGAACGAAGGCGCTGCCGCCAGCCTGGTCTTTGTCAGTGCCGCTCATGGAAATTCCGATACACCTCCGCTCTTTATTAAGGGTAAAGCGCGCGCGAGGCGAGCGGAACGGCAAGGGCGTCCCGCCATGGGACGATGGCAGGCATGGGGAATAACGGAATCGCCAGAGGGATCGCGGCGGCCGCCATCGCGGCGCTGGGCGTCGCCGCCGCCTCGTGGGCCGGCGCGACCCCCGTTGCGGCCTTCCTGGCCGTGCTCGCCGGAGCCGGCGCCTTCGCTTTGATGAAGACCGCCGCCCCGGCCGAGGCCGTCGAGACAGCGCCGCAGGTCGAGACGCAGCTTCCGGAAGGCCCGGACCTGCTGGCGGCGTTCGGGGAGCCGCTGCTGGTCGTCCGAGACCGCCGGGTGCTGATCGCCAACGATGCGGCCAGGGCGTTGCTCGGGGACCATATCGAAGGAGCGGACGTCCGCCTCGCCATCCGCCACCCCGCCGCTGCCGAGCCTCTCGCCGGCGAGGGCGGCGACGCGCCGGTCAGCATCGAGCTGGTCGGCTTGGGCGAGCTCGGCCGGCCCTGGGAAATGGCGGTGGCGCCCTTGCCCGACGGCAGCCGCCTCGTCCGACTCGCCGACCAGAGCCAGGCCCGCGCCGCCGAGCAGATGCGGGTCGATTTCGTCGCCAACGCCTCGCATGAGCTCAGAACGCCGCTCGCTACCCTCTTGGGATTCATTGAAACTCTCCAGGATGAGGAGGCGGTCGATCCCGAGACCCGCCAGCGCTTCGTTGCGATCATGTCCGGCGAGGCGACGCGGATGCGCGATTTGCTCGACGATCTGATGTCGCTGTCGCGGATCGAGGCCGAGCGCTTCGCGCTGCCGCGCGACAGAGTCGACCTCATCCCGCTGATCGACGAGGTGAAGACGGCGCTGAAGCCGCTCGCCAAGGGCCGCGCGCTCCGCGTCGAGAACGAATTGGATGAGGCCCTGGTCGGGGGCGACCGCGTCCAGCTCGGCCAGATGCTGAACAACCTCATCGTCAACGCGATCAAATATGGCCGGCCCGGCACGCCGGTCCGGATCCGGCTCGACGAAGCCGCGCCCGACCTCGTCCGATTGAGCGTCGTCGACCAGGGCGACGGCATCCCGGCCGACCATATCCCGCGCCTCACCGAGCGCTTCTACCGAGTCGACCCCGGCCGCAGCCGCTCGGTCGGCGGCACCGGCCTCGGCCTCGCCATCGTCAAGCATATCGTCCTGCGCCACCGCGGCCGCCTCGACATCGCCTCGGAGCCGGGCGAGGGCACCACCGTCTCGGTGTCGCTGCCCCGCGCTTAGAGGCCCCACGTCATTCCAGCGAAAGCTGGAATCTCTTCATCCTTCCTGCGCATCCAAGAAGTGAGATTCCAGCTTTCGCTGGAATGACGAATCAATCCGGATTCACTTGGCTCATCCCGTGCCCGCCAACCCCCATTGTCATCAAAGAGTCATGACACCACCCCACTGATTTGGCGGTCCATGAATCGCTCGAAACGTCCCTTATTCGCGCTGCTGGCAACGGCCCTTGGGCTGGCGGCCTGCGAGCAGGCGCCGCGCCAGCAGATCCGCATCGTCGGCTCGTCGACCGTCTATCCCTTCACCACCGCGGTCGCCGAGCGATTCGCGCAGAACCGGCCGAGCTTCCACGCCCCGATCGTCGAATCGACCGGCACCGGCGCCGGCATGCAGCTGTTCTGCGGCGGCGTCGGCGCGCGCTTCCCCGACGTCGAGAATGCGTCGCGGCGGATCAAGGCTTCCGAGCTCGAACGCTGCCGCGCCAACGGCGTCAATCATGTCATCGAGGTGCCGATCGGGATCGACGGGCTGGCCCTGATCGAGTCGGCGACGCGGCCGACCGGCTTCAACCTCACCTTGCGCGATGTCTATGCGGCGCTCGCCGCCGAGCCGTTCGGCCGGCCGCAGAGGGCGCGGACCTGGCGCGAGGTCAATCCGGCGCTGCCCGACGTGCCGATCCTGGTCTACGGCCCGCCGCCGTCGTCGGGCACGCGCGACAGCTTCGTCGAGCTGATGCTGACCAAGGGCTGCGAAACCGATCCGGCGATGAAGGCGCTCAAGGAGAGCGATTCCGAGCGCCACACGCGGCTCTGCACCCGCATCCGCGAGGACGGCGCCTTCGTCGAAGCGGGCGAGAACGACAATCTGCTGATCCAGCGCGTCTCGCAGAATCAGGGCACGATCGGCGTGCTCGGCTATTCCTTCATGGAGGAGAATCTCGACCGGGTCCGCGGCGTCCCGATCGGCGGCGTCGCCCCGAGCGCCGACACGATCCGGGGCTTCACCTATCCGGGCGCGCGCCAGCTCTACGTCTACGTCAAGGGCGAGCATCTCGACGCGGTGCCGGGCCTGCGCGAGTTCCTCGCTGAATATGCGCGCGGCTGGGGCCCGGGCGCCTATCTCACCGACCGCGGCCTCATCCCCCTGCCCGACCCCCTACGCGCGACTTCCATGGCGATCGCGCGCACGATGCCGGCGATGCGCGCGGACGGGCTGCATTGATGTCGCTCGGCGTCATCGCCCTGCTCGTGCTCGGCTTCGGCTTCATCGCCTGGCTGTCGGCCAAGGCGCGCGCCGCGGCCTTCGCCGGCGGCGGCCGCCAGCGGCCGCATTCGCTGCCCGCTTATCATGGCTGGTACGTCGCCTTGTGGGCGGTCGTGCCGGCCTTGATCTTCCTTGCCTTCTGGGCCTTCCTCTCCGACCGCCTGGTCGCCGACGCGGTGCTGTCGAGCCCGCAGGCCGCCGCCTTGCCCGCCATCGACATGCAGCGCGCCGCGATCCTCGCCGAGGCGCGCGGGCTGGCGACGGGCGCCGTCGGCGCCGCGAATCACGCCGAAGCCTCGGCGCTGGCGCCGGTCTATGCCGGCGCCATCTCCTTCTACGCCTGGCTCGGCCTCGCCATCGCTTTGCTGCTCGCCTTCGCCGGCGGCGCCTGGGCCTATACGCGCCTGTCGCCCAATTTCCGTGCCCGGACCCGGGTCGAGCGGATCGTCATGGCGCTGCTGCTGACCGCCTCGCTGATCGCGATCCTGACCACGCTCGGCATCTTCCTCTCCCTGCTGTTCGAGACGATCCGCTTCTTCTCCATGGTCTCGCCGGGAGAATTCCTGTTCGGCACCCACTGGAGCCCGCAGACCGCGGTCCAGCCCGGCGAGCCCAGCGGCTTCGGGTCGATCCCCCTGTTCTGGGGCACGATCTTCATCGGCGCGATCATCGCCATGATCGTCGCCATTCCTTTGGGCCTGATGAGCGCGATCTACCTCACCCAATATGCAAGGCCCGGCCTGCGCCGCTGGATGAAGCCGATGCTCGAGGTCCTCGCCGGCGTGCCGACCGTGGTCTACGGCTATTTCGCAGCCTTGACCGTGGCGCCGGCGATCCGCGACCTCGGGATCAGCCTTGGCTTCGCCGCCTCGACCGAATCGGCGCTCGCCGCCGGACTCGTCATGGGCGTGATGATCATCCCCTTCGTCTCCTCGATGGCCGACGATTCGATCGCCGCGGTGCCGCAGGCGATGCGCGACGGCAGCCTCGCCATGGGCGCGACCCGCTCCGAGACGATCCGCAAGGTGCTCGTCCCCGCCGCTCTGCCCGGCGTCGTCGGCGGCGTGCTGCTCGCGGTCAGCCGGGCGATCGGCGAGACGATGATCGTGGTCATGGCCGCAGGGCTCGCCGCCAACCTCACCGCCAACCCCTTTGCCAGCGTCACCACGGTGACCACCCAGATCGTGCAATTGCTGACCGGCGACCAGGAATTCGACAGCCCCAAGACCTTGGCCGCCTTCGCGCTCGGCATGGTCCTGTTCCTGGTCACGCTGGCGCTCAACATCGTCGCCCTGCGCGTCGTGAAGAAATATCGCGAAGCTTATGAGTGAGGCCTTCATCTCCGTCGATCCGACGCCGACAGACTGGCGCGATCCCGCGATGCAGACGCGCATCCGCCGCCGTTACGCGGCCGAGCGCCGGTTCCGGCTGATCGGGCTCGGCGCGGTCTTGCTGTCGGCCGGTTTCCTCGCCTTCCTCCTCATCAGCATGGCGATGAACGGGCTCAACGGCTTCCGCCAAACCGAGCTTCGGCTCGACGTCGACCTGCGCCAGAGCGGCGCCGCGCTCACCGCCGCGCAGCTCGCCGGCCCCGATGCCGAGCAGGCGCTCGCCGAGGTCGACTTCGAGGGCATCATGCGGCGCACGGCGGACGCCCAATATGGCCCGCGCGGCGCCCGCCTCTTCTCGCCTGCCGGCCGGCTCGTCCTGCGCGAAGCGGTCAAGGCCGATCCCGGCCTGCTGACCCGGCCCGCGACCCTGTGGCTGCCGGCCGAAAGCGGCATCGACCAGGCCGCCAAGGGCCATGGCACGGCCGAGGCCGATGCGCGCTACCGACCGCTCGCCGAGGCCGGCCGCGCCCGCATCGGCTTCAACACCAATTTCCTGACTGGCGCCGACGCCACCGATCCGACCGCTGTCGGCATCTGGGGGGCGTTCAAGGGCTCGCTGCTGACGATGATCATCACCTTGCTCATCGCATTCCCAGTGGGCGTGCTGTCGGCGGTCTATCTGGAGGAATATGCGCCCAGGAACCGGTGGACCGACATGATCGAGGTCTCGATCAACAATCTCGCCGCCGTGCCCTCGATCATCTTCGGCCTGCTCGGCCTCGCCGTCTTCCTCCAGGTCATGCATCTGCCGCGCTCGGCGCCGATCGTTGGCGGCCTGACTTTGGCCTTGATGACCATGCCGGTGATCGTCATCGCGGGGCGCAACGCGATCAAGTCGGTGCCGCCCTCAATCCGCGACGCCGCGCTCGGCATCGGCGCGAGCCGGATCCAGGTGGTCTTCCACCACGTCATCCCGCTCGCTCTGCCCGGTATCCTCACCGGCACGATCATCGGCATGGCGCGCGCGCTCGGCGAGACCGCGCCCTTGCTGATGATCGGCATGCGCGCCTTCATCGCCTCGCCGCCGGGCGGCCTCGCCGAGCCGGCGACCGCGCTGCCGGTGCAAATCTTTCTGTGGTCGGACGACGTCAGCCGCGGCTTCGTCGAGAAGACGTCGGCGGCGATCATCGTCCTTTTGGTCTTCCTGCTCGCGATGAACGGGCTGGCCATCTATCTCAGGAACAGGTTCGAAAAGCGCTGGTGATGGATACAGAAACACTGACCGCCCCGAAGATGACGGCACGCAACGTCAGCGTCTTCTATGGGCCCAACAAGGCGATCGACGACGTCTCGATCGACGTCAGCCGCGAGCATGTCACGGCCTTCATCGGCCCGTCGGGCTGCGGCAAATCGACCTTCCTGCGCACCTTGAACCGGATGAACGACACCATTCCGAGCGCGCGCTTTGAGGGCCGGATCGAGCTCGACGGCGAGGATATTTACGCAGCCTCGATGGACGTGGTGCAGCTCCGGGCCCGCGTCGGCATGGTCTTCCAGAAGCCCAACCCCTTCCCCAAGTCGATCTACGAGAATGTCGCCTACGGGCCGCGCATCCACGGGCTCGCCGCGGGCAAGGCCGAGATGGATACGATCGTCGAGCGCTCGCTCAAGCGCGCGGGGCTTTGGGACGAGGTCAAAGAGCGGCTGCAGGAGAGCGGCACGGCTTTGTCGGGCGGCCAGCAGCAGCGCCTGTGCATCGCCCGCGCGATCGCCGTCGACCCCGAGGTGATCCTGATGGACGAGCCCTGCTCGGCGCTCGACCCGATCGCCACCGCCAAGATCGAGGAGCTGATCCACGAGCTTCGCGGCCGCTATGCGATCGTCATCGTCACCCACAATATGCAGCAGGCGGCACGGGTGTCGCAGAAGACCGCCTTCTTCCACCTCGGCACCCTCATCGAATATGGCGAGACCACGGACATCTTCACCAATCCGCGCGAGACGCGGACCAAGGATTACATCACCGGCCGCTACGGCTGAGGAGACACACGATGGCAAGCACCGGCCACACGATCAAAGCCTTCGACGCGGAGCTCGACACTTTGCGCGGCACCATTTGCGAGATGGGCGGGCTCGCCGAGGCGGCGATCGGCGACGCCATGCAGGCGCTCGTCCGGCGCGATCCGGAGGCCGCCGCCGCGGTCGTCGAGCGCGACGCGCGAATCGACGCGCTCGAGACCGAGATCGAGCGCCAGGCGGTGCAGATCATTGCGCTGCGCGCGCCGATGGCCGACGATCTGCGCGAGGTCGTCGCCGCATTGAAGATCGCCGGCGTGGTCGAGCGGATCGGGGACTATGCCAAGAACATCGCCAAGCGCGTGCCGAGCATCGAGGACAGCAAGATCCGGCCCCTGTCCTTGCTCCCCGAAATGGCGCGGATCGCGGCCGAGATGGTGCACAACGTGCTCGACGCCTTCGCCGCCCGCGACTCGGCCAAGGCCGCCGCGGTCTGCGAGCGCGACGCGGCGGTCGACGATTTCTACAACGCCATCTTCCGCGCGCTTCTCACTCACATGATGGAAAATCCGCACAACATCACGCCCGCCACCCATCTCCTCTTCGTCGCCAAGAATCTCGAGCGGATCGGCGATCATGCCACCAACGTCGCCGAGATGGTCTATTTCGCCGCCACCGGCGCGCATCTCGGCGACCGCGCCAAGGGCAAGGACACGACCGGCATCGCCGCCGGCGACATCGAGGCGGCGAGTGACCGTTAAAGGCAAAATCCTCATCGTCGAGGACGACAAGGCGCTGGTCGAATTGCTCGTCTTCCGGTTCGAACGCGAGGATTTCGAGGTCGTCCATAGCGGCGACGGCGAGGAGGCTTTGATCCTGGCGCGCGAAAGCCCGCCCGACCTCGTCATCCTCGACTGGATGCTCGACAGCCTGTCCGGGATCGAGGTCTGCCGCCAGCTCCGGCGCATCCCCGAAACCGCCAACGTGCCGATCGTCATGCTGACCGCGCGCGGCGAGGAAGGCGATCGGCTTCGCGGCTTCGAAACCGGCGCCGACGATTATATCACCAAGCCCTTTTCCCCCCGCGAACTGGTCGCCCGCGTGACGGCGGTGCTGCGCCGGGTCCGGCCCGCTCTGGCCGGCGAGCAGCTCATTTATGCCGACATCGAGATGGACGTAAGCGGCCACAAGGTGAAGCGCGGCGGCGCCGCGGTCGCGCTCGGGCCGACCGAGTTCCGGCTGCTCCGCCATTTCCTCGAACATCCCGGCCGGGTCTTCTCGCGCGAGCGGCTGCTCGATTCGGTCTGGGGCCAGGACAGCGAGATCGAGCTGCGCACGGTCGACGTCCACATCCGCCGCCTGCGCAAGGCGATCAACGCGGGCGAGGGCGCGGCCGATATCATCCGCACCGTGCGCTCGGCCGGCTACGCGCTCGACGCCGACGGCTAGGGCGTTGCATGGGGACAGTTGCTCGCAACTGTCCCCATCAAGCGCCGACGGAAACAATTTCCGCCCACCACGTTTACCGACCGTGACCGCGGCGTTTCTCCCGCGGCCCGCTGTGGCGCGCGCCGCTTGAACAGGCGCCCGAAACCAGGAGGATATCGATGAAATCACTGATCTTTGCGGCCACCTTGCTGACCGCCGGCGCCGCTTTCGCCCAGACGACCGTCCCGCCGGCCAACACCGCGCCGGAGCGCGACGCGCGCAACATCGTGGTCGTGTCCGACCCCGCCACCGCCCCGGCCGGCGCCAACCAGCCGATTCCCCAGGCTCCTCCAGGCGCGGTCTGGGTGCCCAATCCGGATGCGCGCGCCGCCTTCGCGCCGCAGCCCTCGACCGGCGAGAAGCCACCCTGCTCGCGGACCGTCACCGACAATTGCACCCAGACCTACGAGCGCCGGGCCCGCCCGCGCCGCTAGGGCCCGGGCGCGCTTTGCGATTTCCCGCCTGATCCCCTAACCGGCTGACCATCATCTCAGCCGGTTGGGGGTTATTTGCTCATGACGATCAGTTTCGAAGGCCGCGTCGCCATTGTCACCGGCGCGGGCGGCGGCCTCGGCCGCGTTTACGCGCTCGAGCTGGCGCGGCGCGGCGCCAGGGTCGTGGTCAACGATCTCGGCGGCAGCCGCGACGGCAGCGGTCACTCCGACGCCGCGCTTGCCGTCGTCGAGGAGATCAGGGCCGCTGGCGGCGAGGCCATGGCCGACGGCGGCAACGTCACCGACGCCGAGCAGATGCGGGCCATGGCCGACAAGGCGCGGGCCGATTGGGGCGGCGTCCATGTCCTGATCAACAATGCCGGCATCCTGCGCGACAAGAGCTTCGCGAAGATGGACATGGCGGATTTCCGGGCGGTGGTGGACGTCCATCTGATCGGCTCGGCCAATGCGACCCAGGCGGTGTGGGAGACGATGCGCGACCAGGCTTATGGCCGCATCCTGATGACGAGCTCGTCGACCGGCCTCTACGGCAATTTCGGCCAGGCCAATTACGGCGCCGCCAAGCTTGGCCTCGCCGGCTTCGCCAGGACGCTGGCGCTCGAGGGCGCCAAGTACAACGTCCGGGTCAACACGATCGCGCCGACCGCGGCGACGCGGATGACCGAAGAGCTGTTCCCGCCCGAATTGCTCGACCGCTTCCGGCCCGAACTGGTCGCGCCGGCCGCGCTCTTCCTGGTTTCCGAGGAGGCGCCGACCGGTGCGATCCTCGGCGCCGGCGCCGGCGTCGTCCAGGCGGCCTATGTGACGCTGACCCGGGGGGTCGCGCTCGACGAGGCGACTCCCGAAGCGGTCGCCGCATCCTGGGCGGCGATCACCGATCGCGCCGGCGAGATCGTGCCGCAATCGGGCACGGAGCAGGTGAGTGCCATCCTGGAGCGCCTGCGCGGCGGCTGATCCCGCGCCCGGCGTTGACCGCGCCGCGCTGTCATGAGAGACAGAGGCCAAGGCTTCATGCTCGCACGACCGGGGCACAATCCGGCGGGCGCGCCTTTCAGGGGGAGGATCATCATGTACAGCCAAAGCGATATTGAAGACGCGGTGGCGGGTGGCGCATTGACCGCCGAGCAGGCCGCGAGCCTGCGCAACCATGTCGCCGCGCGCAACGGCACGCCGACCGCGGACGAGGAGCCGGTGCGCTGGCTGCTCGGCTTCAACGACCTTTACGTCTTCTATTCGTCGATCCTGCTGCTGGTCGGACTGGGCTGGCTCGGCAGCAAGATCGATATCGGCAATTCGCCGTCGCCGTTCATGGCGATTTTCGTGGCTGCCGGCGCCTGGGGGCTGGCCGAGTTTTTCTCGCGGCGCAAGCGCCAGGCGCTGTCCGGCATCGGCTTCGCCGTCACCTTCGTTTACGCCGTCTTCTTCGCGGGGATGCTGCTGGCGGTCTCGATGATGGGGCGGTCCAATATCGATTCGATGAACATCATCAACGCGGTCTGCGCCCTGCTCGGGGCCGGCGGCGCCTTCCTCTACTGGAAGCGGTTCGAAGAGCCGATCGCCGTCTCGCTCGGAGTCGGCATGGTCGCGATGGCGATCATGTTCCTGCTCGGCGCGGCCGTGCCGACAGACCCGGGCAGCGACATCGCCGAGATCGTGCTGCTGGTCCTGGGCCTGGCGGTCTTCGTCTATGCGATGATGTGGGACAGCAAGGATCCGCGCCGCGTCACCAGGCGCGCCGATACCGGCTTCTGGCTGCACTGGACCTCGACGTGGATGGTGATCATCGCGCTCGTCGCTTTGCTCAAGCTGGCGGAGGGGCCGGTGTCGGTCGTGATGTCGGTCGTGACCATCCTGCTGTTCATCGTCCTCACCCTGGTCGCGCTGGCGGTGGACCGGCGGGTGTGGGTCCTCGGCGCCGCTTATCCGCTCGGTGTCGGCCTGTTCTGGCTGATCAACGGCCAGCCGCGCCGCTTCGAGGACATGGATTCCTATGGCGGCGGCTATGATTCCATGGGCGGCGCTTATGGCGGCGGCTATGGCGGCGGCTATGGCGGCTATGGCAACACCCAGGACAGCCTGATGATCACGCTGCTCCTTATCGGCATATTGCTGGTCGTGATCGGCATGTTCTGGTCGCAGATCCGCCGCTCGGTGGTGGGCATGCTGCCGGAGGGCCTGCGCAACCGGGTTCCGGGGACGGACCTGCAGCCGGTCAGGGAAGCCCAGACCTTCGATTGACGACGACCCGAAGAGCGAACCCCTTCCCGGCGACGGGAGGGGGTTTTCTCGGCCTCGCTCACGCTGTATTGTAACGCTAATACACCTGTGCTAAAGGCGGGCCGAAACGGGAGACGAATCCTATGTATAGCGAGAATGACGTCGAAGCCGCGGTGGCCGCCGGGGTGCTGAGTCCGGTCCAGGCCGCCGCGTTCCGCGACTTCGTCGCCGCAGGCCGGCCGATGCCGGCCGCCGACGAGGAGCATTTCCGGCTGCTCACCGGCTTCAACGACATCTTCGTCGGCATCGCCGCCTTGATCCT
This sequence comes from Allosphingosinicella sp., assembly GCA_035543935.1. Lineage (GTDB taxonomy): Bacteria > Pseudomonadota > Alphaproteobacteria > Sphingomonadales > Sphingomonadaceae > Allosphingosinicella. The sequence continues at coordinate 76,649 of DATKIV010000057.1, forward strand.
GCTCTTCGCGGTCGCCTGGATCGGCCAATATATCCCGCCGCGCATCGGCTATGACGGCCCCTCGGTCCTTGGCGGCCTGTTCGTCGCCGCGACCGCCTGGGGGCTCGCCGAATTCTTCACCCGCCAGCGCCGGATGGCGCTGCCCAGCATCATCTTGCTGCTCGCCTTCCTCACCGGAATCTTCACCAGCACCGGCATCGCGCTGACCCTGCTCATCGGCGAGAGCAATATCTTCGGCGCCTGGCAGGTCTTCATGATCATCTCGGCGAGCGCGGCGGTCACGGTCGCGGCGGCCTGGGCGCACTGGCGGCGCTTCAAGGTGCCGATCACCATCGCCGCGGGCGCGGCCGCGCTGGCCGCGTTCGTCATGGGCCTCGTCGCCGTGGCGGTGGTCGGCAATGGCGGGAAGATGAGCCAGGCCGACGAGGATTATATCCACCTCGTCCTCGAGATCACCGCTTTGGTGATAGGCGTCGGGACCTTCCTCTTCGCGATGTGGTGGGACGCGTCCGACCGCCGCCGCCAGACCCGCCGCTCCGACGTCGCCTTCTGGCTGCATCTGCTTGCGGCGCCGCTCATCGTCCATCCCGTCTTCTGGCTGCTCGGCCTCACCGAGGGCGCCGCCTCGACGCTCGACGGGTTCATCGTGATCCTGCTCTACGTCGCCATGGGGGTGGTGGCGCTGGCGATCGACCGGCGCGCCTTGCTGGTCTCGGCGCTCGCTTATGTGCTCTACGCGATCAACATGCTGTTCCGCGAATATGGCGCGGTCGAATTGAGCGTCGCGCTGACCGCGCTCGTCATCGGCTCGGCCCTGCTCCTGCTCTCCGCCTTCTGGCCGAACGCGCGCCGGGCGGTGGTCGCCCTCCTGCCCGACGGCCTGCAGGCGCGGCTGCCTTTGCTCGACCGGCCGGCGACCCGGGTGGTACCCGCCTGACACCAAAAGGGGACAGTCACAGTGACTGTCCCCTTTTCCCTACAGTCACAGTGACTGTCCCCTTTTCCCTTAGCCCGCCACCAATTTGAGCAGCCGCCGCTCGAGCGGGGCGAGGATCGGGCCGAGCTCGGGGCCGCGGCGAAGGACCTGGCCGTTCTCGCCGATCAGGGACCAGGCGCCCTGGCGCGCGCCCGGGCGTTTCTCGATCCTGCATTCGGGATGCTCGGCGGTTCGGCGGAAGGCCCAGAAGGCGGCGGCGCCGGGCTCGAAGGCGATCGCATAATCCTTCCAGAGGCCAGCGGCGACCATGCGCCCGTAAAGGTCGACGATGCGGTGAAGCTCGAACCGTGTGAAGCCGGTCTGGCCTCCCGTTGCCCGAAACGGAAACGGGAGGACCGCGCCCATCAGGCCCGATCTCCGTTGCTGACCTTGCGCGCCCGGGCGGGCCGCGGCCTGCCGGCATCGCGCTCCTCGACCAGCTCGGCGATGCGGGCGCGCAATTGCTCGACCTCGCATTGCAGCAATTCGAGCTTCTGGGTGGCGGGATCGAACGTCTCCGCGCAGGTGCCGTAGGGCAGGAAATTGGCCGAGCTGTCCTCGGCGTCGACCAGGGTCGAGCGGGCCGGGATGCCGACCATGGTCGCGCCCGGCGGCACGTCGCGCGTGACCACGCTATTGGCGCCAATGCGGGCGCGGGCGCCGACGACGATCGGGCCGAGCACCTGCGCGCCCGAGCCGATGATGGCGCCGTCCTCAAGCGTCGGGTGGCGCTTGCCCGGAATGCCGTTGGTTGGGTTGGTGCCGCCCAGAGTGACCTGCTGGTAGATGGTGACATCGTCGCCGATCTCGGCGGTCTCGCCGATCACGACGAAGCCGTGGTCGATGAAGAAGTTGCGCCCGATCGTGGCGCCGGGATGAATGTCGATCGCGGTCAGCATCCGCGAGAGATGGTTGACCAGCCGGGCGAGAAAGTAAAGCTCGCCCCTGAACAGCCAATGGGCGATGCGGTGATAGAACAAAGCCCACACGCCCGGATAGAGCAGGATCTCCCAGCGCGACCGCGGCGCCGGATCGCGCGCCTTGATCGAATCGAGATAGGCCAGCAGGCCGAAGGACATAGGATTGCGCGCTCTTGCCGTTCGGAGAAGAGATAGTCCGCAAGCGCACGGATTACCAGATGCGGCGCGCGCGGCTCACATCACCGCCAGCGCCTTGTTGTCGAAGGCGCCGGCGAACTCGCTTGCAATCTCGACCTTGCGCTCGATCGACTGGAGGACCTCGGCGGTGAAATTGACGCCGGCGAGGTCGCAGCAGGCCTGCAAGTTGCCCGGGCTGAACACGTTCACCTCGAGGATCCTGTCGCCGACGATGTCGATGCCGACCAAGAACATGCCGTCGGCCAGGAGCTTGGGCCGGATCAGCTCGGCGATACGAAGCTCCTTGTCTGTAATGTCGACCGCCACCGCCTTGCCGCCGGCGTGGATGTTGCTGCGGATGTCGTCGCCCGCGCTCACCCTTCTCAGCGCCGCATATTTGTCGCCGATCTGAAGCGGGCGGCCGTTCATCAGGAAGAAGCGGATGTCGCCCTTGGCCGCCGCCGGGACATAGGCCTGGGCGATGATATAGCCGTCGCGCCCGATCGCTTCGATCATCTGGTTGATGTTGGAGGCGTTCTCCGAGCCGACCAGGAACACGCTCTGGCCGCCCGATCCCTGCAAGGGCTTGAGGATGATCTTGCCGCCATGGGCCTTGGCGAATTCCTTAACGTCGCTCGGGAATTTGGTGATCAGGGTCTCGGCGCGCACCGCTTCCGGGAAGGACTGGAAATAGAGCTTGTTGATCGCCTGCGACAGGCTGTCGGGGTCGTTGAGCACGAGCACGCCGCGCGCAGCCGCGGCGCGGCCGAAGAGGATGCCGATATCGGCCGCCCATGGCGTCTCCATCGCGTCGAGCGAGGGATCGCTGCGCAGCATCAGCACGTCGATGTCGGTAATGTCGACGAGCTCGGTTTCGCCTGCCACCGCCTGCATGTCGTTGAAGAATTGCAGCGAGCTGCGCTGCTTCTTGGCCGGGGCGAAGCGGGCGTGAACGCGCAAAGTATCGTCCGGGCTCAGCACGAAATCGCCGGGCAGGACATAGCAGACGCGGTGGCCGCGCTTCACCGCCTCATGCGCCATGATGGTGGTGGTGTAGCGGGCATGCTCCTTGGCCATGTCATTCACGAAAAAGGCGATCAGCATTCAGGACTCCTGCGGGATGAGCTGGGAGAGCGAGGCGAGCTTGGCCATCGCCGCGATGCGCGCCTGCGCCGCGGGCGAGGCGAGGAATTCCGGCAGGCTGCGCGGGCGCCGGAGCAGACCGCGCAGCTCGAGCTCCTCGACCACCTTTATGTGCCGCGCGGCGATCTTGCCGAACCAGAACGGCGCCAGATCGCGGCCCGAGGCGAGATGATCGAGCACCTCCCTGAAGCCGCGCAGATAGATAGCGTCCTTGGCAAAGCCGCCCGAGCGGAAGACGCGCCCGACGATGCCGAAAGCAACGCGTGCGCCGAAGCCGTGCTCGTCGTGCAGCACGCGGAAGCAATGGATGAAATCCGCTCCTTCGATCATCGCATCGACGACGACCACGCGCGCCGCGAGCAGCCGCAGCCGCGCCGCGGTGAGCCCGCCCACCGCGCATTCGGCGAAGACGCCGAGCCCCTCCTGCACGCCCTCATAACCGGCGAGCCCCGACTGGAAGATTTGCAGCCCCTGCGCGGCGCCGTTGACGCAGGTGAGCAGATGAACGCTGACCTCGTGCTGGAGCAGCGCCTCGAGCCGGTGGCGGCGCATCCGCGTGTCGGTCGCGATCAGCAGCTTGTGCCCGGAGACCATCATGCCGGCGGCGATGTCGGCGCGCAGGCTGATCTTCGCCTCGAAGGCGGGGTTGGCGGCGCGGTAGCGGTTGACGAGCAGCCGCGCGGCATCGCGGACGGCCGGGGCATCGACCATGTCGGGATCGGGCGCCTCGCTTTTTTCGACCTTGGCGAGAATGTCGCGCGCGCTGTCGAGCAAAGAGCGCTCGACCGAGCCGTAGAGCATCAGCGACGCGTAACGGAAATCGGGCGTGTTGCGGCATTCGAGCATATTCAGCTGCTGGCCGAGCTCGCGGCGCTTTTCCGAGAACAGGGTTTCGAGCACGGGGTCTTCGACACGGCGCAGGTCGATGGCGTAGAGATCGCGCTTGGTGCGCTCGGGATCGACGGTCAGGGGACGGTAACGAAAGACCGGCTCGGCCGCATGATGCGAGGCCTTGAACTTTTCATAGGCCTCGGCGCTGTTGATCGGCGAGACGCCGAGCAGGAAATCGAAGGACGTCGCGATCCTGAACAGCTTGCGGTCCACCGTGCGGGCGGCGGCGATGAACGAGCTGCGGCCGAGCGCGCGGTGCGACGACGGGGCCCGCGCCGAGGTCTCGTCGATGAACGCGCAAAAGCCCTGGAGCAAGGCGTCGAACACGCCGATGCTGAGCTCGTGAAGGAGCTGCGGATAGATGCCGTCCTCGCCGGGAATCCGGTAGTTTTGCGGGAGGCCGAGCCAGATGTGGGAAAGGCCGGGCGCGCGGTCGATCAGCACCTCGACGCCGGGCTCGCACTGCCGCCGGGACACGCGCTCGACGGTGCAGGTGCGAAGATCCACCTCGATGGCGGCGAGCGCCTTTTCGAGGCGGTCCGCGGCCGCCAACGCGGCTGGATCTTCCGAGGCGCCGAGCCGGCTGATGAACCGCTCCAGCCTGGGCGCCTCGTCGTCGAGCGTGCGATCGCGCGGCAGGTCGTAGAGCGAGACCAGCAGCACCCGCTCGTTGGTTTCGCACAATTTGCCGGCGATCGCCTCGATCAGCGCCAGCGCTTCGCCGTCGCCCGCTTCCGGCCACAGCAGATAGGAAGGGCTGGTCGACGCCACCTGCAAGGCGAGGCTGTCCGGATCGCGGGCCTTGAAGCGATGCAGGATCAGGAAGGGGAGCGGCCGGTCGACATGGGCGCGGATCCCGCTTTTCAGCGTCGCGCGATAGGCCTTGCCGCCATCGAAATCGATCGACGCTTCAGCCGGCATCGAGCAGCTCTCGGGCATTGCGCGCGACATGCGTGACGAACGCGCGCATCGATTCAAGCTCCGCCGGATCGGGTTCGCCGGTCCATTCGTCCATGAAGAACTTCTTGAACTCGATCGCGATCGCGCAGCCTCTTTGCGGGTAGCGCGCGTGGACGAAGCGGGTGAGCTCGCCCTTGCCCTGGAAGGCGACATTCTCGCGCACGTCGAGCCGGCGGCCGCCGAAATCGAAATCGCGCATCGCCTCGATCAAGGGGTCGAGCAGCCACGCCCAATGCGCACGCGGCATCGAGAAGGTGCCGATATTGATGTCGGGCGCCTCGGCCTGCGCCGTCGCCTCGCCGCCCGGCCCGGAGCGGCGGTGATTGTAGCTGTGGACGTCGAGCAGGACGAAGCGGCCATGATCGGCCGCGACCTCGTCCAGCCACGCGCCCATCATCGCGTAGAAGCGCTGGTGGATCAGCAGCGAGCGTTCGAGCAGGCCCGCCTCGGGCGGTGCATGCCAGACCTTCATGCCCCAGCTCTGCTCGGGGGTGCGATAGACGGCGATGTCGGCGGCGCGGTTGAGATCCACCTCGAAGCGGGAACGGCCGGCGATGACATGGTTGGGCACGTCGATGATCGCCTGGCCGGTAAAGGGATCCTCCTCGCGCAGCCGGTCCGCGTCGGTGAGCGCCATCGCCGCGCGGGTCTCGGCGCGCAGGCCGCTGCCGTCGTGAATGGCGGTGGCGACCACCGGCCCGTCACCGCGCCGCAGCGTCCACCAGGGGGAAGATGGGTCGTCCGGTCCCGTCAATGCGTGCCGCCTCATTGCTTGAACAGGGCCAACACGGCAGCGCCATTATGGTTGCGGAGGCGGAACGCGGGAGCCTATGAGGCGCGCATGGCAACCTCCCTCTACGACCTCACCGTCCCGGTCTACGTCCGGTCGCTCACCAACCTGTCGGCGATCCTCGGCAAGGGCGCCGCCTTCGCAGCCGAAAAGGGCCTCGACCCCGCCGATCTGCTGGCGACCCGCCTGATCGAGGACATGGCCCCCCTCACCGCCCAGGTCCAGCGCGCCACCGATACCGCCAAAGGCACGATGGTCCGCGTCGGCGGCGTCGACAATGTCGTGTTCGAGGACAATGAGGAGAGCTTCGAAGCGCTCCAGGAGCGGATCGCCAAAGCCATCGCCTTCATCCGCGCCGTCCCGCGCGCGGCGCTGGACGGCAAGGAAGAAGCGGCGGTCAGCCTCGATCTGCCCGACGGCCGCTCGATCCCCTTCACCGGCCAGAGCTTCGTCCTGGGCTTCGCCATCCCCAATTTCTTCTTCCACGTCACCACCGCCTACGCCCTTCTGCGCCATCGCGGCGTGCCGATCGGCAAGCTCGATTATCTCGGCGGGGTCTGAGTGGGGCGTCCCGTAATGGAGCGCTATATCCTTAATTCCACTCGATAAACGGCTGACAGCGCGCGCCGGGTGCGGCAGGAAATCCGGGCCGGGCCAACGGCTGCGTTTGTCGAGTATCTCCATGCACCAATCCCACGAACTACGCCTGCGGGCCAACCGCTGCCGAATGGTCGCCGCCCGCTACCCGGAGCACAAGCGCGAGCCCCTGCTGGATCTCGCCCGCGACCTAGAACGCGAGGCGCAGGCGCTCGACGAACGCAACAACGCCAGGGCCTAGCGCCGGCGCACTGCTGCCGACGGCCGCGCCATGTCTTCATACGCCAGAGCTTTGTCTTCCGATCGAGCCGATCGACCTGCCGGCGCTTTGACCGGGCGGCGCGGCCGCCTCCATCCAGGCACGACATCTTCCGGCCGCTTGTCTAGACAGGGGGAATGGCGGCGACGGCCCATTCGCAAACCGATTCTCTTTACCGGGGGAGCGCGTTGGCGCATCTGGACTCGAAGGCGCGGGTCACCCTGCCTGCCTTCGTGCGCGCTGTCTCCGAAACAGCATCCGGCATTCGCAGGGTGTTTCTGACTCAACACCAGTCCAAACCGTGCATCGTCGGCTTTATCGATCCTGACCTCTACGAGCCGTATACGAGCCCCGAGGTTCTGAGCATAAAGGAGGGCGGCGGCCCCCGCTTAAGGCGCGGCAGAATTACCGAGGCCGAACGTACTCAGTTGGACAAGCTCGGCCGAATCGTGCTGCCCGGCATGTTTCGATCGTCCGCCGAACTCGAGGACGCAATTCTTTTCGTCGGGTCCGGGAAGACCTTTGAAATGTGGAGCCCCAAGGTCGCCTCGCGGTCCGGTGACGAGGGGCTTCGGGATCTCGCCGCTCTTCACCGTCAAGGTGCGCGGCAGAGACGGCCGATGGTTGCTGCGTCGGGGTGGACCGGACGTTTCTCGCCCGGCGATCGCGCGCGCTTCATCCGCAATTTGGTGCCGGAAGCGGAAATCGCCCTTCGGCAAATCATTGCCGCATATGAAGACAAGCTGGACAACGCTCCACCGGAGCCACTCGATGCGATGCAATTGCAGGCTCTACGTCAGCTTCATGCCGAGCTCGGTGCCCTTCTCGAGGCCTTGGATGGCGCCCATCCCATAGAGGGGGCCTTGGCCAGGATAGGCAAGCTTTCGAAAGGCATGTGGGCGATCGGGAAAAGATCGCAGCGCCTTCTCCTCCGAAGCACACCCGCGCTCGCATCCTCGGTCCCTGCATCCTTCGCCCTGATCAAAATTCTCGAACTCATGCTCGGCGGTCTGCAGCCCGTGGGCCGGGCGGCAGTGGCCGCCGCCGTGACGGGCGGATTGCTCAAGTTCGGTGCGAAAGAATCTAGAAAGAACTGACACATCGTCCCTCTCGATCACAGTCACCGCTTTTAATCGTTTCCGCCATTCATTCGTGCGGCCTAGCGTGGCGCGGCAACTCACATCGATTCGGGAAGAGGAAGAAACATGGACGTGAAGGCCGGTTCCATCGACGACGGTTGTCCGATCAATCACGGCGGCGTGCGCGCCCTGCTCGGGCGGACCAACAAGGACTGGTGGCCGGAGATGCTGGCGACCGAGATCCTCAATCCCAACGGCCCGACGAACCCCCATGGCGCGGACTTCGACTACGCCGAAGCGTTCAACGCGCTCGACTACGACGCGTTGAAGGCCGACCTCACCGCGCTGATGACCGACAGCCAGCCATGGTGGCCGGCGGACTACGGCCATTACGGCCCGTTCTTCATCCGCATGGCGTGGCATGCGGCGGGCACCTATCGCACGGCGGACGGCCGCGGCGGCGCGAACAGCGGGCAGCAGCGCTTCGCCCCGCTCGATTCCTGGCCCGACAACGGCAACCTCGACAAGGCCCGCCGCCTGCTGTGGCCGATCAAGCAGAAATACGGCAAGAACATCAGCTGGGCCGACCTCTTCATCCTCGCCGGAAACGTCGCCATCGAGAGCATGGGCGGGCCGGTGTTCGGCTTCGGCGGCGGCCGTCCCGACGTGTTCGAGCCCGAGCGCGACATCTACTGGGGCTCGGAAGACAAGTGGGTCAACCAGGGCGTGCAGACGCGCATCGCCCCCGAGCACGGCATGCACGAGCTCGAAGGCCCGCTCGCCGCAATCCAGATGGGGCTGATCTACGTCAATCCCGAAGGCCCGGGCGGCAACCCCGATCCGCTGCAGTCGGCGCGCGACATCAAGGAAACCTTCCATCGCATGGCGATGAACCACGAGGAGACCGTCGCGCTTACCGCCGGCGGCCACACCTTCGGCAAGGCGCACGGGAACGGCGATGCCTCCCTGCTCGGCGCCGCGCCTTCGGGCGGTGACCTTGCCGCGCAGGGCTTCGGCTGGGTCAGCGGCCACGAGAGCGGCGGCATCGGCGAGCACACCGTGACCAGCGGCATCGAAGGCTCGTGGGTCAACACGCCGACCCAGTGGAGCGAGAACTATTTCCGCCTGCTGCTCGATTACGAATACGAGCTGGTCCACTCGCCCGCAGGCGCGCAGCAGTGGCAGCCGGTGAACCAGAAGGAAGAGGACAAGGCCCCGGCGGCCTGGGACTCGAGCCTGAAGGTGCCGACGATGATGACCACCGCCGACATGGCGCTCAAGATGGACCCCGAGTTCGCCAGGATCAGCGAGAAATTCAGGAACGATCACGAGGCGTTCAAGGACGCCTTCGCGCGCGCGTGGTTCAAGCTGACCCATCGCGACATGGGGCCCAAGGTCCGCTATCTCGGCCCCGAGGTCCCGGCCGAGGACCTGATCTGGCAGGACCCGATCCCGGCCGGCACCACGCCGTCCGACGCCGAAATTGCGGCGGCGAAGGAGAAGATCGCGGCCAGCGGCCTCACGGTCAGCCAGTTGATCAAGACCGCCTGGGCCTCGGCCTCGACCTACCGCAAGTCCGACTATCGCGGCGGTGCCAACGGGGCGCGCGTGCGGCTTGCGCCGCAGAAGGACTGGGAGGTCAACGAGCCCGCTTTGCTCGCCAGGGTGCTCGACACGCTCGACGGGTTGCGCGGCAACCTGTCGATCGCCGACGCGATCGTGCTCGGCGGCGTGGTCGGGCTGGAGAAGGCGATCAAGGACGCCGGCCATGGCGCCTCGGTGCCGTTCACCGGCGGCCGCGGCGACGCGACCGAGGAGCAGACCGACGCCGACAGCTTCGCGGTGATGGAGCCCGAGGCGGACGCGTTCCGCAACTATGTCGGCAAGAAGAAGCTGGCGGTGAAGACCGAGGAGATGATGCTCGATCGCGCCAGCCTGCTCGGTCTCTCGGTGCCTGAGATGGTCGTGCTGGTCGGCGGGCTGCGCGTGCTCGGCGCAAACCATGGCGAGCGCGGCCACGGCCACCTCACCAGGCGTTCGGGCCAGCTGACCAACGACTTCTTCGTCAACCTGCTCGACATGACCAACGTGTGGAGCGCGGTCGACGGGTCGAACGACGAGGAATATGTTGCGACCGACCGCGCGGGCGGCGGCGAAACGTGGCGCGCGACCCGCGCCGACCTCATCTTCGGCTCCAACGCCGAGCTGCGCGCGGTGTGCGAAGTCTATGCCGAAAGCGGGGGCGAAGAGAAGTTCGTGACCGACTTCGTCGCGGCATGGACCAAGGTGATGAACGCCGACCGCTTCGATCTGGCGGGATGAACCACGCGGACGTCGACACGCTCGACGCCACCAGGATCTGGTGGGTGCCGTCGGTGACGGCGCCCACCCGCGACTGGCCCGGCGCGCCCGGCTGCCGGCGCGGCGCTCGCTTCCTGATCGACGAGGGCTCGTTCCGCCCGGCGCGCGACAATTACCCCTTTTTCGAGACCCGCGCCGCCTGCCTCGAATGGATCATGGCGCATCGCGCCGCGCTGACCCGCACCGCCCCCGACGCCGCGGTCGCACCGGTCGATCTCGCCCGCTGGCTCCTCGGTCTCGCCTGAGGTCCCGGTCCGAGATCATTGCAAAGCAAGAATATTTGTATTGCGCGGCTCAAGGAATTCGCGCAGTCTTCGTGTCCAAGATCTGGGGGGAGCTTTTCTTATGGCCGGCACGCATGATGTAAGACTGCACGGGGCTGAAATCGATTTCGGCAACCTCGCCGGCCTCGTCGGCACCTGGACCGGCGCGAACGGCTTCAACATGATCGCCGTCCCGGATCAGCAAGGCGAATTCACCCTGCTGGTCGATTCCTATACCGAGACCTTGGTGGTCAATAAGGTGCCCGCAACGACTCCCAACCGTGGCTATAAGGTCATCGAGAACATCCCGACCCTGCAATATTCGACGACGATCTCGGAAACCCCGCTCGGCAGCCTGATGCACGTGGAGTGCGGCTTCTGGGAATTGTCGGATCCGACGCTGAACGGCGGTTTCGACATTTTCCGGATCGCGAGCGTCCCGCACGGCAATGCCGTGGAGGTGATGGGCACTTCATCGGTGATCCAGGGCCCGCCCACCATAGACCCGACGCTGAACGGCGCGCCGACCGGCGATCTGCCTCCCGTGTTCGGATATAAGGACCCCTATGGCAAGCCCGACAAATATCCCAATTTCACCCCCCAGGCCCCCAACCAGACCCTGATCGATTATCTGGCCAATCAGCAGGCGGAAGGACTGACGGTGACCCAGACGGTCATCCTGCAGGTGAGCACGCAGAATATGGGCGGGATGAGCAATATCGCCTCGCTCCAGCCGAGCTCGACGCAGATCAACGTGATCCCCACCGAGTTCGATGCGACGTTCTGGCTCGAAACGCTCCAGGACGGAAAGGGAAACACGTTCCAGCAGCTGCAATATTCGCAGCGCATCCTGCTCGACTTTCCGGCCAAGCAGGATGGCCCGGGGCAAACCATCGTCTGGCCCCACATCAACGTGAACACGCTGACCCTGGTCAGCTAGACTTGCCTTCGGCGGCGCTTCCATTAGCGTCGCCCCATGACCGATCTCGACGCCTTCATCGCCGGCCTGCCCAAGGCCGAGCTGCACATGCATATCGAGGGCAGCCTCGAGCCCGAATTGATGTTCGCGCTGGCCGCAAGGAACGGGATCGCGATCCCGTATGCGAGCGTCGAGGAGGTCCGGGCCGCCTATCAATTCTCGAACCTGCAGGATTTCCTCGACATCTATTATCGCGGCGCGGACGTGCTCAGGACCGAGGCCGATTTCCGCGACCTGGCTCTCGCTTATTTCGACCGGGCGGCGGCCGACAAGGTCGTCCATGCCGAGATCTTCTTCGACCCCCAGACCCATACCGACCGCGGCATCGCCTTCGACGTGGTGATGATGGGCCTGCTCGCCGGCATGGACGAGGCCGAGGCGCGGCACGGCATCACATCGAAGCTGATCCTGTGCTTCCTGCGCCACCTCGACGAGGACGCGGCGTTCGCGACGCTCGAAGCGGCGAGGCCCTGGCTCGACCGGATCGCGGCGGTCGGGCTCGATTCCTCCGAGCTCGGCCACCCGCCGGCCAAGTTCGCCCGGGTGTTCGCAGCCGCCGCCGCGCTCGGCCTCAAGCGCGTCGCCCATGCCGGGGAGGAAGGGCCGCCCGCTTATGTCCACGAGGCGCTCGACATCCTCGAGATCGACCGGCTCGACCACGGCAACCGCTCGCTCGAGGATCCCGCCCTCGTCGAGCGCCTGGTGCGCGAACAGATGACGCTCACCGTCTGCCCGCTTTCCAACCTCAAATTGTGCGTCGTCCCCGCCATGGACGCGCACCCGATCGACGCGATGCTGCGCGCGGGATTGAGGGCGACGATCAACTCCGACGATCCCGCCTATTTCGGCGGCTATGTGAACGACAATTACCGCGCCGCCGCCAAGGGCCGCGGGCTCGGCCGCGACGACCTCGTCATCCTGGCCAAGAATTCCTTCCTGGGCTCGTTCCTCGACGAGGCGGCGATCGCGGCCCATGTCGCCGAAGTGGACGCCTACGCCGCTACATGAAGGGGAGGATGCGATGCGCCTGACCTATGCGATCAAATATGTGGGCGACATGGACAAGGCGGTGGCCTTCCATCGCGACAGGCTCGGCCTGACGCTCAGGTTCGCGTCGCCCTTCTGGACCGAGTTCGACACCGGGGCGACCATATTGGCGCTGCACGCCGCCGACGCCGGCCATCCGGCGGGCAGCGTCCAGCTGGGCTTCGGCACCGACGATCTCGCTGCTTTCTACGCCGCGCGCGAGGCGAACGGCATCACCTTCACCCAGCCGCCGACGCCGATGCACGGCGCCGACATCGCTCGCTTCCTCGACAGCGAAGGCGCGGAGACCAGCGTCAGCGGCTAGAAGGGGACAGTCACAGTGACTGTCCCCTTTCCGGTCACAGCGTCGCGTGGACCGTCGCCACGGCCTTGATCACGGCGGCGATGCGGGCGGCGGCCTGGATCGTGTCCGGCTTGACGCCGTGCTGGACCAGCACCTTTTCATGGCTGTCGATGCACAGGCCGCAGCCGTTCTGGGCGGAGACGGCGAGGCTGAACAATTCGAAATCGGCCTTGTCGATGCCGGGCGCGCCGATGACGTTCATCCTGAGCTTGGCCGGCAGCGTCGCGTAGACCGGGTTGGAGGCGAGATGGACGAAGCGGTAATAGACGTTGTTCATCGCCATCACCGCGGCCGCGGCGCGGGCGGCGTTCGCATAAGCCTCGTCCAGCTTGCCGGCGACTTCCGCCTCCGCCGCGTCGACGATCGGCTTGTAGCCGGTGCCGTGCGCGCAGGCGAGAAGGAGGCCGTATTTGCGGTCGTCGCCGAGCAGCTGGTCGCTGAGCAGCGAGCCGAGGTTGAGCCGGAGATCCTTCGCGTAATCGGGAAGGGTGTCGGCGAATTCCTTGAGGGACATGGGAAAATCCTTGTAAAATCCTTCAGGTTCCGGGGAGGAACTGGTGAAGAAAAGGGCGCGGCAACCTTGCGGCTGCCGCGCCCCTCCGAGGTGTCAGGCGGTTCGGGGGCTTAGGAGGGTTAAGCCGCGGGCCTGAGCACCTCTTCGCCGGCCGACCAATTGCAGGGGCACAATTCGTCGGTCTGCAGCGCATCGAGAATCCGGAGCGTCTCGGCCGGGTTGCGGCCGACATTGAGGCCGTTCACCGTGACGTGCTGGATGATATTGTCGGGATCGACGATGAAGGTGGCGCGATAGGCGACGCCCTCGGCCGCGTCGAGAATGCCGAGCGCGCCGGCCAGCTCCTTCTTCGCATCCGCGATCCACGGGAAATCCGCATCGGCGAGCTGCGCGTCCGAGCGGCGCCAGGCGAAGTGGACGTGGGCGGTGTCGGTCGAGGCGCCGATCAGCAGCGCGTCGCGGTCCGCGAAATCGCGCGCCAGATCGCCATAGCCGACGATCTCGGTCGGGCAGACGAAGGTGAAATCCTTCGGCCAGAAGAACAGGATCTTCCACTTGCCGTCGGTCCGGGCGAGGTCGATCGTCTCTCCGGCGGGCAGCGCATCGATGCCCTGCTGGACGGGAAGAATGAGTTCGGGAAGCTTGTCGCCAACGGTCAGCATGCAGCTCGTCTCCTGTCTTTGTGCACTGCGTCAAAGATTGTGCAGCGCATATAGGTGCTGGCATTCATCGTTCCAATAGATTAAATCGTTGGCTTTGATCGAGTGAGGCGATGAGCACCTATCTACCGACCCTAAAGCAGCTTCAATATCTAGTGGCCCTGGAAACCAACGGCCATTTCGGACGCGCGGCCGAGGCCTGCTTCGTCACCCAGTCGACCTTGTCGGCGGGGATCAAGGAACTGGAGACGTTGATCGGCGTGACCCTGGTCGAGCGCACCCGGCGCGTCGTGCGCTTCACGCCGCTCGGCATTCGCGTCGCCGAAAAAGCGCGGCGGATCCTGCGCGAAACCGAGGAGCTGACCGACATGGTGCGCGCCTCGGGCAAGCCGCTCGCGGGCGAGCTCCGGCTCGGCGTGATCCCGACGATCGCGCCCTTCCTGCTGCCGACCTTGCTGCCGCGGCTGCGCGCGCAATGGCCGGACCTCAAGCTCTATCTGCGCGAGGAAACCAGCCAGGCCGCCTGCGACGCGCTCCAGCGCGGCCAGCTCGATTGCGTGCTGCTCGCCCTTCCTTATGCCTGCGGCGAGGTCGAGAAGGCCGTCCTGTTCGAGGACCGCTTCATGGTCGCCTTCCCGCCCGGCGCCGCCGAGGGCCTGCCCGACACGGTCGACGCCGCGGCGATCGACGAAACCAGGCTGCTGCTGCTCGAGGACGGCCATTGCCTCAAGGACCATGCCCTCTCCGCCTGCAACCGGCCCGAGCTGCGCGCCGAGGCGGCGATATTGGGCACCTCGCTGCACACGCTCGTCCAGATGGTCGACAACGGCCTCGGCACCACGCTCGTCCCCGAAATGGCGGTCGCGGCCGGGATATTGGACAATACCAAAGTCGTCGTCCGCCGCCTCGACGCCGATCATCCCTCGCGCCGCATCGCGTTGGTCTGGCGCAAGGGCTCGCCGCGCGAAAAGGAGTTCCGCATGCTCGCCGACGCGCTCAAGGCGGCGGCGTGAAAATGGGGACACGTACTTTTCCGCGGAAAAGTACGTGTCCCCCCAAGGAGGCCGCCATGCTGACCGATCGATTCGACGACGCCCTCGCTTATGCGAGCCGCATCCACCGCGACCAGCGCCGCAAGGGCACGGATATTCCCTATGTCTCGCACCTGCTCGCGGTCGCCTCGCTGACCCTCGAACATGGCGGCGACGAGGACCAGGCGATCGCCGCCTTGCTGCACGACGCGGCCGAGGACCAGGGCGGCGCCGCGCGCCTTGCCGATATCGAGGCGCGGTTCGGCGGCGGCGTCGCCGGGATCGTCGCCGACTGCACCGACAGCTGGGTGGAGCCCAAGCCGCCGTGGCGCGAGCGCAAGCGCGCCTACGTCGAGGCGCTGCCCGGCAAACCCGCGCGCTCGCTGCTGGTGTCGCTGGCCGACAAGACCCACAATGCCCGGGCCATCGTCGCCGACCTGCGCCGGCACGGCGCCGATCTTTGGCCGCGCTTCACCGGCGGGGAGGAAGGGACGCTCTGGTATTATGGCGCCCTCGCCGCGGCCTTCGCCGGCGCTCTTCCCGGCCATCTGGCGGACGAGCTTGGCCGCGCCGTCGCCGCGATGCGCGCGGCCTGAAAAGAGGGACTGTCCCTCTTTTCAGTCCATGTGCTTGAGCCCGACCCTGAGATAATCCCAGCCGGTCACCAGGGTCAGCGCCGCCGCCGCCCAGAGGCTGACCAGCCCGACCATATGCACCCAGGGCCATTGCGGCAGCGCGCCGGCGAGGATCAGCGCGCCCAGAGCGACGAGCTGGAAGGTGGTCTTCCATTTGGCCAGCGCGCTGACCGGGACCGAGACCTGCAGGCTGGCGAGGAACTCGCGCAGGCCCGAGACGATGATCTCCCTCAACAGGATGACCAGGGCCGGGATCAGATGCCAGTCGGCGATGATCCAGCGCCCTTCGAGCGAGGGCCGCGCGATCAGCATGACGATGACGGCGGCGACCATGATCTTGTCGGCGATCGGATCGAGGAACTGGCCGAGCCTCGACACCGTCCCCTGCGCGCGGGCGACATAGCCGTCGAAATAATCGGTGATGCCGATCAGGCAGTAGAGGACGAAGGTGACCGCATAATCCCACCCGCTCGGCCGCCACAGCAGGAAGACCAGGATCGGCACCGCGAAGATGCGCGAGAGCGTCAGGAGGTTGGGCAGCGTCAGCATGCGTGAGCCGCCTTAACGCCTAAGCTGGACGAATGGGAGCGCGTTCCGCCCCCTCGAATGCGGGGCTTGTGCGGCTTCGCGCGGGCGGACTATGACAGCCCGCGATGGCCGCCACGGCCGAGAGTGATAAGGATGCCGATTATCTTGACCGCAGGCCAGGCATCCGCCGCTTTCCCCGGAGTTCGAACCGCCCCATGAGCAGCAGCGGCGCTTTCCACCTTCTCGGCACGCGCCGGTTCCTGCCCTTGTTCGGCACCCAGATGCTGGGCGCCTTCAACGACAACCTCTTCAAGCATTCGATGGTGCTGTTCGTGGTCTACGAACATTATCGCAACGAATTCACCGAGACCTGGTTCTCCGCGCTCACCACCGGCATCTTCATCCTGCCCTTCTTCTTCCTGTCGGCCCTGTCCGGCCAGCTCGCCGACGCCACCGACAAGGCGCGGATCATCCGCATCGTCAAGATTTGCGAGATCGGCATCATGACGGTCGGCGCGGGCGGGCTGTTCATGGCCTTGAAGGGGATCATGGTCGACACGGTGGCGATCCCGATATTGCTCGTCGCCCTTCTCGCCATGGGCGTGCATTCGACCTTCTTCGGCCCGATCAAATATGCGATCCTGCCCCAGCATCTCCATAAGGAAGAAGTGCTCGGCGGCACCGGCCTGGTCGAGGCCGGCACCTATATCGCGATCCTCGGCGGAACCTTGCTCGCCGGCCTCATCCCGGTCGAGGTCGCCGCCATTACGGTCTTCTCCGTCGCCCTCGTCGGCTATCTGTTCGGGCGCCAGGTGCCGCCCGCGCCGCCGCTCGAGGAGGGCCACAGAATCGATTATAACGTGTTCAGCTCCTCGATCCGGCTGATCAGGGCGACCCTGAAGATCCGCCGCCTGTTCCTCGCCATCGTGGCGATCAGCTTCTTCTGGACGATCGGCGCGGTGCTGTTCATCCAGTTCCCGCCTTTGGTGAAGAACGTGCTGACCGCCGACAAGGCGGTCGCCAGCGTCTTCCTCGCCATCTTCTCGATCGGCGTCGCGATCGGCTCGCTGGCGGTCAACCGGCTGCTCAAGGGCGAGGTCTCGGCGCGCTATTCGATGCCGGCGGTGCTGATCATGGGCCTGTTCGTGTTCGCGTTCCACTGGGTGGCCGCGCACTGGATTCAGGCGCCGGCGGACGGGCTTTACAACGTCGGCGACTTCGTCGCCCATCCCGGCGCGCCATGGCTGACGCTGGCGCTGCTCGGCATCGCCATCTTCGGCGGCATCTTCGTGGTGCCGCTCTACGCCTTCCTGACCACCACGGTGAAGAAGAGCGAGGCGGCGCGCACGGTGGCGGCCAACAACATCATCAATTCGGGCGCGATGGTGATCGGCTCGCTGATCGCGATGAGCCTGACCCTGCTCAAGGTCGGCACCGCCGATCAATTGCTGCTCGCCGCCGCGATGTGCAGCGTCTCGGCCTACCTCGCCTGGCGCCTCCACCGCGCCTGCGAGGACCATGCCGCGGATATGTCGCTGGAGGGCCTGCCGCCGACGGTCTAGCTTCCGAAATTGGGACCGTTACTTTTTTCGCGACGGGCGGCATCGCGCGCGGGCGGAGCGCGAAAAAGCAACTGTCCCCGGTCAGCTCAGCAATGTGCCGAAGAAGACGAGGCCGCCAAGCCAGCCGGTGGCGAACAATTTGAGGTCTTCGAGCCAGCCGGCGGCGTCCGCGCCGGCGAAGGCCTCCCCCTCCTCACAAGGCGCCGCCGCGGCCCAGGGGCCGACGCGGCGGACGATCAGCGGCGACAGACGATTCATCGCCGTCATTAACAATCGATTCACCAAGTCTTAACAAGCGGGCGCCGAAGGTTAATTTCGCCCGCCCGCGTCCCGATGCGGGACGGCGCATGGCAAATGGGGACAGTTACTTTTTTCGCGCTCTCCGTCTGTGAGGCGCACTGGCCGACGGGAAAAAAGTAACTGTCCCCGGTCAGTGCCTCACACCATCGCCTTGGGCCGGCTGAACACGCGGGTCACTTCGGGCTCGAAGCTTTCGAGGCTGTCGGCCTCGAAATCGGGATCGAAGGCGGGCGCGTCCCATTCGTCGACCAGCTTCTCGGCGAAGGCGTACCAGCTCTCGCCCCGAAAGCGCTCGCGCCCCTCGGGGTCCTTGCCGAGATGTGAGAAATAATAGCGGCCCTGGAATTCCTGGTGCCAGTAGATGGCGTGGTAGATGTCGTCCGAGACATAGGGCTTGAGCATCTCGGCGGCGATCGGGCCGTGATTGGGGATCGAGAAGAGCTTGCCGAGATCGTGGCAGAGCGCGGCGACCACCTCCTCGTCGCCGGCGCCGTCGCGGCGGGCGAGCGTGCCCGCCATCAGGCAATGGCGGAGCTGGGTCGCCGCGAAGCCGACCTCGATCCCGTCGAGGCGGGCGAGGCTCTCCATGATCTGCTTCGGGGCGGCCGAGAGCTGGTGCTTGCCATGCTCGGCGGCGATATGGGCCCAGTCCTGCGCGGTGCCCGCTTTCATGTCGGTGAACATGACGCCCCCATATCACAGCGCCACGGCACGGCCTAGCGTCGCCCGCGGCAGGAAGGGAGGAGAGGCCGCCTCCCCCCTTCTCGCCTGGGCAGTGGTCCCGCTCAGAAGTTCCTGGCGATCTCGACCCAGACGCCGGCGATCCGGCGCAGCCTCAGCACGCCGTCGACGCCCGGGGTGACGTTGACCGCCCCCTTGAGCTTGAGGAGCGATGCATTGTGGACCAAAGTCGTATTGCCGTTGCCCCGAACCAAAATCTCCTGGCCATTGCCGCCGTCGTCGAAATTGGTGACGTTGGTGGCGCCGGCATTGGCGAAGACGAACAGCTGGCCGACGCCGACCGACGGGGTGGTGTCGGCGTTGGCGAAGGCGATCGGAGTCGCATTGCGGTCCATCGTCGCATTCCCCGCCCGGTCGGCGAAATGCGCCCAGCCCCGCGGAACGGCGAACGCGGCGGCGGCGTAGGACGGATCGAACCTGTTGTCCCGCATCCTGACCCCGCCGCACGACGCATTGTCCTCCCAGATATAGAAAGGCCAGTCCACGCTATCGCCCTCGACCAGGTTGCCGTCGACGATCGTGTTGGTGAGGGCGTAGCCGCCGGCGCCGTCGCCGACCTGAAGCAAGGCGATGGCCGGCCGCTCGGTCGTCACCTTCAGCCGGTTGTCCCGGATCGCGATCCCGTCGGTCGGCCCCGTAGCCGATCCGTTGAGATAGCTTGGCTGGTTCTTGGCGTGGGAATAGGGATAGACGATCGCCGTATTCCACGCACTTTCCACCGTGATGCCCGACTTGGAAACCTGACCCGACAGCGTGTTGCGGGCAAACTCGACGCGGCTGGCATGGACGCCCGCATAGCAGAAATAGGCCGGCGCGGCGGCGTCACCCACGATCTCGACGACATTGTCGTGAAAGCGGTTGTCCGTGCATCCGATATAATTGTTGAGGATCGCTTCGCCCAGGGCGCGGGCCGAGCGGATGAAGTTCCCGGAGATGTCGTTGTCGCTGCTGCCAAAAGAGAGCAGCACCGAGCTCGAATAGCATTCGTCGAGCGCGTTGCCGGCGATCTTGTTGCGCAGGCTGCTATTCTGCACCGAGACGTTGCGCACATTGTTGCGCAGCGCATTGTCGACGACGATGCAATCCTCCGCCCCGCTCAGCGACACGCCGTAATAGCCGCCGTTGACGCTGTTGAAGCGGATCTTGGTCCGGCGGCTCGGCAACTCGATCGGCAGGTTGGTGCCGTTCGCCTTCCAGTAATCGAGCGCGCCGGTGGCGACGGTCGACTCGGCTTCGACGGCGATGCCGACCCCGGCGCCCTGGCCGCTCTCGGCGCCGGTCAAGGCAACCGTCGGAAAGGCATCGATCTCGTTGCACTCGACGACATTGTCTTCCGGATTGTCGACTCCGTCCTCCCGGGAAATCAGCCAGATCACCCGGCTGCCCGGCTCAGAGAAGTTGCGAAAGACGTTGCGGACGATCCGCACCCGGCTGACATTCTCGCCTTCGATGCCGTTCGACAATTCGTCGTTCGCGTCGAGGATGAGGCCGGTGATCAAGAGGTCGGTGACGTTGGCCCCGGCGCCGCCGTGGATGCCCTTGAGGCGGATGCCGCCCGTTGCGGTGAGCTTGATCACGCCGCCAAGCCCGCGCAGCGCCTTCACGCCGTTTTCGACGATGATGTAGCCGGAGACGGCGAAGGTATAGCCGGCGGGAAAGACGAGCTCGTCGCCCGCCGCGGCGGCGGCCGCCGCCGCGGCGTTGATGGCGGAAAGATCGTCGGTCGTGCCGTCGCCGACGGCATTATATGGGGAGTCGAGGGGGGTAATCATGCTGATGCTCCTTGGGGTCTGGACGACCTGTGCCGTCATGAGAACATAAGGAGAACAGTCGAAATCCTACTTTGCAAGAGCCCTTTTCTGGCCGCAACCCAGCCGGCCATCGCCTGATGATGGTGCGGCGGCAGGTTGTCACAAAAGCTCAACATATGTCACGCAGGCGTCACATATGCTCGATCTGCCGCCGCCCGCACCGTCGATCGAATTCGTCCTCGCCAGCCGCGGCTATTCGAAAGGGCTGGCGCAGACCGACGGCGTCCAGGCGCTGATCCGTGGCGAGGTCGAGCTCGGCGCCTTGTCCGTCGCCGCGCAGTGGAAGAACGTCGATTCCTCGGGCGCGAACGGCGAGGCCCAGGGCCGGATCGGCGCCGGCGGCAACGTCGGCGGCTTCGCGCTCGAGGCGGGGGTCGGCTACAAGCTGCTGACCGGCCTGCCCTCCTCCGCCGACGAGGACACGGTCGAATTCACCGGCTCGGCGAGCCGCGCCTTCGGACCTTTCGAGCCGCGCATCGCGCTGACCTTCAGCTTCGACGATCTCGGCGCCACGCGCCAGTCGCTCTACGCCGAGGCCGGCGCCGCGCTGCGCGTCGCCCCGCATACCCGGCTCAGCGTTTATGTCGGGCGGCGCGCGCGCAGCGGCGGCGACGATTATACCGCGTTCGGCGCCGGCATCGCCCAGCAGATCGGTGAGCATATCATCGCCGAGCTGCGCTATCACGACAGCGCCCGGAGCGCGCTCGGCGATGCCTATGAGGCGCGCGCCGTCGCCGCGCTTCGCCTCCGCTTCTAGCCAGGCCGCGCGCGAGCGCATAGGTTCGCCTCGATGGACGTGGGAGCGACCGGAACCGTGAGCGAGGCGCTGCGGCTGGCGGCGCGGCTGCTGCGCGAGGATGCGCAGGCGGCGGCGGCCCAGGCGCGCGAGATCCTGCGCGCGGCGCCCGCCAATGCCGACGCCCTTCGGCTGCTCGGTGCCGCGCTCAGGCGGACCGGCGATGACGAGGCGGCCGAGCGCGCCGAGCTCGACGCCATCGCCGCCGCGGTCGGCGATGCCGAGCTGATGCGCGCCGCCGAGGCCCTGGTCGACAACGACCTCGCCGCCGCCGAGCATATCCTTCGCCCGCGCCTCAAGGCGAAGCCGACCGACGTCGCCGCGATAAGGATGATGGCCGAGCTGGCCGGCCGGCTCGGCCGCTATCTGGATGCCGAGAACCTGCTCCGCCGCGCGCTCGAGCTGGCGCCCGCCTTCGCCCCGGCGCGGGCCAATCTCGCCACCGTCCTCTACAAGCAGAACCGGCCCGCCGACGCGATCGCCGAGCTCGACCGCCTGCAGGGCGCCGACCGCGAGGCGAACCGGAATCTCGAGGCCGCCGCGCTCGGCCGGATCGGCAGCTACGAGGAAGCGATCGGGCTTTACGAGCAGGTGCTAAAGCGCTTCCCGGGTCAGGCCAGGGTGTGGATGAGCTACGGTCATATCCTGAAGACGGTCGGCCGCCAGGCCGACAGCATCGCCGCCTATCGCCGCGCGCTCGCGGCGGCGCCGGGGCTCGGCGAGGTCTGGTGGAGCCTCGCCAATCTCAAGACGGTCGCGTTCGACGAGGCCGACATCGCCGCGATGGAAAGCGCGCTCGCCGGCGCCCGGCTCAACGAGGAGGACCGCTTCCACCTCCTTTTCGCGCTCGGCAAGGCCCATGAGGACCAAGGCGAGGCCGAAGCCGCGTTCGGCCATTATGAGCAAGCCAATCGCCTGCGCCGCGCCGCCATCGACTATGATCCGGCCGAGATTGGCGAGCATGTCCGCCGCGCTTGCGCTTTCTTCACCGCCGATCTGTTCGAGCGCCGCGCCGGCCAGGGCTGCCTTGCCGCCGATCCGATCTTCATCCTCGGCATGCCGCGCGCCGGTTCCACCCTGATCGAGCAGATCCTCGCCAGCCACAGCCAGATCGAGGGCACGATGGAGCTGCCCGACATCCCGGCGCTGGCCAAGCGGCTGGGCGGTCGCAAGCTCAAGTCCGATATTTCCGCTTATCCCGAATGCCTGGCCGATCTCGATCGGGCGGCGCTCGCCGCGCTCGGCGAGGAGTATCTCGAAGGCACGCGCGTCCAGCGCAAGACAAGCCGCGCTTTCTTCATCGACAAGATGCCGAACAATTGGGCGCATGCCGGCCTGATCCGCCTGATCCTCCCGAACGCGAAGATCATCGACGCGCGGCGCCACCCGCTCGGCTGCTGCTTCTCCAACTTCAAGCAGCATTTCGCCCGCGGCCAGGGTTTTTCCTACGACCTCGCCGAGCTCGGCCGTTATTATGCCGATTATGTCGCGCTGATGGCTCATATCGACGCCGTCCAGCCCGGCCGCGTCCACCGCGTGCTCTACGAGACGATGATCGACGATCCCGAAGCCGAGGTCCGCCGGCTGCTCGATTTCCTCGGCCTCCCCTTCGAGCCAGCCTGCCTCGCCTTCCACGAAAACGCCCGGGCGGTGCGCACCGCCAGCTCCGAGCAGGTCCGCCGCCCGATCAACCGCGAGGGTCTCGACCAGTGGCGCCCCTACGAACCCTGGCTCGGCCCGCTGAAAGCGGCGCTGGGGCCGGCGTTGCGATCATGGCGCGAGAGCGAAGCGTGACAAAACCGTCACATCGCCGGCCCGCATTCGTTCCGCAGCCAAAACCAGTTTGACTGGGGCCGAAAAGAAAGGAAGTCTGCAAAGAAAAGAAGCAGACCTGGGGGAGACGAAGAATGGCCGCGACGTCCATCTGTGCCCGCCGCTTCAGCCTGAGGATCGCCGGCCTCGGCCTGCTCACCACCACCATGCTGTGCGGCAGCGGCGCCGCCTTCGCGCAGGAAACGCCGGAGCCCGCGCCCGCCCCCGCGACGGCCCAGCCGCAGGACGAGACCAACATCATCGTCACCGCGACCAGGCGCTCAGAAAATCTACAGGACGTGCCGATCGCGATCACGGCCATGGGCACCCAGACGCTCGACAATCTCCAGGTCGACGATTTCGACGATTATGCGCGCTTCGTGCCGTCCATCTCGTTCCGCAGCCTCGGGCCGGGCTTCTCGAACGTCTATTTCCGCGGCGTCTCCTCGGGCGAAAACGCCAATCACTCGGCCTCGCTGCCGAGCGTCGGCACCTATCTCGACGAGCAGCCGATCACGACCATTTCGGGGGCGCTCGATCTCCACATCTTCGACATCGCCCGGATCGAGGCGCTGGCCGGGCCGCAGGGCACGCTCTACGGCGCCTCCTCCCAGGCCGGCACAGTCCGCATCATCACCAACCGGCCCGATACGACCAGCTTCTACGGCGAGGCCAATCTCGAGCTGAACAGCGTCGCCCATGGCGATATCGGCTATACCGGCGAGGCCTTCGTCAACGCGCCGCTGTCGAGCAACGTCGCGCTGCGCGTGGTCGGCTGGTACCGGCACGACGCCGGCTATATCGACAACATCCCCTTCACGCTGACCTTCCCGACCTCGGGCATCGTCTTCAACAACGCGCCCTTCGTCGAAGAGGATTATAATGACGTCGACACCTATGGCGCGCGCGCCGCGCTCCGCATCGAGCTCGACGAGCATTGGACGGTAACTCCGCAGGTGATGGCGCAGCGCCAGCGCAGCAACGGCTCGTTCGCGCAGGAGAGCGGCCTTGCGCCGTTGCAGACCGCCCAGTTCAACGAGGAGCGCTCGAACGACCGCTGGCTGCAGGCGGCGCTGACTGTCGAGGGGCGGATCGGCAATTTCGACCTGACCTATGCCGGCTCCTACATGACCCGGCGGATCGACGGCGCGGTCGACTATGTCGACTATTCCTATTTCTACGACGCGCTGGCCGGCTACGGCGCCTATTTCTACGACAACAACAACAATCTGGTGAACCCGAACCAGTATATCATCTTCACCGACCGGTTCAGGAAGCAGAGCCACGAGCTCCGGATGACCTCGCCCGCCGACCGCCCGGTCCGCCTTGTCGCCGGCGCTTTCTACCAGCGCCAGAGCCACAATATCGAGCAGAATTACATCATCGACAACATCGCCGATGCGATCACCGTGCCGGGCACAGACAGCAACATCTGGCTGACCAAGCAATTCCGCGTCGACCGCGACTACGCCATTTTCGGCGAGCTCGCCTGGGACATTACGCCCCAGCTGACGCTGACCGGCGGCGGCCGACTCTACCGCTACGACAACAGCCTGGTCGGCTTCTTCGGCTTCAGCGCCGGCTATTCCAGCGGCACCGGCGTCGCCGCCTGCTTCGGCCCGCCGGTCGTCTCCGGCTCGCCCTGCACCAATCTCGACAAATCCACCGCCGCCACCGGCTTCATCCACCGCCTCAACCTGACCTATCGGATCACCGAGGACGCGCTCGTCTACGCGACCTGGTCCCGGGGCTTCCGGCCCGGCGGCATCAACCGCAGGGGCACGCTGCCGCCCTATGGCGCCGACTTTATCTCCAATTACGAATTCGGCTTCAAGACCGACTGGCTGAACCACCGGCTGCGCATCAACGCCGCCATCTACCAGCTCGACTGGCGCAACATCCAATTGTCCTTCCTCGGCGCCAACGGCCTCACCGAAATCCGCAATGCCGGCAATGCCCGCATCCGCGGTTTCGAGATCGACATATTGGCGCGGCCGGCCGAGGGGCTCACGATCAGCCTCGGCGGCGCCTACAACCATGCCGAGATCACCGAGGATTTCTGCCTGATCGCCAATCCCCAGTTCGATTGCACGCTCGACGTGGATCTCGACGGGGACGGCATCCCCGAGCCGAATGCGCTGCTGGCCCCGGCCGGCACGCGGCTGCCGATCACCGCGCGGATCAAGGGCAATGCCCGCATCCGCTATGAATTCCCGGTCGGATCGATGCGCGGCCACGTCCAGGCCAGCGCCTCCTATGAAGGGCGGCGCACGCGCGACCTGAGGCTGGTCCAGCGCGCCGTCTATGGCGACATGCCGAGCTACGGCACGGTCGACATCAACGCCGGCATCGAGAATGACCGCTGGTCCTTCTCGATCTTCGCGCGCAATTTGTTCGACGAGCGCGGCGAGCTCGGCCGGGGCATCCAGTGCAACGAGCTGGTCTGCGGCGACGCCCCGGGCGCGACCGCGATCGGGCCCAAGATCTACACCTTCGTGTCCCAGCCCCGCACCATCGGGATCAGGATCGGCACGCGGTTCTGATCCCGTCCTTGGATACGGGCGCTACCCAGTATGAGCGGCTTGAGGCCAACCTCAACCGCTTATCCTGGTGCCGTTGAGCTTGTCGAAACGGCGTACTCGAAGGATCACTTGACAACATGGAAAGTGACGTTACTTTCCATGTTGGAAAGTGAGGAAACACCATGACATCTGAACTGGATCCGGCCGAAGCTTTGGCTCTGGCGCGGGGTGCGCGCGAACGGGTGGCGGCGCGGGCCGGCGCCTCGCCGGGCTGGTATGCGCCGCTTTACGGCCTGTGCTGCGGCGGCATCGTCGCCGGCGGCGGCCTCAAGCCGCCGCTTGGCATTCTGCTGGTCGGAGGCAGCCTGCTCGCGGTCGCCCTGCTCTACCGGCGTTGGCAACACCTGACGGGCCTCAGCGTCTACGGCTATCGCAAGGGCCGCACACGGACGATCGCGGTCGCGCTCGTCGTCGTGCTGACCGGCCTTATGGTGGCCGGCCTCGTCCTGCGCGAGCGCTTCGCGCTCGGCTGGGCGCCGCTCGCCACCGGCGCCGTGGCGGCGATCCTCGCCGCCTGGGGCAGCCACAGCTGGGACCGCGCCTGGCGCGCCCAGATGACGGACGCCGCGCAATGACCCTGCCCGGCCTCGATCCTCTCATCCACGCCCCCGTCCGCCTCCAGATCTGCGCGATATTGTCGGCGACCGACGAGGCCGAATTCGCCCTGGTCCGCGAGGAAACCGGAGTGAGCGAATCGGTCCTCTCCAAGCAGGTCAGGCTGCTCGAAGACGCCTCCTATGTCCGCGTCCGCAAGGCCACCCTGGCCTCGCGCCAGCGCACCTGGCTCGCGCTCACCGCGGCCGGCCGCAAGGCCTTCGCCGCCCACATGCAGGCGCTGACCCGGCTGGCCACGGCCGCCGCGAACGGCGTTGCGGCCTGAAACGCCTCAGCGTCATTCCGGCGAAAGCTGGAATCTCTTTGCCTTTGATGGTCCGTCAAAAGAGAAGTGGGATTCCAGCGTTCGCTGGAATGACGAATAGTGGCTGGAGCAAGCGTGACCCAAAAGCCGGATACCCTTTCGCTTGCCGCCGCGCGCCGGATCGCGCTGGCGGCGCAGGGGTTCGGCGTCGCGCGGCCGGCGCGCGTCGGCTGGGGCCAGCTGCGCCGCACGATCGAGCGCCTCGGCCTCCACCAGATCGACAGCGTCAACGTGCTCGCCCGCGCCCATTATCTGCCCGCTTTCTCGCGGCTCGGCCCCTATGATACCGGCCTGATCGACCGCGCCGCCTGGGGCCGCAGGAGCGAGCGCGGGCTGTTCGAATATTGGGCGCACGAAGCCTCGCTGCTGCCGCTCGCGCTCCACCCCTTGCTGCGCTGGCGGATGGCGCGCGCCGCGCGCGGCGAGGCCGGGTGGGCGCGCCTCAGATCCTATGCCGGCGAGCGTCGCGCCGACGCGGAAAGGGTGCTGGCGCGGATCCGCGACGAGGGCCCGATGGCGGCGTCCGATTTCGAGCATGGCAAGAGCCGCAGCGGCTGGTGGGAGTGGGGCGACACCAAACATGCGCTCGAATATCTGTTCTGGGCCGGCATGGTCACCACCGCGACGCGGCGGGGCAGCTTCGAA
This sequence comes from Allosphingosinicella sp., assembly GCA_035543935.1. Taxonomy (GTDB): domain Bacteria; phylum Pseudomonadota; class Alphaproteobacteria; order Sphingomonadales; family Sphingomonadaceae; genus Allosphingosinicella. The sequence goes on from DATKIV010000057.1 coordinate 103,969, forward strand.
CGCGTCTACGACCTCACCGAGCGGGTGATTCCCGGGCCGATCCTGGCGCTGCCGACTCCGAGCGAAGCCGAGGCGCAGCGCCGGCTCGTGGCGCTCGCCGCCCGGGCGCTCGGGATCGCGACGGCGGGCGACCTGCGCGATTATTTCCGGCTCGGCCTCGAGGACACAAGAGTGGCGATCGCGGCCCTGGTCGAGGACGGCGTCCTCCTCCCGGTCGCGATCGCGGGCTGGCGCCAGGCCGCATTCCTCCACGCCGAGGCGCGCCGGCCGCGCCGCATAAGCGGGCAGGCGCTGCTCGCCCCCTTCGACCCGCTGATCTGGGAGCGCGCCCGCGCCGAGCGCCTGTTCGGCTTCCGTTACCGGATCGAGATCTACACGCCGGCGGCAAAGCGCGTGCACGGTTATTACGTCCTGCCCTTCCTGATGGACGGGCAATTGACCGCCCGCGTCGACCTCAAGAGCGACCGCCAGGCCGGCCGGCTGATCGCGCGCAGCATCCACGTCGAGCCCGGCGCCCCCGCCGGGACGCAGGCGCGGCTGGCGGAGGAGCTCGCCGCGATGGCGGGCTGGCTCGGCCTGGAGCCGCCGCTCGGGAATAGTCCCGGTCGGATCGAATGACCGACGACGCGAGCACTGCGAAAAGCAAAAGAAAATCCGGAATGCCGAATGATCCAGCCTGGTCATTCTGCGCCCGGGCAAGGGTCGAGGCGGACCGGGTCATCGTGTCCGTCGACGACACCGGCCCGGCATCGCGCCGGAAGCATCGGCGCGCCTGTTGGAGTGGACCGATTCCGCCAAGCCCGACGGCATGGGCATCGGCCTGTCGATCTCGCGCGCCATCGTCGAGGCCCATGAGGGCGACATCTGGCTCGAGGACGGCCGCGAAGGGGCGGACTCGCTTCTCCGTTCCCCTCGACGAGCCCGCGGAAGAGCCGAGCGGATCCCGCGCCCGCGTCAAAGGCGCCTGAGCCGATCCAGCGCGGCCCCGATTGATTCCGCCCCTCGTGTGGCTAATGCTGCGCTTTGAAGAGGAAACCGCATGACCTTGAAATTCCTGCTGCCGCTCGGGCTCGCGCTCGCGGCGGCCACCGCCGCTTGCAGCCATGCCGCCCCCGCCCCCCAGCCGGCGGTGCCGCCCACCGCCGCCACGGCCGCGCCGGCGGACGCGCAACCCGGCGAGGCCGATGCCGGTGAGCCGGACGACCTGATCATCGGGAACCTCCGGCTGAGCTCCGACGGCCTGGCCGCGGGGATGCCCGGCCTGCACACCAGCCGGAGCTTCCGTTTCGGCATGACCAAGGCGGAGATCGTCGCCGCGGTCGCCCAGATGCGCAGCTGGGAGACGAAGACCGAGACCAGTGGCGAATGCGGCGCCGGTCCGATGGAATTCGTCCGCTTCGCCACGCTGACGCTCAATATCCAGAACGGCCTTTTCGTCGGCTGGTCGCTCGACGGCCCGCGGGGCACGGAGCCGATCGAGGAGGAATATGGACTCGGCATCGGCGCGGGGCGCGCCGAGATCGAACCCCTCAATGGGGAGAGTGTGATCAGGGCGACGACGCTCGGCGTGGAATTCGACTCCGACGGCATTCACGGCCTGCTCAGCAGCAGCGCGCCCGATGCCACGGTCACGCACCTCTGGGCCGGCACCAACTGCCACGCCCGCTGAGTGCAGGCTCGTCATTGCGAGCGCAGCGAAGCAATCCAGCGTGGCGCCCAACGCAGGCTGGATTGCTTCCTCGCTTCGCTCCTCGCAATGACGATTGAGGTTCAGCGGTCCGCGCTGACGGCCGCCCAGTCGAGCCCGAAGCGGGCCAGATATTTGCGCAGGCGATCGGCGTCGTTGGCGCTGCTGCGCCGCAGCCGCGACGCCGCGAAGAGGGTGCGGCCGGCCTCGGACAGCGAGCGGCTGCCCCGGCAGATCCGGATCGTCTCGGCAAGCTGGACCCGGTCGAACGATCGATCAGCGCCGCCGCCTCGTCGCCGAGCAGGGGCGCGAGCAGGCCGCCTGCGCCTTGGGCGGCGCCGACTGCGAAGGGCTGGCGATCGGCGCGTCGGAGGATCGTCTTCCGGCCGGGCAAGATCGCGGCTGGCGATTACCATTTCGCGATCGGCACCGCCGGCTCGACGGGGCTGGTGCTCCAGACGATCCTGATGCCGCTGCTGGTGGCGGACGGCCCGTCGCGCCTGACCCTCGACGGCGGCACCCACAATATGTCGGCGCCGCCCTTCGACTTCATCGCGCGGACCTTCCTGCCGATCGTCAACCGCATGGGTCCGCGCGTCGAGGCGCGGCTGATCCGCCACGGCTTCTTCCCGCGCGGCGGCGGGCGGATCGAGGTCGATATCGCGCCGGCGCCGCTGCCGCCGATCGACTGCGTCGCGCGCGGCGAGCGCCGGCGCGTCTCGGCGACGTCGCTGATCGCCGGGCTGCCGTTCGACATCGCCGAGCGCGAGCTCGAGACGGTGCGCAAATCATTGCCGGACTGGCCCGAGGATGCGTTCGCGGTGCGCCAGCTCCCCGAGGAGCTCGGCCCCAGCAACGCGCTGCTGCTCGAGGCCGAGTTCGAGCATGTCACCGAGATCCTGACCGGCTTCGGCAAGCTCGGCGTCTCCGCCGGATCGCTGGCCATGACGGCGGCCCGACGCATGGCCGGCTACCTCGCCTCGGCCGCCTTCGCCGGCCCCTATCTCGCCGACCAGCTCCTCCTCCCCTTCGCTTTGGCCGGCGGCGGCGCCTTCACCACGGTCAAGCCGAGCCAGCACGCGCGCACCGCGGCCGACGTGATCGCCTTGTTCACCGGGCAAAGGTTCACGTTCGAGCAGCAGGAAAATGGCGCGTATCTGGTGCGAGCGGCGTAGCGCCCGTGCCGGCCTGCCGTCGTTGCGCCGGACGCACATGGTGCGGACGGCCCTGCAATGGCGCCGTCAGCGAACGCCGTGCTATCCCCGTCGCGAGGGAGACCATCGATGATCGTCAAATATCTGCTGGCTTCGGCCGTCGTCCTGTCGGCGGCGGCGGCCGCCGCGCAAACGCCGCCGCCGCGGCCCGCCATCACGCGCGCCGATCTCCTGCGCCACGACCTCAGCCTCGCCGGGCACGAGGCGATCCAGGTCCGCGTCGATTTCGCCGCGGGCGCCGTCGCCCCCAGGCACAGCCATCCGGGCGAAGAGCTGGTCTATGTGCTGAGGGGCACGCTCGAATATCGCCTCGACGGCCGGCCGCCGATGACGCTCCGGTCCGGCGATGTCCTGTTCATCCCGGCCGGAGCGATCCACGCGGTGACCAATTCCGGCACCGACAGCGCCTCCGAGCTCGCCACCTATATCGTCGACAGGAGCAGGCCGCTCATCACCTTGGCCCCGTGAACACGCCGCCGCGATGGCGAGCGCCGCGACGATCAGCAAAGCCGCGAGCGCGAAGGTGATCCGCATGCCGGTGGCGACGGCGCCGGGTGCTGCAGTCCCGATGTCGGTCGTCGCCGACGCGGCGGCGAACAGCGCGCCCATGGCCGACGCGCCGGTGACGAGGCCCAGGTTCCGCGACAGAGTGAGCAGGCCGGAAACGACGCCGCGCCGGTCCGCCCCGACATCGGCCATGACGGCGCTGTTATTGGCCGTCTGGAACAAGGCATAGCCGGCGGTGATCAGGACGATGGGCGCGAGATAGCCGGGGATTCCGAGCGTCGCCGGCATCATCGCCAGGAGGATGCAACCGGCCGCCATTGCGATGAGGCCGATGAGGGTCATGCGCCGGGCGCCGAAACGGTCGGCGGCGCGGCCGGCCGGCACGCCGGCGAGCGCGGCGACGAGCGGACCTGCCGACAGGACGAGTCCGGCCAGGGCCGCATCGAGCCCGAGAGCGCGCGTGAGATAGAAGGGGCCGACCACCAAAGTCGCCATCATCACCGTCGCGACGAGCGCGCTCGTGGCGAGGCTCGCGCGCAGCATGGGATCGCGCATCATCTCCAGTCGAACCAAAGGCGAGCGCGCCCTTGCCTGGGCGCGCACGAAGAAAGCGCCGCCGCCGGCCGCCGCGGCCAGCAGGGCGATGTTGACCGGGCCGAAAGCGCCGCGCCCCATCGTCATGGCGAGCGCATAGGCGGCGAGCGTCAGGGCCAGGAGCAAGGTGCCCATGAGGTCGAAGTCGGCCCCGTCGCGCCGCGCCCGCGGGGGATCGGCGGGCAAATGGCGATGCGCGAGGGCGAAGGCCAGAATGCCCAGCGGCACGTTGACGAGGAAGAGGGCGCGCCAGCCGGGTCCGGCGATCAGCGCGCCGCCGAGCGACGGGCCGAGCGCGGTGCCGACCGCCGACATGGTGCCGAGCAGGCCCATGGCCCGTCCCGTCCGCGCCTTCGTCACCGTCTCGCCGGCCAGAGCCATGGTCAGCGCCATCATAACGGCCGCGCCCGCGCCCTGCGCCGCCCGGGCGGCGATCAGCAGCCCGAGCGTCGGAGCGAGGCCGCTCAGCGCCGACGCGGCGGTGAACAGGCCGAGCCCGGCCAGCAACAGCCGGCGGCGGCCGATGAGGTCGCCGAGCCTGCCGGCGCCCACGACCAGGCTGGTGACGGCGAGAAGATAGGAAAGGACGATCCACTGCACCGCCTGAAACGAGGCGCCGAACGCCTGCGCGAACGCCGGCAGACCGACATTGGCGATGCTGGTGCCGAGCGAGGACAGCAGCATCGAGAGCGAAAGAGCGCCGAGCGCCCGAATTTGTCCCGAAGTCATGCGTCTTCGCTAGACGGGCATAAGATATGGCGGAAGACGCACCATTTGCACTTCATTCGTGCATGTGACGCCACATGTGCTAAGGCCGGCCGATGGCGACGCCCGATCTCAACCTGCTCGTCACCCTCGATGTGCTGCTCGCCGAAGGCAGCGTCGCGCGCGCGGCGAAGCGGCTGCGGCTCAGCCCGTCGGCGATGAGCCGGGCGCTGGCGCGGCTGCGCCAGACGATCGGCGATCCACTGCTGGTCCGGGCCGGCCGCGGCCTCGTTCCGACGCCGCGCGCGATCGCGCTGCGCGAGCGGGTCGGCCGGCTCGTCGAGGACGCCCGAGCCGTCCTGCGCCCCGCCGAGACGCTCGATCTCGCCCGGCTCGTTCGCACCTTCACGCTGCGCACCAGCGATGGCTTCGTCGAGAATTTCGGCCCGCTCCTCATCGCGCGCGCCGGCGCGGAGGCGCCGGGCGTCAGGCTTCGCTTCCTGCCCAAGCCCGACAAGGACAGCGCCCCGCTTCGCGACGCCAGCGTCGATCTGGAAACGGGCGTGGTCGGCGGGACGATCGGTCCGGAGGTGCGCGCGCAGGCGCTGTTCCGGGACCGCTTCGTCGGCGCGGTGCGGATCGGACACCCGCTCGGCCGGAGCGAGATCACGCCCTCATCCTATGCCGGCGGCAGGCACATTCTCGTCTCACGGCGCGGCCTCGACCGGGGGCCGGTCGACGACGCCTTGGCGGGGCTCGGGCTGGAGCGGGAGATCGTCACCATCGTCGGCGGCTTCGCGGCTGCTTTGGCCCTGGCCCGCGCCTCCGACCTGATCGCCACCGTCCCCGAGCGCCATACCGCCGGCCTGCGCGACGGACTGTCCAGCTTCCCGCTGCCGATCCCCGTGCCCGAGCTCGTCGTCTCGATGCTCTGGCACCCGCGGCTCGACGCCGATCCCGCCCACCGCTGGCTGCGCGGCTGCGTCCGCGACATTTGCCGCTAGCGGGGCGCGCGGCGCCCTTCAAGCTCGCGCCCGTTCTGGTGGATGACGAGCCGGTTCACCTGGCCGTTCTCGCTATGGAAGACGATCCGGTCGTTAATGCCTTGGACGATGAACTCGGTGGCGCTGGCCGGCCGCAGCGGAAAGGCCCGGTCGCCGGGCATCCGCACCGTCAGCACACCGCCTTCGCCCATCGCGATATCGATCGCCGGTCCCGGCGTCACATAATGGCCGACATAGCTTTCGAGGATATCGCGGCTGACCTCGGCGGCGGCGGGCTCGGGCGGGACGTCGCCGGTCCGCACCGCGCGCTCGGCCTCGTTGCCGCCATTCTGGTGCATCTCCATGACATGGGCGCCGTCGGGGCGCCGCTCGATGCGGAACCAGGTCAGGCTGCTGGGGCCGTAGAAGAAAAGGTCGCCGCCAGCGGCGAACACCTCGAGGTCGGCGCCGCCGTCGCGCGTCGTGTAGAGCTTGCCGTCGCGCGCGAAGAAGCGGCGCGAGACGCCGGCATCGCCGACCCGATAGACTCCGAACAGAGGCGCCAGCGTCCGCGGATCGACCTCGGCGCGCGTGAACTCCGGATAGGGATCGCCAAGCGCGAGCGCGATCAGCCGCGCCGTGATCAGCCCCGGCGGGCTGGCCGGGGCATCGCTATTGGCGAGGACGGCGACGAACAGATCGTCCGAGGGAATATAGGTGGCGTAGGTGTTGAAGCCGAAAATGCCGCCGCCATGCTCGATCGTGGCGCGCCCGCGCTCCTCGCCGATGCGGAGCCCGAAGCCGTAGGCCTGGCTGCGCCCCTCCGGCAGGACCGTGGGGCTGGTCATCGCGGTGTAGAGCGCCGGGCTCACCACCCGCGCGTGGTGGAGAGCCTGCGACCATCGGGCGAGGTCGTCGACCGTGCCGACCAGGGCGCCGGCGGCATGGGGCACGCTCATATGGATGCGCTGCGCCGGCCGGACCTGCCCGTCCGCCTGGGTATAGCCGCGCGCCATCGCCGGCCCGGATTCGCGATCCACGCCATAGCCGATCGTCGCCAGATGGAGCGGCCCGGCGATCCGCTCGGCGACCGCCCGGTGCCACGGCCTGCCGGTGACCTTTTCGACGATGGCGCCGAGCAGGACATAGCCCGAATTGTTATAGGCCCAGGCCTGGCCCGGCGGGGTCGGCGACGGGCGGTCGCGGAACAAGGCGATCATCTCGGCGGTGGTGTAGGGGCGGTTGGTATTCTCCTCGACCATCCAGCCGGGAATGCCGGTATAGGATTGGATTCCGGAGGTATGGTTCAAAAGCTGGCGGACGGTCGCGGCCGCGCCGGGCTGCGGATAATCGGGGAAGAAGCGCGAGACGGGATCGTCGAGCGCGATCCTGCCCTCCTGGACGAGCTGCAGGACGACCGCCGCCGTGAACTGCTTGGTGAGCGAGCCGAGCCGGAAGACGCTGTCCGGCGTCGCCGGCCGGCGCGCCTCGACATCGGCGAGGCCGCGGCCGGCGCGGTAGATCGTCTCGCCGCCCCGGCTGATGATCACGGCGCCGCCCGGACCGTCGGCCGGAAAGGCGGCCGCGACGATCGCGTCGGCTCTGGCCCTGAGATCGGCGGGCGGCGCCGCGGCGGCGAGGGTGGCGACGGAAACCGCCGCGGCGGCAAAGAAGGCGCCCCTGAGAAACCTGCCCGTCAACATCACCTGCCCCCTGATCGCGGCCGCATGCCATGTGCGACTGTGTTGTTAAACCAATACAGTAAGAGTGGCTTGGCGGCCGGTCAAGCTTCGCCGCGCCCTCCCGGCGACGGGCTCCCGGAACGCGGTGAGCGCAGTGCAGCCGACGCCGGGGTGGAAAAGTCTCGAGGATCGCGCGCAATCGAATCCCACCGGGGTGAGACCGCTTTGCAAAGTAATAAGCGCCTCGCGGCAAGCTCCATCCAAATCCAGCCGTAACGGAACAATATTCCATTGTGGAGTCCGCGGACGCTGATACTCTCGCGGCCCGAGCAACGGGAGACCTGCGTGCCGACCAAAGCCTATCCCAGCCCGCCGGTACGACGATTGCGCGTCTATGCGTTCGATCCCCAGGCGTCGACCAAGCTCGATACCGCGAGCATCAATGTCGCAACGATCGAGCTTCCCTGGGAGGCCGACCAGGAGGACGTCCTGCTGCCGGGGCCCGTCAACGACTATCTCGAAGTGATCGACATCGATCCGGTCAGCGGGCAATTTTACGATCCGGTCGACCTCAATCACCCCTATTTGCTGGCGCAGGACGGGCTCGCGCCTTCGGAGGGCGATCCGCGCTTCCACCAGCAGATGGTGTTCGCGGTGGCGATGAAGACGATCCGCGCGTTCGAGCGCGCGCTCGGCCGAAGCATCTTCTGGGCGCCGAGGAAGAAAGGCATCGGCTATAAGCCGGTGAAGCGGCTGCGGGTTTATCCGCATGCGCTGCGCGAGCCCAATGCCTATTACAGCAAGCAGAAGATCGCGCTGCTGTTCGGCTATTTCCGGTCGATCGCGCGCGACGCGGGCGCGAGCTGGGTGTTCACAGCGCTCTCGCACGATGTCGTGGTGCACGAGACGACGCACGCCATTCTGGACGGCCTCCACCGCCGCTATGCCGAGCCGACCAGCATCGACAGCCTCGCCTTTCATGAGGCCTTCGCCGACATCGTGGCGCTGCTTTCGCATTTCACGCTGTCGGAGGCGGTGCATGCCGAAATCGCCTCCAATGGCGGCCGCTTCAATCAGCGCAGGCTGATGACCGGGCTGGCGCGCCAGTTCGGCCAGGCCACCGGCCGCGGCGGCGCGCTGCGCGAGGCGATCGACGACAAGATCGGCGGCGAGCCCGATCCCAATCAGCTCGAGGGCCTGACCGAGCCGCACGCGCGCGGCGCGGTGCTCGTCGCTGCGGTGTTCGAGGCGTTCCTGACGATCTACCAGCGCCGTTCGTCGGACCTGACCCGGCTAGCCGGGGTCGAGCCCGGCTCGGGCCGCGCGCTCCACCCCGATCTCGTCGCCCGGCTCGCGCGCGAGGCCAGCAAGTCGGCCGAGCATGTGCTGCGCATGTGCCTGCGCGCGCTCGACTATCTGCCGCCGGTCGACGTGCGGTTCGGCGAGTTCCTGCGCGGGATCGTCACCGCCGATACCGATCTCGTGCCGGTCGACCCTTTTGGCTATCGCATCGCGATGATCGAGGCGTTCCGGCGCCGCGGCATCGTGCCCGAGGGCTGCCTGTCGCTCGCGCCCGACAGCCTGTTGTGGGAGGGCGACCCCTCGCACCCGCCGCTGACGATCGACGATATGCCGCGGCTTCGCCTCAGTCGCGGGCAGACGCGTGAAGAGGCCGCGGAGACGGCCGAAAAGAATCGGAAGATTGTCCAGAATTGGCTGACGCGCGAGGAAAGCCTCACCCAGGACGCTGCCTGGCAGGCTGCCTGCGGCGTGATCTTCCGCACCCGGCCCGGCGAGGCGCTCAACCGCGACAAAACCGGGCCCTATACGGTGACGAACTGGCCGCCGGAGGGCGAAGCCACAGAGCCGCGCCGCTGGCCCAATGTCGAGGTGCATTCGGTGCGCACCACGCGCCGCACCGGTCCGGACGGACAGGACGTGCGCCAGCTGGTGATCGAAGTCGCCCAGCGCCGCCGGGGCTTCTTCGATCTCGCGCAGCAGCAAGCCGAGGACGAGAATTGGCAAGACTCTCCCGCCGAGGCCGATTTCACGTTCCGCGGCGGCGCGACGTTGATCTTCGATATGGTCACCCGCAGGCTGCGCTACACGATCCGCAAGCGGATCGACGACGAGAAACGGCTGAAGACGCAGCGCGATTTCCTGCTCGATCGCGCCACCGGCAGCCTGGGCATGGCCTATTCCGACGATGACGGGGCCGCGCGCGAACCGTTCGCGATGGTCCATCGGGGAGGATATTGAGATGGGCGACGATGGCGACCGGGTGGTCGTGCGCATGTATCGCGGCGTGCTCGGCGATTGTTTTCTCATCACCGTCTGGAAGGGCGGCGAAGCCAGGGTCGCGATGATCGATTGCGGCGTGCTGCAGAATGTCCAGTCAGGCGCGGTCATGGTCGCGAACCTGCCCGAGGAGGTCGTCCAATCGGTCGGCGCCGAGGCGCTTGCCAAGGTGGAAGCGACCAAGGATGCGGTGCGCAGCATCGAGGCGGACATCGTGGCCTATCTCGCGGACAAGGGGGACAAGCTCGACCTGCTCGTCATCACCCACGATCATTATGACCATGTCGCCGGCTTCACCCTGCCCGACGAAGAGAACGTCTTCCTGAAGAGCTCCTTCAAAATCGAAAAGCTGTGGCTGAGCTGGGTGGAAAACCCCGCCGATCCCCAGTCCCAAAAGCTCGCCGCGCGCTTCTCCAAGGCCAGGGAGGCGGTCGCGCTGGCCGCCGAGGTCGGCCGCCACGCGATCGGCCCGCTGTCGGATGCGCTCGAGCAGGTGCAGGCGCTCGCGGCCTTTATCGGCCCGGTCGCTCATCCCGCGCTGCCCGCGGTCACCGCCAAGACCAAGACGACGACTCAGTCGATTCAGGCGATGCGCGAGAAGCTTGGCCCCAACACCCGCTTTCTCGAGCCCGGCCAGGTGATCGCGCCCGAGGATGGCTTCGGTCTCAAGGCCTATGTCCTCGCGCCGCCGCGGTCCGAGCCGCTGCTGTTCAAGGATCTGCCAAAGGGTAAGGGTGAGGAGCGGGAGGTCTATCTCACCAATGTCGATGAGGCGGCGGCGGTGGCGGGAGTGGCGCTGACCCAGCTCCACGGCATGGCGATGGCCGGCGGGATGGCGGTGGATGACGACCAGCGCCTCGCGGTCGAGGATAAGGACATCCTCGATCCGCTGCCGTTCGCGCGTCCGCACGCACGGCCTTACCCGCCCCCGGAGGGCAGCGAAAACGAGCCGCGCCCGCCCGGATGGGAAGCGCTCAGCGAGGCTTATGAAGACGAGGCCAACGCCTATCGTTCCATTTCAGGCGACTGGACCGAGGCGGCGGACGCGCTTGCGCTCAAGCTCGATTCGGACACCAACAATTCCAGCCTCGTCCTCGCATTCGAGCTGCCCGACGGTCGCGTGCTGCTGTTTCCCGGCGACGCGCAGGTCGGCAATTGGGAGAGCTGGGACAGGCAGCTCTATCCCGCCGCGCCCGCCGATGGCGCGCGCCAGCAGACGATCGAGGAAATCCTTCGCCGCGTCGTCTTCTACAAGGTCGGCCATCACGGCAGCCACAACGCCACCGCCCGCGCGCGTGGGCTCGAGCTGATGACCGACCAGCGGCTCTGCGCCGCCATCCCGGTCGTCGAGGCGGTTGCAAAGGTGCAGGGGCCGGGCAGGAAGACCAGGGACAAGGGCTGGAAGATGCCCTTCGACCATCTCTACGCCCGGCTGAAGGACAAGACTGCGAAACGCATCGTTCGGGGCGACGGCGATCCTGAAGAGGAGCGCGCCGCCTTTGCCGGGGCCGCGGGCGTCAGCATCCGCCATGAAGACGCCGCCACCGGCGGCCGCTGGGTCGAGCTGACCTTCCCGCTCTAGACGCTTAGCGGCCCGCCTTCAGAGCCTCGTCGAGCGCGTCGAGGATCGCCTTCACCCGCTTCGATGCCGCCGCCCCGCCGAGCGCCTCCGCCTCGCCGAGCGCGACGATCGCCTTGAGCAGCTCGCCTTTGATGCCGCGCGGCGGCACCCGAATGAGCCTGCCGTTGACGATGACCCATCCCTCGCCCCCTTTGGCGGCACCGCCGAAGATTTCGGCGACCAGGACCTCGAGCTCGTCGATCTCCAGGCCGAGGTCGCCGGGCCCGAACCAGGTCGCGAACGGGCGCAGCGCCGCCGTCTCCTCGCAAATCCCCTGGCGGTCGATCTGGACCCGCCGGCCGCGGCCGCCGTCGGCGGGGACGAGATCGCGCGCGAGCTGCCAGGTGTTCCGGAACACGAAGCCACGCAGCGTGTGCCCGGAATGGGTCCGGCATTCCATGTGGAGGTGCGGCGAGCCGCCGGTATTGCCCGAATTGCCGGCCTCGGCGAGCTTCTGCCCGGCCCGCACCCGCCGCCCCGGCGACACGGCGATACTGTCCTCGCGCAGGTGCGAATATTTGACGTCGAGCGTTCCGTAGCGGACCCAGACATAATTGGCGGCGGCGGCGGCAAGCTCCTTGTCATAGGGATTGTCCGGCCCCTGCTGGACGACGTCCAGCACCTCGCCGTCGCCCATCGCGCGCACCGGCCGGCCGAACACCCTGATGTCACGGTTTCGGGTCGCGGTGCCGCTATAGGTCCGGGTCCACTCGCCGTTCACCCGCGCCTGGATGCTGATGTCGTGGGCGTAGATCTGGGTGCCGTTATGCTGGCCGTTATACCAGTGGCGGGCGGAGGTGACGATATATTCGTCGTCGGCGAGGTCGACGAGCGCGAAGGGCAGCAGCAAGGCGCGCTCGCTGACCGGGCGCCACGGAATCAGGTCGAACAGGTCGCTCCAGGGCGCGTCCGTCTCCGCGCAATGCACGCTGATCCTGAGCCGCTGCGGCGCCGGTCTGTCGAGATAGACCTGGTTGTACGCCTTGTCCTTGTTCGCCAGCTTGACGCTGCCGTTCGACCAGGTCGCGGTGTCGCCCAAGGCGAGCACGCCGCCGTCGGGATGGATATATTGCGGCACCCTCAGCATCTCGCGCTCGTCGAGACCGGTACCCGGGTAGGAAAAGACGATTCTGGTGATGGTGAGCTGAGGGTGGTCGGCATCCTGATGCGTGATCTTCAGCCGCACCGCGATCTTGAGCCGCTCCTCATGGTCGCGCGATTGCGGCGCGAGCGGCAGATAATAGACCTTGCCGTCCTGGCTCGGGAGAATGTCGACCTTGAGATCGGGCCTCGCCATATGCCGCTCCTCTTCGCCTGCAGCGGGGGATAGTCACGTGACTGTCCCTTTCCGCAGGACTTCTATCTCAAATGTTTGTTCGCGAAAGCCCGGCCCGAGCCGCTCTTGAGATAGCGCTCGAAGGCAGCGGCGGTCTCTGGTCGTTCGAAATAATGATAGGAAAGAAGCCGCCAGGGCTTGAACTTGGAAGTGTGGGGAGATTGGCCTGCGTTATGGCTCGCCAGCCGCGCAGCAATGTCCTTGCACAAGCCGGTGTAGAATTGCTCGGGATGGCCGACGCTTTGCAAGATGTAGACGTAGTTCATACGCCTGTGCCCTCCTACGCTCCTTCGGAGCTACGGCGGGCAGCCTTCGCCTTGCACAGCTCCGGCTGGCTTGCCAGCCGAAGCCGCGCAGCGGCGAAGGCTGGTGGAGCCGAGGGGGATCGAACCCCTGACCTCTGCAATGCCATTGCAGCGCTCTCCCAGCTGAGCTACGGCCCCGAACCATTTTCCGCCCGGTCTGGTCCCGGGCGAGCGCCGCATTTAGGCAAGGCGGCGGCGCCACGCAAGGGCGTTGAGCGCCCCCTTTTCCGTCATTCCAGCGCAAGCTGGAATCTCACTTTTCTTCTCCCGCCCCTGTTGAAGGCAGGGAAATTCCAGCTTGCGCTGGAATGACGAAGTGGTCGGGACTTCTCCGCCCTCCCCGCCATTGAGCGCGAGGCTCAGACCTCTTCCTCGTCCCCTCCGGCCCCGGGCACGCCGATATCGTCGTCGCCGCCCAGATCGACCTCGTCGTCGGGATTCTCCTCGGCGTCCTCGTCGACCTCGAGGTCGAGATCGGGAGCGGCGAGGTCGCTATCTTCCTTCTCGGCCTCGACCTCGGGCTTGGCCGCCTCGAACGGCAAAGGCTGCTTGGATTTCAGCACCGGCTCGGGATGCCAGTTGATCCCGCAGGCGACGCAGGTGATCGGATCTTCCTTGCCGAGATCGTAAAAGCGGGTCGCGCATTTGGGGCAGGTCCGCTTGGTGCCCCATTCCGGTTTCACCATGGGTGAAAAGTCTCCGTCTATGAATGAAAAAGCAGGCGCGCCCTGACGGGCCACCAATCGGCGGGCGCCTTGCCACATGGGTGTGGCGCTGTCAAAGCTCAGGAGTCGCCCTCGGCCCCGGAGGCGACCGCCGACCGCGAAGCGGCGGGCTGTCCTTTGCCGCCCAGCGGCGTCGTTCGATCGGTCACGATGAATCTTCATCGCTCCCTCCTCTCTCCTAGCTGGACAACAAATGCCAGCCCGTCACGGCCGTCTCCTGGGCCGAGGGCGACACCTTAAGCCCATGATGCTGTTTTCGCCTCGCGGACCCTTGCGCGGCACCGCGCCTATCCCCGGCGACAAGAGCATTTCCCACCGGGCGCTGATGTGTGCGGCGCTCGCGGTCGGCCGCAGCCGGATCGAGGGGCTCAACGACGGCGGCGACCTCGCCTCGACGCGCGCCGCGCTGGGGGCGATGGGCGCGCGGATCGAGAATGATGCGGACGGCGCCTGCACGGTCGACGGCGTCGGCGTCGGCGGCCTGCTCCAGCCGGCGGCGCCCTTCGATTGCGGCAATTCGGGGACGTCGGCGCGGCTGCTCATGGGGATGGTCGCCAGCCATAAGATCCGCGCCGAATTCGCCGGCGACGCCTCGCTGATGCGCCGCCCGATGGAGCGGGTCGCGGCGCCGCTGCGGCGGATCGGCGCGCGGATCGACGGCGACCGCCTGCCGCTGACGGTCGCGGGCGTCTATCCCGCCATCCCGACCCGGCACGCGCTCGCCATCCCCTCGGCGCAGGTCAAATCGGCGCTGCTGCTGGCCGCACTCAACACGCCCGGCCTCACCGAGATTGTCGAGGCGGCGCCGACCCGCGACCATCTCGAGCGGATGCTGACCCTGTTCGGCGCCGATCTCGAAAGCGGCGAGGGCCGCATCGCGCTGCGCGGCGAGGCCGAATTGAAGCCTCGGCAGCTCGCCATCGCCGGCGACGCCTCGGCCGCGGCCTTCCTCGCGGTCGCCGCTCTGGTCGTGCCGGGGTCGGAAATCCTGCTCCAGGGGGTCGGCGTCAATCCGACCCGCATCGGCCTTTACGACATGCTGCGCGAGATGGGCGCCGACATCGTCTTGGCGAACCGGCGCGACCTTTCGGGCGAGCCGGTCGCCGACATGATCGTGCGGCACAGCGCGCTGAGCGGCATCGAGGTGCCGCCCGACGTCGCGCCGCGGATGATCGACGAATATCCGATCCTCTTCGTCGCCGCCGCCTTCGCGCAAGGGACGACGCGCGCTCATGGCCTGGCCGAGCTCAGGCTCAAGGAATCGGACCGGATCGCCGGCATGGCGGCAGGGCTGCGCGCGGCCGGCGTCCGGGTCGAGGAGCATGGCGACGCGCTGGCCGTCCATGGCCGAGGCGGCGGCCCCCTGCCCGGCGGCGCGGCGATCGATCCGGGGCTCGACCACAGGGTCGCGATGAGCTTCGCGGTGGCTGGCCTCCACGCCCGCGAGGCCATAGGGGTGGCGGGCATGGCCATCGTCGACACCAGCTTTCCAGGCTTCCTTTCCGCGCTCGGCGCGTTGGGCCCGGCATGAGGCAGCCCCGCTTATGATCATCGCCGTCGACGGGCCCGCCGCCAGCGGCAAGGGCACGATCGCCCGGGCGCTCGCGACGCGCTTCGGCCTGCCGCACATGGACACCGGCCTGCTCTACCGCGCCGCCGCCTTGAACCTGCTCGGGCTCGGCGGCGATCCGGAGAGCGAGTTCGCGGCGGCGCGCGCCTGCGACCTCTCGCAGATCGATTTCGGCGATCCCGAATTGAAGAGCGAGACGGTCGGCGGCATCGCCTCGCGCATCTCGACCTACAAGCTCGTCCGCGAGGCCCTGCTCGAGCGGCAGCGGCGCTTCGCCGGCCAGGCGGGCGGCGCCGTCCTCGACGGCCGCGACATCGGCACGGTGATCGCGCCCGAAGCCGAGGCCAAGCTCTTCGTCACCGCCCGCCCCGAAATCCGCGCCCGCCGCCGCCACGCCGAATTGCAGGCGCGCGGGCTCGACGTCCATTATGCCGAAATCCTCGCCGACATCCACGCCCGCGACGAGCGGGACATTGGCCGCGCCGCCGCGCCTTTGGCGATGGCCGCCGATGCGATGCTGCTCGACACCAGCGACCTCGCGGTCGAGCAGGCGATCGCCGCCGCCATCGCCGCGGTCGAGGCCCGCCGCGCCTGGCGCGGAGACAATTAGGCGCGCAGGAGCGGGGACAGTTGCTCGTAACTGTCCCCCGCTCAGCGGTAACTATCCCCCCTCAGCGGTAACTGTCCCCGGTCAGCGGCGGTTGCGCCGCCAGTCCGCGATCTGGGCCTGGGAGACGTCGCGCGGATAGCAGATCGGGGCGTGGCCGCCGGGCCGGCTATAGGCGCTGCGGCCGCCGCAGGCGCGGCCGTTGCGCATGACGTTATAGGGGCAGGCGCAGGGCCCCGGATAGGCCGCGATCGAATCGCGGATGATGCTCTGCCTGATCTGGGCGTCGCTCTGGACGGCGAAGGCCGGCGCCGCCGACAGGGCAAGCCCAACGAGTCCCACTATGAGAGTTTTCACGGCATTCCCCTCCCCGATTTGAGGAGGCATATCATTCGCGCCGGCGGTTTCAAAGTAACTCGACTTGGCGAATAGCTTGTTGATGAGCCCAAAGCGGGATTTGTCGCTTGCCCTGCGTCCCGCGCCCCGTTCGCGCGCCCCGCTAGAGGAACCGCACGCTGGGCGTCGCCGGCGCCTGGATCAGCGCGCTCATTGCCCACACCATCGCGTCGGCCCGGTCGGGCGAATTCCCGGGGCCCTCATAGCCGCCGCCGATGGTCAGCCCCGCCAGCTCGTCCTCGAGCTCCGGGAAGCGGCCGGCGAGCCTGGCCCGCTTGGTCTCGAACCGCGCCGCCACCGGCTCGGCGCGCGCCGCCTTGCCGCGGCTGGCGCTGACCAGCTTCACCGGAAGGTCCGCATCGACGCTCCTGAGCACGCTCTCGACCATGTCGCCGCCCTGGTTCTTCTCGGCGATCACCCGGTCCGCGCCCCGGCGGGCGGCTGCCTTCGCCACGGGGCGCGCGCCCAGCCTTCCGGCCGCAGGCCCCGCACCGTGCGATCGGCGAGCACATAGGCCACGCCGTCCTCGCCGAGCCCGCACACGACGATCCCGCCCGCATCGCCACCCGCGCTCGCCGGCGGATCGACCCCGACGACGACAGTTCGGATACGGAATCGACTGCCTCACGGAAGCCGCAGCCCAAAACCTATGTCGTCAGCAATCCGTTGCCGCCATCGAGGATTTCCTGGCTCAGGCAGCAATCGAAGCACGTGGAAGAGATCTCGAAGCGGCGGTTGGGCGCGACACGTAAGGGCTGATTACCACCGTCATTCCAGCGGAAGCTGGAAACTCACTTTTTCTTCGCGTCCTTCGCGCCTTCGCGTGATAGGAAACAGCGATTGGTTCACGCAAAGCCGCGAAGACCGCGAATAAGGGGCTGGCCTGCCGCGGCTTGGCTTCGGTGCCGCAACATGCAATTCTGGCCGCTGGATATGCCGGGAGAAAGCGATGCGTAAATCCATGTTGGCGGTCGCTGCCGCCGTTTCGATGATCAGCGCGAGCAGCGGCGCGCTGGCCCAGTCGGCGGCGCCGCTGAGCGTCGCCGCGCACATCAGGGCCGGTGCGGACATGGAGGATGCCAGCGCCTATCGCGGCGGCATCATCATCCCGACCCTCGCCGTGCTGGCGATCATTGCCATCATCTACGTGCTCACCAAGGACGGCGACCCCGCCAGCCCCTGAGCGGGGCGCTCCCGCGCAGCATCGGTGTCAGTTTGGTGTCGTCAGGTTGGTGTCAGTTACGTAGCTGACACCTAGCTGACACCTAATCACCTAATCCACGCTTTCCGCAAAAACTGCTCGGCCAATCCGAGTGTGAAAAACTGGACACGTGGTGTCAGTTACGTAGCTGACACGTAGCTGACACCTAATCACCTAATCCACGCTTTCCGCAAAAACTGCTCGGCCAATCCGTTGTTTTCACGTAATTAGGCGTCATGCCCCGACCGCCTCGCCGCACCCTCCCCGGCCTCCCGCATCACGTGACCCAGCGCGGCAACCGCCGGCAGCAGACCTTCTTCTCGGAAGCCGATTATGCACGCTACCTCGCCTTGCTCGGCCATTCCTGCCGCAAGCAGGGCACTGCGATCTGGGCCTGGTGCCTGATGCCGAACCATGTCCACCTGATCCTGGTCCCGTCGCGCGAGGACGGCCTGAGCGCGGTGCTCTCGCCGACTCACCGCCGTTACAGCTGGGAGGTGAACCAGCGCGAAGGCTGGAACGGCCACCTCTGGCAGGCCCGCTTCGCCTCCTTCCCGCTCGACGAGGCGCATCTCCACGCCTGCCTGCGCTACATCGAGCTCAACCCGGTGCGGGCGCGGCTGGTCGACCGGCCCGAGGAGTGGCCCTGGTCCAGCGCCCGCGGCCATCTCAGTCTCGCCGCCGACCCGCTCGTCGACCCCGCCCCGGCCCGCGATCGCATCGACGACTGGCGCGCCTTCCTCGACGAGGGCCTCGAACCCGTCGCCCACGCCAACCTGCGCGCCGCGGAGCGCAGCGGACGCCTGCTCGGCGCGGCCGGGGCCTGAGCGCCCGCGCGATTCGAGCAAGTGGAGCAAGTGCTAGGTTTTTCAAGCCGGGTGTCAGATTGGTGTCAGTTACGTAGCTGACACCGGACCTTCTTCCTAGCTGACACCGGACCTTCTTCCTCGACGAGGGCCTCGAACCCCGTCGCCCACGCCAACCTGCGCGCCGCGGAGCGTAGCGGACGCCTGCTCGGCGCGGCCGGGGCCTGAGCGCCCGCGCGATTCGAGCAAGTGCTAGGTTGTTCAAGCCGGTGTCGGGTTGGTGTCAGTTACGTAGCTGACCTTCCCTCTTACTCTCATTAAGCGCGCGCCCTGCGATCACTCTAGCTCTTTTCACCGGAAAGGCATCGGCGAGATCGAGCCAGAAAATGACGTTGTAGTATCTCTGCTCCCCGCTCCCGAGATAACGCTTAAGGGCGGCTTGGTTTTGCTTGCGGGGTAAAGCCTTCACCATCTTGAGTGCCGTCGCTCGGCGAACAGCATCATGCCTATCTTGGAGCAAGACACCTAAGGCCGCGTCTGGCAACGCTGAGAAGGCCATGTCAGACATCGAAACTATTACGCGCGCAAGAATATTTCCCGACAGCCCGACCGTGAGGAGTTCCCGCTCACGACCCTGCGCGAGTCTCAGAATCGCCGACGAAGCCGTAGTCTCAAGATACGGACTGTCGCCGCTCAGGAGTCCGCCCATCGACTTACTCCCAATCAAGGAGAGACGGCTTACGTCCTCCCAACCTCCTTTATCTCGCAGATAGAGAACATCCTCCTCGGAAAAGGACATTGCCTCCTCGTCGATCAACTTGCGAAGGCGTCCCAAATCCTGACTATCACGTCGCTTAAGAAGGATGTCGAGTGCGGAGCGGATTAGATCGCGACGTCGGATAACGCCTGCTGCGGGCGCAAATCCAAGTAACGCGCTGGCCCGACCGCTCTGGAGAGGATTCTCATCATCTTGGCCCCACCGTCGCATATGAAAGTCGATAAAACGATCGTCGATATGGTGGCGCAACTCCTCAGCGAAAGCCGCAAACTGGCGCTCAGCTTTAACCAGCCAAGCGAGATCGCGATCCTCACTGCTACCCAGTGCAATCCCGGTAACGGTTTCTAAGCTCGCCTTCTCGAAGCGCTTTCGCTTTATTTCGACCAAAGCCGCGCTCGCCTGCTCGTCGAGGGAGCTTCTAGTGAGGAAAAGGTATGTCCTGCCACGCTTGGGCTTTGCGAGCATGGATGCAATTTCAGCAACCGGCTTGCTGTTGTCCTTGTCGAGAATCGCGAGGGCAGCCAAGCGCACTTCGGTGCTCTCATCCGAAACCGCCCGTAACACCGTCGAATTATCGACCTCCCCGATGTCTCCTAGGTGCGCCAGGACTGCAGCGCGTACTATCGGGCTTCGATGATCAAGCCCTGGACGAATCTCTACCGGGGCAAGCTGGCGTAGATGCGACAGACCTTGGGCGAGCAGGCTCTTGTCGAGTGATTCAAAACTAGAATTTAGAATAAGCCTGGCGGCATCGGCGCCATCATGGCGCAGTTGGATAGCCAACGCAGCTTCAATCGCGCCACTAATTGTCTGGCTATTCGCTTCCGCGATTTCCTGTTCAACTATCTTCAGGTCCGGCAAAGTGCCGCGCGCGCCTAGATAGCGTAGTGCGGCATTTCTGACCGCGCTTGATGTGGGCGCCCTAAACCAACTCTCGATGATCCAGCTGCGTTCAATCGGAGGCTTGGTGTCGACATCTCTTTCCAAAAGTCGGAGCAATTCGAGGGCGCCTACTCGTTTGGAGGCTTCGCCGAAGAATGTGCTGATTGCTAACGCGTCCTCGTCCTTCTGCTCAGCCCTGTAGAGCCACTGCCAAACTGGCGTGTTCTCCAGACGCATTCTGCCGAGCCCGCAATCGAGGAGCGCATTAATCTCGCGCGCGGAGAAGGCGCCGTGCGCCAGCTCCGCGTAGAGCAAGTTCGCGTCGTGCACTCCGAGATCCGGGTCAGCGTTTCCAGAACGGCTGACTGATGCCCCCACGAGTCTAAGTCGTGCGACTTCCGGGGCGGTAATTTCCGTACTTTCCCGATCCAATTTTACCGAAAGACGTGCCAGAAAATCTGCGTCGGGAGAGCTCTCTCCTGTCGTGTCGGTGGCTTGCAGAGTAGAGGCATTGTCACTCGCCCTCGGTGCCTGAGCGAGATCATCCTGGGTGGCTACGGTGCCTTCCTTTATTAAGCGCTGAATGTGCGAGGCGACTGCGGCGCGAACCATCCGGGCGAGATCGAGGGGAGTATCAAACAACTGAAAAAGTATGGCCTTTTCCTCAATCACAGCCTTTTTGAAATCTAGCACCTTCTGGAGCTCCGGCCCCACATCTTTGAGCCGAGCGTCATCCACTGTTTTGAAGAAAAGCTTCAGGTCAGGCTTTCCGCTTTGCGTATGACGTTCCCGGCTTCTGGCATATTCCTCTTCAAACCCAGAGCTGTAGGTCCCGTTGATGTCTGGTGGCGTTCCCCAGCGGGCGTGCAGCATTCCTATAAACAGATCGCACTGGTCTAGGTCGTCATTGATCACCGCTTGGGGGCGGCGAGCCTCCGAAATTGTGTCCTCCCACCCAATTAAGTCGACGTGATAACCTGCGGGTCTCGCCACCAGGTCATTGACCTCTTTAACAGCGTCCCGCGCCGCGATGCGCTCTTCGGGCAAATCGCCAGGAGAGGCGAGAAAAACACGAAGGAGGCGGAGTGTTCCAGACATGATCGACCCATAATAGAAAGCGGCGGTCGGCTGCCAACTATAATGCGCAGATCAGCCCTCCCCCGGCGCCAAGTACCACTTGGCGACGCATGGCTTGCCCCTCCCCCCTCTCTCCTCTATAGGCGCCCCCGTCCAGCGGGCGGTTGCGCTCGCGGAAGCCAGGAATAAGGCACGCGCGTCAGAGGCGGTCCAGCCGCACTCTCCACGCGCCTTTTGCCTTTCAGCCGCTTCCGCGCACGCCGCCGCCCAAGGACGCCGCCTCGGCATTTCGGCCTCTGCGGCACATTTCTCTGGCCCGGCCCGCGCGCCTTGTCTCAAGCCGCGGTGCGGACCGGTAAATTAAGGAACATCCTCTTGGCCACAACGGCAACCCCCACGCGCGACGATTTCGCCGCGATGCTCAACGAATCCCTCGGCGGCGAGGACCAGGGCTTTGAAGGCCGCGTCGTCACCGGCATTGTCACCGCGATCGAGAACGACCTCGCCGTCATCGACGTCGGCCTCAAATCCGAAGGCCGCGTGCCCCTGCGCGAGTTCGCCGCGCCCGGCCAGAAGGCCGAGATCGCGATCGGCGACAAGGTCGAGGTCTATGTCGACCGCATCGAGAACATGCACGGCGAGGCGATGCTCAGCCGCGACCGCGCCCGCCGCGAGGCCGCCTGGGACAAGCTCGAGACCGAGCATACCGCCGGCAACCGCGTCGAGGGCGTCATCTTCGGCCGGGTCAAAGGCGGCTTCACCGTCGATCTCGGCGGCGCCGTCGCCTTCCTGCCGGGGTCGCAGGTCGACATCCGCCCGGTCCGCGACGTCGGCCCGCTGATGGACCTGCCGCAGCCCTTCCAGATCCTCAAGATGGACCGCCGCCGCGGCAACATCGTCGTCTCGCGCCGCGCGATCCTCGAAGAGACCCGCGCCGAGCAGCGCTCGGGCCTGATCCAGAGCCTCGCCGAGGGCCAGGTCCTCGACGGCGTCGTCAAGAACATCACCGATTACGGCGCCTTCGTCGATCTTGGCGGAATCGACGGCCTGCTCCACGTCACCGACATCAGCTACAAGCGCGTCGGCCACCCGAGCGAGGTCATCAACATCGGCGACACGGTCAAGGTGCAGATCATCCGCATCAACCGCGACACCCAGCGCATCTCCTTGGGCATGAAGCAGCTCGAGAGCGATCCCTGGGAGGGCGCCGGCGCCAAATATCCGGTCGGCGGCGTGTTCAAGGGCCGGGTCACCAACATCACCGAATATGGCGCCTTCGTCGAATTGGAGGCCGGCATCGAGGGCCTCGTCCACGTCTCCGAGATGAGCTGGACCAAGAAGAACGTCCATCCGGGCAAGATCGTCTCCACCTCGCAGGAGGTCGACGTCGCGGTGATCGAGGTCGACGAGGAGAAGCGCCGGATCTCCCTGGGCCTCAAGCAGGCCCAGTCAAACCCCTGGGCGGATTTCGCCGAGAAGCATCCGGTCGGCACCGAGGTCGAGGGCGAGGTCAAGAATTCGACCGAGTTCGGCCTGTTCGTCGGCCTCGACGGCGACGTCGACGGCATGGTCCACATGTCCGACATCGCCTGGGGCGTGACCGGCGAGGAGGCCTTGAACCTGCATCACAAGGGCGAGACGGTGAAGGCCGTGGTGCTCGACGTCGACGTCGAGAAGGAGCGGATCTCCCTTGGCATGAAGCAGCTCGAGCGCGGCGGGGTCGCCAAGGGTGGCGCCGGCGCCGCGACGGGCGGCGGCGTCAACAAGAACGAGACCGTCACGGTCACCGTTCTGGAAGTGCGCGACGGCGGGCTCGAGGTCCAGATCGGCGACGATGGCGCGACTGGCTTCATCAAACGCACCGACCTTGGCCGCGACCGCGACGAGCAGCGCCCCGAGCGCTTCCAGGTCGGCCAGAAGTTCGACGCTCTGGTGATCGGCTTCGACCGCTCGAAAAAGCCCAATTTCTCGATCAAGGCGCTCCAGATCGCCGAGGAAAAGCAGGCCGTCGCCCAATATGGCTCGTCGGACTCCGGCGCCTCTCTTGGCGATATTTTGGGCGAGGCCCTCAAGCAAAAGAAATCCTGATTTCCCTTACGGCGGGCGCTCCTCCCGGGGCGCCCGCCCGTCTTCCGCATGGGCTATGCTTACCCGTTGAATTGCTCGGATTTTCCCGTGACGCGTCGGGTTGATTTTTATCAACATCGGTGCGATTGCTCTTGCCTAGCATGTCGCAGAGGGGGCTCACGACATGGGCCGGCGGTTCCGGCGACTATAGTCCTTGAAGGGGGATTGCCGTGATCCGATCCGAACTCGTCCAGAAGCTCTGCGACGATCATCCCGATCTGACCTTGAAAGAGGTCGAGCGGGTCGTCTCCGCCTTCTTCGATTCGATCATCGAGCAGCTGCAAAATGGCGGCCGGATCGAGCTGCGCGGCTTTGGCGCCTTTTCGACGCGCGGCCGCGACGCCCGCAAGGGCCGCAACCCGCGTACCGGCGAGCCGGTCGACGTCTCGGCCAAGAGCGTCCCCTATTTCAAGCCCGGCAAGGAAATGCGCGAGCGCTTAAACGTCTGATCCTCGACCCCGGATCGAGGTCCGGGGCAGGCGAGGTCAGGGCAGGAGGCGTTGACGCGGGACCGGTAAGAAGCGCACGTCCCGCATTATGCGGACGTGGCGAAATCGGTAGACGCAGCAGACTTAAAATCTGCTTTCCTTCGGGGAGTGCGGGTTCAAGTCCCGCCGTCCGCACCATCGAGAGGCGCTTACGCGCCCCTCGCCGGCCGCCTCAACGACGCGGCCCACCGACCGGATCGTCGAGGCGCACATCGTCTTGCAGGCGCGCGCGTATTTCCTCGCTGATCAAATAGGTCCGGGCGAACCCGCGCTCGCCGGTGACCGCCACGTCGAAGGCGCAATCCGCCCTTCTCTGGGGGTTGGGAAGCGCGCTGCAGGCCCGTTCCGCTTCGCGGCGATCGAGCGGCCTGGCGGGCGGCGTCGGGCTGCGCGGGATCAGGCAGGACCCGCTTTGCGTCGGCCAGCTCCGGTTCGTGAAATTGGCGGTGGACGTGCCCCGCCGATAATCGAACAGGCTCGTCCGCGCGGTGACTCGCCAGGCATCGGCGAATTGCTGGTAGAGGACCATGTAACGCTGATTGAGACTCGCCGGCATGGCGCCGACGGAGCCATTGTTCGGGAGGGCCGGCAGCCAGCTTCCCGGCGCCTTCGCGCCCATGATGCCCATCCTCGCCGTGGTCTGGTAAATATCGACGTTGAGATACCAGAGCTGCTGGGCCGGCCACCATGCCGGCACCGCCACCAGCTTTGAGCCGTCGGCAAAATGGATTTCCATGCCGTTGGAACTGGAAAGCCTCACCACGCCGCCGCCAAGGTTGACACCCTGCGGAGTCAGCGTCTGCACCGCGCCGTCGACCCGAAATTGCAATCCGTTCGGATCGGGCATGCCGCTGAGGTTCGGCTGCAGCGTCACGCGATGGGAGCCGACCCGCGCGGCGACGGCCGAATTCACGCTGACGCAGGTGGACAGGCCGGTATAAGGATCGGCAAAGCCGGGGCGGGCCGCGGTCTGGACCGGCGTGTGGCGGACCTGGATCTCCATCCCGCCCTGCTCGCGCAGATAAACGAACTCGCCCGCGCCCTGGAAATCGTATCTTGTCCCGTCCACCGTCGTGAGATGCGGATCGCCATCCATGAAGCCGTCGCTCGGCGCCGACCCCCAGTGCAGGAGCTTGTTGGGAGTGTTGGCCGGCAGGCTGCTAATGCCGTTCCACGTATAAGTGGCATGGGTGCCGGGGACGCTGGCCGCATAATCGATCGCGCTCCAGACGTTTGCGGGCGTGGTCGCGGGGTTGAGCCCGAGCACCAGCGCCGCCACGCCGGCCACGTGAGGCGAGGCCATCGACGTGCCCGAGATGGTGTTCGTCGGCGGGCCGATCCACGTCGAGGTGATGTTGACTCCCGGCGCGAGCAGATCGACGCACGGGCCCCGGTTGGAGAACATCGGGAAAGCGTCATTCACGGGGTCTATCGCGCCGACCGTGATTGCCGCCGGAACTGCCGCCGGCGATTTGGCGCAAGCGTCACCGGAATTGTTCCCGGCGGCGACCACGTAGGTCACGCCGGCGACGATCGAGTTGTTGACGGCGGTGTTCATGGCCGGCGACAGGCCTCCGCCCAGGCTCATATTGGCGACGGATGGAAGGCCATTGACGGCCCGCTGGTTGGTTACCCAGTCGACGCCTGCAATGACTCCGCTCGTGCTGCCGGAACCCGCGCAATCGAGGACACGGACCCTGTGCAGAATCACTGCCTTGGCAATCCCGTAGTAAACGCCCCCGATCGTGCCGGCGACATGGGTGCCGTGACCGTGGCAGTCGTTGGCGCCGCCGGTTATGGCGGTGAATTCCACCGGGCTGAGGCGGCCCGCATAATCGGGGTGGGGAGCGATGCCCGTATCGATGACGTAGACGTGTACGCCCGAGCCCATCGTGCTGTGCGTATATTTGTTGTCCAGGCCCACCCGTTCGCTGGTGCGGTCCAATCCGGTCGGCGCAGGGGTCTGGACGCTATCAATCGA
Organism: Allosphingosinicella sp.; assembly: GCA_035543935.1. Taxonomy (GTDB): domain Bacteria; phylum Pseudomonadota; class Alphaproteobacteria; order Sphingomonadales; family Sphingomonadaceae; genus Allosphingosinicella. The sequence continues at coordinate 129,539 of DATKIV010000057.1, forward strand.
AACTCTCTGAACTCTCTAAGACCATTTTCGGGTGGCCAAGTCAGGTTTTCGCGTCATCTTGCCGATGACAGGAGGGATTCCGGGCTGGACTTGAATTCCACGCATTGCGCAGTCGCCGGTTGTCGGATTGGTGCGCCGCGAACATGGGTTGCGAACGACGCGAGGCCGAAGCCCTGGACATATGGGGTGGGAAAGGTGCGGGCGATCGTCGCCGGTGGACTGCCGAGGCGCCTAGGCCGCCTCCGCCTTCACCGCGGTCCATTCGCAATGCGCGAGGCTGATCGGGTCGAGGAACATGCCGCCCATCTTGGCGCCGATCTGCCAGCGGACCTGGGCCTGGACCGGGCCGATGCCGGGAATGTCGAGCGAGACGTAGGAGCCGATGCGGACCGGCGCGGCGCATTCGGCCATGAAGCCGGCGGAGGAGACGTTTTGAACCTTGATCTCGACCGCGTAGACATTGTCCGGATTGAGGCTCGCCGCCTGGTCGCCGACGGACACGCGCGCGGACCGGCGCGGCTGGAAGCCGGGCGGCCGATCGTCATGGCTGTCGGATTTCCGAGACATGATCCAGACTAACCCGGATCAATGAACGAGGGGTAAAGGCGGCTGCTGCATTTCGCGCGTCAGGCTTTAGAAAGGGGTGGCATGACCAAAGTCCGTCCCCTGCTTCACGCGGCCCTTTCCGCCGCCGCACTGCTCGGCCTTGCCGGCTGCGGCGCGCCGGAGAGCGGGCCGATCGAGGTGAGCGCGATCGGCGGCCCGCCGCGGCTCGCCAACCCCAATCTGGCGGCGCTCGATCCTCCGTCAGCCTTCCTCGTCGGCGCGGTCGCGCAGGGCCTCGTCCAATTCAACGGCGCCGGCGAGATCGAGCCGGCTTTGGCGCAGAGCTGGATCATTTCCGACGACGGCCTCAGATACACGTTCCGGCTGCGCCGTGCGGAATGGGTCCGCGGCGGCCGCGTCACCGCCGATCAGGTCGCCGCGCGGCTGCGCGCGGCCCTGGGCCGGAGCAGCCGCAACAAGCTGAAGCCCGTGCTCGGCGCGATCGCCGCGATCGAGCCGATGACCGACGAGGTGCTCGAAATCACGTTGCGGGGGCCGCGCCCCTTCTTCCTGCAATTGCTCGCCCATCCCGAGCTTGCGATCATCCAGCAGGGCGCCGGCACCGGCCCCTATCGGATGGCGCCGGCCGGCCCGGCCGGCGTCCGCCTGCGACAGCCGCGCGGCGAGGAGGAAGAGGCCGGCGAAGACGCGCCCGAGATCCTGCTGCGCGGCGAGCGGGCCGCGCTCGCCGTCGCCCGCTTCGCCGGCGGCCAGAGGGTGCTGGTGGTCGGCGGCACGATCGGCGATCTGCCGCTCGCCCGCGCCGCCGAGCTGCCTGCGGCCGCGTTCGTCTTCGATCCGGTGAGCGGCCTGTTCGGCCTGTCCTTCGCCGCGCGCGCGGGGCCGCTCGCCGATCCGGCGGTGCGGCGCGCGCTGGCCATGGCGATCGACCGCCAGGCGCTCGCCACCGCGACCGACGCGCCGGGCCTGGCGCCGCGCACCGGGCTGGTTTCGCCGGGCGTCCAGGAGCTGGCCAATGCCGCCTTGCCCGATTGGGCCGCCCTGCCACAAGACCAGCGCCGCGCCGAGGCCGCGCGCGCGATCGCCGATCTCGGGCTGGAGGCGCCGCTGCGTTTGCGCGTCGCCATGCCGGAAGGGCCCGGCTACCGGCTGGTCTTCGCTTTTCTTCGCCACGATTGGCGGCTGATCGGGGTCGACGCGGTCCGGGTCCGCCCGGGGCAGGCCGCCGACCTCAACTTCATCGACGAGGTCGCGCCGGCCAATCTCGCCAGCTGGTATCTTCGCCATTTCACCTGCGACGCGAGTGCGATCTGCGATCCGGCCGCCGACGCCGCCTTGCTCGCCGCCCGGCTGGCGCCGCGGCCGGCGGACCGCCAGGCGCAATTCGCCACGGCCGACCGGATACTTACCGGCCTGACGCCGTTTATCCCGCTGACCCAGCCGGTTCGCTGGTCGCTCGTCCCGCGGCGGCTGACCGGCTTTCGGCCCAACCCGTTCGCGCGGCATCCCGCGGTGAACCTGATTGCGGAGCGAGACTGAACATGGCGATGAACCAGGCACAATTTGGTGGGATTGCGGACCGGCTGCAGATCGGCCGCGATCCGGCCTCTGTCCGTCAGCGGATCGAGGCGATGGAGCATGTCCTCGAGCGCGCCTTCACGATTCCCGGCACCAGCCGCAAGATCGGCCTCGACGTCGTCCTCGACCTCATCCCGGTGGTCGGCGGCGTGGTCGCGGCCTCGGTGGGCGCGTGGATCGCCTGGGAGGCGCGCAACCTCGGCATGTCGCGCTGGCACCTCACCCGGATGGCCGGCAATATCGGCCTCGACTTCCTGCTGGGCCTGATCCCTTTCATCGGCGCGATCCCGGATTTCTTCTTCCGCTCGAACACGCGCAACCTCAGGATCGTCAAGCGCTGGCTCGACAAGCATCATCCCGAAACGGGCGTGATCGAGGGCCGGGTCGTGGAGCGGCGGGAGATCTGAAGGCTCCCCGTCATTCCAGCGAAAGCTGGAATCTCCCTGCCGTTGTGGCCAGCGAGAAGAAGTGGGATTCCAGCTTTCGCTGGAATGACGGTTTCTCTTCAGGTCGCAGCGAAATCCAGGCCGATGTCGGCCGCCGGCGCGGACTGGGTGATCCGGCCGACCGAGACGTAGGTGACGCCGGTTGCCGCCTTGGCGCGGATCGTCTCCAGGGTGACTCCGCCGCTCGCTTCGGTGGGGACCCGGCCGGCGACCAGGGCGACCGCCGCGCGCAGCGTTCCTGGGTCCATATTGTCGAGCAGGAGGTGGGTGGCGCCGGCGGTGAGGGCGGGCTCGATCTGGCCGAGCGCGTCGACCTCGACGATGATCCGGGAGATGCCGGCGGCGGCGGCGCGGCGGACCGCTTCGCCGACCGAGCCCGCGACCGCGAGATGATTGTCCTTGATCATCGCCGCGTCCCACAGGCCCATGCGATGGTTCTGCGCGCCCCCCATCCGGGTCGCGTATTTTTCGAGCGCGCGAAGGCCCGGAATGGTCTTGCGCGTGTCGAGCAGGATCGCGCCGGTGCCGGCGATCGCCTCGACATAGGCCCTGGTCAAGGTCGCGATGCCCGAGAGGTGCTGGACGATGTTGAGCGCCGAGCGCTCGGCGGTAAGCAAGGCGCACGCATTGCCGGACAGGCGCAGCAGATCGGTGCCGACGGCGACGGCAGCGCCGTCCTCGACACGGCGCTCGATCGCGACATCGGGGTCGAGCGCGCGAAAGAAGGCTTCGGCCACCGGCAGTCCGGCGACGACGATCGCGTCGCGGCTGTCCATCGCGCCGGTGAAGCGCGCGTCGGCCGGGATCACCGCCGCCGAGGTGATGTCGCCTGCCTCGCCCAGATCCTCGGCGAGCGTGGCGGCAACGAAGGCGTCGAGATCGAAATGGTCGAGGGCGAAAGTCACGCCGCCGCTCTTAAGCGAAAGGGCGGCGGCGTGTCACCGTGGGATCAAGCGGGGGCGAGGTCGACGGCGGTGACCCTGGCGGGGGGCAGGCCCTCGCTCTCGGCCAGAGCGAGCAGCTCTTCCTTGCGGGCGAGCATGATGTCGCGCATCGCGACCAGGTCGACGTCGGTCTTTCGGCACTGGGCGAACATCCCTTCCGCGGGCTTCTCCTCCTCGCCGACATGATGCTCGATCTCCTCGGAGAGGACCTTGACCTTGGCGTCGTAATAATCCTCGTCCGGGCCGCCCGCCTCGATGTCGTTGATCAGCACCTTGGCGCCGTCATGTTCGACATAGGCTTCGTCGAGGATGTCGTCCTCGATCTTGCCGCGGAAGGCGGGGTAGAAGATTTCCTCTTCGAGCATGGTGTGGATCTTGAGCTCGGTGCAGATCTCCCGGGCCAGCTTTTCCTTGCGGCCGTCGCCTTTCGCGCCTTCGAACGAGGCGAACAATTGCTCGACCTTGCGATGGTCCGCCTTCAGCAAGGCAATGGCGTCGGTGAAATCCTGCTCGGGCATGCCGTCTCTCCTCTTCCCGCCCCGCAACAGCCGGGGGCATGTGGTTCATGGGGCAGTAACGCCGGACCCCGGATCGGTATCCCGCCGAAACGAATAATTAATCCAGATCAACACCTTGCTGCCGGAACCCGTCCTGCTCCCCGCAGGTTTAGAGCGGCGCCTCATGCAATCAGGAGAGCGACATGGCGTCCGAATCCGAGCTTCGCGACGACGCGCCGGCGACCGCCGCGCGCGATTCCGACCGGCAGGCCGCGGCCGCCGGCCGCGACGGCGAAGACGCGGTGATCGGCCGCACGATCACCATCAACCGGCCGCGCGACGAGATCTACGCCTTCTGGCGCGACTTTTCGAACCTCGCGGCGGTGATGGAAAATGTCGCGCGCATCGAGGTGATCGACGCGCGCCGCTCGCGCTGGGTGGTCAAGGCGCCGGCGGGCAAGACGGTGGAATGGGAGTCGGTGATCATTGACGACGAGCCCGGGCGGCTGATCGCCTGGCAATCGGTCGAGGGCGCCGACATTGCGAGCTCGGGCCGGGTCGAGTTTCTCGACGCGGCGCCAGGCCGCGGCACCATGGTCCGCGCCACCTTCGCCTACGATCCGCCGGCGGGCGGCCTTGGCGAATGGATCGCCAAATTCTTCCAGCGCGAGCCCAACGTCCAGACGCGCCGGGACCTGCGCCGGCTCAAGCAGTTCCTCGAGACCGGCGAGGTGACCAGCTCGGCCGGCCCCTCGGGGCGCGAGGGCGAATCGCCGACCGAACAATATCTGTGAGCCGGGAGACTGCCTTTCCTAATTCCCCGGCGAAGGCCGGGGACCAGCAGGAAGGCCCGACTGGACCCCGGCCAGCGCCGGGGAACGAAGGAGAATAAAACATGCGCGCCATCACCTGGCAGGGCCGGCACAAGGTCCAGGTCGATACCGTCCCCGATCCCGAGATCGTCAACCCCAGGGACGCGATCATCCGCGTCACCTCGACCGCGATCTGCGGGTCGGACCTGCACCTTTACGACGGCTACATCCCGACCATGCGCAAGGGCGACATATTGGGGCACGAATTCATGGGCGAAGTGGTCGAGACCGGGCCCAAAAGCTCGCTCCAGCGCGGCCAGCGCGTCGTCGTCCCGTTCACCGTCTCGTGCGGCAACTGCTTCTTCTGCGGCAAGGAGCAATATTCGGCCTGCGACAACAGCAATCCGGCGGCGACGTCCGATATGTCGGAGACGGGCTTCGGCTATCCGATGGGCGGCGCCTTCGGCTACGCGCATCTGACCGGCGGCTACGCCGGCGGCCAGGCCGAATATGTCCGCGTTCCTTATTCCGACGTCGGCCCGATCGTCATCCCGGACGGGCTCGACGACGACAAGGTGCTGTTCCTCTCCGACATCCTCCCGACCGGCTGGATGGCCGCCGAGAATGCGATGATCGAGGAAGGCGACACGGTGGCGGTGTGGGGCTGCGGCCCGGTCGGCCTGTTCGCGATCCAGTCGGCCTTGCTCCAGGGCGCGCACCGGGTCATCGCCATCGACCATTATCCGCGCCGGCTCGAACTCGCCAAACAGATGGGCGCGGAAGTCCTCAATTATGAGGAAACCGACATTCGCGAAGCCCTGTGGGAGATGACCGGCGGCATCGGCCCCGACGCCTGCATCGACTGCGTCGGCATGGAGAGCCACGGCATGGGCATCGACAATATCGTCGATACGATCAAGGCGCACACCTTCCTCGGCACCGACCGGCCGGCGGCTTTGCGCCAGGCGATTCTCTCCTGCCGCAAGGGCGGCCGGCTCTCCATCCCCGGCGTCTATGGCGGCATGGCCGACAAATTCCCATTGGGCGCGCTGATGGAAAAGGGGCTGACCGTGAAAGCCGGCCAGACCCACGTCCAGAAATACAGCCGGCTGCTGCTCGACCTGGTCGCCGAGAACGAGATCGACACCGAATTCCTGATCTCGCACCGCGCCGGCCTCGAGGACGGTCCCGCGCTCTACAAGCACTGGCACGACGAGCAGAACGACTACACCAAGATCGTCCTCAAGCCCGGCATGGCGGCGGCGGAGGCGTGAGCCATTGGTTCCCGGCGAAGGCCGCGGCCCAGGCCTGGACGAACGCTGTACTGGACCCCGGCCTACGCCGGGGAACGAGGAGATGGAAACGACCCAGCGCGAATGCGCCATCGTCACCGGCGCCTCGACCGGTATCGGCCTCGAGCTCGCCAAGCTTGCCGCGGCCGAAGGCTATGACCTGCTGGTCGCCGCCGACACGCCGCTCGTCGAGGCGTCAAGCAGTTCGTGGCGGCGATCGGCGAGCGGCCGGTCGACCTGCTCTGCGCCAATGCCGGCCACGGCCTCGGCCGCGCCTTCCTCGATGACGCGATGAAGGCGGGAAAAGGCGATGTCGTCAGCGGCTGGGGCAACAAGCTCACGGTCGCCATGGCGCACGTCACGCCGGCCGGCATGCTCGCCGAGCAGCACCGCAAAATGGCCGAGCCTGGAACCGCCGAGCCCGCCGAGGATTGAGCCTTTACACAGGGGATTCAGCGCAATGGATATTGCCCAGAAGGATTATTACCTCGAGCGCGCCGAAGCCGAGCTCGATGCCGCCAATGCGGCGCGGCACGAGAAAGCGGCGCGGGCGCATTATTACCTCGCGGGATTCTATCTCGACCGGGCCTATTGCGGGACGGCCAACGAGAATTGACGGCTCCCACAAGCCGCCACCCCGGCGCAGGCCGGGGTCCAGCCGCAAGGAAAAAGAAACTTGGCCCCGGCCTCGCCGGGAACGGCAGTCAATCGCCGCTGATCCTGGGACGATGGGGACACGTACTTTTTCGCGAAAAAGTACGTGTCCCCTTATGCTGGTCAATGCGGCGCGGCACGAGAAAGCGGCGCGGCGCATTATTATCTCGCGGGCTTCTATCTGGACCGCGCTTATTGCGGGACCGCCAACGAGAATTAGGCGGGCCAGGCCGCTTGGCGTCATTCCAGCGAAAGCTGGAATCCCTTTTCTTTCCGATAGAATAAGTGAGATTCCAGCTTTCGCTGGAATGACGGGTTAGTCGCCGCTGATCTGCGGCTTGCCCACATCGCCCTTGCCGACCGTATGCGCCGCCATTTCGAGCATGCGGTCGAGCGACTTCTTCGCCGCGAGGCGGAGCGGTTCGGCGATCTCGATGCGGGGCTCCAGGTCGCGGAGCGCGGCGTAGAGCTTCTCCATCGTGTTGAGCGCCATGTATGGGCACATGTTGCAGTTGCAATTGCCGTCGGCGCCGGGCGCGCCGATGAAGGTCTTGTGCGGCGCGTCCTTCTGCATCTGGTGGATGATGTGCGGCTCGGTCGCGACGATGATCAGCTGCGACGGCGATTCCAGCGCGTGCTTCAAGATGCCCGAGGTGGCGCCGACATAATCGGCATGGTCGATGATGTGCGGCGGGCATTCGGGGTGGGCGAGTACCGGCGCGCCCGGATGCTGCGCCTTCAGCTTGATCAGCTCGGTTTCGGAAAAGGCCTCGTGGACGATGCACACACCCGGCCAGAGCAGCATGTCGCGGCCGAGCGTGCGGGCAAGATAGCCGCCCAGATGCTTGTCAGGCCCGAAGATGATCTTCTGCGAGAGCGGGATCTGCTTGAGAATGGTCTCGGCGGACGAGGAGGTGACGATGATGTCGCTGAGCGCCTTCACCTCGGCCGAGCTGTTGATGTAGGTCAGAGCGATATGATCGGGATGGGCCTCGCGGAACGCCCTGAACTGGTCGGGCGGGCATGAATCCTCGAGGCTGCAGCCGGCGTCCATGTCGGGCAGGACGACGATCTTCTCCGGCGACAGGATCTTGGCGGTTTCGGCCATGAATCGGACGCCGCAAAAGGCGATGACGTCGGCGTCGGTCGCCTGCGCCTTGCGGGAAAGATCGAGGCTGTCGCCGACGAAATCCGCAATGTCCTGGATTTCCGGTGCCTGGTAATAATGGGCGAGGAGCACGGCATTGCGCTCCTTGCGCAGCCGATCGATCTCGGCGCGCAGGTCGAGTCCCCTGAGGCTCGCATTGGGTGCGTTCATGGGTTCCTCGCCCTGATCCGGTCCTCGATCCGCCGCGGCCGATCGAGGAAGCTTGCCTGCTCGCGCCCGTCGGGGCCGACGAACCGCGCCGCGACGCTCGCATCTATCCCAGCCGCGCGCAGCGGCAAAGCGAAACTCCGCGCAACGTCGCGCATCGCGGCGTTGCGCGCCTCGGTCATCGGCGCCGGGGAGCGCGCCTGGCGCATCAGCTCCGCCTGCGCGGCGCGATTGTTGGCCGCGTCGATCACCCGCCCGGCATCGGTCAGCGCCATCAGCATGCCGCCTTCGGAATATTCCTGCACCTGATTGAGGTCGAGCTGCGGGCCGGCGATTTCAAGGGGCGGCAGGGTCACGGTCAGCGTCCGAGTCGCCGCGTCCCAGGCGAGGTGCTGGCGGCGCAGGCGGCTGAGATCGACGGCGTAGCGGACCTGGCCCGGCATGATCAAAGTCTTGCGCGCGACGAGGCCGAGCCGGCTCTCGCTCGCTGTCGCGATCGCGGCGAAGCGGCCGACGAAGACCGTCTGCCGGCCCTGCTCGCGGACCGACAGCAGGGTCGCGTCGGCGATCGTGACCGGATCGGGCCCGCGCCCTTCGGCCGGCGGGCGGAGCAGCAGGCCGACCCCGGCGCCGACCAGCAGAGCGAGCAAAGGCGGCAACAGGAAGAACCACTTCCTCAAGCGGCCAGCGTCCATATCTCCCCCTCGCTTCGCACCAGCCCGCGCGCCTCCAGATCGACCAGATGGGCGAGCACCGAGCGGCCGGCGGCCGGGAACAGGCGCGGATCCGTCCCTTGGTACATGGTCTCGACCATGATTGGGATCCGCCCCTCCCCTTCGCCGAGCCGCCTCAGGATCTGCTGCTCGCGCATCCTGCGGTGGGCAATCAGGCCGCGGACATGGCTGTGCGGCTTTTCCACCGCCGGCCCGTGCGCGGGATGATAGACCCGATCGTCGCGGCCGAGCAGCAGGGTCAGGCTTTGCATGTACAAGGTCATGTCGCCGTCGGGCGGCGACACCACGGTGGTCGACCAGCCCATGACATGATCGCCGGTGAACAGGGCGCCGGTCCCATTCAGCGCGAAGCAGAGATGGTTGGAGGTATGCCCCGGCGTCGCGACCGCGGCGAGGCGCCAGCCATGGCCCGTCAGCGCCTCGCCGTCGGCGAGCACGCGGTCCGGCGCATAATCGAAATCGAAGGCGGCGTCGGCGCGCGGGCCGTCATCGTCGAGCGCGAGCGGGGCGCAGCCGATGATCGGCGCGCCGGCCGCTTTGGCCAGCGGCCGGCTCGCCGGGCTGTGGTCGCGATGGGTGTGGGTGCATAGGATCGCCGCGATCCGCTCGTTTTGCGTGGCGGCGAGAATGGCGTCGACATGATCAGGCAGATCGGGGCCCGGATCGATCACCGCGACCTCGCCCCCATTCTCCCCGGAGCCGACGATATAGGTCTGGGTGCCGGTATAGGTGAAGGGCGAGGGATTGCCCGCCAGCAGGCGGCGGATGCCGGGGCCGATATGCTCGACCTGGCCGGTGGGGAAATCCTCCATGCCGAGCATGTGGCATTGGTGGCGGGGGAAGTGAAGGGGCGCGCCTGACGCCTGAGGAGGGGACAGTCACTTTCAGCCGCTGGGGTCCCGGTTTCGCACCGGGCAGCCGAAAGTGACTGTCCCCGTCTCGCTCCGCTTAATTCCCCCGGAGCCGCGCGATCTCGCGGTCGAGGGCGGCGGTGACGCGGTCGCGCTGCGCCTGGCTGAGCTCGCTGTCGTGGGCGAGCCGGTCACGGGCGTGCTGGAGGTGCTCGGCGCGCTCGGCCGGAGTCGCGTTGCCGCGGCTGCACAGGACGACCCGGGTGCGCTCGCCGCCGGCTGTCTCGTCGACGTTGGTCGCCTGGCCGTGGTCGCAATCGGGGACGTGGACCTCGCCATCGGGTCCGATGACGCGGACGTGACGGCCGCCTTGCGCGCCCTCGCCGCCGCCGTGATGGTTCATCACGATCACCCGTTGGACGTCGCGGTCGCCCGAATGCGGGCCGCCCTCGCGACGCGCGCGATGCTCGCCGCCCGCCCCGCCGTCGCGGCGGATGGTGCGCACGATCACCCTTTCCTCGCGCCGCTCGCGGCCGGGCGCGGCTTCGTCCTGCTTCGGCTGCTCGGCCTGCGGCTGGGCGAGGCCGGGGCCGCCGACGGCGAGGCTGAGCCCGCCGAGCAGGGCGATCGCGGCGCCGCCGCCGATCATGCGCAGTCGGCTGGCGCTGTGGAATTTCATCATCTTCAGTCTCCGTTTCAGTTGGTCGGCATGATTGAGCGGGCAGGCTGCGATCAGGCCGGGGCGGCTCGCGGATTTGATGAGGGCGCGCGCATAATCGTGGCGCGCCTGCGCGGGAGCGGCGGCGGCGACGGCGGCGTCGCAGGCGAGCTCCTGATCGGCGCGGAACGCCCTGAAGGCGAACCAGGCGATCGGGTTGAACCAGTTGAGCGCAAGGATGAGCAGGCCGAGATGATTCCACCACAAATCGAAGCGGCGATGGTGGACTGCCTCATGGTCGAGCGCCAGCGCCCGCTCTTGCGGAGAATAGCGGCTCGCGAAATCGGCCGGGACGACGATTCGCCGGCGCAGCAGGCCGAGCGCGAGCGGGCCCTGCACGGCGGGGCTCTCGATCAGCCTCAGGCCGCGATGGTCGCCAATCGCCCGCGCGCCGCGGCCGAGCTCGGCGAGAAAGCGGCGATAGGCGATAAGCTGCCAGGCGAGGAGCGCGGCCGCGCCGAGGGCCCAGATCGCGAGCGAGATGGGCACCCACTGCCCGGGTCCGCCGTCGGGCGGCAGCGGCGCGGCCGCATCCTCCGCGAACAGGATCAGTGTCTGCGGGGGAATGAGAGTGGGGAGATCGACGCCCCAGGCCGGCAAAGGCGGCGCCACCAGCCGCAAGGCCGGCAGCAGCCACAAGGCGTAGACCGGCCCGGCGCCGAAGGCGGTAGCGAAGGGCCGGCGAACGGCGAGGATGACCAGCATGATGAGGCTCGCCCAGGCCATGTTGGCGAGGAACCAGGTCATGATTTGAGCGCCTTCAGGAGCGCCTCGATCTCGGCGATGTCGGCGTCGCTGAGGCGGTCGCGCGCGGCGAGCTGGGCGACCAGAGGGGTCACCTTGCCGCCGAACATCCGGTCGATCAGCCGGCCCGATTCCTGCGCGACATAATCGGCGCGGGCGATCGCGGGGCGGTAGAGATAGCGACGGCCCTGCGCCTCATGGGCGAGGACGTTCTTGGCGAGCAGGCGGGCGAGCATGGTCTTGACGGTGCGGATGGACCAGCCGCGCGCCGCGGGCACGCGGGCGGCGACCTCGGCGGCGGTCAGCGGCGCGTCCTGCCAGAGCACCTCCATCACTGCATATTCGGCTTCCCCGATCCGCTCCATGCGCGGCCCTCGCTTTCGACTACATGAGTAGTCATCGGCCGCGTGAACGCAGGATGAATGAGGCGCCGCGTGTCGGGAGGCTTTACAGCCGGAGCGGAAGGTTAATTTCCGCTAACCCTGAAAAGCGCGGATTTCCGGGCTTTTCGCGCTCTGGCACGGGGCGTGCATCATATATGCCGTCCACATGGTTCCACTCAAGAGGGCGGGCCTGGCGCACTTTCCGGTCGCGCCGCCCGCCCTTTCTTTTGCCCTCAGCCCATCAGATACTCGGCCGTGCGCTCGTCGGCGGGCAGGAAGGCTTCGATCGCGAGCTCGGCCAGAGTGATGTCGATCGGCGTGCCGAACATCGTCGTCGTGCTCAGGAACGAGAGCTCGGCCTCGCCCGCGCGCAGGACGAACGGGACGGCGACGCCGCCATGAGCGTCCGCGGCCCGGGCCGCGCCGCCCGGAAAGCCGCGCAGCTCGGCGAGCAGCTCGACGAGGATTGGGTCGGCGCTGGCCTCGATCTGCGCCTCGAGCCGGTGGAAGATATGGGCGCGCCATTCGGCGAGGTTGACGATGCGCGGCGCCACGCCCTCGGGATGGAGGCTGAGCCTGAGCACGTTGACCGGCGGCGCCAGCAGATAAGCGGCGACGCCGGCGAGCAGAGGGGCGATCCCGGCATTGGCCGCGACCATCTGCCAGTGGCGGTCGACGGCGAGCGCCGGAAAGGGCTCATGCGCCTTGAGCACGAGATCGACCGCGCGGCGCGCCGCGGCGAGCGCGGGATCGTCGAGGCGGCGCTCGGGCAAAGCCGGCGCGAAGCCCGCCGCGACCAGCAGCATGTTGCGCTCGCGCGCCGGGATGGCGAGGCGGTCGGCGAGGCGCAGCAGCATCGCCCGGCTCGGCCGCGACCGGCCGGTCTCGAGGAAGCTCAGATGCCGCGCCGAAATTTCGGCGTCGAGCGCGAGGTCGAGCTGGCTGAGGCGGCGGCGCCCACGCCAGGCGCGAAGCTGGTCGCCGATGGGGAGGATCCGGGTCTGCATGATGGCGAGCCTAGCGCGGACCGGCGCGCAATCCCATTACCTGCGAGGTAATCGACACCATGACCTGGGGTCGCGATGATTCGGGCATCGACAATGAAAGGAAATGCGCATGTCATCGACCCTCTTCCTTCGCCGAATCCTCGCCCTCGATGCGCTGAGTTGCGCCGCGATGGGCCTGCTCATGGCGTTCGGCGCATCGCCGCTCGCGCCGTTGTTCGGCCTCGCCGAGCCGCTGGTGCGCGGCGCCGGCCTGCTGCTGCTGCCGCTCGCGGTCTTCATTGGCTGGCTCGCCTCGCGCCCGGCGCCGCCCCCTGCCCTGATCTGGGTGGTGATCCTCGGCAATGTCGGCTGGACCGCGGAAAGCTTCGCCGTCCTCAGCCAGCGTGAGCCGACCGCGCTCGGAACGGCCTTCGTCGCGACGCAGGCCGCGGCAGTGCTCGGCCTCGCCGCGCTGGAATATGTCGGGCTCAGAAAAGCGCGCGCGGCGGCGTGACGCTGCGGAGTGGGGACAGTCACTTTAACGCGCCGCCGCAGCCGGATGGTCACCGCCGCGGGTGAAAGTGACTGTCCCCTTCGCCGCCGCGGGTGAACGTGACTGTCCCCTCAGGCCTTCGCGACCTGCTTCTCCGTCAGCAGCTGCTGGAGCTCGCCGGCCTCGAACATCTCCATCATGATGTCGGAGCCGCCGAGAAACTCGCCCTTGACGTAGAGCTGCGGCACGGTCGGCCAGTCGGAATAGTCCTTGATGCCCTGGCGGATCTCCGGATCCTGGAGTACGTCCACCGTCTCGAAGGCGACACCGAGATGATCGAGGATCGCCACCGCTTTTTGGGAAAAGCCGCATTGCGGGAAGAGCGCCGTGCCCTTCATGAACAGGACGACGTCGCTTTTCTTTACAACGTCTTCGATGCGGGTGCGGACGTCGGTCATGAGCAATTCCTTTACTCGGGTATCGCGGTGCTGAGCTTCAGCGCATGGAGCTCGTTGCCCATGCGCCCGCCCAGGGATTGGTAGACGCGCTGATGCTGCCTGACGCGGGGCTGGCCGCGGAAGCTTTCCGAGGTCACCCGCGCCTCATAATGGTCGCCGTCGCCGGCCAGGTCGACGATCTCGACGCGCGCGTCGGGGATCCCGGCGCGGATCAAGCTCTCGATCTGGGCGGCGGCCATCGCCATCAGTTCGACCCCTGCGCCTCGATGAAGTGGCGGCGCGCTTCGACCGCCTTATGCTCCAGCGCCTCGCGGATGGCGGTCTCGTCAATGTCGATTCCGGCGGCGGTGAGGTCGCCGAGCACCTTGCGGACGACGTCATGATCGCCGGCTTCCTCGAAATCGGAGCGGATCACCTCCTTGGCATAAGCGTCGGCCTCGGCCTCGGTCAGCCCCATCTTCTTGGCCGCCCACTGGCCGAGCAGCCGGTTGCGCCGGGCGACGATCTTGAACTCCATCTCCTGGTCGCGGGCGTACATGGATTCGAATGCGCGCTCGCGGTCGTCGAACTGGGTCATGGTCATCCTTGCTGCTGACGGGTCTTCGGGACCGAGATAGGGCCGGCGAGGGTGCGGCGCAACGGGGCGAGGCCTCCCCTTCGCCGTAAGCCGTTTGCGGCGGCGCGAAAATCTGTCGCGGGGCAGGCAGCCAAGAAGAGATATTCATGTCGCGTTTGCCGTTTCTTGCCGGCCTTTGCCTTACCGCCCTGCCGGCCGCCGCGCTGGCCCAGCCCGTGCCGTCCCAGCCCGCGCCCTCCGCGGGTCAGCCGCCGGCCGGGCCGCCGCCAGCCGCCATAGCCGCCGTCCAGCACGCTTCGAGGACGAAGGACAGCCCTTCGACAAGCTCAGGGCGAACGGAGTGAGGGTGGAGAGGCCAGCCCAACCCACCCGTACGGGCTGATGATCAGGTCGCCATGCCCCGGCATGGCTGCGGATGTCAGGGGGACATCCGCGCCTGATCATTGTCGAAGCCTTCCCTTTTCCTTCAGTCCATCGTCACCACAAGCTTGCCCACCGCCTGGCGCGCCGCTATGTGGGCGATCGCCTCACCGCCCTGCGCGAGCGGCCAGGTGCGGCTGACCCTCGGCGCGATCTTGCCTGCGTCCCATAGCCTGAACAGCGTGCGGATATGGGCGGCATTGGCCTTGGGATCGCGGCCCGCGAAGGCGCCCCAGAAGACGCCGCGCACGTCGCAGCTCTTGAGCAAAGTGAGGTTGAGCGGCAGCTTCGGGATGCCGGCCGGGAAGCCGATGACGAGCAGCCGCCCCTCCCAGGCGATCGCGCGCAAGGCCGCCTCGGTATAGTCGCCGCCGACCGGATCGTAGATCAGGTCCGCGCCATTCGGGCCGACCGCCGCCTTGAAAAGCTGCGACAAGGCCTTGGCGCCTTCCTTGTCGAAGGGCCCGCGCGGATAGACGGTCGCCTCGTCGGCGCCCGCTTGCCTCGCCGCCGCCGCCTTCTCCTCGGACGAGACGGCAGCGATCACGCGCGCGCCATAGGCCTTGCCGAGCTCGACCGCGGCGAGGCCGACGCCGCCGGCGGCGCCGAGCACGAGCAACGTCTCGCCTTCCTTCAACCTGCCCCGGTCGAGCAAAGCGTGAATGGTGGTCGCATAAGTGAGAATCAGCGCCGAGCCCTCCTCGAAGCTGCGCCCTTCCGGCAAAGGCACCGCCATGGCGGCCGGAATCACCAATTTCTCGGCGAGCCCGCCATGGCCGAGCATGGCGATGACCCGGTCGCCCGCCGACCAGCCGGAGACGCCCTCCCCCACCGCCGCGACCGTGCCGGCAATCTCGCCGCCCGGCGCGAAGGGGCGCTCGGGCCGGAACTGATATTTGTCCTCGATGATGAGGACGTCGGGATAGTTGATCGCGCAGGCTTTGACGTCGACCAAGAGCTGGCCCGGGCCGGCGACCGGATCGGGCAGCTCGGCGAGCTCAAGCGTCTCGGGGCCGCCTGGGGCGCGGGATAAAAGGGCTTTCACGTTTCAAAATCTCCGAAGCGTTTCAGGGGCAGAGGCGTTTCGATCCCAGATGGAGCCGTCATTCCACCGACGGCTGGAATCCCACTTCTTCAATGCGCGTGACGGAAAAGAGATTCCAGCTTTCGCTGGAATGACGGAGATTCCAGGCGAACGGGACGATCGTTATCGCGCCGCTTCTGGAAAGGCGGGCAGCTTTGCGATGTCGGCGGGCTCGTGCTGGATGATGACTCGGGCGTGGAGATTGCGCCCCAGCCGGTCGAACCGGTCCATCGAAGCGAGCGTCTCGGCCCGGCTGGTGTTGAACGGCGGCACGCCGCGGCGCGCCACCTGCTCGGTGAAATGATAGATGTCGCCCGAGAGCAATACCGGCCCGGAGGCGAGCCGGACCAGCAAGGCGGTGTGGCCTGGCGTGTGGCCGGGCAGAGCGAGCATGGTCACGCTGCCGTCGCCGAACACGTCATGGTCACCGCGCGCCTCGGTGACCTGGCCGCGGCCGGTGAGCCAGGGGGCGAGCGGCTCGCGCTCGATGCCCGGCTGACCGGAGCGGAGCGCCGCGATGTCGCCGGCGCCCATGATCAGGCGGGCGCCGGGAAAGGCGGCGGCCTGACCGGTATGATCGAAATGATAATGGCTGATGCCGATGATGCCGATCTGCTCCGGTCGCACGCCGATCCGCGCCAGCTGGTCGGCGATGCTGGTCCTCAGCGACACCGTCATCGCTTGGTTGGTCTGCGGATGACCGACCATGGCCGCGGGGATGCCCGTGTCCCACAGCATATATTGGTCGCCATGCCTGATCAGGTAGCAGCTGCCGACCAGGCGCTTGGGACCCGGCGCATATTCGGACGTGTCGGAGAAGAAGGCGTTATAATCGTTGAACAGGAACTCGCCGCAATCGAGCCGCCACAGCGCGATTTCGGGTCGCGCGGCCGCCGGCGGGGCGCTCGGCGCCTGCATCCCCATCGTCGCCATCGCGCCCGCCGCCAGCGCCAGCATCCGCCTCAGCATCCCCTGCCCTCCTAAGGTTGGACCCGTTCCTTGGGCGAGACATAGGAGGGATCGTGGGCGAAGGGCAATTCCTCGCCCTTCGCGATGGCATCCAGCACGGATCCGAAATCGGTGCGGCAGCGGAAGCCAATGCGCCGCTCGGCGCGCGAGGGATCGTATACGCGGTCGATCGAGGCGGGCAGCGTCCAGCCCATGCGGGCATAGAGAGCGGGCGCCTCAGGGAAATGGCGGGCGATCACGGCCGGGGCGTCGTCGAGCAATTCCTCGCTTTCGTCCGGCGCGAAGGGCGGGGGCGCCGAGAGGATGAAGGTGTCGAAACCAAGCGCGGGCGCCTGGCCGAGCGCGGCGACATGGGCGTCGGCGGCGTCCTCGACCGTCAGCCGGCGATTGAGGAACTCGTTGGCCTTGATGTTGGCGCCGGACAAATGGCGATGGGTGTCGTCCTCCTCGGGGAAGAAGCGGCCGGTGCGCAGGACGAGGACAAAGAGGCCGCTCTCATCATGGACGCGGCGGCACAGGCGTTCGGCCTCCAGCTTGGTGACGCCGTAGATGTTGCGCGGGGCGAGCGGCGCGAAATCCTCGTCGAGCCAGGCCGCCCTGGTCGCGCCGCCCTTTTTGCCGGCGCGGATCGATTCGGAGATCATCAGCGAGGTCGTCGAGGTGAAAACGAAACGGTCGTTGTCCGCCGCCACCGCCGCCTCGAGCAGGTTGCGCGTGCCGGCGACGTTGACGTCCCAAAAGGCCGCTTCCGGATAGCGGACGATGTCGGGCTTGTGCAGCGCGCCGGCGTGGATCACCGCCTCGATCCCCCGCTCGCAGAAGACGCGGTCGATCAGCGCGCGATCGGCGACCGATCCGACCATATCGGTATCGGCGCCCGGCGCGACGTCGAGGCCGATCACCTCATGCCCGCGCGCGCGAAGCCGCGGCGCCAGGAAGCGGCCGAGCCAGCCGGAGGAACCGGTCAACAGGACTCGCATATCAGGCCGGTCAGGCCGCGGCGGAGGCGGGCGAGGCGAGCCGCTCGGCCGGATCGGCGGCATCCGCCCAGTCGGCGCGGCGCTTCAGCCACGGATTGAAGAACAGGATCGGCAGCTTGAGGAACAGGAGCTCGGAATGGATGAAGCTGTCGATCGCCCGCTCCCACCATTTCGGGTCGCGCCGGCCATGCGACTTCAGCCAGCCGTCATAGGGCGCCCAATGGCTGGGCTCATCCTTCTCGATCACCTTGAAGATCTTGATCAGCACCTTGTCGTGCCTGACCAGCGGATGGCGTAGCAATATCTCGACCTGCTTCATGCCGCGCCGCTCGGTCAGCGAGATCACCCGGCAAAGCTTCTCGAACTGGCGATCGTCGCTGATCACGGCATCGGTGTCGAGATCGTCGATGCCGCGGCGGAACATGATCTCGACGAAGCGGTCGATATGGCCGCAGGTCCGGTCGACCTGGAGCGGCATCTTGCCCTGCAGCTCGAACCAGCGCTTGAACATCACATAATGCTTGCGCTCGTCGGCCCGGTGGCGCTCCACCGCCGCAATGAAATCCGTGTCGTCGGGCGTGCGGCTGCGCACTGCTTCGAGGATCCGGTCGACACTCGTATAGCCGCGATGCTCGTTATAGATGTAGATCGACCCGAGCAGGTCGAGATAGCGGCGGCGGAACCAGGCGAACATATAAGTAGATTCCGCCGACGCGCGCCCAGCGTCAAGCCTTTTGACTGTCCGGCGTCACTTCGTAGCGCGCCGTCGTCTTTGCCGCCACCTCGTCGGCGGTGATTCCGGGCGCCAGCTCGGTCAGCCGGAACGGGCTTTGGTGGTCCGGCCGCTGGAACACGGCGAGGTCGGTGACGATCATGTCGACCACGTTCCTGCCGGTCAGCGGCAGCGTGCATTCCGGGATGAACTTGGGATCGCCGTTCTTGGAGACGTGCTCCATCACGACGATGATCTTCTTGACGCCGGCGACCAGGTCCATGGCGCCGCCCATGCCCTTGATCATCTTGCCGGGGATCATCCAATTGGCGATGTCGCCATTTTCCGCCACCTCCATCGCGCCCAATACGGTCAGGTCGATATGGCCGCCGCGGATCATCGCGAAGCTGTCCGACGAGCTGAAATAGGAGGAGGAGGGCAGCTCGCTGATCGTCTGCTTGCCGGCATTGATCAGGTCGGGATCGATCTCGTCCTCATAAGGGAAAGGGCCGATGCCGAGCATGCCGTTCTCGGACTGGAGGGTGACCTCCATGCCGTCGGGGATGTTGTTGGCGACGAGCGTCGGGATGCCGATGCCGAGATTGACATAATAGCCGTCGCGCAGCTCCCTGGCGGCGCGGGCGGCCATCTGGTTGCGGTCCCAGGGCATCAGGCGGCCTCCCTCTGGCGGGTCATGCGGAACTCGATCTTCTTGTCGTAAGGGGCGCCGAGGATCATGCGCTTCACGTAGATGGAGGGGAGATGGATGCAATCGGGATCGAGGCTGCCTACCGGCACGATCTCCTCGACCTCGGCGACGCAGATCCTGCCCGCGGTCGCCATCGGCTGGTTGAAGTTGCGCGCGGTCTTGCGGAAGACGAGGTTGCCGGCCTCGTCCGCCTTCCAGCCCTTGACGATGGCAAGGTCGGCGCGGATGCCGCGCTCGAGGATATATTCCTCGCCGTCGAAGGCTTTGACCTCCTTGCCCTCGGCCACCTTCGTGCCGACGCCGGTCTTGGTGTAGAAGCCGGGAATGCCGGCGCCACCCGCGCGGCAGCGCTCGGCCAGGGTCCCCTGCGGGCAGAATTCGACCTCGAGCTCGCCCGACAGATATTGCCGCTCGAACTCCTTATTCTCGCCGACATAGGAGGAGATCATCTTGGCGATCTGGCGGGTGCGCAGCAATTTGCCGAGCCCCTCATTGTCGATCCCGGCATTGTTCGAGGCGACCGTCAGGCCCGTGACGCCCGACGCCTGGATGGCGTCGATCAGCCGCTCGGGAATGCCGCACAGGCCGAAGCCGCCGGCGCAGATGGTCATGCCGTCGAACAGAAGCCCGTCGAGCGCCGCGGCGGCATCGGGGTAGATTTTCCTCATGCATCCTCCTTGGATGAGGAGCCGATAGGCGCGGGGCGCGCGTGCGGTCAACCGGGCGCGCGCCGGGCGCGAAGCCCGGCGGCGGCGATGCCGGCCTCGGCGCAGGCGGCATCGTCGGCGGGCGCCTCGCCCGACACGCCGACCGCCCCGATCCGTTCGCGGCCGTCGGCGGCGAACAAAGGAAGGCCGCCCGCGACGGCGACGACATGAGGCGCGGCGGCGAAGCCCGGCGTTTCGCGCGCGCCTTCGGCCATTTGCGCGGTCGAAAAGCCCCAGGCGGCGGCCGCCTCCGCCTTGGCGATGGCGAAATCCATGATGCCGAAGCCGTTGCCGTCCATCCTCAGGGTGGCGACCGGATGGCCGCCGGCATCGACCACCGCGATCGCGTGGCTCTGGCCCCGCCCGGCCGCATGCGCCGCGCAACCCGCGACGATCGCCTGGGCCGCGCGCGCGTCGAGGCGCTGAGGCGGCGCCTGCGCCTGCGCCGCCGCCATTGAAAGAATTGCCGCCATCACCGGTCGAAAGAACATCGCCCCGATCCTCTTGCTCCGGCCCACCGAATCCTGCGGATAGGCGCGACGCTTCGCAGCGGTCAAGCCGAGGCCGAAGCGCGCTTGACAGTCCGCGCCGGCCGCCGTACTTTGCATTTCAAAGTTGTTTGGAGAAACCCGATGGCCGAGACCGCCGCCCCCTCTTCCGACGATATCGACTATATCCGCCGGCTCTCCGAAAGCGGCGCCCGCGCGCCCCTGCTCGGCGGCCGCTTCATGGCCTGGTGGGGGTTCCTCGTCGCCGCCGCTTATGTCGCCGAGCATCTCGCCATCAACAATGTGATCGGCGACGGCAAGAGCGTTTACGGGATCATCTGGGGCAGCTTCGGCCTGCTCGGCACGCTCGGCCAGATGCTGCTCTCGCGCAGCATCGGCGGCAGAGCAGGCGCGGGATCGGCGGGCAATCGCGCCACCCGGTCGGTCTGGGTCGGCGCCGCCTGCGCGATCGGCTCGATGGTCATCGGCACCTTCGTCCTCGCCCAGAATGGCGGCGGCCGGGAGGCGTTCGACTGGATCGCGCCGGTCGCGTTCGCGGTCTATGCCTGCTGCCTGGTGGTCATGGGCGCGCTCGCCGGCGACCGGATCGTCGTCGCGGCCGGCATCGGCGCGGCCGCCATGGTCGGCCTGTTCACCGCCTTCATCCTCCATCCCGACCGCTATTTGCTGGCGGCCGCCGGCAGCGCGGCGACGGTGATGCTGCCCGGCCTCCTCTTGGTCGCGCGCGAGCCCAAAAAACAGGCCTGAGCCTGATGGCCGAAGAAAGCCCCTTCGATCACAATGCGATCGACGACGTCATCCACGGCCGCATCAGGCTCGGCGTCGTCGCTTATCTGTCGGCGGTCGAATCGGCTTTGTTCGCCGAGCTGCGCGACAAGGTCGGCGCCACCGACGGCAACCTTTCGGCCCACCTGCGCAAGCTCGAGGATTCCGGCTACGTCCGCGCCGACAAGAGCTTCGTCAACAGAAAGCCCCAGACGCGGCTGTCGCTGACGGGGGCGGGGCGGAAGGCGTGGGCGGCGTGGCTGACGCAGATTGAGGTGCTAAGGAGGGCGGCGGGGCAATAGGTTACGTTTCATGCCCCATTAGCAATCTTATTCGGCTGCCTTCAGATCAGAAGCTCCGCACACCCGCAAGCTATCGGCCAAGCAGATAGTGAGGTATAGCCGAGTCGTAGAATTGTTGGGGGGCATGACATGAAAATAAAAAGGGCCATCGCGGCTGTGGCAATATTAGCCACGGCCCAAGGCTGCACAATCGCACGAAATGAACTTCGTCACAGTGGCGGCTTTGCAGGTCGTGTGATGGATGAGCACATGTTCGACGCGCGTGGCTCAAAGCGCCTTCAGCTGCTTAGATTGACGATGATCCTCGCGCTGGCATCCAGAGTTGGAAATGCTACGATACGCGACGGCAAGGAGGCTGAAGCCTTTCTCAGCTATCTCCAGAACGCTTCGAACGAGGTGAATTATTTGGCCGGTCATTTGTACGGGCAGCGCTCCAACGCCCCGAACGACAATGGAAGATACGTCCGGTACACGTGCACTGATTTGAGAACCGTGGTGTTGCCCGATCCCCTTCCGGCCAATTCCGAGTCGCAACAATGCGATACGTTCGAATCTGTTTTCGAATCCGATCTGCCCCAACTCGAATATAAGGTCGTGCGCCTCGTGATGGCTGCGCTGCCGCGGGAGCAGGCCGCGCAATTCGCCAGCGCGGTTAGGTCAGGAAGCGTCGTGACGGCGGCTTGGCGCTTTCTACAGCTCGCCGCAGCGGCGGCCGACGGCATGCACCGAGGCACCGCAGTTTACCGGTCCGCCCAGGAGATACTTGCGCTCGCGGTCGCCTCGAGCGGCGGCACATGCGCCAACCGGGCAACTACTGCCCAGATCCGCACGGTCGAAACCGCGGTCGCCTGCCTGGGACTGTCCCAGACAAGCCTCAGAAACAACCCCGAGGAGGTGAACGTCATATTCCCGCCGAGCATTAACGAGGAACCCTTCCACGCGCTGTTCGAGGTCGTCCGCACCTCGTGCGGATTGCTTCCTATCGACGTCGACACCGCCGTCGAGACGCAGGGTCAGGGAGCTCAACCCAATCCAATCGTGGCTCGGGAAGACAAGTGCCGCAATTTGCGATTCCGCCCGACTTTACGCTTTGGTGGCCAGCGGGGACCCTATAGGCCGCCGCCGTCATAAGTGACGGCGAGTGCCTAGCGTGGCTGGCGGAATCCACAGATAAGCGGAATCAATCTACACCAGCATCCCTGGCGAAGGCCGGGATCCAGTTTCGGTCGGCACGGCCGGGGCGCCCGACCTTTCCGGTGCCGCCGGGAGCTAGCTCCGCAGCTTCGCCAGCACGCCCTGCAATTGCATGGCGTTGGACATGTCGCCCTCGACCTTGAGCTTGCCCTGCATGAAGGCGGTCATGCCGTCGAGCTTGCCTTCGGACATCGCCTCCCAATCCTCCCAGGCGACCTTGATCGTGGTGTCGGCGGCGCCGTCTTCTTCGGTGACGCTCTGCGCCGCGCCGTCGAGCATGACCACGCCCTGATCGCCGAAGTCGAGCTTGACGCGCTTGCCGGCCAGGAAGGCCTGGGCGTCGTTGAGGCGCGCGGCCATTTCGCTCTTGGTCATCTCACTCTCCCGAGGTTGTTTCTCGCGGTCTACTTTCCGTGCCCGTCACGTCAAGCCTACACAGCTGTCAGTAATCGGCCGCTTCCCTTCGCGAGGGAGACTGGGTAGTCGCGCGCCATGGACGCGGCCGAGATCATCCACGAGAAATTCGTCGCGAAGGTGAGCGGCGGCACGCTGCCGCGGCGCCTCGTCGGCGTGCGGCCGGACGCGGTCGGGCTGAGCCGCGAGGCGATGGTCGAGCTCTTCTACAGCCAGGTGGCGAGCCGGCAGATGGACCGGCTCTCGCGCAAGCTGCAGGCGCGCGGCGAGGGCTTCTACACGATCGGCAGCTCGGGCCATGAGAACAATGCCGCCGTCGCCGAGGCCTTGCGGGTCGACGACATGGCCTTCCTCCATTACCGGTCGAACGCCTTCCAGCTCCACCGCGCCGGCAAGCTGGCCGGGCAGAATCCCTGCTGGGACATGCTGCTGAGCTTCGCGGCCTCGGCCGAAGATCCGATTTCGGGCGGGCGGCACAAGGTGATCGGCTCCAGGCCTTTGTCGATCCCGCCGCAGACCAGCACGATCGCCTCGCATCTGCCCAAGGCGGTCGGCGCGGCGTTCAGCATCGGCATCGCCCGCACGCTGAAGCTCGACGACGTGCCGATGCCGCGCGATTCGGTCGTGCTGGCCAGCTTCGGCGACGCCTCGGCCAACCATTCGACCGCCCAGGGCGCGTTCAACACCGCCGCCTGGGCCGCCTATCAGGGCACGCCGATGCCGCTCATCTTCCTGTGCGAGGACAATGGCATCGGTATCTCGACCCGCACCCCGCGGGGCTGGACCCACGCCTCGTTCCGCGACCGGCCGGGGCTCCATTACGTGCAGTGCAGCGGCCTCGACATGGTCGATGCGTGGCGCGGCGCGAGCGACGCCGCCGCCTTCGCCCGCCGCGAGCGCAAGCCCGTTTTCCTGCACATGGACATGGTGCGGCTCTACGGCCACGCAGGCTCCGATCTGCAGGCCACCTATCTCAGCAAGGCGCAGATCGAGGCGGACGAGGAAAGCGACCCGCTCGTCTACAGCGCGGCGTTGATGGTCGAGCAGGATCTCCTCACGGGCGGGCAGATCCTCGAAATCTACAACGAAACCGAGGCCAGGCTCGCCCGCATCGGCGAGCAGGCGATCACCCGCCCCAAGCTCACCACGAGCCGCGCGGTGATGAAAAGCATCGTTCCGCCGAAGCGCGCGGAGATCAGGGCCAACGCCCCCGCGCCGGAGGACCGCGAGGCAATGTTCGCTCGCGACCTCGGCATGATGGACAAGCCCCAGCACATGGCGCGCCTCTTGAGCTGGACGCTCGCCGATCTGATGCTGGCGCACGACAATATCATCGTCGCGGGCGAGGATGTCGGGCCCAAGGGCGGCGTCTACAACGTCACCGCCAAGCTGCACGAGCGCTTCGGCTCGACGCGGGTGATCAACACCCTGCTCGACGAGCAGAGCATCCTCGGCCTCGGCATCGGCGCCGCGCACAACGACCTGCTCGCCATCACCGAAATCCAGTTCCTCGCCTACGTCCACAATGCCGAGGACCAGATCAGGGGCGAGGCGGCGACATTGAGCTTCTTCTCGAACGGGCAATATACCAACCCGATGATCGTCCGGATCGCCGGGCTCGGCTATCAGAAGGGCTTTGGCGGGCATTTCCACAACGACAACAGCCTCGCAATCTTCCGCGACATTCCCGGCCTGATCCTCGCCTGCCCGAGCAACGGCGCCGACGCGGTCGGGATGCTGCGCGAATGCGCGCGCCTCGCGCTCGAGGAGCAGCGCGTGATTGTCTTCCTCGAGCCGATCGCGCTCTACATGACCCGCGACCTGCATGTGGAGGGCGACGGCCTGTGGACCGCGGCCTATGCGGCGCCGGGCGAGGCCACGCCGGTCGCGCTCGGCGAGGTCGGCGTTCATGGTGAAGGCAAGGACCTCGCCATCGTCAGCTATGGCAACGGCTATTATCTTTCCCGCCAGGCCGAGAAGATCCTGAGCGAGGAGCACGGCCTCGACCTGCGCGTGATCGACTTGCGCTGGCTGGCGCCGCTCAACGAGGACGGCGTCATCGATGCGGTGGCGGGCTGCGGGCGCGTGCTGATCGTCGACGAATGCCGCCGGACCGGGTCGCAGAGCGAAGCTTTGATGGCCCTCTTCGCCGAACGGGCACCTGGCGTCGATTGCCGCCGGCTTACCGCAGAGGACAGCTTCATCCCGCTTGGGCGCGCGGCGACCTTGACCCTGCCGACCCGCGAGTCGATCGTCGCCGCCGCGCTGGAGCTCAGCCGTGGCTGAGCGGCAGGCGGCGCTCGTCATCTGCCCGGGCCGCGGCACCTACGGCAAGGCCGAGCTCGGCTATCTTGGCCGCTTTCACGCCGACAAGGCCGCGTTGATCCAGCGCTTCGACCGGCTGCGCGCCGACCGGGGCCGGCCGACCCTCTCCGAACTCGACGGCGCCGAGCGGTTCAGCCCGGCCCTGCACACGCGCGGCGACATCGCCTCGCCGCTCATCTTCACCGCCTCCTACGCCGATTTCCTCGCCATCGACCGGTCGCGCTACGCCATCGCCGCCGTCACCGGCAATTCGATGGGCTGGTATACGACGCTCGCCGTCGCCGGCGCCGTCGAGGCGGATGACGGCTTCCGGATCGTCGACGCGATGGGCGAGAACAGCCAGGCCGGCGACCCCGGCGGCCAGGTCCTGCTAACGCTCGTGGATGACGACTGGCGGCCCGTGCCGGGCCTGCGCGACGCGGTGCTCGCGAGGGTCGCGGAAACCGGCGTCTACGTCTCGATCGACCTCGGCGGCATGCTGGTGCTCGCGGGCACCGAGGCCGGCCTCGACGCGCTCATCGCTCAAGCCCCGCCGATGCCCGGCCGGGAGCCGCTGCGCCTGGTCAATCACGGCCCCTTTCACAGCCCTTTGATGCAGGGCTCGTCGGACCGCGCCTTCGGCCTCCCCGCCGGCTGGTTCGGATCGCCGGCCATTCCGATGATCGACGGCCGCGGTCATATCTGGCGCCCGCATGCCAGCGACGCGAACGCGCTTCGCCGCTACACGTTCGGAACGCAGATCCTGGAACCCTATGATTTCACCCGCGCCGTCCAGGTCGCGATGCGCGAATATGCGCCCGATCGCATCATCCTGCTCGGCCCGGGCGACACGCTCGGCGGCGCGATCGCCCAGGCGCTGATCGCGATCGAATGGCGCGGCCTCGCCTCCAAGCGCGACTTCCAGGACATGCAGGCCTCCGCCGAGCCGCTGCTGCTCGCCATGGGCCGGGAGGACCAGCGCGGACGCGTGACCGGCTGATCCCGGGCTGATAGGGTATCGCAATGACCCGGATCTTGCGCCGCCGCGCTCCGCTCGCTCTGCTTCTGTGCGCGGTCACCGGCGCGCCCACCGGCGCGTCGCGGAATGGCGCCTGGCGCCGACGCCGGTCACCGTCCGGGCCCGGACAGGATTCGACGGCGCACGCCGGCTGTTGCAGCGGCGCAATAAGGCCGCCGTCTCGCGACGGCGGCCCCCTGTCACGATCCGTCCCGGATCAGAGCTTGTTGAGGGCGCCCTTCACGGCGCCCTTCACTTCCTGGGCCTTGCCCTTCAGCTCCTGGCCCGCGCCTTCGTCGCGCGTGTCCGGATTGTCGCTGTTCTGCTTGGCCTTGCCGATCGCCTCGTTGACGTTTCCTTTGATCTTGTCGGTCAGCTCACCCATTGAATTTCTCCTCGAAAAACAACACGCGGGCTCAACGACTTGGAGGCGGAGGCAGTTCCGCTCAGCCGCGCTCGCCGGCGCGGCGGACGCGATAGGCGACGGTCCGGCGGCGCGGCTGGTGGCAGCGCACGACGCAGCTCGACGCGTGCCGCGCATAAGCGTGCCGGCGCGGATGGTGCCCCGCCTCCCTGCCCTCGTCGTCTTGTCGCGCGTGATCGTCGTGCCGCGCGTGATCGCCGTGCCGCGCGTGATCGCCGTGCCGCGCGTGATCGCCGTGCCGCGCGTGATCGCCGTGCCGCGCGTGATCGCCGTGCCGCGCGTGATCGCCGTGCCGCGCATGATCGCCGCCACGCCGGTCATTCGCGGCGGCCGCATCATGGTCGCCATGATCCCGGCGATGGCCCGAATGAGCGGATCGTCTGATCCCGCGCTCGTGGAGCTGGATGCAACGATCGCGGACCGTGCGCGAACAGGGCGGATAGGCATCCTCGTCACCGTCCGGGCCGCGGCCGCGGTCGTTGGGCGGGCCGGCGCTGACCAGAGTGAAACCGGCGACGGCAGCAAACAGGAAGAGTCTCTTCATCATCCATCCTCCTTCATTCGCTTCACGTTAACCATAACGATTTCCGCCGCAAAGTCCAAAACGGCCATGGCCCCTTCGCCCGCGGCTATCTTTCGTCCCAGCCCTGCGCGCCGATCAGCGGCACGAAGCGCACCGCGCCGAGATGCTCGTCCTGATAGTCGCCCTCGCCAAGCCTGGTGACCTTGACCAGGGATTGGACGCCGCCGGGCTCGCCGACCGGCATCACCAAGATGCCGCCGCCGGGTCGCAACTGACGCCTGAGGAGGTCGGGCACATGGCTGCCGCTCGCCGCCGCGAGGATCGCGTCATAGGGCGCGCCTTCGGGCCAGCCCGCCGAGCCGTCGCCTTCGACGATCGTCACATTGCGATAGCCGAGCCGCCGCATCCGCCCGGCGGCCAAGGCGGCGAGCTCGGCGTGGCGCTCGATCGCGATCACCGCCGCCGCGATCCGGCCGATCACCGCCGCGGCATAGCCCGAGCCGGCGCCGATCTCGAGCACGCGGTCGCCCGGCGCGACCCCGGCCGCCTCGATCATCAAAGCGACGATATAGGGCTGCGAGATGGTCTGGCCGGCTTCGATCGGCAGCGGCATGTCGTCATAGGCCCGGTCCGCCAGCGCCGCCGACACGAACGCCTCGCGCGGCACCTCGCGCATCGCGGCGAGCACGGCCGCGCCCGTCACGCCGCGGGCGGCGATCTGGCGCGCGACCATCGCCTCGCGCTGGGACGCGAAGTCTGCCATCCTGCTTCAATGACCGAGCCACGGCGGACGTTCAAGTGACATCCGAGATTTGCGGCCATAGAGTACCGGCTCCGCGATCCGGAATGCGGTTCCGCGACGATATGGCTGGCTAACCGCGCAGCCGCCTGGCCGCCGTGACATTAGCTGAATATCGCGGTGCAATATTGGTTCTAATGCAGGGTCAGTAGTTTTGCCTCACCGTCGAGATGAACGCTTGGTGGCCTCGTGCATCTATGCTAGAATTGCTGCGATTAGTATTGATTGCTTAAAGTAAGAGGGAAAAGCAGAACTTCTTGGGATAAAGCCGCGGGGGACAGGCATGGCGATGATTCGGTGGCGGAATGGACCGCTGTTGGCGGCCGCGGCGATGAGCCTTCCCGGAAGCCCGGCACTCGCCCAGAACCAGAGCTCGCCGCAGGCCGCCCTCCAGGACATGCGGAGCGCCGATGACCGCTTGGCGGAGCATCGCCGCCGCGTCGAAGCAGACACCCGCGCGAGCCGCGCCATGCCCCCGCCCCCGCGGCCGACCGGACCGGCCGCCAACGGCATTGTAGAGCCTCCCCCCGGTGCAGCGCGGCAACGCCCCTTTTCCAAGGATGAGAGCCGCCCGGCTCCGCCAGAGGCGGCGGCGCGGACGACGGCCGACCTGGAGCGGCGGGCGACACCGCTGCCGCCGCCACCACCGCCGCCCTGTTTCAGCAGCCCGCGATCGGGGAGCAGGATCAAGGTCTTTCCGGAGGTCACCTGGCATGTCTGCTTCCGGGACATGGGCCGCAAGGGCCTGTGGGTCGGCCCGGTCCATTTCCGGCGCACCGCCTCGGGACCCTGGATGACGGTGCTCTACGAAGCCGGTCTCACCGAAATATTCGTGCCCTATCACCAGATCAATTTCAGGCCCTACGACCTGCAGTGGACGCTGGGCCTCTCTCAGGTCGGTCCGCAGGACGTGGGCGTCAACGGCTCGCTGGTCTGGCTCTCGGGCGAGACGATACCAACGGTCGTCACCGAGGTGCGCGACCGCGGCATCGGCTGGCTGTGCAAGGGCACGACCGCCCCGACCCGCCGGGCCCAGGAAATGGTGCTGTGGGGCATCATCGACGGCGGCAATTACGACAATATCATCGAATTCGGGTTCCGGGACGACGGCGCCATGACCTTTCGCATGGGCAATACCGGTTACAATTCTCCGTCCAACCCAGTCGAACCGCACACCCACAACGCGCTGTGGCGGGTCGACATGGATCTCAATGGGGCCAGCGGCGACACCGCTTATTGGCTAACCCATGGCGAGCCCGGACCGACGGTCGCGCTGCCTTATGCGCAGGACGTTCGAACCGCGTTCGGAGTGGAGGGAAGCCGCCGGTGGAGCGCTTCGGAGAATGCGACGCTGCTGATTGAAGACGGTGCGACCAACGCCTTCGGCAACCGCATCGGCTACCAGTTCCTGCCAATGGAGAACATGCCGTCGCGTCATTTCGGACCCGATGAACTGTGGACCCAGAACGACGTCTACGTGACGCGTTGGAACTATAACGAATTGAGCTGGATGGGACCTTATCCTTATCCCGCCGCCCCCTGGCTCGCGCCCGATTCCTATCTGATGACCTATCTCAACGGCCAATCGACCAATGGCGAGGATCTGGTGGTTTGGGTCAAGACGGCGGCCGAGCATCATCCGACCGACGAGGACCGATCCAGCGCCGACCTCAACACCAGCAACACCACAGGCGTCACCCTGGCGCACTGGAGCGGCTTCCGGATCGAACCCTACAACCTGTTCAACGCCAATCCGCTGGGCGGGCCGGCACGGTGCGGGCCTTGATCTGGCTGGCTAGCCGCGCAGCGCCCGCCTCGTCCCCCTGAGCGAGACCCATTCCCAGCCGGCGACCAGCACCAAAGTCACGGTCGCGGCCAGGGAGAGCACAAGCGGCGTGAGGTAGCCGGCGAAGGGCAGGATCGCGGCGAGGATCCCGAGCCCGACCATGTGCGAGAGCGGGAAATAGCGGTTGCTGGTGCGCTTGAAGATCAGATTGCCGAACAGATAGAGCGCCGGCCCGCCGAGCAGGCAGGCGATGGCGGCGTTCGAGGCGTGGCCGCCCGGATGGGTCACCGCCATCTCGTCGGAGGCGGCGGTGACGATGATCCCGGCGACGATCGGGATGTGGAAATAGGTGTAAGCGAGCCGCGCCATCCGGCCCGGATCCTTGTCCTGGGCGAGCCGCCGCGCCGCCCGCTCGGCGCCGACGTCGAAATAGAGCCACCACATGGCGAGCGTGCCGAGGAAGGCGCTGGCGAAGGCGGCGGTGGTTGCCCACGACCACGCGGTCTCGCCAAATGCGGCGCCGGTGACGAGGATCGATTCGCCAAGCGCGATGATGATGAAAAGGCCGCAGCGCTCAGAGAAATGATGGCCTTCTATGTCCCAGGTCCGCGTCTCGCTGCGACCGAGGCCGGGGACGCGGAAACCGACGACCGGGCCGAAATTGAGCAGGACCAGGGCGCCGCCCCACAAAACCATGCGCGCGCCGAGCTCGTCCTGAAGCGCCCCCAGGATCCAGAACGGCGCCTCGGCCAGCGACCAGATGATGATGCGCACGAAATTGCGGAAATTGTCGCGATTGTGCCGGACGAGCGCCAGCAGCATGAAGGCGTGCCGGCCGAGCTGGATGGCGACATAGGCCAGAGCGAAGACCAAGGCACGGCCGCCGAACGCCTCGGGCAGGCTGATCGACATGATGAGGGCCGCGCCCATCAGCGCGAACAACAGGAGGCGCACCTCCAAATGGCTGACGTCGAGCCAGTTGGTCACCCAGGCGGTCTCGACCCAGACCCACCAGATCGCGACGAACAGGATCGCGGCCTCGACGAAGCCGAGCGGGTCGGGATGGACGATCAGGCTGTGCGAAACCTGGGTGACGGCGAACACGAAGACGAGATCGAAGAACAATTCGACGAAGCCGACCCTCTCCTCGTGATCGCCGTCGCGGCTCCTAAGCAGATTGCGTTTCATGGCGCGAAGGATTGCCGGGCGCGGGCCAAAGGTAAAGCCCGCCACGGAAAGGGCCGCGCCCGAACGCCGGACGCGGCCTTGTCATTTGCTCAAACGGGGAGCGTCAGCGCTGCTGATCGTCCTGCCGGTAGGCCTTGCCCTGCTCCTGCTGGCCCTGGTCGATCTCCTCGCCCTTCTGGCCGAACTCCGGCTGCTGCTTGCCCTGGCCGCCCTGCTCCTGGCCGCTCTGCTCCTGGCCGCCCTGCTCCTGACCGGCCTTGCCGGCGCCGGCGAATTCCTCCTGGCGGCCTTCGCCTTTCTCGGTCTGCCGATCCTCGCCCTGCTCCTTGTCGAACTGGCCGAAGGCGGGCTTGCCGCCCTGCTCGCTGGTCTCGGAACCCTGGTTCTGATTCTTGTCGAACTCGTTCATGGCAGGCTCTCCTCTACATGTGGGCGGGCGGCACCGCGTCGCCGCCACCATGTGAAAGAGAACCCGAATCAGTGACTTCCGTTCCAGCGGCTGGGCGCGCCTGTCGGGCGGACGGGCGATTGCGAAGCGCGCGGCCAATCCTTAACAAGCGGTCCCTATGCGGCAGGGTGAGTTGGCGATGAGGTGCAAGGCGGGATGGACGTGGCTGGTCGGGGCCTCCCTGCTGCTCGCCGGCTGCTACGTGCGCAACCTGCCCCCGGCCGACCAGGCGCTGCCGCTGGTCGAGGCCGAGATCCCCACCGCGCGGGTGATCGTCGATGCCGAAGGCAGCTTCTTTCCCGAGCGCTGGCGCCCTTCGCGGCTCGGGCCGTTCGAGGTCTGGAACGCCGGCACCCTGCTCGGCGAGGCCGAGCGCCGGCCGGAGCTTCGCGGGCTGCTGGCGTCGGAGCGAAGACGGCAACTGGCGGCCTTGCGCGCCTTCCTCGCCGGCAAGAAGCGCGTCTTCGTCTTCATCCACGGCTTCGACAACAACCAGCGCGATACCGAGTTGCCTTACGGCATGCTGGCGCAGCGGATCGCGTTCGAGCCGGGCGACGCCCTGATCCTGTTCCACTGGGACGGGTTCGACGGACGGATGATCGGCGCGCCGATCCACTTCTGGCAGGCCGCCTCGACCAACAGCCAGATGGCGGGCACGCGCGGGCTGCGGCCGGTCCTCGATCTGATCGGGCCGGACCAGCAGGCGATATTGATCTCGCACAGCCGCGGCGGAACGGTGGTGCTGAGCGCGCTCTCCAACCCGCGTTATTCGCCAGGCTTCGTCACGCGCACCCGCCGCCTGCCTTATGCGGCGTCCGAGCATCTGCTCGATCCGCCGCCGCTCCTGCCCGGGGCGCGGAACATCCATGCGGTGATGCTGGGCGCCGCAATGGGCCGGATCGACTTCGTCGTCGCCGATTGCCCACCGGGGACCGAGCGCATCGGCCGGCGGCGCTGCAATGAGGTCCGCGCCTTCTCGCGGCTGGCCAGCATCGATTACACCGTGAACCCCTGCGACGAGGTGCTGAACAAATATGTCGGCCTGTCGCGGACCTTCAACCCGACCGATTTCGGCCTGAGCGCGGACGTCGGCCGGCGGCTGGCGCCGGAGCTGGCGGCACAGGGCATCGCGCTGCGCCAGCACCGGGTCGTGCCGCACGGTCACATATTCCCGCTCTACGCCGCCGATCCGATCCTGATCGAGATGATGGGGGCGCTCGGCGTCGCCGCCCGGCCCTGGCCGACGCCGCCGCCGACCAAGACCTGCCGCCGCGCACGGGCGGACGCCCCTAGATGAGTCCAGCGAGAGGGCTCGAGGGGTCGGCGTAACGGCGCTGGCCCATGCGGCCGGCAAGGTAGGCGAGGCGGCCCGATTCGACGGCGAGCTTCATCGCCCGGGCCATCACGACCGGGTCCTTGGCCTCGGCGATGGCGGTGTTCATGAGAACGCCGTCGCAGCCCAGCTCCATCGCCACCGCCGCGTCCGAGGCGGTGCCGACGCCGGCGTCGACCAGCACCGGAACGCCGGCCCCTTCGACGATCAGGCGGATCGTCACCCGGTTCTGGATGCCGAGCCCGGAGCCGATCGGCGCGCCCAGCGGCATGATCGCGACCGCGCCCGCTTCTTCGAGCTGCCTGGCGGCGATCGGATCGTCGACGCAATAGACCATCGGCTTGAAGCCCTCGGCGACCAGGGTCTCGGTCGCTTTCAGCGTCTCGCGCATGTCGGGATAGAGCGTCTTGGCCTCGCCCAGGACCTCCAGCTTCACCAAATCCCACCCGCCCGCCTCGCGCGCCAGCCGCAGCGTGCGGACCGCGTCGGCCGCGGTGAAGCAGCCGGCGGTGTTGGGAAGATAGGTAATTTTCTTCGGATCAATGAAATCGGTCAGCATGGGCTGGCCCGGATCGGAGATATTGACCCGCCGCACCGCGACGGTGACGATCTCGGCCCCCGACGCCGCCACCGCCGCCGCATTCTGCTCGAAGCTCTTATATTTGCCGGTGCCGACGATCAGCCGGGAGGTGAAGGTCCTGCCGGCGACGCTCCAGGTGTCGCCCACGATCAGCCTCCGCCGACAAAGGTGACGATCTCGTAATCGTCGCCCTCCTCGACCGCGACCTCGGCCAAAGTGGAGCGGGGCACGATTTCCCGATTGCGCTCGACCGCGACCTTGGCCGGCTCGAGCCCGAGCTCGCGCGCGAGATCGGCGACTTTGATTCCCTCCGGCACGCGGCGATGCGCGCCATTGACCCGGATCGAGAGCGTGTTTTGACTCAAGAGGAAACCTGCGGTTGGACTGGACGGACAAGCGTCATATAGGACCGCGCCATGGCGGCGCCACCTCTGATCTACGTGCTCAACGGGCCCAATCTCAATCTGCTCGGCCTGCGCGAGCCGGAGATTTACGGCAGCGACACGCTCGACGACATTGCCGGCCGGCTCGAGGACCGGGCGCGCGCGCTCGGGCTTGCGATCGACATGCGCCAGTCCAATCATGAGGGCCATCTGATCGACTGGCTGCACGAAGCGCAGGCCAAAGGCGCCAAGGCGGTGCTGCTCAACGCCGGCGGCTTCAGCCATACGTCCGTCGCGCTTCACGACGCGGTCAAGGCGATCGACGTGCCGGTGATCGAGGTCCATCTCTCCAACCCGCAGGCCCGGGAGAACTTCCGCCGGCGCTCGCTGGTCGCGGCCGCGGCCAAGGGAACAATCGCCGGCTTCGGGGCGCTGGGCTACGAGCTTGCTCTGGACGCCGCCGCCCGTCTCTGACAGACGCCGAAGCAACGGAAAAAGGGGTTCCGATGAGCGACAAGGACAATGAAGACGAGCCGATGCGGGTCGATACCGACCTGGTGAAGAGGCTCGCCGAAATGCTCGACGAGAACGATCTCAGCGAGATCGAGGTCGAGGACAATGGCCGGCGCATCGTCGTCAAGCGCAAGATTTCCGTCGCCGCCGCACCGGTTGCCGCTCCCGCGCCCGCCCGCGCCGCGGCGCCCGCGCCCGCCGCCCCGGCCGAGCCCGAAGCGCCGGCCCGCGACCCCGCCGGCACGGTCAAATCGCCGATGGTCGGCACCGTCTTCCTCGCCGGCGAACCGAGCGCGCCGCCCTTCGTATCGGTCGGCGACCGGGTCGCCGAGGGCGACACCTTGCTGATCATCGAGGCGATGAAGGTGATGAACCCGATTGCCGCGCCGCGGGCCGGAATCGTCCGCGAGATCCTCGTCCAGGACGCCCAGCCCGTCGAATATGAGCAGCCGCTGGCGATCATCGACTGATGGCCGTCGAGCCGATCAAGAAGGTCCTGATTGCCAATCGCGGCGAGATCGCGCTGCGCATCCACCGCGCCTGCCACGAAATGGGCATCAAGACGGTCGCCGTCCATTCGACCGCCGATACCGAGGCGATGCACGTCCGCCTCGCCGACGAGGCGATCTGTATCGGCCCGCCGCCCGCCGCCGATTCCTATCTCAACATCCCGGCGATCATCTCAGCGGCCGAGATCAGCCACGCCGACGCCATCCACCCCGGCTACGGCTTCTTGAGCGAGAATGCGCGCTTCGCCGAGATCGTCGAGACTCACGGCGTCGTCTGGATCGGCCCCAAGCCCGAGCATATCCGCACGATGGGGGACAAGATCGAGGCCAAGCTGACCGCGGGCCGGCTCGGCCTGCCGCTGGTCCCCGGCTCGGCGGGACCGGTCGAGAGCTTCGAGGAGGCGAAAAAGGTCGCCGCCAGGACCGGCTATCCGCTCATCGTCAAGGCCGCCTCGGGCGGCGGCGGCCGCGGCATGAAAGTGGTGAGCTCGGAGGACCAGCTCGAAACCCAGATCGCCCAGGCCCGCTCCGAAGCCAAAAGCGCGTTCGGGGACGACACCGTCTATATCGAGAAATATCTCGGCGATCCGCGCCATATCGAGTTCCAGGTCTTCGGCGACGGCAACGGCAACGCCATCCATTTGGGCGAGCGCGATTGCTCGCTCCAGCGGCGTCATCAAAAGGTCCTGGAGGAAGCCCCCTCCCCCGCAATCTCGCCCGAACAGCGCGAGCAGATGGGCGGGATCGTCGCCAGGGCGATGGCCGACATGGGCTATCGCGGCGCCGGCACGATCGAGTTCCTCTACGAGAATGGCGAATTCTACTTCATCGAGATGAACACCCGGCTCCAGGTCGAGCATCCCGTGACCGAGGCGATCACCGGCCTCGACCTGGTCCGCGAGCAGATCCGCATCGCCGAGGGCCATCCGCTCACCCTGCGCCAGCAGGACGTCCAGTTCCGCGGCCACAGCATCGAATGCCGGATCAACGCCGAGGATCCCAGGACCTTCGCGCCCTCGCCCGGCATGGTGAAGCAATATCACGCCCCCGGCGGCATGAACGTGCGCGTCGATAGCGGCCTCTACGCCGGCTACAAGGTGCCGCCTTATTACGACAGCATGATCGCCAAGCTGATCGTCTACGGCACCACCCGCGCCGGCGCGATGCGCCGCCTCCGCCGCGCGCTCGAGGAATTCGTCATCGAGGGCATGAAAACGACCATCCCCCTCCACCAGCGGCTGATCGAGGACCCGGAGTTCCAGGCCGGGGACTATACGATCAAATGGCTCGAGGAGTGGCTGAGCCGCGACGGCGGCTAGGCTTCATTCAATCTCGGAGCGCGCTGCCCTGTTTAGACGCCGGGCGGCGGCGCCAGGCGGCGGGCCCTGCTGCCGGCGGCCGGGGAATCGGGCCTGCGCTCCTCGATCCGCCCCTCTACCATCCAGCGAAGCTCGTGCCGATCGCGCTCGTCGCGCCGGACCTGGCCGGCGTGCAGGGCGTCCGCCAGCGCCTGCGCGCGGGTTCTGCGCCACGGGCCGACCAGCGCCTTGGTGCGGTAGCGATAGATGTGCGACAGAGCCGGCCTCTGCCCGGAGTCCGCGATGCGCTGCGCAGCCATGTCTTGAACCCCATTCGAACGTCAGTGAAGTCAACCTCTTGACCGAAGTTAAGTTCCGAATGCCATATCGACGCAATATCGTCTACGAAATTGAGCGCGAGATAGTATTGGAGTTGTCCCGTCCGTCCGGAGGCCGTCATGACCAAGTCGTTCCAATTCTCGCTTGCGCCCGATAAATTGTGGCAGGCGATCAATCCCTGGTCCTTCTACCAGCAGGGGGCGCAGCTCGGCTTTATCAACATCAACCTCGGCCAGACGCCGCATCCGGAGATCGAGCAGAAGGTGCTGGAGGAGGTCGGCAGCTACGGCCGCCAGCTCGGCCGGATCGGCGACGCGCTCGAAGTGCTGATCGCCCATGCCAGGCTCGAGGATCTGAGCCAGGCCGAAACCGACGCGCTCGACATCCTCAAGGGACAGCTCGCCGAGATCCGCGAGGTGAGCGCGGCGGGCAGGCAGGCCCCGGCAAGGACGGCTGAGGATCGGGGAGCGATTATCGACTCGCCCCGCCCAATTGGCCCGCCTATGAAGCGGCGGAGACTTTCGGGGAGGTTTGTCCATGGGCTGGATCGTCTGGGCCGTCATCGGGGCCGTCATCCTGTTGCTGCTGCTCTGGGGCGTGGCGATCTACAACCGGCTGGTGCGGCAGCGTGCTCTGGTCAAAGAGGGCTTCAGCGGCATCAATGTGCAGCTGCGCCGCCGCGCCGACCTCATCCCCAATCTCGTCAGCACGGTCGAGGGCTATGCGACCCACGAGCGCGAAACCTTGACCCAGGTGATCGAGCATCGCGGCGACGCGGTGTCCGCCAAGGGCGTCGCCGCCACGGCGCAGGCCGACAACATGTTCTCGGCGATGCTGGGCCGGCTGATGGCGGTGGCCGAGGCCTATCCCGACCTCAAGGCAAACCAGAATTTCCAGCAGCTCCAAAGCGAGCTCACCGAGATCGAGGAGCATCTGCAGAGCGCGCGCCGCTATTACAACGCCACCGTCCGCGATCTGAACACCAGCATCCAATCCTTCCCCAACGTCCTCATCGCCCGGCCGATGGGCTTTGCCGAGGAGGAATCCTACACCGACGCCGACGCCTCGATCCAGACGGCGCCGGTGGTGAAGTTCGGCGCGGCGAAGGCCTGAGCCGGTGGTTCGGTTGCGGCCCCTGCTGGCGCTGCTGCTCGCGGCGCTGGCCCTGCTCGCGCCGGCTTCATGGGCGCAAAAGCCCGAGGCGGATCTCGACCAGCAGGTCGAGCAGCTCGAAGCGACCGTCGGCGACTATGAGCGATATGCGAGCAATCCGGGCGGAGAGCGGATCCTCTCTTATCTCAGCGAGATCGACGTCGCCGCCGACGGGACGCTCAACGTCACCGAGACGATCATCGTCAACGCTCTGGGCCGCGAGATCAGGCGCGGAATCTATCGCGATTTCCCGACGACCTACATACGCAATAATCGCCGGGTCCGGGTCGGCTTCGAGGTCCGGAGCGTGGAGCGGGACGGCCAGCGCGAGCCCTATTCGCTCGAACGGATCGACAATGGCAAGCGGATCAGGATCGGCGACGCCGATATTTTCATCCCGGAGGGAAGGCACACCTACGTCATCCGCTACGCGACGACGCGGCAGATCGGCTTCTTCCAGGATTATGACGAGCTCTACTGGAACACGACCGGGACGGACTGGATCTTCCCGATCGACAGGGCCGAGGTCCGAATCCGTCTGCCGCAGGCGGTCCCGCTAAGCGCGCCCAGCACCTATACCGGCCCGCAGAACTCCACCGACCAGAGCGGCGGCGAGGTCGCCTCGCAACGCCCGGGCGAGATCGTCTTCCGCACGACCCGGCCGCTCGGGCCGAGGGAGGGGATCACGGTCGCCGCGCGCTGGCAAAAAGGCGTGATCGCGGCGCCGCGGCCCCCAACCGCGGCACGCTTGTGGTTCCAGGATTACGGCCCCGCCATCGCCGCCATCCTGGCGCTGATCGGCCTCGCCATCTTCTATTTCATCGCCTGGAAGCGGGCCGGGCGCGGGCCGGTGGCGGGAACGGTGGTGCCCCTGTTCGAGCCGCCCGACAACCTCAGCGCCGCCGCGGTCCGCTACATCCGCCGCATGGGTTACGACAATCGCGTCTTCGCGGGCGCGATCGTCGACAGTGGGGTCAGGGGCAAGCTGCGCCTCGTCGAAGGCGAGAAGGGCTGGTTCTCCGGCGCCAAGACCGTGATCCACAGGACCGCGGAGGGCGACGACATGCCGCCGCCCGAGCGCGATATGCTGCGTGCCCTCTTCTCGGGCGGCGACAGCATCGAGATGGACAAATCCAACCACGCCATTTTCGGCGCCGCGCGCGACGCGCTCAAGGAGCGCCTGCAGGAGGCCTATCTCGGCCCGCTCTTTCTGAGGAACCACGGCTGGGCGTGGGTCGGGCTCGTGCTGATGCTCGCCGCGATGCTGTTCGTCGGGTCGGTGATGGCCTTTGCCGACATCTATGCCGAGCTTGGCGAACGGCTGCTGCCGGCTACCGGCTTCCTGCTGCTGATCGGGTCGGTGCTGGCGGGCATCAACTCGCGCTTCGCCAGGAAGGACGGCAATTGGGCACTGGCCGGCCTCTCCGCCTTGCTGGCGCTCGGCGGCTCCGCGTTCATGGTTCTCGCTTTCGTCTGGGCGCTCGAGACCGAAGGCCTGCTCGTCTTGTGGATGGCGGCGCCTTTGCTGGCGCTGCCCCTGGTCATTTCCGCCTTCGTGTGGATGGCGGCGCCGACGCGCGAAGGGCGGCTCGTCATGGACAGGATCGCCGGCTTCGAGCGTTATCTGTCGATCACCGAGGAGGATCGGCTGGAGGTGCTTCACCCGCCCGAAAAGACGCCCGAGCTGTTCGAGCGCTATCTCCCCTACGCCATCGCTCTGGGCGTCGAGAATCGCTGGGCCGGCAAGTTCGCCGGCGTGCTCGCCGCCGCGGCGGCCGAACCTGGCGGGCATCGCGGCATGTACTGGTATTCGGGCAGCAGCGATCCCTGGTCCAATCCCGGCATGTTCGCGACCGCCGTCGGCGGCTCGCTGGCGAGCAGCGTCGCCGCGGCCTCAACCGCGCCGGGCTCGAGCAGCGGCTCGGGCGGCGGGGGCTCGTCCGGCGGCGGCGGCGGTGGCGGCGGCGGCGGAGGCTGGTAGGATGAAAGCGACCATCTATCACAATCCGAACTGCGGAACCTCGCGCAACACATTGGAAATCCTGCGCAGCGAGGGCGTCGAAACGACCGTGGTCGAATATCTGAAAACGCCGCCGACCAAGGCCGAACTGGCGCGGCTCTATGCGCGTGCCGGGCTCACGCCGCGCCAAGGCCTCCGGGTCCGCGAGCAGCTCGCCAAGGATCTCGATTTGGTCGAGGGCGCGGTCAGCGGCGACGCCATCCTGGAGGCGATGACGGAGAATCCGATCCTGATCGAGCGGCCGCTGGTCGAAACCGAGAAGGGTGTGCGGCTGGCGCGGCCGGCCGAGAGGGTGCGCGAAATCCTCGGTTGACCTGGTCGGCCACCGGTCCGATTCCGGAGCGATGAAGACGCTCGATCCCGATCTGCTGCTTCGCGCTTATTCGATCGGCGTCTTCCCGATGTCCGACGGGCGCGACGCGAGCGATCTCTACTGGGTCGAGCCGCGGCGGAGGGCGATCATCCCGCTGGAGCAATTCCATCTCGCCAGGTCGCTCCGCAAGACGCTCAAGTCCGACCTGTTCCAAGTCACCCGCGACACCGCCTTCGGCGAGATCGTTCGGCTCTGCGCCGAGCGCGACGACACCTGGATCAATGCCGAGATCGAGGCCAGCTACGTCCGCCTGCACGAAGCCGGCCGCGCCCATTCGATCGAGGTCTGGCAGGATGGCAGGCTCGCCGGCGGCCTCTACGGCGTCCGCCTGGGCGCGGCCTTTTTCGGCGAATCGATGGTTTCGCTGGCGCGCGACGCCTCGAAGGTGGCTTTGGCCTGGCTGGTGGCGCGGCTGATCGTCGGCGGCTTCCGGCTGCTCGACTGCCAGTTCATGACGCCGCACCTCAAATCCCTGGGCGCGATCGAGATCGACCAGAAGGACTATCTGGCGCTGTTGGCGTCGGCGCTCGGCGAGGGTTCGGCGGCCGGCGGCGGCGTGGCGGGCTCAGCCGCCGGCGGCACCGTCGAAGGCCCGATCGAGTTCGAGGCGCTGGACCGGTTGCTTGCAGCGCGGCCCGCGGCAGGCGCCGGCGTGCCGCCCTCCGGGTGGGTCATCGCGCAGCTCTTGGGCCAGACGTCGTAAATCGGGTGCTCGACGACGTTGAGCGATGGCGATTCCTTGTAGAGCCAGCCTGAAAAGAAGCGCCGGAACTGGCCGTCGGCGCCGCGCACGTCGAGCTGGACGAAGGCGCCGGTATATTGCTGGATCTCCCAGGGCGCGGTGGTTTCGCAGGCGCGCAGCCGCACGATCACCTCGCCGACCCGGACCGCCTGGCCCGGCCTGAGCGTGAGCTCACGCGACGCGCCGGTGCGCTTGTTGAGCAGCCCGAGCACGGCGACGCGCTCGGCCATCGGCGTTGTGCCGGGCGCGAGCCGGGTCACCGTCTGGGGCACATCGACGGTCTGATTCTCGATCTCGGCCGCATTGCGCCGGCTCTCGTCGTCCGCCCCGCGCGGCGAGCAGGCGGCGAGGAGGATCGACGCCGCCAGCCCCGACTTTAGGCCCAGTGCGCGCATCGCTCAGTCGGGCGTCCAGGCCTGATAGTCGCCGC
This sequence comes from Allosphingosinicella sp., assembly GCA_035543935.1. Taxonomy (GTDB): domain Bacteria; phylum Pseudomonadota; class Alphaproteobacteria; order Sphingomonadales; family Sphingomonadaceae; genus Allosphingosinicella. Next base: position 170,515 of record DATKIV010000057.1, read on the forward strand.
TCGCCGCCTGCCGCCGCCCGCCCTTTTCGAGCGCGCCGGTGGGACGATAAGCGGCCGGCGTGCCGGTCAGATTGGCGATCGCGGCCTTGTGGAACCGCCGCGCCGGCGGCAGCGCATCGTCGGGCAGGCCGTCAATCTGGCGGGTAAGCCAGGCATACCAATCGGGCGGCACCCGGCTGATATCGTTCGAGCCGGCATACATGACCCAGCGGCGGCCGCCCTTCCTGGCCTCGAAATAGGTGTTGCCAGCCTCGTCGCTGCCGACCTTGCGGCCGTTCTTCCAGCTGAACAGGGCAGTACCCAGCGTCGCGCCGTCCCACCAGGTGAAGAGATTCTTGAAGACGCCCATGGCCGACGCGCCTAGCGCCGAAGCTTGGCCGCGCGCAAGCATGTAGACGGATAAGCCGATGGCGTTGAGCCGCTCTCCGTTCGGGCTGAGCTTGTCGAAGCCCTGTCCTTCTTCCCGCCCCAAGAGAAAGGACAGTCCTTCGACAGGCTCAGGACGAACGGCAGTTGGGGTGCGGCGCAGCGCGGCTAAAGCGATTCGACCTCGACCGCGAGCGGGCCTTTGCGGCCGCTGGCGATCCGTGCCCTCAGCGACTGGTCCGGCACGAGGTCGGTGAGGCCGCCGCGCCGCACGGTCTCCATGTGGACGAAAATGTCCTGGTCGTCGTCATTCTCTCGCACCAGGAAGCCGTAGCCGCGCAGGCGATTGAACCATTTGACCCGGACCGGCTCGAACGCGCCGGCTTCCTCGAGCAGGCTCGACGGATCGATGCGGTCGGCGGACGCGCCGTGCGGCCGCGCCAGCTCGGGGACCACCGCCTGGCTCAGGTCGATGCTGATCACCTTGCGCGCCTGCAGGCCCCTCTCCTGCTGGACGACGAGGCATTCGATCATCGCGCCCTCGGGGAGGCTGCGCCGGTCATGCTCCTTGAGCACGGAGAAGTGGATGAGGATGTCGCCTTCGGCCTCCTCGCTGACGATGAAGCCGAAGCCACGGGTGGCGTCGAACCATTTGACCGCGCCGGTGACGCGGAGCAGCGGCTCGCCGGCCAGCTCGGCATGGTTCAGCGCGCAATCGGCGGCCTGGGAATGGACGGGCTCCGGGCGCACGTCGAGATCGCTCCTGGCGATCGAGCCATGCGCCCCCTCTGCCCGCGCTTGCTGACGCGACGTCATTTACGCCTGACCCCCCTAGATCAGGCGGTAAAACTATCACGTATTGCGACTTTGTGAACCATGTCTGTTCATCACACGTCCGCATCCGGGATTTCGCCCGGTCCGGCATCGAGAATGAGGCGCGCAAGGCGGGGCGGATGGCCGGCGCGGAGCATCGCCGCGAAGGCTTTTTCGCGGGCCGGGCGCTCGGCCTGCGCGGCGGCGAACGGGCCGAATCCCCTGCGTTCGGCGAATCGCAGGGCCGCCGCCCAGGCGCCCTCCGCCGCCGCCGCGCGCGCCTCGGCGCCGTCCTCCTCGCCGATTCCCGCCGCGCGCAAGGCCTCCCCGACCCGCCGCGCGCCATAGCCGCGCCGGCCGAGCGCGGCGCCGCGGGCGGCGGCGAAGGCGCGGTCGTCGACATAGTTCAGCGCGGCGAGCCGCTCGACGAGCGCCTCTATCGGCGGCTCATATGCCTCCGCCCAGCCCCGTTCGCGCAGCTTGCGGACGAGGTAGAGACGCAGCCTGGCGCGGGTCGTCGCATAGCGGCCCGCATAGGAAAGCGCCGCCTGTTCGAGCCCCGCCGCATCGAGCGGCGGCCGCACCCTTCTGCCATGAACCTTGCTCATCGCCACGTTTGTGCCATAGTCGAGCCGGATTATGAACGCGCCTCGTCTCCTAGGGCGGAGGCTGAACTTGAGCTTCGGTACTCGAAGAGGCCCATGAAAAAGGATTCAGCCAGACGTGCTTGATCATGACGGCCAGGTGAAGCCGCGCGCCGCAATGGCGCCGACGGCGCTCCAGCCAACCCCGACAGACAGCGATCTGCCGCGCCGCTACGCCGATTTCGAGACGATGACGGAGGCGCTCGATTATGTCGCGGCGAGCCGGATGGGCATGAATTTCCACGACGCGCGCGCCACCCTCGTTCGCGTCTATCCCTATGCCGAACTCAGGCGGGACGCGCTCGGCGCCGCCCACCGCTTCCATGCCCGGGGCCTTGTCCCCGGCGACCGCGTCGCCCTGATCGCCGAAACTGCGGCGGAATTCGTCGCCTTGTTCTTCGGCGCGCTTTATGCCGGCATCTGGCCGGTTCCGCTGCCCTTGCCGACCTCGTTCGGTGGCAAGGATGCCTATATCGACCAGCTCGCGGTGCAGCTGAAGAGCGCCGATCCCGCCCTCCTCGTCTATCCGCCCGAGCTGACCATGGCCGGCACCGCCGCCGAGGTTTCGGGCGTGGCCGCCACCGACTGGGCAAGCTTCTTCGCCGAAGAGGCCGAAGAGGCGCCGCTGCGCGAGGCCGAGGCGGACGACATCGCCTATCTCCAATATTCGAGCGGCTCGACCCGTTTCCCGCACGGCGTGGTGATCACCCATCGCGCGCTGCTCAGCAATCTCGCCGCCCACGCTCATTCGATGAGCATCGGCCCGGGCGACCGCGGTGTTTCCTGGCTTCCTTTCTATCACGACATGGGCCTGGTCGGCTGCATGCTGTCGATGGTCGCCAACCAGATGTCGGTCGATTATTTGAAGACCGAGGATTTCGCGCGCCGCCCGCTTGCCTGGCTCGATCTCGTCACCCGCAACAAAGAGCAGACGATGAGCTATTCGCCGACCTTCGGCTACGATATTTGCGCACGCCGCGTGTCGAGCCAGACCGACGTCGCCGGGCGGTTCGATCTGTCGCGTTGGCGGGTCGCCGGCAATGGCGCCGACATGATCCGGCCGGACGTCATGCAGGCCTTCGTCGACACGTTCGCGCCGGCGGGCTTCGACGCCAGGAGCTTCCTGCCGAGCTACGGCCTCGCCGAAGCGACGCTGGCGGTGTCGGTGATGCCGCCCGGCGAGGGCATCGTCGTCGAGCTGGTCGAGGAAACCCTGCTCGCCGGCGGCGGCCCCGGCGAGCGCGACCGGCCGCAGCGCTATCGCGCCGTCGTCAATTGCGGACGGCCGGTGCGCGGGATGGAGGTCGCCATACGCGGCGACGACGACAGCGTGCTCGGCGAACGCGAGATCGGTCGGGTGCTGTGCCGCGGCACCTCGGTCATGGCCGGCTATTTCCGCGACGAGGAGGCGACAGCAGCCTGCCTCGATGCCGACGCCTGGCTCGACACCGGCGACATGGGCTACCTGTCGAACAACTATCTCTACATCGTCGGCCGCGCCAAGGACATGATCATCATCAACGGCAAGAACCACTGGCCCCAGGATATCGAATGGGCGGTGGAGCAGCTGCCGGGCTTCAAGGCTGGCGACATCGCCGCCTTCGCGATCACCACCCCGGGCGGCGAGGAAACCCCCGCCGTCCTCGTCCAGTGCCGCACCTCCGATGTCGAGGAACGCGGCAAGCTGCGCGACGCGATCCGCGAGCGGGTGCGCGCGATCACCGGCATGAACTGCGTGATCGAGCTCGTCCCGCCGCGCTCGCTGCCGCGCACCAGCTCGGGCAAGCTGTCGCGCGCCAAGGCCCGCAACCTCTATCTCTCCGGCGAAATCCAGACCTACGATATCGCCGCCTGAGAGAGCTTCGGGACCGTCGAAATACGGCCTTGGCGACCGGCCACGGATAACGCTTCCCTAATGCTTTGTCAGCTATGGCACACCCTTGGAGTGTCATGACGGAAAAGTCGCTTCCCAAGCTCGACTGGCGCGTGGTCTTCAATCGCGCCGCACCCCCCGGCATCCGGGGGTGGGGACGCGTGCGCGCGGCACAGCTGAAATCGATGCGGCCGGCAATGGTGGTCGCGGCCTGGGGCCAGGCCTTCAACGCGCTCTTCATCTGCTACATGCTCTCCGGTCGTACGCCTCCGGTAGCGATGGGGCTGTGGCTGTTCTGCGTTTCGCTGCTCATGCTCTATTTCGCCCGGCGGCAGGACCAGCTGAAAGGCCGCGAAATTCATTCGCTGCCGCGCAAGACGATCAACCGTGCAGCTTATCATTCCATCTTCATCGGCCTCGTCTGGTGCTTCCCGGCACGCTGGTTCTTCGAGCATGCCGATCATGGCCAGCAGCTCGCTTTGTGCGTAATCACCGCGACGATGATGGCCGGCGCCGCCTTCATCTTCTCGCCGATCCCGGCCGCCGCCGCCGCCTATGTCATCACCATGGGGATCGCGGCGACGCACATGCTGGCGACGACGGACTCCATGCTGATCACCATGATCGCGCCGGTCTATACGGGCGCGCTGCTGGCAATGGTGCTGATCAACGGCCGGTCCTTCATGGCCCGCGCCTATCTCGACATCGCGCTCGAGGAGCGCGAGCAGACGGTCAGCCTGCTGCTGCGCGAATATGAAAGCTCGGACGCCGACTGGCTGTGGCAAACCAACGCCAATCTCTGCTTCCAGAACGTCTCGGCCCGCTTCGCGCGCGCGATCGGCCGGCCGATGGAGGAGATCGAGGGCCTTTCCATCCTCGAATTCATCAAGTCGCTGCCGCGCGGCGATCAGGGCGCCCGGCGCGGCCGCGTCGCGGCGCTGGCCACGATCGGGCGCAAGGACGGGTTCAGCGAGATCGTTCTGTCCATCCCCACGCCCGCCGGCATCCGATCGATCGAGCTGTCGGCGCGTCCGACCTTCAACAAGCAAGGCCGCTTCGTCGGCTATCACGGCGTCGGTTCGGACGTCACCGCGGCCCGGCAGGCGGCGGACCGCATCGCCCATATGGCCCGTCACGACGCGCTGACCGGCCTCCCCAACCGCCTCCAGCTGATGGAAGATCTCGGCGGCGCGCTGCGCCAGGCGCAGGCCCGTAGCGAGCAATGCGCGCTGCTGCTGGTCGATCTCGACCGGTTCAAGACGATCAACGATTCGCTCGGTCACGTCGCCGGCGACCATCTCCTTCAGCAGGTCTCGCGCAGCTTCGAGACGGTCATTTCCGACGAGATGACCGCCGGGCGCCTGGGCGGCGACGAATTCGCCATCGTCGTGCCCCATGCCGCGACCCGCGACGAGCTCGAGCAGCTCTGCCTCGCTCTGGTCAGCGCGCTGCAGGGGCCGTTCCTCTACCGCGAGCAGAGATTGTTCGTCGGCGCCTCGGTCGGCGTCGCCGTCGGGCCGCGCGACGGCGACACGGTCGAGGAGATGATCCGCAACGCCGATCTCGCGCTCTACCGGGCCAAGGCGGGATCGGGCAACGACATCCGCTTCTACGAGCCGGCGCTGCACGCCCGTGCCGAGGAGCGCCGCGGGATCGAGCTGGCGCTGCACGGCGCCATGGATTCGGGCGAGTTCAGCCTCGCTTATCAGCCGGTCGTCCTGGCCGAGAGCGGCGAGATCAACAGCTTCGAGGCCTTGCTGCGCTGGCACAATCCCGAGCTCGGCCAGATCCCGCCGGCCAAGTTCATCCCGATCGCGGAGGAGACCGGCATGTTGGGCCGGATCGGCGAATGGGTGTTGCGTACCGCCTGCCGCGAGGCCGCATCCTGGCCCGAGGACATTTCGATCGCCGTCAACGTATCGCCGCGCCAGCTGCGCGATCCCGGCTTCATCGTCACCCTGGTTTCGGCGCTGACCCAGGCGAATCTGGATCCGAGCCGGCTCGAGCTCGAGGTCACCGAGACCGTGTTCCTCGAGCTGACCGGCACCACCCAAAAGGTGCTCCAGCAGATCCAGAGCCTGGGCGTGAAGCTCGCCATGGACGATTTCGGCACCGGCTATTCGTCGCTGGGCTATTTGCGCCGCGCCGATTTCGACACGCTCAAGATCGACCGCAGCTTCGTCCAGTCGATCTCGGCCGGCGATCCGGAAAGCACCGCGATCATCCGCGCCGTGGTCGCTCTGGCCGGCAGCCTCGGTATGAAGACCGTGGCGGAGGGCGTGGCCACGGCCGAGCAGCTCGCCCTCGTCCGCGCGCTGGGCTGCGACAGGATCCAGGGCTATATCTTCTCCCGGCCAGTCACCGGGACCGCGGCCCGCGGGATGCTCGGCGACAACCGTACGCTCGCCGCCGCCGCTTGAATTGCAGGATTTCGACCCGTATCTTGCGTCTGTCCCGTCGCGCACCAAAGCCTTGCGCGGCCACGCCCCCATCGGTAAGGACGCGCGCTCTGGCTCCTAGGAGTGTAGCTCAGTCTGGTTAGAGCATCGGTCTCCAAAACCGAGGGTCGTGGGTTCGAATCCCTCCACTCCTGCCAGGCCTTTCCGGCCAAAAGCGGATTTGCGGGAGCGGACGCGTCAGGCGGCGGCGCCGGTTGGGGGTTGCAACGCCGCGCGCGCCGGTGCAGGGCCGATCCGGGCGGCGGCCCCTTGCGGAGCGCCGGGCGCGGCCTCATTTGTGCTGAGGCGCCCGATCCGCTATCGGGCCGCATCCCCTGGCCTTTATCGTCCATGCATTTTTTCGAAGGGTTTGAAACAAGGTGGCATTCAATCCGGGCAAGTTCCTGAGGGAGGTCCGCACCGAATCGGCCAAGATCGTCTGGCCGACGCGGCGCGAGACGATGATGACCGGAGTCATGGTGGTGATCATGACCGCGCTCCTCGCCGTCTTCTTCTTCGGCGTCGATTCGGCGTTCAGCGCGATCGTCAAGGCGCTGCTCGGAATGCTCGGCTGAGGCGCGGCCGCCGCGCCCGCCCCGCTTGGGCTTCGCTCCAGGGTTTCAAGAGTCAAAGGTAGAACATGTCCCGCTGGTACATCATCCACGCTTATTCCGGCTTCGAGAACAAGGTCCGCGACGCGATCATGGCCGAAGCGACGCGGCTCGGCCTGCTCCCGCTCGTCGAGGCGGTCGAGGTCCCGACCGAGAAGGTCACCGAGGTCCGCCGCGGCAAGAAGGTCACCTCCGACCGCAAATTCTTCCCGGGCTACGTGCTCGCCAAGCTCAGGATGTCGGACGACGTCTACCACCTCGTCAAGAACACGCCCAAGGTCACCGGCTTCCTCGGCTCGATGGGCAAGCCCCAGCCGATCTCGGACACCGAGGCCGCCCGAATCCTCAACACCAAGGACGAAGCCGCCGCCGCCGCCCCCAAGGCGCGGATCAGCGTCGATTACGAGATCGGCGACGCGGTCAAGGTGCTGGACGGGCCGTTCGCGTCGTTCAACGGGATTGTGGAGGAACTCGATTTCGAAAAGAGCCGGGTGAAGGTGAGCGTCTCGATCTTCGGGCGGGCGACGCCGGTCGAGCTCGAATTCGAGCAGGTGGAACGCGTGAAGTGATTGTGTCCTGGCGCAGGCCGGGACCCAGACTGGACACCGGCCTTCGCCGGTCAACGAGGGCCGGGGCGAAAGCTCCGGCCTTTTTTTCATGCGAATCGGCGAAGGACGCTAAGGAAGATTGAGGCGGTCGGTCATGAAAAGTGACCGTCAAGGAACGCTCGGCGTCCCGAAACCAAGCGGACCCTACTCGTTGGGCGGGCAGAGACCCCCGACGCAACCGGGTCGTGGGCGAGGGCCCCGATGGGCGTGGTTGAGTGGTCAAGAAGAGCCGCGTGACAATTCGGCTATTCCCAAGTCGGGAAAAGTGCTGGCTTCCCGTGACGGGAAATGCTATCAGGCATCATGAGGCTGATCGCGCGCAGCAGCTTGGTCGCTTTTGCCAAGAAGCATGCGGAGACCAAGGCCTCGCTGGCGCATTGGGTCAGCGTAGCGAGAGCTGCGGCCTGGACGAATGCCGGCGAAGTGCGGGACTCCTTCTCCAAGGCGAAGGTCCTGAACGGCGAGCGGGTCAGATTCGAGGTCGCGGGCGGCGACTATCGCATGATTGTCGCCTTCGATTTTCGAAGAGGCATAGCGTTCGTAAGGTTCATCGGCACCCACGCCGAATATGACCGGAGCGACGCGCTGACGGTGAGCCTGTTTTGAGGAAGCGAGCCATGGACATAAGACCGATCAAGACCGACGAGGATCACGGCGCCGCGCTTCGGGAGATCGAGGCCTTGTGGGGTGCGGACGAAGGCTCGGCAGAAGGCGACCGCCTCGACGTGCTCGCGACGCTCGTCGAAGCCTATGAGGAAAAGCGCTGGCCGATAGAGGAACTCGATCCGATCGAGGCGATCGAGGCCGCGATGGCGCATGACGGGCACAGCCGGAGCGATCTGGCAAAAGTGATCGGCCAATCGCGCGCGACCGAAATCCTTCAGCGCAGGCGCCCACTAACGCTGCGCATGATCCGCAAGATCGCGGCGGCTTGGCGCGTGCCGGAGCGGGTGCTGGTGAAGGATTATCCGCTGGCTTGGGAGACGAACAAAGGGCGCGGCAGGACAGCAGGAGATGTGTTCGGCACAGCGGCCGCGCGTCGGAGAGCCGGGTGAAGGTTCTGTCTCGATCTTCGGGCGGGCGATGCCGGTGGAACTCGAGTTCGAGCAGGTGGAACGCGTGAAGTGATTGTGTCCCGGCACAGGCCGGGACCCAGACTGGGCACCGGCCTTCGCCGGTCAACGAAAGCCGGGGCGGACGCTTCGGCCTTTTTGGTTCACGCGAAGGCGCGAAGGACGCGAAGGACGATTGAGGCGGCCGGTCATGAATAGTGACCGCTCAAAAGCACATGATTCCGCCAAACCAAGGGGGCCTCATCCAGTTGGGCGGCAGCCTGACGCGATGGCGGCGCTTCGAGCGAGCGGGTTGGCAGGCTTCGAGGGGAGCCGGGTGAATCGAAATGGTCCCCCCTTCCCCCGCAACGCATGAAGGCGCTGGATCCCGGATCAAGCCCGGGATGACGAATGACAGGGGCCGGCGTGAAAGCGCCGGCTTTTTGCTCCGGCGGTGGCGAATTCACAGAAACGTCACGCGCGAGTCATCGGGCGGGCATGAAGCGCGGCCATGCCTTGGCCATGGACTCGCGCGCGCCATTTGGGGGGGCCGGCCCGGTGACGGGCCGGGTGCTCCTCGTCGAGGACGATCCGGCGCTGGCCGGATTGCTCAAATGGACGCTCGAGCGCGAGGCGTTCCACGTGACCCATACCGCCAACGGAATGGCGGCGCTCGCGCTCGCCGCCGCCGAGCCGCTGCCGGACATCGTCCTTCTCGACTGGATGATCGAGGGTCTTGCCGGGATCGAGGTCTGCCGGCGGCTCAGGCGGCGGCCGGAGACGGCAAGGCTGCCGATCCTGTTCCTCACCGGCCGCATTTGCGAGGAGGACCGAGTCCGGGCGCTGGACGGCGGCGCCGACGATTATGTCACCAAGCCGTTCACCCCGCGCGAGCTGGTCGCGCGCATCCGCGCGCTGCTGCGCCGCGCGGGGCCGGCGGCGGCGGCGGGCGGGGCGCTGCGCTTCGCCGACCTCGAAATGGACCTGACCGCGCACAAGGTGCGGCGCGCGGGCCGGGCGGTGGCGCTCGGGCCCGTCGAGTTCCGGCTGCTGCGCCATTTCCTCAAGCATCCGACCAGGGTGTTTTCGCGGGAACGGCTGCTCGCGGCGGTGTGGGGCGGCGAGCGCGACATCGCGCTTCGCACCGTCGACGTCCACATCAGGCGGCTGCGCATCGCGATCCATGTCGACGGGCGGCCGGGATTGGTTCGAACGGTGCGGTCGGCCGGCTATTCGCTCGATGACGATGCCTGATACAAAAGCTGCAATATTGTTTCAGCATTGCTACAGTATCGTTTCAATATCCACATGACTATCCACTGATATGTGACGCGATGTAACAGAAGCATCACAGTGAAAGCCTAGCCCCGGTCCGAAGGCGATTCGCACCCGATTCGTCCGCCGTTCGGCAAACAGGGGGCCCATCATGGCCAAGCTTCATTTTCTTCTCCGCACCGCCTTCGTCGCGGCGGCGGCGCCGGCAATGGCCGCGACGGCCGAGGATCCGCTGGCGGCGGCCGAAGGCGGATCGGGCGCGGCCGTCCCGGCCGAGGCGGCGGCCGCGGAGGACGACCAAAGCGGCCTCGCCACGATCGTCGTCACCGCCACGCGGCGCGAAACCGATTTGCAGCGGACGCCGATCTCGATCTCGGTGATGAACGCCGAGGACCTCGCCGACCGCCACGTCAAGAGCCTGACCGATCTCGCCGACGGCTCGATCCCGGGGCTTCGCGTCGCCACCTTCGAGGCCCGCCAATCGGCGCTGACCATCGGCATTCGCGGCATCGTCCCGCTCGACGCCAACCAGCCGGCCCGCGAGCAGGGCGTCGGAGTCTATATCGACGGAGTCTATCTCGGCCGCCAGCACGGCCTCGGCGCCGCCTTGCTCGACGTCGAGCGGATCGAGGTGCTGAAGGGGCCGCAGGGGACCTTGTTCGGACGCAATACCGAAGGCGGCGCGGTCAACATGGTGACTCGCGCGCCGAGCGGCGACTTCGGCATGCGCACGACGCTCGGCGTCGGCAATTTCGGCGGCTACAACGCCGATACGCATATCAACCTGCCGGCGATCGGCAATCTGAGCTTCAAGCTAGACGCCGCCATCCAGCATCAAAATGCGACCGTGCGCGACCCGCTGCCGGGCCAGGCCGGCTGGAATGCTTTCGACCGGCGCGGCCTGCGCCTCGCGGCGCGCTGGCGGCCGAGCGAGGCCCTCACCGCCGATCTCGCCTTCGACATCAGCCGCGACGCCAACACGCCCTTCTACAGCCAGCTGCTCAACTACAATCCGCTGGGATTGCCGATCGGGCCGGCGGCCGGCGCGCTGCCCGCCGGCCAGATCCGGCCGCTGCCGCCGATCGTCGAGGTCGAAGGAACGCGCCGGATGGGCGTTGCCGATATCGGCGTGCCGCAGCAGCCCAGCGTCGACAAGGCCGCCGGCGCCTCGCTGCGGCTGAGCTGGCGGGCGGCGCCGTGGATCGAGCTGCGCTCGATCAGCGCCTGGCGCCGGGTCGAGGTCGAGCAATGGGACAATAGCGGCGGCGCCCACCGCGTGCCCGCCTTCACGGCGAACGGCAATTTCAGCCGCTACAGCCTCGCCGGCCTGTGGCAGCATCAGTTCAGCCAGGAATTGCAGGCCGTCGGCAGCATCCCGCAGCTCGATTATACGTTCGGCCTCTATTATTTCGACGAGAAAGCGAGCGACGACGCCGCGACGCCGTCCACCAACCGCTGGAACGCGGACGGCACCGCTTACACGATCAACGACCCGACGCCGACCGTCCGCGGCTCGCGCTCGCTCGATCGTGCCAGCACGGCCTGGTCGCGCAGCTATGCCGCCTACGGCCAGGCGACCTGGACGCCGGACCTGCTCGACGGCATCGTCCATCTCACTTTGGGCGGGCGCTACACCCATGACAGGAAGCGAGGCATTCTCTCGATCGTCAACAATGCGCCGACCAATTTCACCTTCGCCCAGACGACGAACCGGTTCGACCCGATGGCGACGCTGGCGATCGATCCCGCCCAGGGGATCCAGGTCTACGCGCGCTACGCGACCGGCTATCGCGCCGGCGGCGCCAGCTCGCGCTCGCTCACCTATCGCGCCTTCGGTCCCGAAGAGGTGCGATCCTACGAGATCGGGGCGAAGTCCGAGCTGTTCGGCCGCCGCCTGCGCCTCAACCTCGCCGGCTTCAGGATGGACCGCACGGGCAGCCAGATCGATTTCAACCTGGTCACCCCCCAGCCGAACGGATCGACCCGCAACACGCTCGAGACGATCAACGCGCCGGGCACGACCAGGATCTGGGGCGTCGAGATCGAAGCGACCGCGCGGCTGACCGAAGGCCTGACGCTATCGGCCGCTTATGCCTACACCCACACAAGCGTGCCGCCGACGCTCAACCCGTTCAGCAATCAGATCCAGCCGGTGTTCATCGTCTTCACGCCGCGAAACGCGGTCAGCGGCGCGATCGACTATTCGGTCCCCGTCCGGGGTGCGACGTTCCGCGCGCATCTCGACGCAAATTATGCCGATGCGACCCAGACCTTCGATATCACGCCGGTTACCAACGATTCCTCGTTCATCGTCAACGGGCGCCTGTCCCTGGCGGATATTGGGGTCGGCAGCGGCGGCGCGACGCTGGCCCTCTCCTTATGGGCGCGCAATCTGCTCAACGAAGCGCATGTCTATCGCCGCGACCCGGCCAATCGGGCGACTCTCGGCGACTATGGCAATTTCAATGCGCCGCGAACCTACGGGATCGACGCGACCATAGCCTTTTAGCGCCGGTGGGGCGAGGCGGCGCCAGCTTGCTTTGACCGGCAATGTCGCGCGTCCTTTCCACCGCCTATGAGACGCACCGGCATCCGTTCCCACACCTTCGGCCTCCCGCTGCGCGATCCCCGCCTGCGCCGGGGCGGTGACGAGCGTCACCTGCGCGGGCGACGAGATTTTCAGCGGCGAGCGGCGCGCGGTAGCGACGTTGGTCAGAAAGGGGACACGTACTTTTTCGCGAAAAAGTACGTGTCCCCTTTCACGAGCGGGCGCTTCCCCGTCTTTGACGCCCGGCGGCGCCGGGCCTATTCCCTTCGCATGAAACGCGCCGCCCCTGCCGCCATCGCTCTCCTGCTCCTCTGCCTCGCGGCCGCCGTGCCCGCCGCCGCCCAGGCGCCGCGGGCCGGCGCGAGCCGCGGCCTCTGGATCGGGCCGATTCCCGCCTGCGCCGGCACGGTCGCGAGCGTCGCGGTGGGGCCCGATGAGGTTGCCGAGGATTGGCTGAGCGCGATCATCACCTTCCGGCCGGCCTGGCGGGCGGCGCTGCTGCGGGAGACGCGGCGGCGGCTCAACCGGCCGATGCCGGTGCGGCTCGACGGGCGCGTGCTGATGGCGCCGATCGTACGCGAGCCGATCGCCGGCGGCATGATCTCGCTCGCCCCGGTCACCGCGCGGCAGGGCGAGCGGATTCGGGCGGCGGCGCGGCGGCCGTGCGCGCGCGGGCGGCGCTGACGGGCCCCGGAAGATGGACCCCGGGTCGAGCCCGGGGTGACGAACGGGCCCGGGCGATCCGCTTCACTTCCTGCCCGCGTTGCACTTCTTCCAATCCTTGAGCCGCCAGCCGCCGAACAAGGCCAGGTCCGGATTGTAGGTCGCCTTGGCGCGGTCGGGCTCGGCCTTGCTCCAGCCCGTCACCAGCGCCAGCGGCGGCAGCTCGGGCGGTTTTTCTCCCGGCAGGTGCCAGTCGCCCGTCTTCTCGTAGCGCGCGGCGCGGCGCAGGGCGGAGTCGTCGGCCTCGCGCTTTTTCTCCGCCACCCACATCGCGCGCAGGCGGTCGGTATAGGTCGCCCAGGGCTCGCCCCGGCGCTTGCGGCGGTGGGGCTGGTCCCAGCTCAGGCGGACGGTCTTGTTGTGGAGGAAGAGCAATTGCAGCGCCTGGTCCGCGGTCATCGGCGGGATCGGCGGCGGGTCGTTGTGGCGCCAATTGTCGTCCTCGTGGCTGGCGGGCATGGCGCTCGCCAGCGCGGCGCCCTCGACCCGCTCATAGCCGATGGTCAGCGAGAGGCGCATCTCGCGGGCGAAATAGGGGCGCTGGCGCTTCCTTGCGTAGAAGGCCGAATGGGAGAAGCCGGCGGCGGCCGCGGAGAGGCGGACGTTGGCGGTGGCGCAGAGCGCGAGGAAGAAGGCCTGCTCGCCTTTCTTGGTCATCCAGCCCGCGGGGGCTCGGCGCAGCTGGAGGCGGCCGCCGCGGGTGCGGCCGACGTGGAGCTCGCCGCCCTTGGTGCGGTGGGATTGGGGACACGTACTTTTTCGCGAAAAAGTACGTGTCCCCTCGGGCGTCCCCTCGGGCGGCCTTGGGCCTCCCGCGAGGTGGAAATCGGCATGGGCGGCGGCGAGCTGGGCGTCCCAGTCCTGGGCGAAGGCGGCGCTCCTGGCGCGGCGCTTCAGATAGGTCGAGCGGTGGACGCCGAGCAGGCGGGCGGCGAGGCGGGGATTGCCGGTCGCCCGGAGCGCCTCGAGCCAGGCCTGGTTCTGAAGCGCCTGGCGGCGGGTGAAGGGTCGGTGGGCCATGCTTAGCCTAGCGCAGATCATTTCCTACATTTCAAACGCCTTGGTCCTGCACCGCGGCCGCTTTGGTTCACGCAAAGACGCAAAGACGCAAAGGGTGCGGGGCCGAAGGCCGAATCCCTTTCTTCTTCGCGCCTTCGCGTCTTTGCGTGAAAATATTGGGCCTTTGGCCCCCTTCCCTCGTAGGCGGCTTTGCGCTAAGGGCCCTGGCTTCCAACGCATCAGCAATGGAATTGCGGGAGACCGGGCCCTGCGCCCTGTCGTCTGGACCGCTAAACTTGAAATAGAGTGAGAGAGAAATGGCGAAGAAGATAACGGGCTATATCAAGCTCCAGGTGCCCGCGGGCACCGCCAATCCGTCGCCGCCGATCGGCCCTGCTTTGGGCCAGCGCGGCGTCAACATCATGGATTTCTGCAAGAGCTTCAATGCCGCCACCGGCGACATGGAGAAGAACATGCCGATCCCGACGGTGATCACCGTCTATGCGGACCGGTCGTTCAGCTTCGAGACCAAGACGCCGCCGGCCTCCTACTTCCTCAAGAAGGCGGCGCGGATCCAGGCGGGCTCCAAGGAGCCGGGCAAGATCGGCGCCGGCCGCGTCACCCGCGCGCAGCTTCGCGAGATCGCCGAAGCGAAGATGAAGGACCTCAATGCCAACGACATCGAGGCCGCCGCGAGAATTATTGAAGGCTCCGCCCGCGCGATGGGCCTCGAAGTGACGGGGAACTGATCATGGCGAAGCAGACCAAGAAGGCGAAGACGCTCGCCGAGCTCGACCCGACCAGGCTGTACGGCGTCGACGAGGCGATCAAGACGGCCAAGGCCAATGCCAC
>DATKIV010000058.1:0-76887 GCA_035543935.1 Allosphingosinicella sp.
ACGAGGAGGTCGAGTTCCACCGCGCGCTCAAGGCGTTCGTCGCGGCGCGCCCGGGCTATCTCACCAAGACGGTCAAGACGCTGCGCGGCGTCTCCGAGGAGACCACCACCGGCGTCCACCGGCTCTACGACCTCGCCAAGAAGGGCAAGCTTCCCTTTCCGGCGATCAACGTCAACGACAGCGTCACCAAGTCGAAGTTCGACAATCTCTATGGCTGCAAGGAAAGCCTGGTCGACGCGATCCGCCGCGCCACCGACGTTATGCTCGCCGGCAAGGTCGCCTGCGTCGCCGGCTTCGGCGACGTCGGCAAGGGCTCGGCCCAGTCCTTGCGCAACGGCGGCGCCCGAGTCCTCGTCACCGAGGTCGATCCGATCTGCGCGCTGCAGGCGGCGATGGAGGGCTTTGAGGTCATCACCATGGAGGAGGCGACGCAGCGCGCCGACATCTTCGTTACCGCGACCGGCAATGCCGACGTGATCACATTGGATCACATGCGGGCGATGAAGAACATGGCGATCGTCTGCAACATCGGCCATTTCGACAGCGAGATCCAGATCGGCGCGCTCCAGAACATGAAGTGGACCGAGATCAAGCCGCAGGTCGACGAGGTCGAATTCCCGGACGGCAAGAAGATCATCGTCCTTTCCAAGGGCCGCCTGGTCAATCTCGGCAACGCCACCGGCCATCCGAGCTTCGTGATGAGCTCGAGCTTCACCAACCAGACGCTGGCGCAGATCGAGCTTTGGACCGGCGGCGACAAGTACAAGAACGACGTCTACGTCCTGCCCAAGCATCTCGACGAGAAGGTCGCCGCGCTCCACCTCGACAAGCTCGGCGTGAAGCTGACCCAGCTCTCCCAGAAGCAGGCCGATTATATCGGCGTGCCGGTCGAAGGGCCGTTCAAGCCGGACCATTACCGCTATTGATCGCGGCGCCCGGGCCGCGGCCCGGGCTCAGAGGTCGAGCAGCGGGCGCGGCGGCGGGAAAGTGAACGGCCGCGCCCGGATCCAGCGCGACGCGATGAGCTTTTCGCCGGCGGCGACGGGCAGGCCGGCATGCTGGGCGAGCTCGTCGGCGCGGCCGTCGGCGAGCGCGTTGCGGAACAACAGGGCGTCGCCCTTCCTTCCCTTGAAGCTGAGCCCGGTCCGCACGAACATCGTCTCGCCGCCGGCATAGCCCTCGTTGAGATAGACCAGCATCGTCAGGATGCGCTGATTGGCCTCGCCGGCGACGGCGTCGAAATGCGGTCTATATTCCTGGCCCGGCCGGTAGCGCAGCACCTGCAGCGTCTCGCCCTGGGCGATTTCGGTTCCGGTCGCGGCGGCGATGCGCCGGTTGAGGGCGTGGACGGCGGGCCCCTCCCGGAACAAAGCGAAGGACATGCCGTCCGACGTCCGGACCGGATTGCGAAGCTGGCGCCCGGTCTGCGGGTCGATCACCACCGAGGGCTCCAGCCACGGCCCGGCCTCGGCGGCCAGGAAGTCGCATTCGGCCGGGCTGAACAGCGCCGGGAACGTGCTGACATGAGGCCGCTCGCTGAGCTTTTCCTCGCGCGGCGGTTCCAGCGGGTCGCCAGCGGGCGACAGCGCCATGCGGTCGATCAGCGCGCGCTCGGCCGATGCGCCTGGAAAATCATATTGCCCGAGCAGCCGCAGCGCCGCCTGCCAGTCGGCGGGCGCGCCGGTGCCGTTGCCGACGAAGGCGGTGTGGATGCGCTGCGCCTCCCGATGGCCGGCTTCGGCGGCCCGGCGGAAGAGGTCGCGCGCGGCTGGCAGGTCGCGCCGCACGATCTGGCCCGCCAGCCGCCAGTTTGCGAGCGCGAAGAGCGCGTCAGGATCGGCGCCGGCCTCAGCGCCGCTGAGCAGGCGATAGGCCTCTGCGGCCCGCCCCGCGGCGAGCAGAGCGTCCGCGCGTTCAGCAGGGGAGGGGCCGGCCATGCCCCGTTCCTACCACCGAGCCGAGACTAAAAAAAAGGGCCGGGGACTGGCCCCGGCCCGATATTGAGTTTCGCGTCCGATTAGAAGCGGGCGCGGAAGCCGCCGTAGAAATTGCGGCCGCGGATGCTGTAGATCGCGCTGCCCACGCCGGTGGCGGTCGAGCCGAGCGGCGGCTGCCGATCGAAGACGTTGTCGACACCAAAGAAGAAGTTCAGATTCTCCGCGATGCCGCCGCCGCCGGCGATGTTCCACTCGAAGCGGAAGTCATGATAGAGGACCGACGGGAACTTGCGGATGTCGGCCCAGTCGGAATCCTGCGGCGTACGACCCTGGAGGCTGTTGAAGTCCTCGTAGAGGTTGACCCACATCGACCCGATGTAACGCGCACGATAGCCCAGCGTGAACTCCTTGTGCGTGATCGACGCATCGAAACGAGCCTCGTCAACCGGATCGCCCAGCTCGCCGAGCAGGCGGTTTTCGAAGGTCGTGTCGGTCGCGCTCTGGAAGTTGCTGTTCTGCAGCTGGTGCGTGTAGAGCAGCCGCGCGTTCATGCGCGTGTCGTCGCCGAGATTGGTGCGATAGACGACTTCGAAGTCGATGCCGCGCCGGATACGCTTGGCGAAGTTGAACGGAGCCGCATTGAGCGAGTTGCCCAGGATGGCACCGGCGACCTCGCCGAACGGACCGTTACCCGGACCGCGGAAGCGCAGGAACTGGCCGCAGAGCGTATTGTTGAGGTCCGGCTGGTCGTAGCAGCCGTTGATGATCGCCTGCGCGCTGAGCGAGGTGATCACGCCGTTCACGGTGATGTCGTAATAATCGACCGTGAGCGACAGGCCGGGGAGGAAGCGCGGCTGAACGACCGCGCCGACCGTCCAGGAGTCCGACGTTTCGGCTTCGAGGTTCGGATTGCTGCCGCTCAGGATCGGCAGCGAATAGGTCACTGCCACGAGATTGGGGAGCAACGCACCGAGATCGGCCTGACAATTGGCACTGCGGAATTGGGACCCCGCGCCGATCTGGTTGGGCGCGCAGGGATCCTGGAAGCCCGGAGCGAAGTTCGGAACCACCGGGAAGCCCGTCTCCGACACGTTCGGAGCGCGAACCGCGCGGCCGTAATTGCCGCGGAACCTGAGGTCGCGGATCGGCGACCATTCGATGCCGCCATTGTACGACCAGACGGTGCCCGTGCCGCCGCCATAATCGGCGACGCGCGCGGCGCCCGACACGGTCAGCTCATGGAAGAACGGCGTGTCGCGCAGCAGCGGAATCTGGATTTCCCCGAAGGCCTCCTTCACGCTGAACGTGGGCGGCGAGAAGGTCGGGATGACGACGGCGTTGGTGGCCCCGGACTGAACGAACGGATCCTCCTCGTAGAAGGCGTTCTCCCGCCGATATTCGACGCCCAGCGCGAAGCGGACCGGACCGCCCGGCAGCTCGAAGAGCTGGCTCGAATCGCCGGACACGAAGCCGGAGAGGACGAGCTGGTCGAGCGACGCCGTGTGCCTCGCATTGTAGACGAAATAGGCGGCCGAGGCGCTGTTGTTCGCCCCGCCGATCGGATTGTAGGGGATGCAGGCGGCGATGTCGGCCGCCAGCTTGGCCTGATTGGCCGCGATCGTTTCCGCCGGCAGGTTCTGGGTGAACGGCACTGCGGAGCCCGCATCGAATTGCGAGCGGCACTGGATCGCTCCGGTGATGGGGTTACGCCCGGCGTCGAGCGCGAGCATGAACCGCTGCCGGTCGACATAACCGTAAGTGGTCGTGTTTTCTTCCATCTTGCCGTAATTGGCCGAAACCTCGTAGTTCCAGTCATCGTTAAACGTGCCGCGGAGGCCGCCGACGATGCGGAAGGTGTCGCGCTGGAAGTCCTCGTCGCGGATGCCCGAATCGGCGAGCAAGCGCGAAATGACGACGCGATAGGTGCCGGCGTTGATCGCGGCGATGTCGGCCGCGTTGAGCGCGCCGCCAATGCCCTGGCCGCCGAACGTCGTCCGCGCGGCCGAGCAGGCCGCCGTCAGGCTGGTGTTGCAGCCCGACGCCAGAATCGCGGTGCGCAGCGCGGTGCGGGCCGAGTCCAAGAACGGATTGTCGAGCCGGATGCGCTCGCGGATGTCGAACTGGCCGAACGTGCCCTGGATGAAGGAGGGACCGGCGTTCGAGCCCTGGATGTCGACCCGGACGAACTTGGCCTCGACGAACGCCTCGAGCGCGTCGCTGAACGAATAATGCGCGAGCAGGTTGGTGTTGTAGCGCTGCATGCCCGGCAGGACCGACACGATGTGCGCCTCGCGTCCGGTCTGGCCGTTGCCGCCGACGATGCCGCCGATGATGCCGGTGCCGAAGCGGGTGCCGGTCTGGGCCACCATCGTGCCGTTGGGGGCGAAGACGAAGGTGCAATTGTAGGGGTTGCCGGTGGGCGTCGGAGCGCCGTCGGTGGCGGCGATGCCCCGCCCGCAGGCCGTGTTGGCGACCGGCTGGGTGACCACGGCGAGGCCGTTATAGTTGATGCTGGCGCTGCGCAGGTCGCGGAAGAAGACGCGGTCCGGGAAGCCGTCGCTGTTCTGGGGAAGGCCAGCGACGTCGTTGTCGATCACGCCGAAGCCGTCATTCCGGCGCAGCGACGGGATGTCGGAGGCGTAGACGCGCTCCTGGCGCGCATATTCGGCATGGAGCGTGATGTTGCCGCGGCCGTCGGCGAAGTTCATGCCCCACATGGCCGACACATATTGGTTGGCGCCGTAGCCCTCGCCCGACATGGCGGCGTTGGCGCGGAGCTGCAGGCCGTCGAAATCGCGGCGCATGATGAAGTTGATGACGCCGGCGATCGCGTCCGAACCGTAAATGGCCGAATTGCCGCCCGTCACCACGTCGACGCGCTCGATGAGATCGTTCGGAATGGTGTTGACGTCCGGCGACACCGCGTTGTTGAGGATGTCCGCGCCGACGTGCCGGCGGCCGTTGACCAGCACCAGGGTGCGCTGCGTCCCGAGGCCGCGAAGGTCGAGAAGGTTGAGGCCGGCGATGCCGATGCCGAGACCCGGATTCTGCTGGGCGAAGGTGCTGCGCAGCTGCGGCAGGTCGTTCAGCGTGTCGCCGATATTGTTCGAGCCCTGCTGGAAGAACTCCTCGCCACCGATCGAGGTGATCGGGAGCTGCGATTCAACGTTCGGCCTGCGAATGCGCGAGCCGGTGACCTCGACGACCTGACCCTCGTCAGCCTCGGGCTGGGCGGGCGCCGCGGCCAAATCGTCCTGGGCGTAGGCCGGCGCGGCAAAAGCCAGCGACATGCCAAAGAGCGCAGCAGAGCCGATCGCGCTCGAGCTGAGCAGTCCAAACTTCTTCATTTATATTCTCCCCCAAAGAGAATGGGCACCAGGACGCGACATGCGTCGGGTAGAGGAGCAGCCACAGCCCACTTGTCGCGCCGTTTCAAGCAGATCGTGAGGGCGTTCATCGAAAGTTCAGGAGGTGTAGCCGTTTTGCAACATGTCGCTTTCGTAACATGACAAGCGCGTGACGACCCGGCATTCGCACCGGCGCGCAGACGGCTTCCGCAAGCCGGTGGCGCCGTCTAGACAGGCGCTGTGGCACTTTCCTCGCCTCTGTTCGTCGCGATCCTGGCGTTGGTCGCCGGCGCCTGGCTGGCCTTCGCCGCCTGGGTGAGCCGGCGCGCCTGGGCGCGCGCGCAGGCCGCCGCGGCATTGATCGACGATCATGGCCGGCTGGAGGCCCTGCTCGACGCCGGCCCGGCCATGCCGCTCCTCGTCGCCGCCGACGGCGCGATTGGCGGCTCGGCTCGGCTGGCCGGCGCGCTCGGGCTCGATGCGTTGCCGCCGCGCTGGATGGGCCTGTTCGGCGACGACGCGCCGTTCCCGCCAGCCGAGGCGGCGGTGCTGGGGCGCCATCTCGACGAGGCGGCGTCGGGCGCTGCCTTCTCGCTGCTGCTGCGGCCGGCCGGGTCGTCGCGGGCGCTGCGCGTCGACGGCGGGCCGGCGCCGGCGGCGTTCGGCGAGCGCGCGGCGGTCCTGTGGTTCATCGACGTCACCGAGGCGGACGCCGCCGCCGCCATGCTGGCCGGGCGACTCGCGCGCCGTTCCGCGGCGCTCGACGCTTTGTCCGGCCTGATCGAGGCCGCGCCCTTCCCGATGTGGCACCGCGGCCCCGACCTCAGGCTCGCCATGGTCAACGGCGCCTATGTCGCCGCGGTCGAGGGCGAGGACGCCGCCGCGGTCGTGCGGGGCGGCATCGAGCTGATCGACGAGGCCGACGGGCCCGGCCCGCTCGGCGAGGCGGCGGCGGTGCGCGACCAGCAGCAGGCCTCCTCGCGGACCGTGCCCGCGACCATCTCCGGCGAGCGGCGGATGATGCAGGTGGTCGAGGTGCCGCTCGGGCAAAGCGGCGTCGCCGGCTATGCGATCGACGTCGAGGACCAGGAGCAGGCGCGCGCCGACCTCAGCCGCTTCGTGCGCGCCCAGCGCGACATGCTCGACCGGCTGTCGGCCGGAGTCGCGCAGTTCGGGCGGGACCGAAGCCTGATCTTCTTCAACCAGCCCTTTGCGCGGCTGTTCTCGCTGACCGCGGATTTCCTCGCCGATCGGCCCGAATTCGACCGGGTGATCGACGCGATGCGCGAGGCGGGCAACCTTCCCGAGGTGCGCGACTTCCCCGACTGGAAGGAGGAGCACCGGCTCTGGTTCACCTCCGGGCTTTCCGCCGAGGAGGAGGATTGGCTGCTCCCCGGCGGCAAGCATCTGCGCGTCGTCGCCCAGCCTTTGCCGGACGGCGGCTTGCTCACGATCTTCGAGGATAGGACCGAGCAGATCCAGCTCGCCTCGGCCCGCGACACCTTGCTCAGGGTGCGCACCGCGACCTTCGACAATCTGTTCGAGGCGGTCGGCGTGTTCGCCTCGGACGGGCGGCTCAACCTGTGGAACAACCGCTTCAAGGAATTGTGGGGCCTGGAGGAGGAGCAGCTCGCCGGCCATCCGCGCGTCGACGCGCTGACCCCTTTGCTCGCCGCCAAGCTCAAGCGGGCGAGCCATGCCGGGCTGGTCCGCGAGCTGGTCAGGAGCGCGACGGTCGAGCGCAAGCAAAGGAGCGGCCGGGTGTCGCTGATCGACGGCCGCGAGTTCGAGTTCGCGGCGGTGCCGCTGCCCGACGGCAACGCTTTGTTCACGATGCTCGACATCTCCGACAGCCGCAAGGTCGAGGCGGCCCTGCGCGACCGCAACGAGGCGCTCGAGGAAGCGGACCGGCTGAAGACCGCCTTCGTCTCCAACATGAGCTACGAATTGCGCACCCCTTTGACCTCGATCGGCGGCTTCGCCGAGATGCTCGCCGAGGGCTATGGCGGGGAATTGCCGCCGGTCGCGGTCGATTATGTCGCGGCGATCATGGACAGCGTCGTTCGGCTCGGCGCGCTGATCGACAATGTCCTCGACCTCACCCAGAGCGACACCGGCAGCCTGCTGCTCGCCGAGGACGAGGTCGACCTCGCCGCTCTGTGCGCGGACGCGGCGGCCGGCGCGGAGGCGCCGGCGGCGCGGGCCGGGCTTGCGCTGGCGGCCGAGGTGGATCCTTCGGTCGGCATCGTCACCGGCGATCCGCGCCGGCTCGGCCAGGCGCTCGGCAATCTGCTCCACAACGCCATCGCCTACACGCCGGCGCAGGGCCGCATCCTGCTTCGCGCCGAGGGCGACCGCGACGAGGCGCGGATCATCGTCTCCGACAATGGCCGCGGCATCGCGCCCGCGGACCAGCCGCGCGTCTTCGACCGGTTCAGCCGGACCGTCGAGAGCCGCACCGGCGAGGAGGCGGCGATCGGCCTCGGCCTGCCGCTCGCCAAGCAGTTCGTCGAGGCCCATGGCGGCGCGATCGAGCTGCAATCGGCTTTGGGGGAGGGGACCACGGTCACCATCCGCCTGCCGCGCACCGCCGAGCAGCGCGCCGAATGGCCGGTGGCGCAGGCCGCCAAATAAGAGATGGCGATCGTGCTTGCCGACGCCGAAGCGACCGAGCGATTCGGGCGGGCGCTGGCGCCTTTGCTGCGCGCCGGCGACGTCGTCGCTTTGTTCGGCGCGCTCGGGGCGGGCAAGACGACGCTCTGCCGCGGCGTGCTGCGCGGGCTCGGCTTCGCGAGCGACGTCGCCAGCCCGACCTTTCCGATCGTCCAGGCCTATGCGCCGCCCGACACCAGCCTGCCGCTCTGGCATGTCGATCTCTACCGGATCGAGCGCGCCGGCGAGATCGAGGAGCTCGGCCTCGACGAGGCGCGGACCGAGGCGGCGCTGCTGATCGAATGGCCGGAGCGGCTGCCCCGGCTCTGGCCAGAGGCGCTGCGGCTCACCCTCGATGTGCGCTCGGACGGCGCGCGCGGCTTGACAGCTTCGGTGCCGCCCGCTTGGGGGAGGCGATGGCCGCCCCGATGATTCCGCCTCCGCACGCGCCGGACTTTCTTGCGGCGCACGGCTGGGGGGGATGCGACATCGGGCCGCTGGCCGGCGACGCCAGCTTCCGCCGCTATTTCCGCCTCCGCCACGGCGCGCGGCGGGCGGTGCTGATGGACGCGCCGCCGCCGCACGAGGATACTGGCCCCTTCATCGCGGTGGCGCGCTGGCTGGCCGAGGCCGGGCTCTCCGCGCCTGCGATCCTGGCCGAGGATCGGGAGCGCGGCCTCGTGCTGATCGACGATTTCGGCGACGCCCGCTTGCGCGAGACGCTCGATGCGCTGCCGGACCGGGAAGCCGAGCTCTACCGGCTTGCGGTCGATGTCCTCGTCCATCTCCACGCGCGGCCGCCAATGCCCGGGCTGAGGCCGCACGGGCTCGATCAATGGCTCTCCGAGCTGCAGCTCTTTACCGACTGGTATTGCCCCGCGCTCGGCCTCGACGCGGACGTCGACGCCTATCGGGCCGCGTGGCGCGAAGTGCTCGAGCCCGTCGCCGGCGACGGTTCGGCGCCGGTTACCGTGCTGCGCGATTATCATGCCGAGAATATCATGCTGGTCGCGGGGCGCGGCGGCATCCGCCATTTCGGGCTGCTCGATTTCCAGGACGCGGTGATCGGCCACCCGGCCTACGACCTCGTCTCGGTGCTCGAGGATGCTCGCCGCGACGTCAGCCCCGCGGTCGAGCGCGCGATGCTCGATCACTATATGAAGGTCACCGGGCAAGGCCCTCAGTTCGAAAGCGCTTATTGGGCGCTGGCGGCGCAGCGCAACACGCGCATCCTGGGCGTGTTCACGCGGCTGTGGAAGCGCGACGGCAAGCCGCATTATACCGGCTTCCAGCCGCGCATGTGGGGGCTGCTCGAGCGCGATCTGGCGCATCCGACGCTCGCACCGGTGCGCGCCTGGTTCGACGCCAATCTGCCCGCCGCCAGCCGCGCCCCCGCCTGGGCCGCGGAGCGCGCCGCATGAGCCGCTACAGCAAGCCGCTCGCGCTCCGCCCCGATCCGGTCGCCGAGGTGCCGGCGACGGCGATGGTGATGGCGGCGGGGCTCGGCAAGCGCATGCGGCCGCTGACCGCGACCCGGCCCAAGCCGCTGATCGAGGTGGCCGGGCGGAGCCTGATCGATCATGTCCTCGACCGGCTCAAGGCGGCCGGCGTCGCCAAGGCGGTGGTCAACGTCCACTATCTGGCGGGGTCGCTCGAGGCTCATCTTAGCAATCGTGTGCAAGGCATTGAGATCGCTATTTCCGATGAGCGCGAAATGCTGCTCGAAACCGGCGGCGGCGTGACTCACGCGCTGCCGCTGATCGACGCCGACCCGTTCCTCGTGATCAACGCCGACAATTTCTGGATCGACGGTCCGGTCGATACGCTGCGCCTGCTCGCGTCGAGCTGGGACGAGGCGCGGATGGACGCCCTGCTGCTGCTCGTGCCGCACGCCCGCGCCAATTGCCATAACGGGCGCGGCGATTTCCATATGGACGCGGGCGGCGCGCTCAGGCGCCGCAAGCCCCATGGCGTCGCGCCGTTCGTCTATACCGGCATCCAGATCCTCTCCAAACGGCTGTTCGAAGGGGAGATTCCCGACGGGCCCTTTTCGACCAACCTCCTATGGGACCGCGCCATCGCGGCCGGCCGCTGCTTCGGCGCCGTCCATCAGGGGCTGTGGTTCGACATCGGCAGGCCCGAGAATATCGCGCGGACCGAGGCGATTCTCGACGCGGCCTGAGCCCAGAAGAAGGGCGGGCCTTCGACAGGCTCGGGCCGAGCGGTGTTTTTCCGGTGCCTCGTTCCCCTCCTCCGTTCGGGCTGAGCCTGTCGAAGCCCATTCCTTCCCTTCCTTCGGGCCGCTAGTCTTGCGCCTGTGCATCCCAAGGTCTTCACCATCCCAGCGCACCGCGCCTTCGCGGACGCGCTTGCCGCCGGGCTGATCGCGCGGCACGGGCGCGACAAGACCGGGCTCGCCCGGGGCATCGTGCTGGTGCCCAATAATCGCGCGGCGCGGGCGATCCAGGATGCGTTCGTGCGCCGCTCCGACGGCGGCCTGCTGCTGCCCCGTTTGGTGCCGGTCGGCGATCCCGAGCTCGACGAGCGGATCGGCGGCATTCTGGAGCCGCTCGGCGAGGCGCCGGTCCCGCCCGCGGTCGAGCCGGCGCGGCGGCTGATGCTGATGGGCCGGCTGGTCCAGCGCCACCGCGGCTGCGACGCCGCCGAGGCGTTGCGCCTGGCCCAGGATCTGGCGCGCACGCTGGATCAATTGCTGATCGAGGAGGTCGATCCCGCCCGCCTCGCCGGCTTCGCGGCCGAGCTGCCCGAGCTTTCGATCCACTGGCAGAAATCGCTGGCTCAGCTCCAGCTCATCCTCGCCGACTGGCCGGCCTTGCTGAAGGCGAGCGGCCGGATCGACCTCGCCCGGCGGCGCAATCTGCTGCTCGACGCGGTCGCCCGGCGCTGGCGCGCGGCGCCGCCGCCGGGCTTCGTCTGCGCGGCCGGCATCACCACCGCCGCGCCCGCGGTCGCGCGGCTGCTCGGCACGGTCGCGCGGCTGCCCGAGGGCATGGTCCTGCTGCCCGGCCTCGACCTCGCTCTGCCCGCGGCCGAATGGGACGCGCTCGGCCCGCACGAGCCGGACGAGGAAACCGGCCGCCGGCCCCCTTCGATCGAAACCCATCCGCAATATCAGCTCAAGCTGCTGCTCGACCGGATGAGCGTCGCGCGCGGCGAGGTCGAGCGCTGGCGCTGGGGTGGGGGTCGCGACGCGCCCGCGGCCCGCAGCCGCGCCATCGCCCATGCCATGGCGCCGGCGCGCTTCACCGAGAAATGGCAGCGCCTCAAGCCCGCCGAGCGGCGGCTGACCGGCGTGCGCGCCTTGGAGCTCGCCGACCCGGCCGAGGAGGCGCAGGCGATCGCGCTGGCGCTGCGCGAGGCGCTGGAGGAGCCGGGCCGGACCGCGGCTTTGATCACGCCCGACCGCGCGCTCGCCCGCCGCGTCTCGGCCCATCTCAAGCGCTGGGGGATCGAGGCCGACGACAGCGCCGGCCGGCCGCTCGCGCAGACGCCGCCAGGAACCTTGCTGCTGGCCGCGGCGAACGCGGCGGCGGAGCGCTTCGCGCCGGTGGCGCTGCTCGCCTTGCTCAAGCATCCTTTGGTCATGGCGCAGGGCGACAGGCTCGGCTGGCTCGACGGCGCGCGGCTGCTCGACCGGATGCTGCGCGGACCGCGCCCGGCGGCGGGGCTCGACGGCATCGCCGCGCATCTCGCGCACGAAGGCGGCCGCGACGGCGACCTGCGCGAGGCGGCGGCAACCTGGTGGCGCGACGTCATGCCGCTGCTTCGGCCGCTCGAGGCGGTGACCCAAAGCGAAGCGACCCTTGCCGGGCTGCTCGGCGCGGTGCGCGAGGCGGCGAGCGCGCTGGCCGGCATCGCGGCCTGGGCGGGGCCGGCCGGGCGCGCCGCGGCCGCGACGCTCGCCGATTTTGAGGCCGCGTCGGAGGAGGGCCCCGAGCGGATCCAGGCCGCCCAGCTGCCCGCTCTGCTCGAAGGGCTGCTCGCGGACGTCGCCGTGCGCCCGCCTTACGGCCAGCATCCGCGCCTCTTCATCTGGGGCCTCATCGAGGCGCGGCTCCAGCATGCCGATCTGCTGGTGCTCGGCGGGCTCAACGAAGGGACCTGGCCGGCTTTGCCCGCGCCCGACCCCTGGCTCGCGCCGCGGCTCCGCGCCGATCTCGGCCTGCCTTCGCTCGAACGGCGGATCGGGCTTGCCGCCCACGATTTCGCCGCCGCCCTGGGCGCGCCGCGGGTGCTGGTGACCCGCGCCCGGCGCGACGCCCGCGCGCCGGCGATCGCCTCGCGCTTCTGGCTGAGGCTCGAGGCGATGACCGGGGGGCTGACCCGCTCGCCCGCTCTTCGCTCATGGGCGCGGGCGATCGACCGGCCGGCCGGCGAGCCCGTGCCGGCGGCGCGGCCGGCGCCGGCGCCCGATCCGGCCGTGCGGCCCCGCAATATCTCGGTGACCGAGGTCGACCGGCTCAAGGCCGATCCTTATGCCTTCTACGCGCGCAAGATGCTGGCGCTGACGGCCCTCGATCCGGTCGACGCCGATCCGACTCCGGCCTGGCGCGGCAGCGCGGTCCACGACGTGCTCG
The DNA here is from genome assembly GCA_035543935.1 of Allosphingosinicella sp. Classification (GTDB taxonomy): domain Bacteria; phylum Pseudomonadota; class Alphaproteobacteria; order Sphingomonadales; family Sphingomonadaceae; genus Allosphingosinicella. Next base: position 12,535 of record DATKIV010000058.1, read on the forward strand.
AGGCCTGGATGAAGGAGGATGAGTGCGACCCGGCGAGGCTGCGCGAGCGCGCCGAGGCTTTGCTCGACTCGCAGACCGCCCATCCCTTGATGCGCGCGCTCTGGCAGCCTTTGCTGACCGAGGCGATCGACTTCATCGCCGACCAGGTCGAGGCCAATCAGCGCGAGGGGCGGCGGCCGCTCGCCGCCGAAACCTGGGGCGCGGTCGAGCTGGCCGGGGTCGGGCTTGGCGGCAAGGTCGACCGGGTCGACAGGATGGCCGATGGCGGCCTCGCCATCGTCGACTACAAGACCGGCCAGCCGCCGGCCAAGAAGGCGGTCGGCGCGGGCTATTCGCTGCAGCTCGGCCTGCTCGGCCTGATCGCCGAGCGCGGCGGCTTTCCCGGGATCGAGGGCGCCGCCGCCTGCTTCGAATATTGGTCGCTGGCGCGCTGCCCGTCCGGCGAGCGCGCCGGCCGGCGCGGCTTTGTCGCCAGCCCGGTCGGCGGTCGGAACGGCCTCGACGCGGCCGAGTTCACCGCGCTCGCGGCCGGCCATTTCATCGCGGCGGCCGAGGCCTGGCTGACCGGCGCCGAGCCGTTCACCGCCAAATTGCACCCCGAATATGCGCCTTATGGCGACTATGACCAGCTCATGCGCCGCGACGAATGGTATGGCCGCGAGGGCTGAGCCCTATTTCAGCGCGGTGTAGATGCCGTAGGCGCTGGTCAGGGTGAGCACGATCCCGACCATGATCAGTAATGGCCGGGCCGGAATCCGCTTGGCGACCATCGCCCCTAGCGGGGCGGCAAGCAGGCCGCCGATCAGGAGGCCGACCATCGCCGGGGTGAAGGCCTCGAAGCCGAGCGTGAAGAAGAAGGTCGCTGAGATCGTCACCGACAGGAAAAATTCGGAGGTGTTGACCGTGCCGATCACGCGTCGGGGCTCGGCGCCCTGCGCGAGCAGGTTCGAGGTGACGATCGGCCCCCAGCCGCCGCCGCCGGCAGCGTCGAGGAAGCCACCCGCGAAACCCAGCGGCTCGACAACGCGCGGCTTCTTTACGACTTGGCTGTGGCGAAAGGCGCGCCAAAGCAGATAGAGGCCGATGCAGACCAGATAGGCGAGAACATAGGGCCGGGCCCTTTCCGCGGCCCTGGTCAGCACATAGGCGCCCAGGATGCCGCCGAGAACGCCGGGAATGACGATCCGGCCGAACAGCCGCCAGTCGACGTTCTTGTGCAGGGTGTGGCTGATCCCCGAGGCGCCGGTGGTGAACACCTCAACCGCGTGGACGCTTGCGGACGCGAAGTGGGGCGGCACGCCGAGGCTGATCAAGAGAGTGCTCGAGATCACCCCGAAGGCCATGCCGAGCGCGCCGTCGACGAGCTGAGCGGCGAATCCGACCAGGATGAACGGCCACAGCTCGCTGAAACTAAAGGCGGAAAAGTCCAACAAACACGCTCCCGGCGCCCACCAGGGCGATTCGCCCCTCCCATAGCGATGCGCCGGGCCGGTGCAAATCTCGCGGGGACAGTTACTTTCACGCGTCGGCCTTCCAGAGTCCGCGCGGGCCTCATAAAAGTAACTGTCCCCATTTCCGCGCTGATGGGGACAGTTACTTTTCGGCCGGCGGCGCCCGTCATTCCGGCTTCGGCGCGTGAAAGTAACTGTCCCCGTCGGCCGGCGGCGACCGTTATTCCGGCTTCGGTGCGTGAAAGTAACTGTCCCTTTCCGTCGCGTCCTTAGGGAATCGTAAACCGATTGGGAGGAAACTACCGGGCGCCGGGCTTCTGGCGAGTCCGGCCGATGTGGAAAGCGTGAGCGTGGAAACCGTTTATTCCCTGTCCGGCGACGTTCCGCCGGTGGAAATCCCGATCGAGGCCGACGATTTCGGCCTGTGGCCGGGCGCGCTCACCGTCGGCTCGATCCGCCAGGTCTGCTCGATCCGCAAGATCAGCGCCGGCGGCGCCATCGTCCATGTCGACGGGGCGATCGGGCCGGGCGAGCGGCTCGACCTCGAGCTGATGACCGGCGAGCAGCTCGGCGGTACGGTCGCCTGGCAGCGCGGCGCCGAGGTCGGCCTTCGCTTCGACTCAGCCATCGACGTGTTCGCGGTGATCGCGCAGGATATCGTCAGCCAGCCCGGCGAGCGCCGCCGAATGCCGCGCGTCGAGCTGGTCGTGCAGGGCCTGCTGGAGACCGAGGCGGGCACCGAGGTCGTGACGACTCGCGACATTTCGCAGGGCGGCGCCAAGATCGACGTGCCGTTCGCGCTCGCGCAGGACGCGCGCGTCCTGATCAGCCTCGACGGCCTGCCGCCGCTGCAGGGCGTGGTGCGCTGGTCCGAGGAGCATGTCGCCGGCATCGCCTTCCTGCCCGAATTGCGCTGGCAGGAGCTGATGCTGTGGCTGAAGGAGCGGCGCAAAAGGCGCGAGGCGCCGCTGGCAGCGCCCGAACCGGTGCCGCCCGCGCCGCCCGAAGCCGCGCCGCCTGCCAGGGAGGAGGGCGAGAGCGTCCAGCTCAATCTCCACGCCCGCGTGCGCGAGGGCACGCGGCGCTGGTCGATCGAGGTCGCCGCGATCACCGCGCGCAACGTCACCTTCGACAGCTTCGCCGCTCTGGGCATGGGCTCATTGCTGTGGATCGTGCTGCCCGGGCTCGAGGGCTGGCCGGCGCGGATCGTCTCGGTCGACGGCTATCGCTTCACCTGCGAGTTCACCCAGCCGCTCCACCCGGCCGTGCTCGAGCGGATCCTGTCGCTCGCCCGGCAGGATAAGGCTTAGCTCCTGTCGGCCTTGCGGGCGCGATTGGCGTAGAGCAGGGCCGCGACCAAAGCCGCCGAGCCGATCCCGATCGCCGCGCCGGTGACGATATGCTTGGTCCGCGACGCGCCGGCCGCGCTCGTGTCGGCGGGGGTGGACGCACTCGCCTTGGCTTTGGGATCGTCGGCCATTTCTCTCACTCTTCGCTGATCCGAGCCGGACCCTTAGCCGGTCGCGGCGGCAAAAGCCAAGAGGGCGACCGGCGGCGCCGGATCGGCTAGGCTGGTGGGATGGACCAGCCGGGATTCGCTTTGTTCAGCACCGCGATCGGCCGCTGCGGTATCGCCTGGAGCGGGGCGGGGATCGTCGGCCTACAACTGCCGGAGGCGTCCGACGCGGCCGCGGCGAGGCGCCTTCGCCAGCGCTTCCCCAGCCTGGCGCCGGCTATTGCGCCGGCCGCGATCGAAGCGGCGATCGCGCGGATCGCGGCCTTCCTCAGTGGCGCCAGCGACGATTTCGCCTCGCTGCCCCTCGACGAGAGCGCCATTGGCGACTTCGACCGCGCCGTCTATCGCGCGGCCCGGGCGATCCCGTCCGGCTCCACCTCGACCTACGGCGCGATCGCCACCGGGCTCGGCGACCCGTCTCTCGCCCGCGCCGTCGGCCAGGCGCTCGGCCGCAACCCCTGGCCGATCGTCGTGCCCTGCCACCGCGTCACCGGGGCGGACGGCAAGATGGGAGGATTCTCGGCGCCGGGGGGGCGGGCGACCAAATTGAAATTGCTGGAGATCGAAGGCGCGCTCGCGGCCGAATCGCTGCCCCTCTTCGCGGCCTCCGACTCATCCTCTTGAATTGGTGTCCTGCTGTATTATATCAGCAATACAGGCACTGTATCAGGAGGATGCAAATGGACATGATCAGAAGGCTGGAGCCCCGCGATTGGCTCATCGCAATCGCCGCCTTCGTCGCCGGCGCGTGGATATTCTGAAGCGGGGCCAACGCCCGCGAATAATTTTTTCGTCTTTGTGGCAAAGGCCACAGTAGCCGGGGCCAAGCCCTATTACTCGACTCTCGTTCACGGGCCGCAATTGCGGGTCGATGCGACGGGAGGGTCCAATGATCGCGCGGTACAGAATCGCCTTGCTGGCGGCGGCGATTCCTATGGTCGCTGGCTGCGGCGTATATCTTCATCGACCCGACCTGGAGACGTCAACTGCGGCGCTCAAGACCTCGTTTGGACAGCTTTCGGCCCCGGCCTATCTCGAGCAGCAGCAAAGGCATCTCGACGACTTCGCCGCCCGCGAGGACCGGGCCGTTGCGGAGTACCAGGTGGCGTCCCGAAACTACTCGTTGCTCAACATCCTTCGGGCGCCAGCCAACGATGCGCGCAACCCGGACGGGAGCGCCAAGACCCCAGCTCAGCGCCTGACAGAGGCCGCCAGGACGCAGATCCACCAAACGGCCGGTGTGGACCGATTGGGCAACGATCGTGCGGCGGCGCTGGATGCCGAGCGCTCCCAAGGTCTGACGCGCGCAGCTTCTCTCGAATTCCACGACGGCCAAACCCGGGCGCTTTTCGACAATTACCGGAACGAGAACGGAACCCGTCGCGAAATGCGCTGCGCGGATTTCCTGAACCCGACGCCGCCCGCCCTGGATCCGCCAGCCGCCCAGGAAACCTATGCCATGATCCGCAGATCATGCGTCGCCATTGCGACTGGGCAGCAACAGGCGCCGACCTGTGCGATGGGGCTGAGCGAGGGGCGGCTGTTCGAAGTCTGCGAACGCCTCCGGAGGATGCGTGAAACGGATGCGAACCCTGCGCAACGGGAGGATCGAAGAAAGGCGTTGGCCGCGTTGAATCGAGCGCTGGCTGCCGCCCGCGCGCCCTCGACCACAGTTTCAGACGAGGTTCTGGAAGCGGCAAGGGATCTGCGTGACTTCGCTGTCTCGGAAGACATACGAGAGGTGCTGACGGCCCTCGATACGCTGCTTGGCGAGAAACTGGTGGAAACGCTCGACCAGATCAGCGCCGCGCGCGATGCCGCATTCCAGATGCCAGCGACGGCGTGGATCACGGGCGTGCTGGAGGCGCTCGGGGCAGCGGAGGATCTTGCGCGCGATCAATCCCGGACGCCGCTCGACGAACCTTCCGCAATCCTCATCGCCATTGCAAGGGTGCGGCACCAACTCAACCTGGTCGAGCTCAACATCCAACGAAACCAGCGCCTGGCGAGCATTCTCGAAGCGGAGGCGGCGGCGCTACGCACCCAGACCTATTATCTGGCCCGCGTGGAGGCTCTCTGCTCAACTCAGCACAGCTGCGGCACGGGCATCGTCAATGCGGAAGCGCTCAGCCATTTCGCCAGCTCGTTCGACAAGGGGCTGATCCCTTATGAGGTATTGCGGTCGCGAGAGCTGCAGGTCGACCGGGCCTTTGCGATCAGGCGGGCGCAGGCTGCGGAAGCGGATTATCGCGCCCTTCTCCAGCCCGCGTTCGACCAGATGGCCGCCTACGGCGCCGGTGGGGTCAAACCCGACGTGCTTGGCCCGTTTCTCGCAAGCCTGCCGGTCACCGGCGCCATCTTGGGGAGGTAGTCGCATGAAGAAGTCCGCCATTCTGGCCGCAGCCTTGCTATTGCTTCCCGCATGCGCGGGTGAGCACCAGCTGCGCTCGGTATCAAGCCAGAGCGCTGCGATCCTGGGTCAATATCGGACGCAGCTTGTCCGGTTCTCCACAGCGCAGAACCAGCTCAATGCAGCCAATGCCGCACGGCTGAGGGCCTATGAGGGCGAACGGCAATTCAGGTTGAGCGAGATTCAGTCGAGGACCATGGCGTGGCGCCTTGCTGGCGAGCGGGACGTGGTCGGCAGGTTCGAATTGCTCACCCAGCGGGATGCCGCGACGATCCTGGCGGTCACCGATGGGGCTTCCGGTCAACCCGCTCCGGCCGAGCCCCTGCGGTTTGACGCGGCACCCGTGGAAGCCGTGATCCGGCAATTGACGGCGCTGCAGCGGCCGCGCGGCCTTGTGGATTACGCGCGCGACACATTCCGGTTCGCGACGGCCTTGCGTGCCAAGTACGAAGAATCGCTTTCGGGTGCTACCAGCACGACCACCGCCAGTGCCGGGGCGTCCGCCGCCGCAACCCCAAATTGAATGGAGGAACGCGATGACCATGTCCCATGAAAGCAAGGTTCTCTGGAATAAGCTAATGGACAAGCTTCTTGTCCTGGAGGATGCGAAGAAGCGGCTCGATGCGATTCCGAGCGATCTCAAGCCTGACTATGAGGGGATCATCAGCAGCACCTTCTCGGAAATCCAGCAGGTCAGGGGGATGATGACCTTCCTGGTCGGAGGCGCCGACATAGAATTTCCCTCGGACGAGCAGATCGAGAAGCTCCGAGCCTCGGTGGGGGCACTCGCCGCGATCGTGCATACCAGCCAGGACTTTTCGGACCTCGTCGTAAAGCTGACCGCCGTCCTCAACAGCTGGCCGGTTTCCACGCCGGGCTAGCAATTCGAAGTCCGTTCGGGATCGAGGTCACGCTACCCCGGCAATCCGGCTAGTCTCGGCGGAGCTCCGTTTCCGCATCCCCTATGCAGCGTTGGCGCTCCGTTTCTCGCCGCGCGGCAGACTGAAGCGGAAGGTCGCGCGGCATCGCGGCAGGGGGCGCCGCTCCCGTCCCGCTTGCGTCACCCCCGGCCATCAGCGACAGAGGCCCATGCCCAACCGCCTCCGCCCGCTCGATCGCCTCGAAGGCGCGCAGCGCAGCGCCTCGCAGCCGCGCGGCCATGCCGCCTTGTCGGCGTCGGCGGGGACGGGGAAGACCCATGTGCTGACCGCCAGGGTGCTTCGGCTGCTGCTGGCGGGGGTCGATCCGGCCTCGATCTTGTGCCTGACCTTCACCAAGGCGGGCGCGGCCGAGATGGCGGGGCGGATCCATGCCCGGCTCGCGCATTGGGTGCGGCTCAAGGATGCCGACCTCGGCGCCGAGCTGGCCGCGCTCGGCGAGGATCCGGGGCCGGAGGCCCGGGCCGAAGCCCGCACCCTCTTCGCCCGCTTGCTCGAATCGACCGGCGGCGGCCTGCGCGTCCAGACCATCCACGCCTTCGCGCAAGGCCTGCTCGCCGGTTTCCCCTCGGAGGCGGGGCTGGCGCCGGGCTTCCGCCCGCTCGAGGGCCGCGAGGAGCAGGTGCTGGCGCGCGCGACGCTCGCCGAGCTGCTCGTCGCCGCCGAGCGCGCGGGCGATCTCGCCTTGATCCGCGACCTGCAGGCGCTGAGCCTCAGGCTCGGCGAGGGCGGGGCCGAGGCCTTCCTGCGGGCCTGCGCCCGCGCGCCCGAAGCGATGGCCGCGCTCGGCCCGCGCGAGGGCGTCGAGGCGCGGCTCAGGCACGTCTTCGGCCTGCCGCTCGGCGATGTCGACGATCTCATCGCGCGCGAATGCGGCGACGAGGTCTTCGACGTCGCGGCCCTGCACGCGCTCGCCGCCGCCAACCGGGCCTGGGGCGCGGCGACCGGCCTTGCCGGCTGCGAGGCCATCGCCGCCTGGCTCGCGCGCGCCGGGCCCGAACGCGCCGCCACGCTGGACGGGCTCGCCGCGCTCGTGCTCACCAAGGCGGGCGATCCGCGCAAGGCCGCGGCCGGCCTGCTCAAGGCCGATCCGGATTACGAGGCGCACGCAGCCCGGCTCGCCGACTGCTGCCGGCGGCTGCTCACCCTGCGCCGCCTCGCCTTTATGCTGACGCCGCTCGCCGCCGGGCTTCGCGCCGGGCAGAGCTATGCGCTGGCTTACGGCGCCGCCAAAAGGGCATCGGGGCTGGTCGATTTCGACGATCTGATTCGCGAGGCGGAGAAATTGCTGCTGACGCCCGGCATGGGCGAATGGGTGCGCTACAAGCTCGACCAGCGCACCGACCATATCCTGGTCGACGAGGCGCAGGACACCAATATTAGCCAGTGGAACATCGTTCGCGCTCTGGCCGGGGAATATTTCGCCGGCGAAGGCGCGGCGCGACGGCACCGGACGATCTTCACGGTGGGCGATTACAAGCAGGCGATCTTCGGCTTCCAGGGCACCGATCCGGCCAGCTTCGACGTCGCCCGCGCCTGGTTCGCGCGCGAGGCGGCGGCGAGCGAGCAGGACTTCCTCGATCTGTCGATGGACAAGAGCTTCCGCTCCTCGCCGCCGATCCTGGCGGCAGTCGACCGCGTCGTCGCCGATCTCGGCCACGAGGCCTTCGGGCTGCCGCGCCGGCCCAACCCGCACGAGAGCCACCACGCGGCGAGGGGAGGGGCGGTGACCCTGTGGCTGCCCTTCACCGACGAAAGCGGCGCCGACGAGGACGAAGGCGAGGAGGGCTGGATCGGCGACGCCATCCGCCGCTACGCCGCCCGGCTGGCGCGCCAGGTGCGCTCATGGCTCGACAGACCGTTCCACCTCGAGAGCCGGAGCCGGCCGCTGCGGCCCGAGGACATATTGATCCTGGTCCGGCGGCGCGGCGAGCTGGCGGCGTTGCTGGTGGCGCGGCTTCACGCCGAAGGCGTGCCGGTGGCCGGCGTCGACCGGCTGTCGCTCACCGAGCCGCTGGCCGTGCAGGATCTGCTCGCCGCCGCACGCTTCGCGGCCCAGCCGCTCGACGACCTCAACCTCGCCGGCCTGCTCGTTTCGCCCTTGCTCGGCTGGACCCAGGAGGACTTGTTCGCCGCGGCGTTCGGGCGGAGCGGGCCGCTCTGGCCGCATTTGCGCGGCACCCTGCCGGCCGAGCGCCTCGCGAGCCTCTATGCGATCCTCGCCATGGCCGATTATGCGCCGCCGCACCTCTTCTTCGAGACGATATTGTCGGGTCCGCTCGACGGCCGGCGGCGGCTGCTCGAGCGGCTCGGCGCCGAGGCGCGCGACCCGATCGAGGAATTGCTGTCCTCGGCGCTCGATTTCGAAACCGGGGCGTCGGCCTCGCTTCAGGCCTTTCTCGACTGGTTCGCCCGCGGCGAGGTCGAGATCGTCCGCGATCCTTCGGCGCCCTCGGACGCGGTTCGGGTGATGACGGTGCACGGCGCCAAGGGCCTGCAATCGCCGCTGGTGGTCCTCGCCGACGCCTGCGCCGACCCCGACCGCGCCGGCGCCCCCGGCGTGCGCATGGCCGCGCTGCCGCTCGGGGAGGACGGCCCTTCGATCCCGGTCTTCCGGCCGAAGAGGGACGAGCTCGCCGAGCCGCTGAAGAGCGAAATCGAGCGCCGCGACGCGAGCGACCGCGAGGAGCATTGGCGGCTGCTTTACGTCGCTTTGACCCGCGCCGAGGAGCGGCTTTATGTCGGCGGCGCCTTGGGGTCGCGCGACCGCGGCGTGCCGGCGGCGGCGAGCTGGTACCGCGCGGTCCAGATTGCGCTGGCCGGGCTCGGCGCGGAATGGGCCGCCTCGCCGCTGTGGGACCGCGAGATCCGGCACGGTACGCCCGAAATCGCCGCCCGGGCCGCGCGCCAGCCGCCCGGACGCAACCCGCTGCTGCCCGCCTGGCTGCGGCAGCCGGCGCCGGCCGAGGAAAGGCCGCCGCGCCCGCTCGCGCCCTCCTCGCTCGGCGAGGACGACGTTGCCGATCCGCCGCCCGGCCCGGCCCGGCGCGCGGCGGCCGAGCGCGGCCGGCTGCTCCACTCCTTGTTCGAACGGCTGCCGGGCGTGGCGGCGGGCGAGCGGCGCGCGCTGGCGCTGCAGTGGCTCGAGCAATCGGCGGGCGTCGCCGACGAAGCCACGCGCCGGGCGCTCGCCGAGGCCGCCTGCGCGGTCATCGCCGATCCCCGCTTCGCCGAGCTGTTCGCCGCCGACGCGCTGGCCGAGGCGCCGATCGCGGCGGTGGTGGCGGGGGGCGCCGTCGTGTCGGGGACGGTCGACCGGCTGCTGGTCGCCGACGACCGCATCCTGATCGCCGACTTCAAGACCGGCCGCGACCCGCCCGCGGACGCAGGCGCGATCCCGGCGGCCCATTTGCGGCAGATGGCCGCCTATCGCGCCGCCTTGCGCGTGATCTTCCCGGACCGGCCGGTCGCGGCCGCCTTGCTCTACACCGCCGCGCCGATCCTCATCGCTCTGCCCGACGCCTTGCTCGACGCGCACATGCCGGCGGGTGGTTGAGCGCGGCGGCGGCGCATCCTACATCGGCTCCAACGCAGTTCAGGAGACAAGTCCATGGCCACCACTTCCGTCACCGATTCGTCCTTCGCGGCCGACGTCCTCGGCGCCCCTAAGCCGGTGCTCGTCGATTTCTGGGCGGAATGGTGCGGCCCGTGCAAGATGATCGCGCCCTCGCTCGAGGAGCTGAGCGAGGAGCTCGGCGACCGGGTGACCATCGTCAAATGCAATATCGACGACAATCCCGAGGCGCCCGGCCGCTACGGCGTGCGCGGCATCCCGACCATGATCCTGTTCAAGGACGGCGCGCCGTCCGCGACCAAGGTCGGCGCCGAGCCCAAGAGCCGCATCCAGGCCTGGCTCGAAGGGGCGCTCTGAAGGGGAAAGGGCGCTCTATAGGGAAAAGGGGACAGTTACTTTTTCGCCCTCGGCCTGCGCGACGTCACCCGAGGGACGCGAAAAAAGTAACTGTCCCCATTCGGGGGCAATTGTCCCCATGGGGGCACGTTCATGGGCGCGGGAATCGTGCGGATCGTCACCGATACGACCTTCGAGCACAATGTGCTGCGCTCGGGCCGGCTCGTCCTCGTGGTTTTCGGCGCGACCTGGTGCGGGCCGTGCGGGCTGATGGCGCCGGCTCTGCGCGCGCTCGCCGCCAGCCATAGCGACCGGCTGATCGTCGCCAAGCTCGACGTCGACGACAGCCCCGCCACCGCCGACCTTTACCGCGTCGAGACCTATCCGATGGGCATCCTGTTCCGCGCGGGCGAGGAGGTGGCGCGGCTCGACGGCTATATGCCGCTGCGCAAGATCGAGGCGGAGCTCGCTCCGCATCTGACCGTGACCTGAGACCGATTGGATCACCAAAGGTCGTCATGCCGGACTTGATCCGGCATCCACCTTCTTCCCCGCACATCGCTCTTTCCCGCATATCGCTGAAGAAGGTGGACCCCGGATCAAGTCCGGGGTGACGACGGAGTGTCCGGCGGCTCGGTCCCTTCCAGGCCGCGCGTGTCCGGCCTGAACCGCTCGTGCCGCGGCAGGTCGTCCGCGGTTTCGAACCAGGCCACCTTGCTCGCCCGGAAGATGTGGAAGCCCGGCGCGACGGCGTCGGGATCGTCGAGCGTCGCGACCGGGAAATCGATCGTCTCGGGCTGATAGTCGACTTCGATGGTGAGCGGCGTCCCGCAAGCCGCGCAGAAGCGCCGGCGGCCGAATGCGGTGAGCGCGACCGTTCCGATCGCGTCCCCGTCCGCGATGAAAACCATGTCGTCCACGGGCACCGTCGCGAACATCATCGCCGGCGCGCCCGACACACGCTGGCAGATCCGGCAATGGCACCAGCCGGCGTCGAACGGCTCGCTCCTGAGCTCGTAGCGGACGGCGCCGCACGCGCAGCCGCCCTGCCGATATTCGTCCATCGCCGCCGGCTAGGCGGGAGCGCCGAAGAATTCAACCGGCCGCGCCGCCAAAAGCATGGACCTTGGCGCGGCGCGACACTATGTCGCACCCGCGATGGAATTCCTGCTCGTCCTCTCCGCTCTCTTGAGCGCGGTGACCGGCGCCTTCACGGGCGCGCGGCCGCACGAGGCGCGCCTGCATCATGCGGCGACCGCGCAGAGCGTCGCCGTGGCCGAGCCCGCGCAGCAAGTCGCGGTGCCCGCGGCGCGGATCGCCGTGGCGCCCGCGCCGGCGCCTGCGCGCGCGATCGCCGAGGCCCGGCCCGTTTCGGCGCCGCCCGCCGCCGTGCCGCTTTATGCGGACCGCCCGATCGAGTGACGCCGGCGCCTCGGCGCCCTTTTTCGTCACCTTCAGCCCCGGCCGCGGCCGGGCGACTCTCATCAAGCCAGGATTCCAATATGTTCGGTGGATTTGCCAAAGCCATTTTCGGATCGTCCAACGACCGCTACGTGCGTTCGCTCCGGAAGACCGTCGACAAGATCAACGCGTTCGAGCCCAGCCTCGAAGTGGTGACCGACGAGGCGCTCAAGGACCAGACCCGCCTGCTCAAGGAGCGGCTCGAGGCGGGCGAGACGCTCGACGACGTCCTTCCCGAGGCCTTCGCCACGGTCCGCGAGGCCGCCAAGCGCACGCTCGGTCAGCGCCACTACGACGTCCAGCTGATCGGCGGCATCGTCCTCCACCGCGGCGAGATCGCCGAGATGCGCACCGGCGAGGGCAAGACCCTGGTCGCGACGCTCGCCGTCTATCTGAACGCGCTCGAAGGGAAGGGCGTCCACGTCGTCACCGTCAACGATTATCTCGCCCGCCGCGACGCCGACTGGATGGGGCAGATCTACCGCTTCCTCGGCCTCAGCGTCGGCGTGATCGTCCCCAATCTGCCCGATCATGCCCGCCGCGACGCCTATCATACCGACATCACTTACGGCACCAACAACGAGTTCGGCTTCGACTATCTTCGCGACAATATGAAATATGAGCGCCGCGAGATGGTCCAGCGCCCGTTCAATTTCGGCATCGTCGACGAGGTCGATTCGATCCTGGTCGACGAGGCGCGCACGCCGCTCATCATCTCCGGCCCGACCGAGGACAAGTCCGAGCTCTACATCAAGCTCGACCAGGTCGTGAAGGAGATGCCGTCCGACGATTACGAATATGACGAGAAGGACAAGCGCGTCCTTTTGACCGAGGACGGTACCGAGACGGTCGAGCGGCTGCTCGAGAAGCAGGGGCTGCTCGAAGGCTCCAACCTCTACGATTATGCCAACACCCAGGTGGTGCACCACCTCAACCAGGCGCTGCGCGCCAACGTCGCCTATCGCCGCGACATCGATTATATCGTCAAGGACGACAAGGTGATCATCATCGACCCGTTCACCGGGCGCATGATGGACGGCCGGCGCTGGTCCGAGGGCCTGCACCAGGCGGTCGAGGCCAAGGAAGGCGTCGAGATCGAGCCCGAGAACCAGACTTTGGCCTCGATCACCTTCCAGAATTATTTCCGCATGTATCCCAAGCTTTCGGGGATGACCGGCACCGCCGCCACCGAAGCCGCGGAATTTTACGACATCTACAAGATGAACGTGGTCTCGATCCCGACCAACCTGCCGGTCCGGCGCTCCGACGACGAGGACGAATTCTACAAGAATCAGGACGACAAATTCGCCGCCATCGTCCAGGCGATCAAGGCCAAGCAGGAGGCTGGCCAGCCGATCCTGGTCGGCACCGTCTCGATCGAGAAATCGGAACTGCTCTCCGAATTTCTCAAGAAAGCCAAGATTAAGCACGAGGTTCTTAACGCGCGCTACCACGAGACCGAGGCGCATATCGTCGCCCAGGCCGGGCGCCTCAGGGCCGTCACCATCGCCACCAACATGGCCGGCCGCGGCACCGACATCCAATTGGGCGGCAATTGGGAATTTCGCATCGCCGACGAGCTCAAGGACATGGAGCCCGGCCCCAAGCGCGACGAGGCCGAGGAGAAGATCAGGCGCGAGGTCGCCGACGAGAAGGAGCGCGTGATCGCTGCCGGCGGCCTGTTCGTGCTCGGCACCGAGCGCCACGAGAGCCGGCGCATCGACAATCAGCTGCGCGGCCGCGCCGGCCGCCAGGGCGATCCCGGCCTTTCCCGCTTCTACCTGTCGCTCGACGACGACCTTTTGCGCATCTTCGGGCCGCAGACCATGTTCGCGCGCCTCCTCAACAAGAATCTCGCCGACGGCGAGGCGATCATCTCGCCCTGGATCTCCAAGGCGATCGAAACCGCGCAGAAGAAGGTCGAGGCGCGCAATTACGATATCCGCAAGCAGGTCGTCGAATATGACGACGTGATGAACGACCAGCGCAAGGTCATTTACGAGCAGCGCGCCGACATCATGGACGCCGCCACGGTCGGCGACGTCGTCGCCGACATGCGCGCCGAGACGGTCAACACGCTCATCGGCGAGGCGATCCCGGTCAATTCCTATCCCGAGCAATGGGACGTCGAGTTGCTCGCCGAGCGAGTCGAGGGCGTGTTCGGCCTCAATCCCCCCTTTGCGGAGTGGGTCAAGGAAGAGGAGGTCGAGCCCGAAATGTTCGTCGAGCGCCTGCAGGCGCTGACCGACGCCCAGATCGAGGAGAAGATCAGGGAGATTCCGCTCGAGGAGTGGGTCCAGGTCGAAAAGCAGGTCCTGCTGCAGAGCCTCGACCAGCATTGGAAGGAGCATCTCTCGATGCTCGACGCGCTCCGGCAGGTCGTCCACCTGCGCGCCTATGCCCAGAAGAAGCCGATCGACGAATATAAGCACGAGGCCTTTGCCATGTTCGAGCGGATGCTGGCCATCATCCGCGAGGACGTCACCGGCTGGCTCGCCAAGGCGCATTTCCAGATGCAGCCGATGGACCTGCCGGAATTGCCGCCCTACCTCACCACCCATATCGATCCGTTCACCGGCGACGACGACACCTACGACATCGACGCGGGCACAGGCGCGATCCTCTCGAAGCTGCCGCCGCTGTCGATCCCGATGGCCGATCTGCCGGCCCCGGGCGGCACTGTCGCAGCCCCGGCCAGCCGCAACGCGCCCTGCCCGTGCGGCTCCGGGCGCAAGTACAAGCATTGCCACGGGGCGGTGGCCTAGGGCGGATCGAGCAGGGGTGAATCGTCATTCCAGCGAAAGCTGGAATCTCTTTTCCTTCCAGCGCTGAAATAGGTGGGATCCCAGCTTGCGCTGGAATGACGGGATTTCAGACCAGTCCGGGCAATGCGGGTGCCCGCCGTTTCCCCGCCGCCGCCTTCGTGCTAGACCTCCGGCAAAGGGGGAAGCACGAGTGAGCGACGTCTTCATTTCCTATTCGCGTGAGAACCAGGAGGTGGTGCGCCGCCTGGCCGAAGCGGTGAAGCGGCTGGGCTACAGCGTCTGGTGGGACGACCAGCTGCCGCCGCATCTCTCCTACGGCGACGTCATCGCCGCCAAGGTCGGCGGCGCCAAGGCTGCGATCGTGGTCTGGTCGGCCAATGCCACCCAATCGGAATGGGTGCGCGCCGAGGCCGACATGGCCCGGAGCCAGAAGAAGCTCATCCAGACCTCGATCGACAATCGCGACCCGCCGATGCCGTTCAACCAGCTCCATTACGTCTCGCTCGCCGACTGGGACGGCAGCGACGACCATCCCGGCTGGTCGAAGGTGAAGGAGAGCCTTGTCGCTTTGTGCGGCGCCCCGGGCGCCGAGGCGACCGTGGTGGCGGCCGCGACGCCCGTCGCTCTGGAAAAGCCAGCGCCCGCCGCGCCTCCGCCGCCGCCCGCGCCGGCCCCGACGCCAGCCCCGGCCCCGGCGCCGGTGCCAGCGCCAAAGCCTGCGCGACGGGGCTCGAACAAGCTGGTTCTTATCTTGATCGGAGTCTCTTTATTGGTGATCGCGGCGGTCGCGGTGCTCGCTTTGACGCGCGGCCGCTCCACGGAGCCCGCGGGCAACGGGGTCGCGGCGGCCAACGAGGCGCGGCCGGCCGAGCCGGGCGGACCCGAAGCGCCGCCGGTCGCGGCCGTCCCCGCCGAATTCTCGCAGGAGGCGGTGATCAGCGACGAGGACGGCTTCTCAAACGTCCGCGCCGGCCCGTCGGCGGATGCGCCGATCGTCGCCCGGGTCAATGCGGGCGAGCCCTTCAACACTTACGCCCAGGACGGCGATTGGTGGCGGGTCAGGATCGCCGGCGGCCTGATCGGCTATATGGAGCGCTCGCGGATTCGAGTGCGCGAGCCGGTCGCGGTACCCTCGCTCGCCCCGGACACGCCAGCGACGGCGCCCGGCGCGGTGCCGCCCGCGCAGGCGCCCCAGGCCACGCCGCCGCGGCGCCAGCCGCCGGTGCGTCCGCCGAAGCGCACGGGACCGCGGCTCAACGAAGAGAATGCCGGCGTGCTGTACGAATTCTGCAGGGGCGCTGGCGCGGGCACGCCCGAATGCCGGCGCGTCGGGCTGGGCGGCCGGCGGCGCTGAGCGCCGAACGCTTCAGGAGTTTGCGGGCCTCAGGAATTGCGGGGCGCGAGCGACGTCGCCGCCGGCGGCTGCGCCAGCCAGGCCAGCCAGAATTGGGCGAGGTCGGCGTAGCGGCCCGGCTGCGCGATGGCGGCGGCGTCGGTTGCCGCGAGGCGGAACGCCGCTTCGGCCTGCGCGCGCTGGCCGGCGAGGACGAGCGTCATGCCGAGGCGAAGATTGACCTCGGCGGCGTTGATCCCGGGCCTCTGAAGCGCCGTGCGATAGAGCGCGATGGCCTCGACAAAGCGGCCGCTCCCGGCCAGCGAGTCCGCCATGCTCAGGTCGTTCACCGGGCCCGGCTGAGGCGTCGCTTGAAGCCGGCTGCGTTCGCGCGGGATGGCGCGGTCGACCTCCGCGATGATCTCGCGCGTCGGCGATTCGCCGGCGTTGAGATGGCCGCGCGCCAGACCGTCGTCGAGCACGGCCTTGGCTTCGGCGGCCGCGCCGGCGCGGGTGAGCAGCTGCGCCATGCGCTGATATTCGCTCGCCCGCGCGAAGGCGCCGACGGCGCGCATCAGGCGGAGCAGGTCGATCTCGAGGCTGTCCTGCGGCGCGACCAGCTGCCGATAGACGACGAGCGCGTCGCGCCAGTTTCTTGGCGTGGGATAGGTGCTGACCAGGGATTGCGCCGCGGCGATCGCCGGCCGCACCAGGCGTCCCTGATAAGCGACGCTCATCCGCTGCCGGTACCAGACCTCCGATACGGGCTGGGTGGTGGCCGCGCGCGCGGCGATGGCGCGCTCCAGCAGGGCGGCGGCCGCGGTCGGATCGTTCTGCGCCTGGCGGACCTGGGCCAGGTTGGAGAGGATGTCGGCGTCGTTCGGATTGATCTCAAGCAGCCGCGTCCAGACCCTCCCGGCGGTTTCGAAATCGCGCAGCTCATAGGCGATGTCGCCGCGCACGGCGAGCTGGCCGGGAAGCCTCAGGCGCGGCGTCAGCGGGTTGACGATCAATTCGTCGAGCGCCCGCGCGCGCATCGCATTGTCGCCTCGCTGGCGGCCGAGCTCGAGCTCGAAGCGGGCAAGGATCTGCCGGCCCGCGACGCTGGTCACCGCATGGTGGGCCGCCGCCAGCGCGACATCCTGCTGGCCCCGGCGCTCGCCACGTACGGCGGTGGAGAGCGTGGCGAGCTTCTCCCTTTCCCTGGACGGCAGCGACACGGGCGCCCCGTCGAGCTCGAGCACGCTGAAGACGCCTTCCTGGGCATGGGCCGGAAGGGCGATTGCCGCGACTGCCGCAACCGCGCCGAGCAGAGCGATTCGAAAAGCCGCCATTCGAACGACCATCCCCTCTCGCCGGCAGCCTGTGCGGCCGGTCCACCACAGGGTGGGCGAAATCAGTCGCCTGGGCAAGCGGCTTCGGCCGGCCTTGGCCAGGACATCGATATCTGGAGAAGTGGCTCCCCGGGACGGATTCGAACCATCGGCCAACCGGTTAACAGCCGGTTGCTCTACCGCTGAGCTACCGGGGAGCAGCCTTTCGGCGAGGCGCGCCTATAGCAGGCGTTTTTCGCGGCTGGCAAGGTTTCACACACTCCGTTCGCCCTGAGCTTGTCGAAGGGCCTTCCTTCCTTCCTTCCTTTCCGGCGTCATCAAGAAGGGAAGGGCTTCGACAGGCTCAGCCCGAACCGAAAGGGGACCCGGCCTGCCGCGGCGTCAAACCGCGAACTGCTCCATGGTGATGCGCTCGTCGAGCGCGTGCTCGGGGTCGAAGAGGAGGGTCAGGATGTCGAGCCGGTCGAGCCAGACATCGACCGTGGCGACGTCGCGGACCTCGATCTGGTCGGCGACCGCGCTGACCGGCCGTTTGACCGGATCGAGCACCCGGAACGAGATTTTGAGATCGTCGGGGATCAGCGCGCCGCGCCAGCGCCGTGGCCGGAACGGGCTGATCGGAGTCAGCGCCACCAGCTTCGAGCCCAAAGGCAGGATCGGGCCGTTGGCGGAAAGATTGTAGGCCGTCGAGCCCGCCGGCGTCGCCACCAGCACGCCGTCGCAGACGAGCGAGGGCATCACCACCCGGCCGGCGACCGAAACCTCGACCCAGGCCGTTTCGCGCGTCTCCCTGAGCAGGGAGACTTCGTTCATCGCGTGATGGACGACGGTTTCGCCGGCGACGGTGACCGCCTTCATCTCCAGCGGCGACACCGCAAAGCTCTTGGCGCGGCCGAGCCGCTCGATCAGCCCGTCGATCCGCCATTCGTTCATCAGGAAGCCGACCGTGCCGCGATTCATCCCGAACACCGGGCAGACCTTGCCGAGCTGGAGCCTCTCCCTCAGCGTGTGAAGCAGGAAGCCGTCGCCGCCGAGCGCCACCATCAGCTCCGCCTCCTCGATCGGCACGAAATCGTAGCGCTCGCGCAGCATCCCCTCGGCCGCCTGAGCGGATTCCGCGTTGGAGGCGACCAGCGCCATCGGCATGTTTCCGCATTCCGCCATGGCCGTAGCTAGGGGTGCGGGCATCCCTTCGTCAATGTGCCAGGCCTGGAAGGGCGGCGATCGGCCTAAGCCGGATTTCTTTTCGCCAGGCTCAGCCGCTTGCGTTCCACCGCGCTCAGGCGATCGGCTATCTTTTCGTAAAGCCGCGCGGCATGCGGGAGATCGCGGCGGGTCCAGGCCTCGTTCGCGGCCCGCCTGGTTTCTTCGATCTCATAGCGGTCGGCGCGGGCGCGCCCGATCGCATATATGCGGTCTACGGCCGCCGCCGGATCGCGCCGAAAGCCGGTGATGACCCGCTCGGCGAAATCCGCCACCGCGCCGCACGCCTGCCGCATGGTTGCGTCACTGAACATATAGGCGTGCGGGGCCTCTCCCAGCCACTCCTGGACCGCATCGAGGGGCAGACGCTCGCACCCCGAAGAGGTCGTCAGCGTAATGGATGGACCTATCTCATGGATGCGCGCGGCCCAGTAGAAGTCGATCGCCAGATCGCCGTCGCGCAGCCGCAAATGGCAATCGTCGATTCGCTCGAACGGGGCCGTCCCAAGCGCGCCGGCCAAGAGCGTCAGCACCTCGGCGAGCGCTGCACCGAGAGCCTGGTCTGAATCCATCCTCTCCGTCATGCGATGAGCTAGGGGGCAGGATGTGGTGCCGTCAATGTGCCAAGCCGGGAAGCCCGTATCGAAGGTGATTGGCGGGGCCGGAGCGCCGGTCTAGAGCTTCGCAATGGGGGCCCCTCTCTTCATCCTCTCCTTTCGCCATCGCGACGAGCTCACCCGTCTCGCCGAGGGCGCGGGGTGGCAGCCGATCGCGGCGCGGCGGGCGGCCAATGCCGAGGCGCGCTTCGTCGCCTCGGGGGCGTCGGTGGCGGTGGTCGACGCGCGCGGCGCGCTCGGCGAGGGGCAGGGAGCGGTGCGCGCCATCGCCGACGCAGTCGAGGCCAATGCCGCCGCCCTGCTCGTCTTGGTGTCGCGCACGGACGCCGCTTCGCTCGACGCCTTCCATCAATATGGCGCGACCCATTTCCTGGTCAGCCCGTTCACCGAGCCGCAATTGCTGCATGCCCTGCTTTTCGCCCAGCGCCATGCCGAGCGCGCCGGCGGCGGCTCGCGCCGACTCGGCGATGAGGGCGATGCGGACAGCTGGCGCTGGCAGCCGGGCTCGCGCACCATCGAGCTGAGCCCGGCTTTGGCGCGCCAGGCGGGGCTTGGCGAGGATGACGGGCGGCGGATCAGCCTGATGGAATTGTTCCGCAAGCTCGACCCCGACGGCCGCCGCGCGGCGCGCAGCGCAATCGACCGGCTGATGGCGACCGGCGAGGCGACCGCCTTCGCCCATCGCGGAGAAGCCGGCGGCGGCCGGATCGCGCATCATATGCGGGTGGAGGGTCGCGGCGGGATCGTCGGCCGCTCCGAGACGATCTCCGGCCTCGGGCGGCTGCCCGTCGGCCGCGATCCGCTCACCGGCCTGCGCGACGGCCGCGCCGCCCGCGCCTGGCTTGCCGAGCAGCTCCAGTCGGGGACAGTTACTAGTAACTGTCCCCAGCTCGTGGTGTTGCTTGTCTCGGTCAATCGCTATGACGCGATCAATGCTGCATTTGGTCGCGCCACCGGCGATGCGGTGCTGCAGGCGGCGGGGCGGCGGATCGAGCGCCATGCCGAGAGCGACGGCCGGCGACGCCTGGTGGCGCGCATGGCCGGCGCCGAGTTCGCGGTGCTGCTCGCCGCGCCGGCGACGCTCGAGGAAGGCCGCTTCCTCGCCGGCGAGCTGGTCGAGGCGACCGGGCGCCCGTTCGTCTCGGGCGACCATGTCATCACCCTGGGCGCCAAGGCCGGCGTCGCGGCGGCGCAGGCGGGCGACGATGCCGCCGCTTTGCTGCGCCGGGCCAGCGCCGCTCTCGCCGACGCGCGCGATGTCGACAGCGCGCCGGTCAGGGTGCTGGAGGAGGGGAGCGAGAGCAGCACCGCGCGCAGCGACCGTCTCGAGATCGACCTCAGGCGCGCGCTCGACCAGGACGAGATCGAGATCCGCTTCCAGCCGCAGGTTTCGGTCACCACCGGCGCGATCGTCGGCGCCGAGGCGCTCGCCCGCTGGAATCACCCCCAATATGGCGAATTGGGCGCGCTCACCCTGTTCAGCGTCGCCGAGGGCTCGGACTATCTCGTCCAGCTGTCCGACCATGTGCAGCGCAAGGCGATCGGCGAGGCCGCCGCCTGGCCCGACGCGCTTGGCGGTCTTCGCCTGTCGGTCAACATCACCGCCGCCGACATGCTGCGGCCGGGCTTCGCCGCCTCCTTCCTGGCTTTGGTCGAGGAGAGCGGCTTCGATCCCGGCCGGCTCACCGTCGAGGTCACCGAAAGCGGCCTGATCGAGGATCTCGGCGCCGCCGCCGCCTTGCTCGCCGCGTTGCGCGGCGGCGGCCTTCGCGTCGCCATCGACGATTTCGGCACCGGCTATTCGAGCCTCGCTTATCTGAAGGCGCTGCCGCTCGATTATCTCAAGATCGACAAGCGCCTGTGCCAGGACATTGCCGGCTCGACGCGCGACCGGATCGTGGTCAGGAGCGTGATCGACATGGCGCGGTCATTGGGCCTCGACGTGGTCGCGGAAGGGGTGGAGACCGAAGAGCAATTGAGTCTGCTCGCCCAGGAAGGCTGCACGCTCTACCAGGGCTTCCTGTGCGCGCCGCCGATGACGGGCGAGGCGCTGGCGGCATTGATCGGGAGCGGCGCGGCGCCTTGAGCGGGCGCCGGCGGCCGCATTGCGCATCGGCCCTTCCGTTTCAGCTTCCGATGGCGCATCATGGCTTATCAGATCGAAGCGGGAGATGATTCATGGCCAGGTTTCATGTCGTTGCGTTGCTCGCCCTCGGCGCATTATCCGCCCCGGCCCTTGCCCAGCCGCCGGCGCCGATCCAGCCGAGCCCCGATTCCGCCCAGCAAAGGCACGATTTGCGCACGCTGGCCTCCTGCCTCGCGCGCGCGCGGCCGGGCTGGGCGCGCCAGACGCTTTCTCATCCCTATCTCAGCGACGCCCAGGCTTATGCCGCTTCCAATGCCCTGAGCGGAAACGACAATTGCATTCGCGGATTCGACGTCGAAGTGACGTTCCGGACGTCCGGCCTGGTCGGCAGCCTGGCCGAGCATTTCGTGCAGGCCGAGATCGGACGCGCCGATCCAGTGCGCCTCGCGAGGACCTTGTCCGCGCTGCCGCCGCTCAACGTGTCCGAGGATTTCGCCCTCTGCCTGGCCGCGCGCCATCCCGCCGCGGCCCGCGCCCTGGCCCTGAGCGAGCCCGGCAGCGACGCCGAAATGCAGGCGGTCCAGCAGATCGCCAGCGCGGTGGAGCCCTGCACCAACCAGGGCGAGCGGCTGACGGTCGATCTCCAGTCGCTGCGCGCGCTGACCTCGGTCGCGCTCTACCGCGGGATCAGCACCGCGGTGGCTTCAAGATAAGGAAAGGCGGGGTGCGGCCGGCCGTTCGGCCGTCCCCCGCCGCCATCCGTTAATTTCGAGGCGCCCCCTGGCCGTCGCGCGACGATCCCTCGATCTGGCCCTCCTGAACAAGGCGGCGCGCCTTCCCCGGCCCCGTCCCATTTCGTTGGCGGGTGGCAATAGCGGGTGCCGAGGCGCGCGCCGCCGCGGACCAGGTTCCGGCACACCTTCCGGCTGCGGTCGTTCGGGGCGGCCTTGGACGGCGTTTCGGCCGCGGCCGCCGGTGCGGGCTGGCTGGTGAGGGCAGGGGCCGCCTACAAGGCGCCAAAGCCAATCGTCAGCGCGGAGGCCGTCACGATCGGCTTCACACCCATCTCACCTCTCCCTTTCCCCGCTGCCGGGCGGCAATCCCGAATCGGAAAAATACATGAGTTCGCTCAAAGAGGAGCTTGGCTTCAACGGCGCCTGGTCAGCGAGGCTGAGCGACCATTGGCACTCCCATTTCCTGTCCATGCATCTCCGCGTCGCGGGAATTTCCCTCGTTCTGACCCTCCTGAAGAAAGCGCCGCGAGGATTCCCCGGCCTCGTCCCATTCCGCCTGCGTGCGGCAATAGCGGCTGGTGAAGCGCGTGCCGCTGCGGATCAGGTTCCGGCAGACCCTGCGGTTGGGATCGTTCCGCGCCGCCTTGGGCTGCGTCTGGCCGGCGGCGGTCGCCGCGGCCCCGCTGGTGAGGGCAGGGGTCGCCCACAAAGCGCCAAAGCCTATCGCCAATGCGGAGGCCGCCACAATCGGCTTCACACCCATCCTACCTCTCCCGCTCCCCGCTGCCGGGCCGGCAGCCCCGAATCGATCGTACAAGAATTCGATTGCCATGGGGAGCTTCGGTTTCAGTGTCGCAAATCGCATCGTCCCCAGCCCCCGCGGCCGGCACGATCATGCGGGCATCCGGGCGACTTTCCGCGTAGGAATGCGGCGGGAGGGGGCGCATGGCGTGGCATCATCGTCTGATCGGCAAGGCGGCGCGCTTCTACTGGCGCCTGCGCAGGCCCCGGACCCTCGGCGTTCGCGCCGTCGTCCTCGACCGCGACGACCGGATCGCCCTGGTCCGCCACACTTATGCCGATCAATGGTATCTGCCCGGCGGCGGCGTGAAGAAGGGGGAGAGCTTCGAGGCAGCGCTGCTGCGCGAGCTCAGCGAAGAAATCGCCCTCGACGGCCTCAGGATCGAGGCCATCCTCGGCGTCTATCACAGCCGCAGGGAGGCCAAGGACGATCATATCGCGATCTTCGTCGTGCGCGCCGAAAGCGGGGTGGCGGCCCGATTGGGACGGGCCAATGCGATGGAGATCGAGGAAGCGCGCTGGTTCCCGCTCGACGCTTTGCCGGCGGGCGTCTCGGCCGCGACCCGCCGCCGGATCGCCGAATACAGGGCCGGCACGATCGGCTGGGGAGACTGGTAAGCGCCGGCGAAACGCCGCCAGCTAGCGGCGGCAGCTCTCGTAGAGTCCCTCGACTGGCACCTGGAGCCGGCACAAGATGCCGCCCCATTGAAAGCCGAGCTGATTGCCCCTGAAGCGGATGAGGAACCAGGGATAACCGTCGCGCATGATCCCGGTATCGTAGAGCAGCTCCACCCGCTCGCCCTCCCGGAGCGAGGCCAAGCGCGCATGCTCCATGCCGGGCCCGCTGCGGACGACGCCGCCCCACGAGCCCGCCGCCACCGGACGGTCGAACCCGGCTTGCGTTGGCGCCCGGCGCGATCCCGTCTGGGCCGAGGCAAGGGATGCGCCTAAACCGGCCAGCGCCGCGATGAAGATCAGGCTTTTGTTCATTGGACGACCCCGCCGCTCGCGTCATTCCAGCGCAAGCTGGAATCTCATTTCTTCATGACGGCGGCCGGAAAGGCAAAGAGATTCCAGCTTGCACTGGAATGACGGCTTAGGCGACGATCTTCGCCAGCCCCTTCGAAAGCTGCAGCGCGCCGTTCAGCCGCGCCTCGGCATCGGGCCAGGCGCGGGTGATGACCAGCTTCGAATCCGGGCGCAATTTCGCAGTGCCTTGGAGCCGCTCCACATAAGCGAGCAGCCCGGGCAGATCCGGGAAGCTGTCATTGTAGAAGCTCACCAGCGCGCCCTTGGGACCGACGTCGAGCTTGGCCACCATCGCCGTGCGCGCATTCATCTTGATCTCGATGACCTTGAGCAGGTTGGCGGTCTCGGGCGGCAGCGGGCCGAAGCGGTCGATCAATTCGGCGGCGAAGGGGTCGATCTCCTCGCGCGTCTCGAATTCGTTCATGCGCCGGTAAAGGCCCATGCGCAGGTCGAGATCGGGGACATAGGTTTCGGGCAGCAGGATCGGCGCGTCGACCGTGATCTGCGGCGAGAAAATGTCGGGCCTCTGCTCCAGCCCGCCGGCCTTGGCTTCCAGGATCGCTTCCTCGAGCATCGACTGGTAGAGCTCGAAGCCGACCTCGCGAATGTGGCCGGACTGCTCGTCGCCGAGCAGATTGCCGGCGCCGCGGATGTCGAGATCGTGGGTGGCGAGCTGGAACCCGGCGCCGAGGCTGTCGAGCCCGGCCAGCACCTGCAGGCGCTTGTCGGCGGTCTCGGTCAGCACCCGGTTGGGCGGCGTGGTGAAATAGGAATAGGCCCGGATCTTCGCCCGCCCGACCCGGCCGCGCAGCTGGTAGAGCTGGGCGAGGCCGAAGCGGTCGGCGCGGTGGACGATCAAGGTGTTGGCGGTCGGCACGTCGAGCCCGCTCTCGATGATCGTGGTCGAGAGCAGAACCTCATATTTGCGGTCGTAAAAGGCCGACATGCGCTCCTCGATCTCGGTCGGCGCCATCTGGCCGTGGGCGGTGATGGCGCGGACCTCGGGCACCTCCTCGCGCAGATATTGCTCGATGTCGGGCAGATCGGCGATGCGCGGCACCACGAAGAAGGTCTGGCCGCCGCGATAATGCTCGCGCAGCAGCGCCTCGCGGACCACGACCGGATCCCAAGGCATGACGTAATTGCGCACCGCGAGGCGGTCGACCGGCGGGGTCTGGATCACGGAAAGCTCGCGCAGGCCCGACATCGCCATTTGCAGCGTGCGCGGGATCGGCGTCGCGGTCAGGGTCAGCACATGGACGTCGGCGCGCAGGGCCTTCAATTTCTCCTTGTGGGTGACTCCGAAGCGCTGCTCCTCGTCGACGATGACGAGGCCGAGCTTCCTGAACTCGACGCTCTTGGCGAGCAATGCGTGGGTGCCGATGACGATGTCGACCTTGCCGGCCTTGACCCCCTCCCTGGCTTCCCTGGCTTCCTTGGCCGGCACCAGGCGGGAAAGGCGGCCGATCTCGACCGGGAAGCCCTGGAAGCGGTCGCGGAAATTCTCGTAATGCTGGCGGGCGAGCAGGGTGGTCGGGACGATCATCGCGACCTGGAGCCCCGACATGGCGGCGATGAAGGCGGCCCTGAGCGCGACCTCGGTCTTGCCGAAGCCGACGTCGCCGCAGACTAGACGGTCCATCGGCTTGCCGGCGCCCAAATCGGCGATGACGTCGGCGATGGCGCGATCTTGGTCCTCGGTCTCCTCGTAAGGGAAGCGGTCGGCGAAGGCGGCATAGCCGGTATCGGGCTCGGCGATGGCGCCGGGGCGCAGCGCGCGCTCGGCGGCGACCTTGATGAGGTCGCCGGCGATCGCGCGGATGCGCTCCTTCATCCGCGACTTGCGCCGCTGCCAGGCCTCGCCGCCGAGCCGGTCGAGCCCGACGCCCTCGCTGTCCGAGCCGTAGCGCGAGAGGATGTCGATATTCTCGACCGGCACGTAGAGCTTGTCGCCGCCCGCATAGCTCAAGGCGACGCAATCGTGCGGCGCCCGCTGGACCGGGATCTGGGTCAGCCCCTCATAGCGGCCGATGCCGTGATCGGCATGGACGACGAGGTCGCCCGGGGTGAGCGTGGCGAGCTCGGAAAGGAAGGCGTCGGCGGTCTTGCGGCGCTTGCGGCGGCGGACGAGGCGATCGCCGAGCATGTCCTGCTCGGTGAGCAAGGCGACGTCGCCGCCGGTGAAGCCGTGATCGAGCTGGATGACCGCCAGGGCAACAAATCCTCCCCGGAACGGGGAGGGGGACCGCGAGCCGGAGGCTCGTGGTGGAGGGGTCGGGGCGGTGGCGAGGCTGCCGGCCCCTCCACCAAGCTTCGCTTGGTCCCCCTCCCCGTTCCGGGGAGGAATTGCGGCAGCGCCAAGCGCCTGCTGCCAGGTCTCGGCCTCGACGACCTTTTCGAGCCCGTGCTCGGCGAGCAGGCCCTTCAGGCGCTCGCGCGAGCCCTTCGAATAGCTCGCCAGCACGACCTTCTTGCCTGTGCGGCGCAGGTCGGCGATGTGGGCGACGACCGCTTCGTAGACGTTGGCGCCCTGCGCCCGCTCCGGCGCGAAATCGCGCGGGCCTTCCATCGCGAAGTCGATGACCGAAGCGCTTGCCGGCTGGTGGAACGGGGTCAGCTGGTGGAGCGGCCGCTCGGCCACAAGTCCGTCCCATTCCGGGCGCGCCAGGTAGAGCGTCTCCGGCGCAAGCGGCCGGTAGCTTCCGGGCTCCTTGCTCTGCGCCCGCTGGCGGTTCTCGTAATAATCCGCGACTGCCTCGAATCGCGCCTCGAGCGCGCCGGCATCGCCGCTGTCGCGGACGATCCGATCGTCGTCGGCGAGATGATCGAAAAGCGTCGCCAGCCTTTCCTCGAACAAAGGCAGCCAATGGTCGACGCCGGCGATCCGCCGCCCGTCCGACACCGCCTGGTAGACCGGATCGCCGGTCGCCGCCGCGCCGAACAATTCGCGATAGGCGGAGCGGAAGCGCTTGACGCTGTCCTCGTCGAGCAGGGTTTCGGACGCAGGGAGCAGGGTGAAGCCGTCGATCCGGTCGATGCTGCGCTGGGTGCCGGGATCGAATCTCCGCACGCTTTCGATCTCGTCGCCGAAGAAATCCAGCCGGAGCGCCTGCTCTTCGCCCGACGGGAACAGGTCGACCAGGCCGCCGCGCACCGCGAACTCGCCGGGGTCGCGGACGGTCTCGGTGCGGCCATAGCCATTGGCCCGGAGCAGGGCGGCGAGCCGGTCGATGTCGATCCGCTCGCCGGGCGCGAGGCGGGCGACGAGCTGGCGGATGCGGAACGGGGTCAGCGTCCGCTGGGTCGCCGCGTTGACCGTGGTGACGAGGAGCTGCGGCGCGGCCGCCTCGCGCTGCAGCGCATGGAGCGTGGCGAGCCGCTCGGAGGTCGCGCGCAGCGAGGGCGAGCTGCGGTCATAGGGCAGGCAATCCCACGCCGGGAAGACCAGCACCTCGAGCTCCGGCGCGAAATAGTTCGCCGCGTCCGCCAGCGCCCGCATCGCCCCTTCGTCGGGCGCGATGAACACCGCTCGGCCTTTTGCCGCGCGCGCCAGATCCGCCGCCAGCCACGGCATGAACCCGCCCGGCACGCCCGCCAGCGTGACCGGCGCGGCGGCCGTCAGGATTTTCTGGAGGTCGGCGCTCATTTACGGAAGCTGGATGTAATCGAGGGCCTGGAGGCGGGTCATCATGTCGCCCTGCCAGCGCGCGGGGACGGCGGCGGTTCCGATCGCCCAGGCGAGGATGTCGATGTCCTGCTCGTCGAGAAAAGCCTCGAACCAGACGATCTCGGCCTCGTCCCACGCCTCGTGCCAGCGGTCGAAATAGCCGCCGACCAGCATGTCCGCCTCGCGCACGCCGCGATGCCAGGCGCGGAAGCGGAGGCGCTTGAGGCGGTCGTCTGTGTCCATAAGCTCCAACGGAAAATGGCCGCGCTGGGAATCCAGGCGGCTTCGAATGCAAGCCATGTAGTGGCCGTCCACTCCCCCGTCACCCCGGACTTGATCCGGGGTCCACCTTTTCTTTTCCGGCACCGCGAGGAAGAAAGGTGGATGCCGGATCAAGTCCGGCATGACGGGAAGGGGAGGGGTCGGTAAGAGCCTCCCATGCGCCCCGACATTCTCAATCCGCTGTTCGCCGAGGTGGAGGTGCTGAAAGGCATCGGGCCGGCGCTCGCCAAGCCGCTGCACCGGCTCAAGCTCGACCGCGTCGTCGACATCCTCTTTCATCTGCCGGTGAGCTGGATCGACCGCAAGCGCGTCGAGACGCTCGACGAGGCCGATGTCGGGCAGGTGATCATCGCCCTGCTCACCGCGCGCGACTATCGCCAGGGGGGCAGGGGGCCGCTGCGGATCTTCGCCGAGGACGGCCAGGGCAATTACGTCACGCTCACTTATTTCAACAATCCCGGCTGGGGAAAGAAGCAGCTGCCGATCGGCGAGGCGCGGATCGTCTCCGGAAGGCTCGACCGCTACGGCCAGGAGCTGCAGATGGTCCATCCCGATTATGTGCTGTTGCCCGCCGAGGCCGCGACCGTCCCCGCGCGCGAGCCGGTCTATCCGCTCTCCGAAGGGCTCACCAACAACCGGCTCGGCGACCTGGCCGGCCAGGCGCTGGCGCGGCGGCCGAACCTCGGCGAATGGATCGAGCCCAGCCTGAAGGCGCGGATGGGCTGGCCGGACTGGGCCGACGCGCTCGACACCGCCCATCGCGATCCGGCCGCGAGCCGGGCGCGCGCCCGGCTCGCTTATGACGAGGTCTTCGCCAACCAATTGGCGCTGATGCTGGTCCGCGCCTCGTCGCGCCGCCGCAAGGGCCTGCCGCTCCACGGCGACGGCCGCCTGCGCGACGCGCTCAGGCTCCCTTACGCTCCCACCAATGCCCAGCGCCGCGCGGGCGCCGAGATCGAAGGCGACCTCCAGCAGGAGGTGCCGATGCTGCGCCTGCTCCAGGGCGACGTCGGCTCGGGCAAGACCCTGGTGGCCTTGATGGCGATGCTGGCCGCGGTCGAGGCCGGCGCCCAGGCGGCTTTGCTCGCGCCGACCGAGATCCTCGCCCGCCAGCATCATGACACGCTGCTCCGCCAGCTCGCCGGCCTGCCGGTGAACGTCGCCATCCTCACCGGGCGGGAGAAGGGCAGGGCGCGCGAATCCTGCCTGATGGGCCTGGCCGACGGCTCGATCCACATCCTCGTCGGCACCCACGCCATCTTCCAGCAGGCGGTTTCTTATAAGAAACTCGGTTTGGCGGTGGTCGACGAGCAGCATCGCTTCGGCGTCGCGCAAAGGATGATGCTCGCGCAAAAGGCGGAGCGGCCGCCGCATCTGCTGGTGATGACCGCGACGCCGATCCCGCGCACGTTGACGCTTACCCATTATGGCGAGATGGACGTCAGCCGGCTCGACGAAATGCCGCCGGGCCGCCGGCCGATCGAGACGAGGGTGCTGAGCGCCGAGCGGCTGCCCGAGGTGGTGGACGCGCTCGGTCGCCATATCGGCGCCGGCAGGCAGGCTTATTGGGTCTGCCCCCTGGTCGAGGAGAGCGAGGCCGTGGACCTCGCCGCCGCCGAGGACCGCGCCCGAATCCTGCGCCTCAGGTTCGGCGACAAGGTCGGCCTCGTCCACGGCCGGATGAAGGGGCCGGACAAGGACTCGGTGATGGACTCGTTCGCGCGCGGCGAGATCGCGGTGCTGGTGGCGACGACGGTGATCGAGGTCGGCGTCGACGTGCCCAACGCCACTTTGATGATCGTCGAGCATGCCGACCGCTTCGGCCTCGCCCAGCTCCACCAGCTGCGGGGCAGGGTGGGCCGCGGCGACCAGCACAGCGTCTGCCTGCTGCTGCGCGGCCACGTGCTGAGCGAAACCGCCCGCGCCCGCCGCACCCTGATGCGTGAAACCAATGACGGCTTCCGCATTGCCGAGGAGGATCTGCGCCTGCGCGGCGCCGGCGAGATCCTCGGCACCCGCCAGTCGGGCGAGGCCCAGTTCCGCCTCGCCGCGCCTGAGCAGATCGCCGCCCTCGCGCCGGTCGCGATGGACGACGCCCGCCTGCTGGTCGACCGCGACGGCGGCCTCGAAGGCGAGCGCGGCCAGGCGGCGCGGGTTTTGCTCTATTTGATGGAGCGCGACGCCGCGGTGGGTTTGCTGAGGGGTGGGTGAAAAGGGACATTGGTGAAAAGGGGACAGTTACTTTTCCGCACGTCGTGCCCGAAAGTGTAGGGGAGTGCGGAAAAGTAACTGTCCCCATTCGGGTGATAAAAGTAACTGTCCCCATTCGGGCGATCGCAAAAGGACCTTCTATGGCTTTGAGATTCAGACCTTTATGCTGTCTCGGCTTCGCGCTCCTGGCGGGCGCCTGCAACCGGGGCGAGAGCTCCGCCAACAGCGTTTCCGGCGTCAATCTGACCACCCCGGCCAGCGGCGCCGCTCCCGCGCCCGCCACCGATCTCGCCGGCGCGCGGCAGCGGATCGACGCGATCTACGCGCCCTATACGCGCGGCGCGACGAGCGACTATTCCCGCAACTTCACGCCGGAACTCAACGCCGCGATCGACGCCGCGGACCAGGTCGGGATCGACGCCGATCCGTTCTGCGACTGCCAGGATTTCGGCCGGATGACCTACCGCGTCGATTCGCTCGAGCCGAGTGCCGACGGCGCCGTCGCGCGCGTCGCCATCGCCAATTTCGGCGATCGCAAGACGATCGTCATCCGCCTCGTCCGCCGCGGCGAGGCCTGGCTTGTCGCCGACGTCGGCGAGGGCGCGGACAGCCTGGCGCGCCGCTTCGCCCGCTAAGGTGAAGCGAGCGCCTCACGAAGTGAGCAGCCCGTGCTTCTTCCTGCCGGCGGAGATGCGGACCTCGCCGGCGACCGGTATGGTGACATCCTCGCCCGCCGCTTCGCCGTCCACCCGGGCGCCGCCCTGCGCGATCATGCGTCGCGCCTCGTTCTTGGACGCGACCAGGCCCAGCCCGACCAGCGCGTCGACCAGGCCGATCGACCCGGCGACCTTCAGCGTCGGCAGATCGCCTCCGCCGGCGCCTTCCTCGAAGGTCTTCCTCGCCGTCTCAGCGGCCGCGGTGGCCGCCGCCTCGCCGTGAAGCATCGCCGTCGCGGCGTCGGCCAGCGCCTTCTTGGCGTCGTTGATCCCGGCGCCTTCGAGCGCCTCCAGCCGCGCGACCTCCGCGAGCGGCAGATCGGTGAACAGGCGCAGGAAGCGGCCGACATCCCCATCCTGCGTGTTTCGCCAGAATTGCCAATAATCGTAGGGGCTGAGCAAATCGGCGTTGAGCCAGACCGCGCCTTTCTCGGTCTTGCCCATCTTGCCGCCGTCGGCGGTGGTGATGAGCGGCGTGGTCACGCCATACACCTCGACGCCGTCCATCCGCCGGGTCAGCTCGATGCCGTTGACGATATTGCCCCATTGGTCCGATCCGCCGAGCTGCAGCCGGCAGCCGGCGCGCACCGCGAGCTCGCGGAAATCATAGGCCTGCAGGATCATATAGTTGAATTCGAGGAAGCTCAGCGATTGCTCGCGGTCGAGCCTGAGCTTGACGGACTCGAAGCTCAGCATGCGGTTGACCGAGAAATGCTGGCCGATCTGGCGCAGGAAGGGGATATATTCGAGCGTGTCGAGCCAATCGGCATTGTTGACGATGATCGCATCGCTCGGGCGCCCCATCTCTCCTTCAGGCGCGAAGGTCAGGAAGCGCTCGAACACCCGCTTGATCGAGGCGATATTGGCGTCGATCGTCTCGCCCGAGATCAGCTTGCGCGCCTCGTCCTTGAAGCTCGGATCGCCGATCTTGGAGGTGCCGCCGCCCATCAAGACGATCGGCTTGTGCCCGGCCTGCTGGAGCCGGCGCAGCAGCATGATCTGAACGAGGCTGCCGACATGGAGCGAGGGCGCGGTGGCGTCGAAGCCGATATAGCCCGGCACCACCTGCTTCGCCGCCAGCGCGTCGAGCGCCGCCGCGTCGGTCACCTGGTGGATATAGCCGCGCGAGGCGAGCAGGCGTAGGAGGTCGGAAGAATAAGTGATCATGCGCGGCGCGCGTAGCATGAGGAATCGGGCTTTGGGAGTCGCATGGTTCTCGCGGGGATAGGCATCGTCGGCAGCCCCCGGCTGCTTCGGCATCCGGACGGGCCGGAGGAGGGGGCGGTCAACATCGAGGCGTCGCTTGTCCTCGCCCCGTCCGGATTCGCGGTGCAGTTCCTCATCTTCGGCGACGCCAGCCTGGTCATCCCGACGCGCCGCAAGCCGAAGCGGACGGATGGCCTGTGGGAGCATAGCTGCCTGGAGCTGTTCCTGAAGCCCGCCGGCGGCGAGCGCTATTTCGAGTTCAACTTCGCGCCTTCAAGGCTCTGGGCGGCCTATGAGTTCGATCGCTATCGCGAGGGCATGCGGCCGCTCCACATGGGGGCGCCGCAGATGCTCGCGAGCCGATTGGGCGGGCACAATTTCCTGCTGCGCGCGCAGTTCGACTGGCGCGGCCGCGCGGCGGTCAAATCGTGGCAGGTGGGGCTTTGCGCGGTGATCGAGACGACGGGCGGGGGGCTCTCCCACTGGGCGCTGGCGCATCCGCGCGGCGCGGCCGATTTCCATCATCCCGATTGCTTTGCGCTCGAAATGCCGGCCAAAACCGACAGTCTGTCGTCACCCCGGACTTGATCCGGGGTCCACCTTCTTTACGAGCGAGAAGATGGATGCCGGATCAGGTCCGGCATGACGAGGAACGGGGCGTCCATGAAATTCGGTATCGACCGCCTCCTTGCCGACCCCGCCCTGCGCGCGCCGCTGACGGGGAAGCGCGTGGCGTTGCTCGCCCATCCCGCCTCGGTGACGGCGGACCTTACCCATAGCGTCGATGCGCTGGTCCAGACCGGGCTCAACGTGTCGGCGATGTTCGGGCCGCAGCATGGCGTGCGCGGCGACCTCCAGGACAATATGGTGGAATCGCCCGATTTCACCGATCCGGCCCACGGCATGCCGGTGTTCAGCCTCTATGGCGAGGTCAGGCGGCCGACCGGCCAGTCGCTGGGCACGTTCGACGTGATGCTGATCGACCTGCAGGATGTCGGCTGCCGGATCTACACCTTCGTCACGACCCTGCTTTACGTGCTCGAAGCCGCGGCGACGCATAATAAGGCGGTATGGGTGCTCGACCGGCCCAATCCGGCGGGCCGGCCGATCGAAGGGCTGACGCTGAGGACCGGCTGGGAAAGCTTCGTCGGCGCGGGGCCGATGCCGATGCGGCACGGGCTCACTTTGGGCGAGATGGGCCACTGGTTCGTCGACCATTTCAAGCTCGACGTCGATTATCGCGTGATCGCGATGGAGGGCTGGGAGCCGGACGCGGCCCCGGGCTTCGGCTGGCCGCCCGAGCGGGTCTGGATCAACCCGAGCCCCAATGCCGTCAACCTCAACATGGCGCGGGCCTATGCCGGGACCGTGATGCTCGAAGGCACGACCCTGTCGGAGGGCAGGGGGACGACGCGGCCGTTGGAATTGTTCGGCGCGCCGGACATCGACGCCCGGGCCGTCATCGCCGAGATGCGCAGGCTGGCACCGCACTGGCTGGCCGGCTGCACCTTGCGCGACATGTGGTTCCAGCCGACCTTCCACAAGCATGTCGGCCGGCTTTGCTCGGGCGTCGCCATTCATGCCGAAGGTCCGCATTACGACCATGACGCATTCAGGCCCTGGCGCCTCCAGGCGCTCGGCTTCAAGGCGATCCGCGCGCTCCATCCCGGCTACGATCTGTGGCGCGACTTCGCCTACGAATATGAGTTCGGCAAGCTTGCCATCGACGTTATCAACGGCGGGCCGGGCTTGCGCGAGTGGGTGGACGATGCGTCCGCCGCGCCCGCTGATCTCGACGCGCTCACCATTCCCGACGAGGCAGCCTGGGCGGACACGCGCCGGCCGCATCTGCTCTACTGATGCGCTTTCTCCTCCTCATCCTCGCGCTGCTGCTGCCCGCTCCGGCGATCGCACAGGACATGCCGCCGATCCTTCCCTTGCGCGAGCGCGCCCGCGTGCAGAATGCCTGGCTGGCCGAGCGGCTCGACAGCGTCGTGCCGCGCCTGATGGGCGAGCAGCGCATCGACATGTGGGTGTTGATCGCGCGCGAATATCTCGAAGACCCGGTGATGAGCACCATGCTCAACGCGGAGAGCATGCGCGCGCGCCGGCGCACGATCCTGGTCTTCTTCGATCCCGGCGGCGGCCGGCCGGTCGAGCGGCTGACGGTGAGCCGCTACGGCATGGGCGGGCTCTTCCGGCCGTCTTGGGACCCGGCCGCGCAGCCCGACCAGTTCGTCCGCCTGGCGTCGCTGATCGCGGAGCGCG
The DNA here is from genome assembly GCA_035543935.1 of Allosphingosinicella sp. Classification (GTDB taxonomy): domain Bacteria; phylum Pseudomonadota; class Alphaproteobacteria; order Sphingomonadales; family Sphingomonadaceae; genus Allosphingosinicella. Next base: position 46,473 of record DATKIV010000058.1, read on the forward strand.
ATCCGCGCCGTATCGCCGTCAACATCTCCCCGAACAGCGCCTTCGCCGACGGTCTCACGCACAGCCAATATGAGGCGTTCATGGCCGCGCTCCCCGAAGCCCTGCGTCGCCGCGTCACGGCCACGGACGCGCTCGCCATCGGCTGGCTGGAGACGCGCATCCCGGCCGAGATGGCGCGCTACCCGGAGATCGTGCGCATCGCCCACCGGATCATCGCCGAGGGCTTTTCAAACCGCGCGATCAGACCGGGCGTCACCACCGCCGCCGATCTGGTCTGGTGGTATCGCGAACGGATCGCCGCATTGGGCCTCGCCACCTGGTTCCACCCCTCGGTGGCGATCTTCCGGCGCGGCGCCGCCGAGCCGCTCGAGGGTGACGCTGCGATCCAGCCCGGCGACATGCTGTGGACGGATTTCGGCATCGCCTATCTCGGCCTCAACACCGACACGCAGCAACTCGCCTACGTCCTTCGCCCCGGCGAAACCGAGGCGCCCGCGGGCCTCGCCGCCGGCCTCGCCGATGCCAATCGCGCGCAGGATGTGCTGCTCGCCAGCTTCCGCACCGGGCTCAGCGGCAACGAGATCCTCGCCGCCGCGCTCGAACGCGCCCGCGCGGCCGGCCTCAGGGCGACGATCTACTCGCACCCGCTCGGCTATCATGGCCATGGCGCCGGCGCCGCGATCGGCTTCTGGGACAATCAGGCCGCCGATCCACGCGGCAACCATCGCCTGCGCCCCGACACCGCCTGGTCGATCGAGCTCAACGTGCGCGCCGCGGTTCCCGAATGGGGCGGGCAGGAGATTGAGTTCCGGCTCGAGGAGGACGCCTTTTTCGACGGTCGCGAGGTAAGCTGGCTCGACGGCCGCCAGACCGAATTCCACCTGATCCGCGCGCGATGACGGCTGAGTTCACGTGGCTCGATTGGTCCATCGTCGCGGCTTATGTCGCCCTGCTCGCGCTTGCCGGCTTCCTCTCGACCCGCAGGCAGCGGGATTCGGCCGATTATTTCCTCGCCGGGCATGGCGTCCCGATCTGGCTGGTGGCGGTGTCGGTGCTGTCGACCACCCAGTCGGCGGCGACCTTCCTCGGCGCCCCCGATTACGGCTATCGCGGCGACTATACTTACCTCACCTCCTATCTCGGGCCGCTCATCGCCGCTTTCCTGGTCGCGCGCTTCCTCATTCCCCGCTTCTACGCCGAACGCGTGACGACGGTGTACGAATTGCTCGGCAACCGCTTCGACGCGCGGGCGATGCGCGCGGCCGGCGGCATGTACCTGGTCGGCCGGATCTTCGCGAGCGGGGCGCGGCTCTACCTCGCCGCCATCGCGGTTTCGATGATCGTCTTTGCCGATATCCAGCCTTCGAACGTGCTGATCGCGTCGGTCGCCCTGGTCGTGCTGGGCCTCGCCTTCACCTTTGTCGGCGGACTGCGCTCGGTGATCTGGAGCGATCTGGTCCAGGTCGTGCTCTATGTCGGGGCCGCGCTCGCGGTGCTCTATTTCCTGTGGAGCAGCATCCCGGCCTCGACCGGCGACATCCTCCGCGGCCTCACCACCACGCCGGACGGCGGCAACAAGCTCAGGCTGATCGACCTTTCGCTCGATCTTTCCGCGCCCTTCTCGCTGCTGGCGACGGTCACCGGCATCACCTTGCTCTTCTTCGCCAGCATGGGGCTCGACCAGGACATCACCCAGCGCTTCCTCGCCTGCAAGGACAGCCGCGAAGGCAAGCGGGCGCTTTATGTATCCGTGCTGGCCTCGATCCCGGTCGTCCTCCTCTTCCTCGCGATCGGCTCGCTGCTCTACGTCTTCTACGACCGGCCCGATCTGATGGGCGGCGCCGGCGGCGCCGGCGCGGGCGGCGAGTTCAGCGGCGAGAAGATCACCATCTTCATGCACTATATCCTGACCCAGATCCCGCCCGGCGTGCGCGGCTTCGTCGCGGTCGGCGTGCTCGCGGCGGCGGCGGTCAATTCCGGGCTGATCTCGATGTCCTCGGTGCTGATCCAGGATTTCTACCGCCCCTGGATCGCGCGCCGGCGCGACATGCCCGAGGCGCATTTCGTCCGCGCCGGGCGCATCGGCATGGTCCTGCTCGCGCTCGCTCTGCTCGCCATGTCGGTCCTGTGCTTCTACTGGCAGCGTTACACTGAAGCGCCGCTCCTCAATTTCGCGCTGTCGGTGATGACCTTCGCCTATTCAGGGCTGCTCGGCGTCTATTTCACCATCCTCTTCACCCGCCGCGGCTCCACCGCTTCGGTGATCTGGGCGCTGGCGACGGGCTTTGTCGCCATCGCGCTCCAGCAAAATTACATCGTCGACATGCTCGCGCTGCCGAGCGCCTGGAAGTCGCTGGCCTTCCCCTACCAGCTCTGCATCGGCACCGCGGTGGCGTTCGCTACCTGCCTGGTTGGCAGCCAGCGACCGGCCCGGACGGGCTAGCGCGCGGCGCGGCAAATAATTCACCAAGCATCCCAACCATTTCGAGAGCTTTGCCGGGCTAGGCCGGCCGCTTCCAGCGAGGGAAGCGAAACATGGCTCATCAGGCAAGGCGCGTAGCGAATCAGAACGAGAGCATCGTCGGCACCGAGGGCGACGACGACTTCCTGATCACCGCGCCGACCGCGGTCGACGGCAAGGGCGGCTTCGACACGATCCGCTTCGACTTCACTTATTCGACCGTCGGCATCCGGCTCGATCTCAGCGGCCTGTGGACCGGCGGCGTCGGCACGCTCAACGGCTACGAATTGCGCAATATCGAGACGGTCGGCTCGGCCTATCCCGACTCCGGGAATGTCTTTCTGTTCGGCAGCGCGCTGAACGACAGCTTCATCCTCGGCGCCGCCTATCCGCACCGCGCCGTGGTCTATACGTTCGAGGGCGATGATTTGATCGTGGGGCCGGACACGGCGATGGAGCTCCCCTGGATCCACCACTTCCTGGATGGCGGCAGCGGCGACGATGTCGTGATCGGCGGCGCCTGGCACGACGATCTTCTCGGCGAGGACGGCGACGACCGGCTGTTCGGCGGCGGCGGCGACGATTCCCTCGACGGCTATACGGGCCGCGACGTGCTGCACGGCGGCGACGGCGACGATTATCTGTACGGCGCGGCGGACGACGACCGGCTGTTCGGCGACGCCGGCAACGACCGCATCGAAGCGTCGTCCGGGAGCGACCGCGTCGATGGCGGCGCCGGCTCGGACTGGGTCGAATATTACGCCGCGGAAGGGGGCGTCACCGTCGACCTGCAGGCGGGCATCGTCCGCGAGAGCTCGGGCGGCTTTCTCGACCATCTCGTCTCGATCGCGAATGCCGCCGGCAGCTTCCATGCCGACATACTGAGGGGGTCGAACGCGGCCAATCGCCTGATCGGGGATGCCGGCGACGACCGCCTGGCCGGCCGCGGCGGCGACGACATCCTGTCCGGCGGCACCGGCTCCGACCGGCTCGAGGGCGGGCGCGGCGCCGACCTGTTCGTCTTCGGGGAAGTCGATGCGGGGCGCGACGTGATCGCCGATTTCGACGCCACCGAGGGGGACCGGATCGATCTTTCCACCATCGACGCGGTCTCCGAAACGATGTTCGAAGATGACGGCTTCCAGTTCATCGGCGGCGCCGCGTTCAGCGGCACGGCGGGCGAATTGCGGGTGGCGGCGGCGGCAGGCGGCTGGGAAGTGAGCGGCGACTGCGACGGCGACGGCACGGCCGATTTCTCGATTCTGGTCGCGTCCCCGGCGCCGCCGCTGGCCGGAGATTTCGTCTTGTAGGCCCCGCGCTACCGGGGATCAATTTGGTCGCCGGAGCGGGAAAGGCCGAATTCGGCGAGGCTGTAGCGATGGCCGAGATGGCTTTTCGCGCGCGCCACATAGCGCGTCATGCGCGCCACGACCGCAGGCGTGAGGGGGAGGCCGAGAAAATCGTAAAGCCGGTCGATCTCGCCGCGCCAGTCGCGGTTCATGGCCTCGAAGTCGATGCGGACCTGCGGAACGTCCGGCCGCGCCTTTAGAGCCTCTTCCGCCAGCCTCCGGCGCAAAAGCGTCTTGCGCAGCCACTCCCGGCCCGCCCAGCACCTGTCCGCACCGTCCGAATGGATGCGCATGTTATTCCACGCCAGCGACGCGGACGAGGCGACGACCGAATCGAGGTCGCGGTCGAGGCAGATCAAACGGGCGTTGGGAAAGGTCTCGAGCAGAACGGGCAGATCTTCCATGAAGCGGGGAACCTTGAGGATCCAGGGCCGGTCCGCCGGCTCGCCGCGGGACCAGGCGATCGTCCGGAGCAGCGCGCGGAATTCCCGGTAGAGAGGCCGCGCATCGGCTTCTTCCCACCATTGCGTAAAAGCCGGCACGCGCCAAAAGATCTCGAACAGCGCGTTGCCGAAGGAGAAGTCGAACAGGCCGAACTCTTCTTCCGCGGCGGTCGGATGCGATGGGTGGATGCGCCGCAGCGCCGGGTTCAGCCGATGAAAGAGCGCCTGTCCGGCGCGTGCGCGCAAGCGCCGCCCACGCTGCGGCACGGGCATCAGGGATTCGAACAATCGCGTGTGCGCGAAGCGGTCGTCGCAGGCCAGGAGCCTCTGCAGGCGCGTGCTGCCGGATCGCATCTGGCCGAGAATGACGATCGGCGCCGCAAGCGGACGCTCCAGAATCTCCGGATGGGCGCGCCACAGCGAAGCGGCGCGGATGCGGGCGCGCAACGCCATGACGATCCATCCGTGCGCCATGAAATGGCCGAGCGGATTCAGATCCGCTTCCTCGCGCAGCGATCGGACGAGCATTGCGAGCGGCTCACGCCAGTTATCGTCGCTGCCGAAGGCGGCCGGCGAAGCGCCGCGCAAGGCGCGGGTCTCGATCGCCGCGACGTCCAGCGTCCCCGGCGACAGAAGCCGCGAGCGCCGGAGAGCGGACAGCAGGCGGTTGGCCGCCGTGACCCAAGGCAGCGGCGCCGCATCTTCCATTCAGCTTTTCCGGGTCAGCGTCCGCATCGCCTCGTCCAGCCCCTCCAGCGTCAGCGGATACATGCGGTCCTGCATCAGCGTGCGCATCACCTGGATCGAGCTGGTGTAGCTCCAATATTGCTCGGCCACCGGGTTAAGCCAGACCGCCGCGGGATAGGTGGTGGTCATGCGCTGCAGCCAGGTGGCGCCGGCCTCCTCGTTATAATGCTCGACCGAGCCGCCGGCATGGGTGATCTCATAGGGGCTCATCGAGGCGTCGCCGACGAAGACGAGCTTGTAGTCGTGGCCGTATTTGTGGAGCAGGTCCCAGGTCGGAATGCGCTCGCTGGTGCGGCGGCGATTGTCCTTCCACACCGTCTCATAGGGGCAATTGTGGAAGTAGAAGAATTCGAGATTCTTGAACTCCGAGGTCGCCGCGGAAAAGAGCTCCTCGCAAAGCTTGATATGCGGGTCCATCGAGCCGCCGACGTCGAGGAAGAGCAGCAATTTCACGGCATTGTGCCGCTCGGGCCGCATGCGGATGTCGAGCCAGCCCTTGCGCGCGGTGCCGTCGATCGTCTCGTCGAGGTCGAGCTCCTCGGCGGCGCCTTCGCGGGCGAAGCGGCGCAGCCGGCGTAGCGCGACCTTGATGTTGCGCGTGCCCAGTTCGACCTTGTTGTCGAGGTTGCGGAAAGCGCGCTGGTCCCAGACCTTGAGCGCGCGGCCCTGTTTGCCTTCCCCGCCGATGCGCACGCCCTCGGGATTGTAGCCCGAATTGCCGAACGGCGAGGTGCCGCCGGTGCCGATCCATTTGCTGCCGCCCTGGTGGCGGCCCTGCTGCTCGGCGAGCCGCTGCTTCAGCGCCGCCATGATCTCGTCCCACGAGCCGAGCGACTTGATCTCGGCCATTTGCTCGGGCGTGAGATAAAGCTCGGCGATCTTCCTGAGCCATTCCTCGGGGATCGGCACGGCCTCGGTGCCGTAGCTGGTTTCGAGCCCCTTGAAGACCTTGCCGAACACCAAATCGAAGCGGTCGAGCAGCCCCTCGTCCTTCACGAACGTCGCCCTGGCGAGGAAGTAGAACTCCTCCGGGCTGGCGCCGATGACGTCGGCGTCCAGCGCCTCGAGCAAGGTCAGATGCTCCTTCATCGAGGCCGAAATGCCCGCGGCGCGCAATTCGTCGACGAAGGAGAAGAACATGCGGACGTGCGTAGCTCAATCCGCTCATCCTGAGTAGCCGCTGAGCGAAGTCGAAGCGGCGTATCGAAGGACCATCCTTCGATACGGGCCCTCGCCAGGCTCGGTCCCTACTCAGGATGAGCGGGGAAGGCGCGTGGGCCGCGCCCCCGTTGGTTAACGCCCTTTCAACCTATTGCCCCTAGCCATGCTCTCCAGAACCAGACGCAAGGGGTCACCGGTGGCAAGCAGCGCGGGCGAGAGGACGGACGGCGAGGCGATCAACCAGGTCGCGCGCAATTGCGGTTCGCTGGCGATCGAGTGCAGCGACGTCGCCGGCTATGTCGCCGGCGTCAACGAGCGCATCTCCGCCAATCTGAAGATGCTCGATTCGCTCGAGGACGTCACCACCCGGCTGATGGCCGATCAGGCCCGCGTCTCCGATTCGACCGACGAGGCGCGCGTGCTGGCCGAGCAGGCGCGCGGCAAGCTGGACCAGGGCCGGGCGGCGATCGAGGACACGATCCGGATCTTCTCCGGGCTCACCGATCTCGTCGTTCAGCTCGGCGACCGCATGGCCGGCTTCACCGAGGCGATGACCCGCGTCCAGCGCGTCTCCTCCTCGATCGAGACGATCGCCAGCAAGACCAACATGCTCGCGCTCAACGCCACCATCGAGGCGGCGCGCGCGGGCGAGGCGGGGCGCAGCTTCGCGGTCGTCGCCGCCGAGGTGAAGAAGCTCGCCCACGACACCCGCGCCGCCACCGGCGAGATCGCCGGCACCATCGCCTCGCTGACCCGCGAGGCCGAGGCGGTGACGTCCGAGATCAAGGCCGGCGTCGACAAGAGCCGGGTCGCGCAAGGCAGCTTCACCCGGATCAACGATACGGTCCGCGACGTCGCCGAGATCGTCGCTCTGGTCGATCGCCAGACCGACGGCATCGCCCAATCGACCAGCCATATCCAGGCCAGCGTCGACAGCGTGAAGAGCGGCCTCACCACCTTCGCCGCCGACGCGCGCGACAATGGCGGCCAATTGAAGGAGACGCACGACCGGCTGACCAAGCTCGAATTGCTCTCCAACGAGATGCTCGACCGGCTCGCCTCGTCGGGGGTGCGAATCGACGACACGCCGTTCATCGAGCATGCGCAGGTCGCCTGTCGCGAGATCCACGCCTTGATCGAGGCCGGCATCGCCCGCGGCGAGGTCGATGTCGAGGCGGTGTTCGACGTCGATTACGTGCCCATGCCCGGCACCAATCCCGTTCAGTACGAAACCCGCTTCTGCGCTTTCGCCGATGCCCATGTCCGGCCCGTCCTCGACCGGCTGATGGCCGAGGAATCGCGGCTGATCGCGACCGCGATCACCGACATCAACGGCTATCTGCCGACCCACATCTCGGCCCGTTCGCTGCCGCAAAGCGACGATCCCGAATGGAACGCCGAATATTGCCGCAACCGCCGCAATTTCATCGACGACATCACCCGGCGCGCCATCGCGTCGGACAAGGAGGCGATGCTCGCCACCTACGGCATGGAATTGGGCCAGGGCCGCTATCTGCCGGTCAAGAACGTGTTCGTGCCGCTCTACGTGCGCGGCCGCCGCTGGGGCAATTTCGAGCTCGCCTATCGCGACGAAAGCGTGCGCTGAGCGCTCCGCCTGGGATCGTTCCTGTTCGATTTGAAACGTCCGTCATTCAACCTTGATCAACCGATCCTACGTCGTCGGCCGGTCGGTCAGGCCGGGGATCGATCGCAGCTCGATCTCGGTGCTCCCGTCGAGCCCCAACCCGATCCGCGCGCGGATCCGGCCCGCCTCCCGGTCGGCGCCGGTCAGCATGGCGATGATCTGCTCGTCGGTGGGCGGCGCGGCATAGGCGCCCAGCACCAGGGTCTCGCCGATCTGATGATGAAAGAGGGTGAAGCGGTTCTCCTCGCTGCGCACCACTTCCAGCAGCCTGCCGGAGTCGCTGATCAGTGCGACCGCGACGGTCTGCGCATTGACTCGGCCGGTCCCGCTCGGGGCGGGACCCGTGGCGCGCAGGATGGGGATCGTGTTGTCGCCGATCCGCCCCCGCGTCGACTGGCACCAGCTGTTGCCGAAACGGGCGAGAATGGGGGCCGGGTTGCTCGCCCCCGGTCGCTGCGTCATCTCCCCGGCAGGGTCGAAGACGGCGAGCAGCGAATCGGTGAACGTGTCCTGATTGTCGGGCAGCGCGCGGGCGGCCGTCGTCGGCGCGGAGGCGCAGCCCGCGACGTCGAGCAGGACGGCGGGACGAGGCCTGATTTCCCCCTCGAACCGGAAGGAAGCGATCAAGGCGGTCATCGCCGCCTCGACGTCGGCGCGCCTATCTTCCGGACCTGAGACGCGCAGCTTGACCATCCAGCGGCCGGCCTTGAAGAAAGCGGCGCTGCTCGCCAGCGTCTCCCGGTACCCGCGATAGTCGATCCGGACCGCGCCGTCGGCGACGCCGCCGACCGCGGCGGTGCCCGCCGCGACCCGCCGCAGGCGGCCCCCGGACAGCGTCCCCAGGCCCTGCTCGGTGGTGAAGGCGGACAGGCCGGCATGGGCGAGCGGCGGAAGATAGAAATAGACGCTGGCGAAGACCTGCCCGTCCTCCGTCCGATATTGCATCACATTGTCGAGCCCGCGCCCGGGCATGCCGACCTCCCCCGTTTCCAGGAAGGAGACGGGGCCGGCCCGCAAGGCGAGGCTGATCCGGGCCGGCGTGAACGAGATCCGGCCGTCGCTCCGGCTCCACAATTGATCCTGCGTATAGGTGCGCGGCGCCGGCCGTTGCTGCTGCTGCTGCTGCGCCGGCGCCTGCGCGACGGCCTGGCTCGCGCCCGCCGCCAAGGCCAGCGCCATCACAAAGAGTCGGATCATCGTCGTCGCTCCCCACCCCGTCTGGATGGAAGCCTAAGTCATTGATGGCGCATCGGCAATCGGGCAGGCCGTCAGGCGAACGGGGCCGGCGCGACGCGGCGCCTTCAGTTCGCCTGCCTTATCGTCAGGCTGAGCTCATATTCGGCGAGGCTGAGGTCGGCCACGAGCGAAGCGGCGATCTTGAGGTCGTCGCTGATGCTGCTGGCCACGATCACACCGCGCACGGGTTCGCCGGCCGATAGATTCTGTCTGATCCACCCCATGTAGCGCAGAATCTGACCGATCGTACGCTCGTAGCCGCGCGAGACCTTAAGCTCGACGACGACATAATGGCCGCCCTTGTCGACAGCCAAGATATCGATGAACCGGCCGCCGGCCGGATATTCCAGGCCGGAAACGCCTTCGTCCTCGTAGAGCTGCAACCCCGGTTCGATGAGGTGAAGGTTTTTCGAGAGGTAGTTCCGCAAGTCCTTTTCGAATGCGAACTCGCGCTGGGTGACCGGCTCGACGCCATCCTCTCCCTGCGCCTCATAGTCGATTGTCCCGTCCAGCGGCTCGCCGGCCAGCATCGTTTCCGCATAAACGGGAGGCGGGTCGCCTTCGCGGTTCCAGAGGCGATACTGGTCTTTTCCGAGCTTGAAGAACAGGTCGTGCCCGCTGCCGGGCCGGACCGAGCGATGGTGCTTTCGCTCGTTCGCGGCATTGACGGACATCGCGTCGACGTGGATCATCACCGTCGCGCGCTTGATCTTTGGAAAGCGTTCCGCGAACCATTGAACGGGTTCCGCTTTCGAGAAGACCTGCCCGGACTTCAGCCGCTCCCGGGCGAAGTCGTGCATCAGCGCCTTGACCGGCTTTTCGTAGATCACGGCGCGTCCGCTAGCCGCCCTGCCGCCGGCTCATGAACGCCAGCCGCTCGAACAGCATCACGTCCTGCTCGTTCTTGAGTAAAGCGCCGTGCAGCGGCGGGATCGCCTTGGCCGGATCGCGCGACTGCAGCACCTCGAGCGGCATGTCCTCGTGGAGGAGCAGCTTCAGCCAGTCGATCAATTCGCTGGTCGACGGCTTCTTCTTGAGCCCGGGCACGTCGCGGACTTGGTAGAAGATGTCCATCGCCTTGGCGACCAGAAGCTTCTGGATGCCGGGGAAATGGACGTCGATGATCGCCTGCATCGTCTCGCGGTCGGGGAATTTGATATAGTGGAAGAAGCAGCGCCTGAGGAAGGCGTCGGGCAGCTCCTTCTCGTTGTTCGAGGTGATCACGACGATCGGCCGCTCGGCGGCGCGGATCGTCTCCTTGGTTTCGTAGACGTGGAACTCCATCCGGTCGAGCTCCTGGAGGAGGTCGTTGGGGAATTCGATGTCGGCCTTGTCGATCTCGTCGATCAGGAGGACGGGGAGGGCAGGGGCGGTGAACGCCTCCCACAATTTGCCCTTGCGGATGTAATTGGAAATGTCGTGGACGCGCGAGTCGCCGAGCTGACCGTCGCGCAGCCGCGCCACCGCGTCATATTCGTAGAGGCCCTGATGCGCTTTGGTCGTCGACTTGACGTGCCATTCGATCAGCGGCGCGCCGATCGCCGCGGCGATCTCATGGGCAAGCACGGTCTTGCCCGTTCCCGGCTCGCCCTTGACGAGCAGGGGGCGGCGAAGCGTGACGGCCGCGTTGACCGCGACTTTGAGGTCGTCGGTGGCGACATAAGAGGAAGTGCCTTCGAAGCGCATCGGGCGGGCATAGGTGGGGCGGGGGAGGGGCGCAAGCGGTTGGGTTATCGCCCCTGTTCGACCAGCCGGCGTTCGTCGTCGCTGAGATTGAAGAGCAGACAGGTCAGCTCATGAAGGTGTGTCTCGTCGTTGCGCAGGGCCAAAGTGAGCCGGGCCAGCTTGCTGCCCAGGGCGACGATCTGCGTAGCGACCGCCGCGTCGGCGGTCATTGCGACGCGGCGCAGGCGCGCGACGAGCCGCTGGGCGTCGCCCTTCCCGGTCGGTTCGAAATCGAGTGCGACCGCGCGCCACTGCGCTTCGAGCAAATCGGCTTCCTCCTCGCCGACGTACAAGCGCGCGACTTCCTGCTCGTCGATCAGGAAGGAGAGCTTGCCGCGCTCCACCTGCGCCGTCGCTTCAGCCGCCGGATGAATCAGGCCGTCGATTCGGGCCAGCGCCGCCTCCTCGTCCGCCGCGCGCTGCGCATCGACCCAAGCCTTGCGCTCCGAAGTGGGTACGCTCTTCGGTGCAGCCTCTTCGATCTCGGCAACGGGGCGGACGCCGATCAGAATGCGCTCCAGCGGGAGATTGGTGCGAGTGATGGCCTCCAGCCGTTCGTCGACATCCTTGCGCCAGGTGACGCGCCGCGTGCGGCGCTCCTGCATTCCTTTGGCCAGCGCGGAGAAGGCCGCGCGATCCCTACGGTCCGCCTTGGGAATGGGAAGCGGCGCTATGAATTGCTTGTTGGCCTCGAAATAGTCGTTGTCTTTGGGTTTTCCCAGCCACTTGAAAATATAGTTGGTCGTCGGGCAGTTGAGGATGGACATCAAATACCATCCATTGTCGCCGCGTGGGAGGATGCCATTCACCCGCACATTGTTGACGTAGAATTGTCCTGTTTCATCGAACGACAGGCGTAGACTCGGGACGAGCTGTGCGACTAACAGTTTCGGCAACTCCTGTTTGTCGAGGTTCTTCGGATAGATGTACCCGAACCATTTCGAATCGCTGTCGTTCTTGTTGCTGTCCCGCTTGCGCAGCTCGCCTTCGAATCCACGCAGATATTTCCACGCCTTGGGAAATTGTCTTTGCATCTCTTCCGGCGTGAAGAGGCGAGCCTCTTTTGCATCTACGTGATACGGAAAGAGTAAATAGGTCTGGGTGCGCGGCTCGATGAAGCGCTTTACGTCGGCGCCCGAGACGAGCGGCTTCATGATCGCGTCCTCAATCGCGACGACGACCGGAGCGAGCTTCTTACCGCCTTGACGCGGAGTATATGCGTAGCGGTCCTTACCCACCTTTTTCAGGTGGTAGATGTGGTCCGCGCTGGTGATGAGGCCCTGAAAAATTGCCTTCGTATTCTCGGGATGATCGAGGCGCAGCGCCTCTCGTCCGAGCCGATCGATCATCGAGCGAACCGGGGTCGGAGCGATCAACCAGGGCTTCAGCGGCGAAACGATCTCGCCGTAAGGCAGTAATTGGCGCTCATCGCCCCAGGTTATTCGACTGATATCGCCGTCCGGAGCGAAGCCGAGATGGATCGCTGCGACCGGCGCCTTCGAATAAATCTGGATCGCCGTATAAACGGTCGCTTCCTCGAACACCTGAAACGAACGAAAATCGAGCCACTTTTCCAAATGGCTCCCGGCATGAACGAAACCTCGCAATCCCTCGCCATATTCAAGCGTCGGCCAGAGATTGGGCGCGATATAACCCATGCGCCCGCCTTCGTTGAGCAAGGTAAGGCCCTTCTCGATGAACGGCAGATAGAGGTCGAAATTGCCAGTGCGGGTTGCCTGATAGGGTGCCTCTCCGCTCGACCCGCTCACCAGCCAGTCGGCCATGTCGGCGTGGACCTGGCGAAAATTCTGGAGCTTGACATAGGGTGGATTGCCAATGACGGCATCGAAGCTGCCGGGTGAGAAAGCGCCTTCCCATTCGAAGGTGTTGATGCGGTCCCGCTCCTCGGGATCATCGAGGCGGCGTTTGTTGTAGAATCGCTTGTCGACCAGGCTGTTGCCGCAACGGATGGCCTCGTCGAGGCCCGACAGGGGCTTGTTGGGCATCGCCGTATGCAGCCAGAGCGAGAGCTTGGTGATCTCGACAGAGGCTGGATTGATATCCACGCCGAACAGATTGTTGGCGAGGATCATGTCGGTGATCTTCGCCGCGTCGGGAGCTTCGGTGAGGGCGCCAGCCCGTTTCGCCGCTTCGCCGGCGCCGGCGAACTCCTTTTCCAGATGGCGAAGCGCGACGATCAGGAACGCGCCCGAGCCGCAGGCGGGATCGATGATCCGAATGCGGCGGAGCCGATCCCAATAGGCCACCGCCGCCTCGCGCGATGGATCGGCGCCTTCCTCCCAGCCGGCTTCAACTCTCCAGCTTGCGAAGAGCGGGTCGATCACCTCCTCGATGATCCGCTGCACCACCCATTCGGGCGTGTAATAGACGCCGTCGCGCTTGCGCTTGGTGATGTCGGTTAGCGACGGACGCTCCTCGGCGTCTGCCTCCAGCTTTTCGAGCTCGACGATCGATTGTTCGAAAATGTGGCCCAGCGTGTAGAGCCCGATACTGTTTCGGGAATTGCCTTCGCGCGCGAAATTGTAGGTTGAGGCGAGATAATAGAGAGTCTGGCGGTGCTCGGCGGCTGCCGCCGGATTGCGCGCCTGGCCGAAGCGAACGAAGAGCCGGTTGGGAAGTCGAAGGGCGTCGATTGCCGCATCGTCGGCGAACAGGCCTCCGTTGAACTCGTGAATGGTGGCCGCGCCGAGACGTCCGCCACTGTTCATGGTGCGGAAAATCTGCGAGAGCCGCCGCCAGACCTCGTCGCCTTCGGGCTCGAGGAACTGGTCGGCGCTCTGCCGCTCCAGCTCTTCCTGCAGCGCCCCGGGAGGAAAGCCGACGCGGCCGCCCATATCCTCTGCGAACATGACGAAAATCAGCCGGTCGAGCAGTTTCTGGGCGAGACGCACAGCGCCGCCGCGGGTGACTCCTTCCGGCCGCTGCAGCATGATTTCCGTGATCAGGGCCTCGCGATAGTGGCGATAATCCTCGTAGAAGACGCCCTCCAGCTTGCGCGCCGCCTTGCCCTGCTTGTGGATCAGCCGTTCGAGTTGAGTGCGGCCGGCCTCGCTGAGCAACATGTCTGGACGAAACAGCCGCCAGAAGACGAAGCGATCGAACTGAGCCTCTTCGCCCTCGTCGAGCAACGTGAACGTATTGAAAAGATCCGCCTTGGCGAGGGCGAAACGCAGGTAGCGATCGGGGAAACCCTCCCACCAATAAAGCCGGAATTCGTCCATGTCGGTAACGATGGCGAAGCGGGGCTGGACCGGTTCGTTGCCCACCATGCCGCGCCGCGCGTTCCACAGATAATCGCGCGCCTGATAGACGGGCGAGCGGGTATTGCCCTTGCGGTTCTGCGGCTTGTCCAGGTCGCTTTTGACGTCCTTGAATTCGCAAATAACCTGCGGCGTCTTAGCGAGCCCCGCACCGAACTGGCCGATGGCAAGATCGGCCTCACCCGTATTGCCGCCCGCCCCGGCGCCGGCGATGGGGAATTTCGGATGAAGCTGATAACGCTCCGCGCCGGTGCCATCGTCACGATATCCCCAGGTTTCGACGAAGAAGCGCTGGACGAACGAGCCTTCCGCCTGAGTCTCGCGCCTGAGCTCGCGCCTGCTCCAGTTCGCGAGCCGACCGCGCAGCGCCTCGTCCTCGCCGCCCGCGCAATAATCCTGATATTCGTAGTGCAGCTCGGCTTTGAGGAAATCGCGGTCGAGGAGCGGCTTGAAACGGTCGGGCGTCATGGCGCCCTCCTGCCCCGTCGAATCGAAAAAAGCCATCGCTCCACAACTTGCCCACAGAAATCGAAGCCCGGGCGGTTGCGCGCCCGGCGGGTAGGAATAGGGTGAACGGCAATATTCCCCTCTGACGACGAAGCCACATGAGCGACAATCCCGACGAGAATGAAACCCAGCTCGGCTTCGACCTCGGCGACAAGCCGGCGAGCGGAGCCTATGAGCCCAATCTCGACGAGATCCGAGAGGATCTGCACTCGATCCTCGACGGAGCGCGCCGGGTGACCGCCGAAGCGCTGTGGGACGAGCGCACCTATCGCTACAACAAGGTAGTCTTCCCGCAAATGTCGCGCTGGCTTCCCGAGGAAGAGGCGGCGCAATTGTGCTTCGAGTTCTCACGCGAGATGGAGCGCATCGGGCAGCTGATGGCGGCCTGAGCCGAGGCGCTCAGGCTGGCGCGCGGATGCCGTGTCAGGCACCGTGGCAAGGGCGGGTTCGGCGCTTCGGCGGGCTCAGGACGCCCCGTCGGCCGGCGGGCGCCGATTCCGGGCTTGGCGCGAAGGCACCATGCCGGCGCGGCTTCGCTCAATAATCCCGGCGCGCCTGCTGGCGGGCTTCGAGCAGGTCCCAGAGCGCGCGGTGCTGGAGCGCGAGCTGCTGGGCGCCGAACAGGAGGGCGCGCTCGACCGTGACCGCCTCGTCGGCGACGGCGCGCAGGCGCGCCTCCCCGCCGAGGCTGCTCGGCGCCGGCTCGACGCCGAGGCGCTTGGCCGCGGCTTCGATGACGCTGCGCAGGGCTATCCAGTCGGCGGCGAAGGCCAGAGCGGCGCCCAGAGCGCAGCCCTTGCGGTCTGACAGCGCCAATGTGGCGAGCGCGGCGCGCTGGGCCTGGATCGCGGCCTCGCTGCCGCCGCCGCCGGGCGTCGAGGGGATCGGCCCGGCGGCGACCGCGAGCCGGGTCAGCAAGGCGCGCTCGGCCGCCGCCGCCTCGGCTGCCGACGCCAGCCAGGCGCGGCCGGCGGGATCGACGATGCGGGTGGCGGCGAGATCGACGATGCCGGGATGGCGGCCGTGCAGCGCGCACAGGAAATGGACGGCGTCGGCGAGGTTGGCGCCGTTGCGCAGCGCCGGGCTCGAATAATAAGGATGGGTGGCGCTGCCATGATCGGCGACGCACGCCGCGAGCAAGGCGCCCGTCCGGACGCCGCCAACCGATTCGACCGAGAGTGAAGCCATCGAAGACCCTCCGGCGCGCGCCATGCGGCCTGCCTTGAGCCCCGGCTTACACCGGCGGCGTAAAGAGGAGGTTTACGACGGGGGCGGGAAAGGCCCGGCCGTTCAGCCGCCGATCAGGCCGAACCAGGCGAAATAGGCGACCACGACCGCCAGCATCGCGCAGCCCGGGCCCGGCCGCTCGGATGTGCGGCGGCCGAAGACCGCGAGGCCGATGGTGAGCAGGCAGAGCAGGATGACGAGCCCGGACACCAGCCGCACCAAGGCCGACCCCAAGGCCTCGAGCCAGCCCCCCTGCGCGTCGACCCAGCGGTCGACGTCGCCCAAATCGAAGCCGAGCAGCACCAGGACGAGGCCGATGACGAAGAGCAGGAAGCCGAGGAACAGCCAGGGCGCCGCGGCGCCGAAGCCGACCATGAAGCGCCACAATCCCCCGAGCCATCCGAACATTCCCACCGCGCGACAAAGCGGGCGCGGTCGCCGGCTGTCAAGCAAGAGAGGCCGAACCGAAATATGGGAACATATAAGGAACGCGGAGGCAAATCGGGACGGCGAAGAAGCGAGTCGGCAGCGGGCCGACGGGAACGAACGTGCGCGCTGGCGGCAAGGACGGCCCGCAAATCATCCGCGGCGGCGGCAAGCGCTGGACCGACTGGGACAGCCTATCTGGCTGTCCCCATCCGGCCTCCCTAATGGGGACACGTACAAGTACATGTCCCCGCATCGCCCTCGTCGGCGCGACCTTCGCCGAGGCGCGCCGCGTGATGGTCGAGGGGGCGCAGCGGCCTGCTCGAGGTGGCCGGGCCGTGGCTCCGGGAATGGCGGCCGAGCCTCGGCACGCTCAGGTTCCGCGGCGGGGGGCTTGTGGACGGTGGAGCTGCTGGAGAAATGCCGAGGGGACAGTCTCACGCAGGGGACAGTCACTTTCCCGCGCGGAGTGAGGACGGGACGCACGGCGGCGCGAAAAGTGACTGTCCCCATTCACGCAACGGCGGCGCTGAAAGCGACCCCCAGTTCACCCGCATCATCGTCGGCGCCGATCCGCCCGCCGGCGACGGCACCTGCGGCATAATCGCCTGTGCGAAGGACGAGGAGGGCCGCGCCCACGTCCTCGCCGACCACAGCGTCACCGCCCGCTCCCCGAAGGCTGGTCCCGCGCCGTGGCGGAGGCGGCGCGGCTCTGGGGACACTTGTATAAAAGTGTCCCCGTCAAAAGTGGTGGCGGAGAAGAACCAGGGCGGCGCCATGGTCCGCGCCGTCCTCCACACCGCCGAGCCCGACCTCAACGTCAAGCTCGTCACTGCTACCTGCGGCAAATCCGAACGCGCCGAGCCCGACGCGATGCTCTTCGAGGCCGGGAAGGTGGCGCGGGGAGTTCCCCAAGCTGGAGGCGGAGCTGCTCGGCATGGTCGCGGGCGGGGATTATGAAGGCCCGGGGGTGAGCCCGGATCGCGCGGATGCGATGGTCTGGGCGCTGACCGAGCTGATGCTGGGGAGGGAGGTGAGGGTGCCGCGGATCCGGAGGCTGTAGGACGCGACTCCCAATCCGTCACCCCGGACTTGATCCGGGGTCCATCTCCTTTTGGCATTGAGGAGGAGAAGGTGGATGCCGGGTCAAGTCCGGCATGACGAGGGGAGGGGCGTGGCCTCTTCGCGCCTTTGCGTCTTCGTGTGAGGCAGATTTCCACCTGACGACCCGCGCATCTTCTCAAGCAGCGGGCGTTCTCCTCCGCTTCTGCATCAAAGCCTCACAACGCGCTCATGCGCTCGCCCGCGCATTCCTTTAGGATAAGGCCTCAATGCCAACTGGAGCCCTCACCATGGCGACCCGCCCCGGAAACACCGCCTATCGCCTTGGCGCCGCCGTCGCGCTCTTCGCCGCCGCGCTTCAGGTCTGGATGAACCTGGCGGTGGGCATCGTCGGCAGCGAGGACAATCCGGTCAACATGGCCTTCTTCCTCGTGGTCGCGACCGCCGGCGCGTGCGCCTTCACCGCGCGCTGGCGGGCCGACGGCATGGCGCGCGCGATGCTGGCGGTGGCGGCCGTCCAGGCGCTGGTCGCCGTCGCCATCGCCACCGCCCCCTCCACGTTGCGCGACGATCCCAAGGGCCCGCTCGGCGTCCTCGTGCTGAGCGCCGGCTTCGCGGTGCTCTGGCTCATCTCCGCCGCTCTGTTCCACAGGAGCGCGCGAGCGCCGTAGCGAGGGACGCCAAACGCCCGGCCGGCGGGGCGCGACCCCGGACTGGATCCCGGGGGAGCGAACCCGTCCGATGTCACGGGATTCAGTCCCGTGACGGGCCTCAGCTCGTGGGGGCCCCAACAGGCTGGCGGGGCCGGCTGCGCAGATATTCCTGCAGCTCCCGGCGCAGTTCGACCTGCATCGGCTGAATCGCTGAGAACACGCTCGACATATAGGCGGTGTTGGCTCGCGCGACGTCCGGATCGGCGATCATATCCATGGATTTCTCGAGATATTTCCGCCCTGCCGGCGTCGAAACGAAGGCTCTGATCTGCACCAGCTCGTCGCGGGTGAAGGTCCGGGCATAAGCGCGGGCCATTGCGGCGAAGAGCGCGGGGGAATGTTCGGCGATCGCGCGGTCCGTCAGAGCGCGCATCCGGCCGAGAAATCGCTGGAGAATCCGCTCCGCGCCCGCATCGCTATTGCCGCCGGTCGCTTCGGCCACGGCGGTACGAATCTGGTTCGTCATCGTGTCGGCCGCCCTCATCAGCATCGCCTGCCGCCCCTCCGGGGGAAAGGACAGGTCGATGACCTGACTGGCGAGCGCGAGGCGGTCCGGGTCGACCTCCGCCGGGGCGGCGGCAGCGGGGGCGTCCTGCGCCGGGCAAGGGACGGCGCCGCCCGCGGTCATCATGAGCGCAAACGGGGCGACTCCGCGGGTCAGCTTCCGCAGCCAGCCCGAATGCTTAGCTTCCTTCGACGACATCCCACCCTCCATCGGCACAATCTGGCAGCCCCGCGGAGGCTCGGCAATGGCAAATGGGGTTCTGGCAGGTTCGAGGCGGGCAAGGTGGTGCTGCACGGGCATTTCCCCCGCTCGAAGCGAGCTGCTCGGCATGGCCCCGGGCGGGGACTGCGAGGGTCCCGGCGCCTCGCCCGACCGCGCCGACGCCATGGTCTGGGCGCTCACCGAGCTGATGCTCGGGAAGGAGAGTGCGGATCCACGGACCAGGAGGCTCTAGCGAAGGGCGGTTGGGGTGATGTCTCGGGATCGACCCCGTAGCTTACTGGCGCGGAGCCTGAAGCGCCAGGTCGCCCGAAGGCTAGGCCGTCAGCTGAAAGAACTCCGAAAGCAGCTCCTGGCCCGTGCCGAACAATGGCGACAGCGGGCTTTGGCCGGCGGCCAGCATTTGAGTCTGTTCCGTGGCCGTGACGATGCCGTCGGAGGTCAACAAATAGAAGCGGGTTTGCCCCACCGGCGGGGAGGGGAAGCCGGCGGCGTCCTCGAACGCGTCGACATGGTCCGCTGCCCGCGCCACCAGCGCTTTCGCCTGGGCGACGACATGAACGTGCGATGCCCGTCCGATCACGCCTCCGCCCGTGCTGACGTAGAGGCTGCCGTCGCCGGTGACGAACGCGGCGAGGGTGAGGATGCCGCGTTCCGCTCCCGTCTCCATGATCACGCCATAGGGCTTGCCGCCCCAGTCCGGAGGCAATCCCAGGCTGTCGGCGCCGACCGTGAACGCCTCGCGCCGAAGGCGCGCGCAGTCTTCCGGCCCGCCCGGGGATTCGTAGCTGCCATCGTCCTCGACGCCGCTCATCGCCGCCTTCACGGCATTCCAGAAGCGCATGCATGCCTCCCCAAAGCCCGGGGCGTAGCACGGCCCGCTTTTAAAGATTCCTAAGCGTCGGGGGGCAGGGACGTACCTGTCCGCGCAGCGCCTTCCACGCTTCCTTCGCGTCCTTTGCGGCTTCGTGAACCAAAATTGCCGGTTCCCGGTGGTGTCAGTTACGTGCCTGACACCAACCTGGCATCCAATCCCCTTAGGCGTGCCGGACGGGGCGTTGACCAACACTTACCGCAAAAAAGGGGACAGTCACAGTGACTGTCCCCTTTTGCTCCTGACTGATGGGACGTTTCGGTCACTTCGGCCGCACCGCTTTCGCAATCCCATCGAGCATTCCAGGTACGTATCCGTACTTTGCTAAGTCCTTCCGGGACCGCTCCGCAATCTGACGATAGGCGAGTGCCTCGTCTACCTCTCCCGTCGATTCGTGCTCATCAGCACGCGCGAGCGCGTCGAAATAGCCCGCTGCCATGTAATCGGCAGGGCCGCCGTATTTTTCGACAATTTGCTGCAGCGACGGTGGATCGCCTTTCATTGGGATACGAGCCATCATTCACCCTCGCTCGGATCGGTGGTGGCGTACTCCTTGTTCGCCTCATCCTGAGAGTTGCCGATACCGACGCCTCGCACGGCATCTCCGGCGTAAGCTACTGATCCAAAAAGCTCCGCATCTTCCGCGACCGTGACGGATGCTTCAGCTTGCGCAGCGCCTTGGCCTCGATCTGCCGGATGCGCTCGCGCGTCACCGAGAATTGCTGGCCGACCTCCTCGAGCGTGTGATCGGTGTTCATGCCGATGCCGAAGCGCATGCGGAGCACGCGCTCCTCGCGCGGGGTCAGGCTCGCCAGCACCCGGGTGACCGTTTCCTTGAGGTTGGACTGGATCGCGGCGTCCACGGGGATCACCGCATTCTTGTCCTCGATGAAATCGCCGAGGTGCGAATCCTCCTCGTCGCCGATCGGCGTTTCCAAGGAGATTGGCTCCTTGGCGATCTTCATCACCTTGCGGACTTTTTCGAGCGGCATGGAGAGGCGCTCGGCGAGCTCCTCCGGGGTCGGCTCGCGGCCGATTTCGTGGAGGATCTGGCGGCTGGTGCGGACGAGCTTGTTGATCGTCTCGATCATGTGGACCGGGATGCGGATGGTGCGCGCCTGGTCGGCGATGCTCCGGGTGATCGCCTGGCGGATCCACCAGGTCGCGTAGGTCGAGAATTTATAGCCGCGGCGATATTCGAATTTGTCGACCGCCTTCATCAGGCCGATATTGCCTTCCTGAATGAGATCAAGGAATTGCAGGCCGCGGTTCGTATATTTCTTGGCGATGGAGATGACCAGGCGCAGGTTCGCCTCGACCATCTCCTTCTTGGCGATGCGGGCCTCGCGCTCGCCTTTCTGGACCTGGTTCACGATCCGGCGGAACTCGTTCAGGCTCATGCCGGTCGCCTGGCTGATCTCGGCGATCTCGGTGCGGATGCGCTCGATCGCGCCCGATTCGTTCTCGCAGAAGGCGGTCCATTTCTTGTCGACGCCGCAGACGCGCTCGGCCCAGCCCTCGTCGAGCTCGTGGCCCATATAGGCTTCGAGGAAGGCGCGGCGCGGCACCTTGTGGCGCTCGGCGAGGCGCAGCATCTGGCCGCCCAATGTCGTCAGGCGGCGGTTGTAGCTGTAGAGCTGGTCGACGAGATATTCGATCTTGGCGCCGTGGAACTGGACGCTCTCGACCTCGGCGGTCAGCTGCTCGCGCAGCTTCTGATATTTCTTCTCGTCGTTGGCCGCGAACTCCTGACCGCCCGACATCGAGCCCATGCGAATGTTCTGGAGCTTGGCGAACTTCTTGTAGAGATCGGTGATCGCGGAGAATTTCTCGAGCGCCGCGGGCTTCAGGGTCTCTTCCATCTGGGCGAGGCTGAGCGTGTTGTCCTCATCCTCCTCCTCGACCGGGCGCGGCGTGCGCCGCTCGACCATGGACTCTTCCTCGTCCTCCTCCTCGGCGACGACCTCCTCGGGCTCCTCTTCCTCCTTGAAAGAGGGGCCGGCGGTCGATTCGGAGATGTCGGCATTCTCGTCGGCCTCGGCGCCCTCGACCTGCTCAGGCGTGGGGCCCTTGGACAGCATCGCCTCGAGATCGAGGATCTCGCGCAATTGCATGTGGCCGTTGTTGAGCGCGTTCGACCATTCGATGATCGCGTTGAAGGTGATCGGGCTTTCGCACAGGCCCCAGATCATCGTGTCGCGGCCGGCCTCGATGCGCTTGGCGATGGCGATCTCGCCTTCACGCGACAGAAGCTCCACGGCGCCCATCTCGCGCAGATACATGCGCACCGGATCGTCGGTGCGGTCGACCGTCTCCTTCTTCTTCTCGAGGACATAGGTCTCGCCGGCGCCGTCGGGCTCGTCGAGCCCGCCCGTATCCGCCTCCGGCTGCTCGTCCTCGTCCGCTTCCTCATTCTCGACGATGTTGACCCCCATTTCGGAAAGGGCCGACATCACGTCCTCGATCTGCTCCGAGGACATCTGGTCCTGCGGCAGCGCGTCGTTCAATTCGTCATAGGTGATGTAGCCGCGCTTCTTGGCGCGGCTGATCAGCTTTTTCAGGGAGGCTTCGTTGAGGTCGATGAGCGGCGCGTCGCCGGTCTCGTTTTTCTCTTCGGTTTCCGCCGTATTGGTCTTCGCCATTAACCTACCTTATCCCGTTCGAGGGCTTTAGTCCCCGCCCGCTTCGAACAATGTCGCAAGCTGCCGGTCAGCCTCGTCCCGCGCCGCCCGGAGCCGCTGCTGCTCCTGGAACGCCGCTTCGTCCCCCACATCCTTCAAACGCATCGTCGCCGCCTCCAGCGCCGCGTCCAATCCCGGTCGCGCCGCCAGCGTCTCTATCGCAAGCACCAGATCGCGGCAGGCGCGTTCCGGATCGGCGTCACGTCGCGTGAAGGAAAATCCAAGTCCACGTTTCCGGCCGAGACTCCCGATGAGAGACACCCCGCCACTGTCGGCCAATATGGTATTGAGCGCCTCGGGATCAAGCGCGGCGTTTACCATCGCCGATTCGAGCATCAGATCGCGGAGGCGAGCGGCGTCGCCCTCCACCAGCGGCAGGCCTGCGATCGCCTCGGCATGCTCGCCGATCAGCGCCGGATAGCGGGCCAGGCCGAGCAGCACGGCGCGGCCCAATTGCTGGCTGAGGCCGGTGCGCCCCATCGCCCGCGCCTCGGACGAGGCCGGGCGTGGCGGTGGCGTGAAGCGGCCGCCGGGCCGGAACGGCGGGCGCGGCGTCCATTGCCGCTGCGGCAGGGTCAATTCGTTGAACCTTTTGAGCAGCTCGAAGCGATATTGCTCGCGGACGTCGCCATCCTGGATCGAAGCGGCATGGTCGGCGAGGCGCCGCCTGAGGCCGGCCTTCTGCTCGGGCGTGTCAAGCGGCTCGGCGCAGAGCTCGTGCCGCCACAATTTCTCGACCAGGCTCTCGGGCGTTTCGAACAGGGCCTCCAGCGCCGCCCGGCCGCCGGCGCGGACGAGATCGTCGGGATCCTGCCCGGGCGGCAAGGTGACGAAGCCGAGCGAGCGCCCCGGCCCGACATGCGGCAGCGCCCGCAATGCCGCCCGCACCGCCGCCTTCTGCCCCGCCGCGTCGCCGTCGAAACAGAGCAAGGGGGCGGGCGAAAGCTTCCAGAGCAGGCCGAGCTGGCCCTCGGTCAGCGCCGTGCCGAGCGGCGCCACCGTCTCGGCGAAGCCGGCCCCGTCGAGCGCGACCACGTCCATCTGACCCTCGACGACGATCACGCGCCGCGTCGCCCGGCTCGCCGGGCCGGCTTTGTCGAGATTGAACAGGGTACGTCCCTTGTCGAACAGGGGCGTGTCGGGGGAGTTGAGATATTTGGGCTCGCCTTCGCCCAATATGCGCCCGCTGAACGCGATGCAGCGTCCGCGCGCGTCGCGTATCGGGAACATCAGCCGGCCGCGGAAGCGGTCATAGGGTTCGCGGCCCTCGTCCTCAGGCGCGATCAGGAGGCCGGTTTCGACCAGGCTGTCGTTGCCGAACTGCTTCAGCGCCGCCTTGAGCCTGCCGCGCGAATCGGGGGCGAGGCCGAAGCCGAACTTGCGCCGAGTCGCCTCGCTGATGCCGCGCTCCTTGAGATAGTCCCGCGCGGCGCCGCCCTCGATGCCGTCCAGCTGCTCGACGAACCAGGCGGACGCCGCCTCCATCACCGCGTAGAGGCCCACCGCGCGCTCGGCCCGCTCCTGCGCGCGCGGATCGGCCGCCGGGACCTGCATCCCCGCCGCGTCGGCCAGATCCTTGACCGCATCCATGAAGGCCAGGCCCTGCTGATCGGTCAGCCAGCGTATCGCGTCGCCATGGGCCTGGCAGCCGAAGCAATGATAGAAGCCCTTCTCGTCGTTGACGTAGAAGCTAGGCGTCTTCTCCTTGTGAAACGGGCAGCACGCCTTGAACTCCCGCCCGGCGCGCTGGAGCTTGGTGGTCCGGGCGATGAGCGTGGAGAGCGTGGTGCGCGCGCGAAGCTCGTCGAGGAATTGGGGAGAAAGGCTCATCGCGGGTCTCCGGCGGGAGCGGGGCGCCCCTCGACTGCGCTCGGGACGAACGAGTCCTGGGCAGGGCTATTCTGTCCACTTGTCGCGAGACCCCCAACCTCGTTCGTCCCGAGCGAAGTCGAGGGGCGCTCGTGAGGCGGCCGCGCAAAGTGACCCAATTTCTTCCAGTCGCCCGCGATCAGCGCTTCCTTCTTTGCCCGCGACAAGTTCTTCACCCGCCGCTCAAAGGCCAAAGCTTCATAGCGCGTGGGAGCATCCTCGCACCAAACGAGCTCCACCGGTCGGCGCCTACGCGTCCAGTCCGCTGCCAGGCCCTGCTCGTGCTCCGCCATTCGCTTTTCCAAATCGTCCGTATGGCCGGTATAATAAGAGCCGTCCCGGCAGCGGAGGATATAGACCCAGAACTGCATCAGCGCCCTGCCAGCGCCCCTCGACTTCGCTCGGGACGAACGAAGTCTTTGGCCTTCCTCATGCCGAAAGCCGCGCCTTCACCGCCGCGCTGGCCTTGCCCATATCGACCTCGCCGGCGTGGCGTTCCCTGAGCAGCGCCATCACCCGGCCCATGTCCTTGACGCTCGCCGCGCCGGTTTCGGCGACGATCGCGTCGAGAGCGGCGGCCAGCTCGGCCTCGTCCAGCTGGCGCGGGAGGAAGGTTTCGATCACCGCGACCTCGGCCGCCTCGGCTTCGGCAAGCTCCTCGCGGCCGCCTTTCTCGTACATGTCGATCGATTCGCGGCGCTGCTTGACCATCTTCTGCAGCACCTCGGTGACCAGCACATCGTCCTCGGGCGGCTTCTCCGATCCGCGCAGCTCGATGTCGCGATTCTTGAGCGCCGCCTGGATCAGGCGGATCGCGTCGCGGCGCGCGGTGTCGCCGGCCTTCATGGCGCCGACCAGCGCGGATTTGATGTCGTCGCGAATCATGGAGCTCTTTCGAAGGCCTTTTCGGGAAACCATCAGCATAGCCGGGCGCTTGGGCTTTTAATAGATTGACGGTGCCGGACGGCCTCTCTAGCGGACGAGCCTTAGCGACATCGCCAAGCCCTGGAACGGAGTGCCCGCCACGATGGCCGACGCCAGCCCCAAGCCCGCGCCCGAAGGCGCCACGGGCGCATTGGTGCTGGCGGACGGGAGCGTGATCTGGGGCAGGGGCTTCGGCGCGGAAGGGGAGGCGGTCGGCGAGATCTGCTTCAACACCGCGATGACCGGCTATCAGGAGATCATGACCGATCCCAGCTACGCGGCCCAGATCGTCACCTTCACCTTCCCCCATATCGGCAATGTCGGCGCCAATTATGAAGACCTCGAAGCCGACAATCCCTTCGCGCTCGGCTGCGTGGTCCGCCAGGACGTGACCGCGCCGAGCAACTTCCGCGCCGCTTCGGGCTTCGCCGAGTGGATGCGCGCGAACGGGCGGATCGGGCTTTCGGGCGTGGATACGCGGGCGCTGACCCGGAAGATCCGCACCGAGGGCGCGCCGAACGGCGTCGTCGCCTATCGCGAGGACGGACGGTTCGACGTCGCGGCTTTGCTCGCCAAGGCGCGGGCGTGGCCCGGGCTCGAGGGGATGGATCTGGCGAAGGAGGTTTCCTGCCGGCAGATGTACCGGTGGAGTGGGGGCCTTTGGCGTCTCGGGCGTGGGTATGAGGAGCGCCCCTCGACTTCGCTCGGGACGAACGAGATTGGGGATGGCCATCGGCTTTCATCCGGAGCGGGTGAACAAAGCCCGTTCGTCCTGAGCGGAGCGCGGAGCGCGAAGTCGAAGGGCGCTGGCACGGATGAGGAGCAGGACACCCGTCCCCATGTCGTCGCCATCGACTACGGCTCCAAGCGCAACATCTTCCGCAACCTCGCCGACGCCGGCGCCCGAGTCACCGTGCTGCCCGCCACCGCCACCTTCGAGGAGGTGATGGCGCACAAGCCCGACGGCTTCTTCCTCTCCAACGGCCCCGGCGATCCGGCCGCGACGGGAGAATATGCCGTGCCCGTGATCCAGAGCATGCTCGAAACCGGCAAGCCGCTCTTCGGCATCTGCCTCGGCCACCAATTGCTCGGTCTCGCTGTCGGCGGCCGCACCGTGAAGATGCACCAGGGCCACCGCGGCGCCAACCACCCGGTCAAGCGCCTCGCCGACGGCCGCGTCGAGATCACCAGCATGAACCACGGCTTCGCGGTCGAGGCGGAAAGCCTGCCGGCCAATGCGCGGCCGACCCATATCTCGCTGTTCGACGGTAGCCTGTGCGGGCTGGAGCTGACCGACCGGCCGGCGTTCAGCGTGCAATATCATCCGGAGGCGAGCCCCGGGCCGCAGGACAGCACGTACCTGTTCGGGAAGTTCGTTGAAGGACTTTCAAATTGAGCACCTACACCAAGTTCGAGACAATGTTTCTCGTCGCTAGCTATGTAGTTTCTGAGGAGCTCTCCAAGGACATTGTTCGGGTTAACGAAGTACTTGAAAAACACCCTCTCGACCCGCGGCCAAACTGGATCAGACGCGCTCTCACGAGTTTTACCGAGTCCGGCTTCGCCAAAGGCCGCATGCACCATGGCGGTGAACTCGAGCAGTACGTCCAACTGACAGCGAATGGGGTTAAGGAAGCCGAGCGTTTGCTGGATGCGGGGATTGTCCTCGTTAGAATTCCGGGCGAGGAGAACGAATCACCGGAGCGTGCGTCGGGAGATATCGACAGCTCCAAATGGACCGGGTTGCCTACAACCTTCGTCTTGACGGAGGAAAAGCGGAACCAGCTCCTCGATTCGCTCGAAAACGCTGAGGGCACGCTCGATTCCATGCCACTCGGCAATAGTCAAAAGGCCCAAGTTCGTGCCTACATTCTCGCAGCAAAGGGACTCGCAGGATCTCCCGATCCGCCTGTCGATCTGATCTGGGAGATCATTAATCGGGGAAATTCGGTTGCCGGAATCGCGTCCCTCTTTGTCTCGATCATAGCGCTTTTTATCTGATGCCCAAACGCACCGACATCTCCTCGATCCTCATCATCGGCGCCGGGCCGATCGTCATCGGCCAGGCGGCGGAGTTCGATTATTCGGGGACGCAGGCGGCCAAGGCGCTCAGGGAGGAGGGCTATCGGATCGTCCTGGTCAACTCCAATCCGGCGACGATCATGACCGATCCGGACCTCGCCGACGCCACTTATGTCGAGCCGATCACGCCCGAATATGTCGCCGCGATCATCGCGAAGGAGCGTCCGGACGCGGTGCTGCCGACGATGGGCGGGCAGACCGCGCTCAACACCGCGTTGGCGCTCTTCAAGGACGGCACGCTCGCGAAATATGGCGTGCGGATGATCGGCGCCGACGCCGAGGCGATCGAGATGGCCGAGGACCGGCTGAAATTCCGCCAGGCGATGGACCGGATCGGCCTCGAGAGCCCGCGCTCGGCGATCGCCCATTCGATCGATGACGCCATGGCGGCATTGGACGAGATCGGTCTGCCGGCAATCATCCGGCCGAGCTTCACCTTGGGCGGGACCGGCGGCGGCATCGCTTACAATCGCGACGAGTTCGTCCACATCGTCCGCGGCGGCCTCGAAGCCTCGCCGACCACCGAGGTGCTGATCGAGGAATCGGTGCTCGGCTGGAAGGAGTATGAAATGGAGGTGGTCCGCGACCGCGCGGACAATGCGATCATCATCTGCTCGATCGAGAATGTCGACCCGATGGGGATCCACACCGGCGATTCGATCACGGTCGCGCCGGCGCTGACCCTGACCGACAAGGAATATCAGATCATGCGCAATGCCAGCATCGCTGTCTTGCGCGAAATCGGCGTTGAAACAGGCGGTTCCAACGTTCAGTTCGCGGTGAATCCGAAGGACGGCCGCCTCGTCGTCATCGAGATGAACCCGCGCGTCAGCCGCTCCTCGGCGCTGGCGTCGAAGGCGACCGGCTTCCCGATCGCCAAGGTCGCGGCCAAGCTCGCGGTCGGCTACACGCTCGACGAGATCCAGAACGACATTACCGGCGTGACGCCTGCCAGCTTCGAGCCGACGATCGATTATGTCGTCACCAAGATCCCGCGCTTCGCCTTCGAGAAGTTCAAGGAGAGCGACGCGATCCTGTCGACCGCGATGAAGTCGGTCGGCGAGGTGATGGCGATCGGCCGCAGCTTCCACGAGAGCCTGCAAAAAGCGCTGCGCGGCCTCGAGACCGGGCTCATCGGCCTCGACGGCGTCCGCGCGCTCTACGGCGCCTCCCGCGAGGAGATCGAGGCCGCGCTCGCCGTGCCCGGCCCCGACCGCCTGCTCGTCGCCGCCCAAGCCATGCGCGAGGGGCTGAGCGTCGCGGAGGTCCACGCGGTCACCCGATACGATCCCTGGTTCCTGGAGCGGATCAGGGAGATCGTCGAGGAGGAGGAGCGGGTCTGCCGCGAGGGCCTGCCCGGCGACGCGGTGGGGCTCAGGCGGCTGAAGGCGATGGGCTTCTCCGACCGGCGGCTGGCCGAGCTCAACCTCAAATCGGCCAATGTCGCCGGCGGCGGCGTCAAGACGCGGACTCGCTCGCACGGCCTGCTCCACGACGCCGTCAAGGCGATGATCGGCGCCACCACCGAGGACGAGGTGCGCCGCCTGCGCCACAAGCTCGGCGTCCGCCCCGTCTTCAAACGCATCGACACCTGCGCCGCCGAGTTCGAGGCGAAGACGCCCTATATGTACTCGACCTACGAGACGCCGAGCTTCGGCGCCCCGGAGGACGAGAGCCAGCCGTCGGACCGCAGGAAGGTGGTCATCCTGGGGGGCGGGCCGAACCGGATCGGGCAGGGGATCGAGTTCGATTATTGCTGCGTCCACGCCGCCTACGCGCTCAAGGAGGCCGGCTACGAGACGATCATGGTCAATTGCAATCCCGAGACGGTGTCGACCGATTACGATACCTCCGACCGCCTCTATTTCGAGCCGCTGACCGTCGAGGACGTGCTCGAGATCCTCCACGTCGAGGGCTCGAACGGGACGCTCCATGGCGTCATCGTCCAGTTCGGCGGGCAGACGCCGCTGAAGCTCGCTCAGGCGCTCGCGGACGAGGGCATCCCCATTCTCGGCACCTCGCCCGACGCGATCGACCTCGCCGAGGACCGCGAGCGCTTCGCCGATCTGGTCGACCGGCTGGACCTGAGGCAGCCACTCAACGGCATCGCCCGCAGCCGCGACGAGGCGATCGCGGTCGCCGAGAGGATCGGTTATCCCGTGCTGACCCGGCCCTCCTACGTGCTCGGCGGGCGGGCGATGGAGATCGTCGACGGGCCGGCCCAGCTCGACGATTACATTCACACCGCGGTGCAGGTGTCCGGCGACAGCCCCGTGCTCATCGACCAATATCTGCGCGACGCGATCGAGGTCGACGTCGATGCGATCTGCGACGGCACCCCAGGGGATTCCGGCGTCGTCATCGCCGGCGTCATGCAGCATATCGAGGAAGCCGGCGTCCATTCGGGCGACAGCGCCTGCTCGCTGCCGCCCTATAGCCTGAGCCCAGCGATCGTCGCCGAGATCGAGCGGCAGGCGCGGGTGCTGGCCAAGGCGCTCGGCGTGGTCGGGCTGATGAACGTCCAGTTCGCGGTCAAGGACGACGTCGTCTATCTGATCGAGGTCAATCCGCGCGCCAGCCGCACCGTGCCCTTCGTGGCTAAGGCGATCGGCGTGCCGGTGGCCAAGATCGCAGCCCGCGTCATGGCCGGCGAGAAGCTGGCCGATCTGCCGCCGATCCGCCGCGACCTCGCTTATGTCGCGGTCAAGGAGGCGGTGTTCCCGTTCGCGCGCTTCCCGGGCATCGACCCGGTTCTCTCACCGGAGATGAAGTCCACTGGGGAAGTGATGGGAATCGCTAACGATTTTCCTACCGCCTTCCTCAAGGCACAGCAGGGCGCGGGGCTCGACCTGCCGATTTCGGGCACCTTGTTCGTCTCGGTCAAGGACAGCGACAAGCCGATCGTCGAGCCGGCGGTGCGCGCCCTCATCGCTCTGGGCTTCGAGGCGATCGCGACCGGCGGCACCGCCGATTATCTGCAGGGGCGCGGCCTCGAAGTGGCGCGGGTCAACAAGGTCGCCCAGGGCCGTCCCCATATCGTCGACCGGATCAAGGACGGCGGCGTCCACATCGTCTTCAACACCACCGAGGGCTGGCAGAGCCACAAGGATTCGGCCTCGATCCGCGCCGCCGCCCTGATGGGCAAGATTCCCTATTTCACGACGGCCGCCTCCAGCGTCGCCGTGGCGCGCGCGATCGCGGTGCTTCGGGAGCATGGTCTTGAAGTACGCTCGCTCCAGGACTATTATTCCGCTTCCGGAGCATGATCCCGCACAATC